>DHTZ01000035.1:1170-64498 GCA_002408885.1 Lentisphaeria bacterium UBA5247 | reverse complement strand
ACGACGGTGGAATTCTTTTTGAATCAAGAAATAACGTGTGAATGAAGACGAGATTTCGTTTCACCGCTTTCAGCAGAAAACGTAGCGCCTTTCGACGTTTCGGCATGCCGCATTTCGGATGTTTGACGATTTCGAGATACCGTTTCCGGCAAACTTGCGGTTTGGTTCGAGGGCACGGGGGCGAAGCGGCGAGATGTTCTCGAATCTTGTCGATGATTGCTTCCGAAAGTTCGCGGGCATCGTTAACCAAGTTCAAATCGGTCGGATATCTGATGTCCGCCGGAGCACAAGCCGCATCCATCGGAATCGTTCCGGAATTCTCCGCATCACCCTCTTTCGAGGAAGGTGCTCCGTCATCGTCCGGAGGCGGATCATCGTCCGGATCACGGTCCGCCCTACTCAGTTCGATTATCTTCTCGTTGAAACGTGATCAACGAGCCATATATAGCATACATCTATTGGTGACATAACCTCGGGAAAATGGATTGAAAAATGTTGCCGTCCTTCTCTTTGCAGAAAACAAAAACAGTCAAGCCAATTTGTAATTTTTCCGCAATTTTTCGGAGTTATTCAATCATTTTTTGGAAAAAAATACGAAAGGGTATTGACATTTATTAAATATCAAGATATAATATGATTGAATATTCAATCAAAGTGTAATTCAGGGTTGGAGTATGTCAGTAACTATCAAAGATATTGCAATGTTGGCAGGGGTATCCTTTCAGGCCGTTTCCGCAGCGTTGAATGGCAACGGTAGTAGCCGGGTTTCCGCGAGCAAGAAAGAAAAGATTCTCAAGATTGCGCGAGAGTTGAATTACGTTCCCAGCGCGGTTGCGCGTAAATTCGTTGGCGGCAATACCAAAGCCATCGGAATCGTCACGGCAATGGACTCCAGTTGGAATATCTATCTGGCGGCAGAAATCTGTTCATTTCTAGCTTCACAAGGCTACAATACCCTGGCCAGCCATTTCGATATTAATAACTATTGCGCACTGAACTCTCTGCTCGAACTGGTATCGCGAGGCGTTGACGGCATCATTGTGTTGAACTCGGAAAACAGCAGTGAACTTCAAAAAGGGTTGAATATCCCTTATGTCCTTGGTTCCCATAGTAATACCGATGGTTACGATGTTGCGGTCAATAATAAAACCACCGGCTATATTGCCACCCGTCATCTGTTGGAACACGGACACAGCCGCGTCATGTACCTGGGGGTCATGAATCTTCCGGGAAATGAGCGTCTTAAAGGATGGGAACGCGCGCATATTGAGCGTAAAATTGTTCTTGGGCAGGATGATTCCGTGGCTTTGCGCAATATTGAAGGAAATCTTGACAAACTTCTGACCCTCGTCCGGAAAAAGAAAACCACCGCGATTTTCTGTTCCAATGACTATGTGGCCGGCAAATTAATCAAGGCACTATTGGAAAACGGGATCAGAGTACCGGAGGATATTGCGGTGATGGGATGTAATGGCCATAGTTTCATCGAATTCTGTCCGGTTTCAGTGAGCACAGTGATTCAACCGATTCGTCCGCAGGCAGAAGCGATCGTCAATCTGTTGCTCAAACGCATTGAAGCGAAGGAATTGCATTCAGAACCGGCCCGGATTGATATTGAGCCGGTGCTTTGGCCAGGAGAAAGCTGTGGATGTCGTCAGGAAAAATTGAAGGAATTGTATCGGATTAACACATTGGGTTCATTGGAAAAGAATATGATACTCAATTTCAATCGCAACATATTGGAGGAATAAACATGATGAAACGATTTTTTCCCATTCAACCGAAATATAATTCGGAGGACCGGACATGAAGAAAGAATTTACTCTTATAGAGCTTTTGGTCGTTATCGCCATTATAGCCATTCTTGCGGCAATGCTGCTGCCGGCTTTGAGTAAAGCCAGGAAAAAAGCCCAAGCGACCACCTGTGTAAATCAGGTAAAACAACTCCATTCGGCTTTTCTGTTGTATTCCGCCGATTATAACGACTGTATACCGTTATGGTATGGTGGAACCCCCGCCGCTTACAATACTTACCGCAGCGCGGATGTAAGGAAAATATTTGCAAGTTATCTTGGCAGGCCGGACATTACGGGGAATACGCCGCCCACTGTCTGTCCCTCGGATGAGGATGGGCCTCCTCTGGTAGCTCTGACCAATAAGTTCAGCTATGGCTCGAATTGCAGTGCGGCATATAGAAATCAATACAAATTGACCCGTTGGAAGCAACCGTCAACGACGTTTTTGCTGGGTGACGGCAAGGGCAGTATCATAACGAATACGGACTTCAAATTCTGGCATACAGGCGGAACGAATGTCGGTTTTGGAGACGGGCATGTCAACTGGCTGACAATTTCGTTAATACCGGTCGGCAGCGTGACCACCGTTAACAAGTTCTATGCCGCATATTAACGCCGGGTGCAATTTTTCAGCCCATTTGAGGATGGATGAACAGGCGGCAGCGGACAGACATACTGAATTGAAATGCAGTAAATAGAGATATGAAATTTGCGCGCATTCAGCGTGATTGCGCAACGTGTGGGGCGCGCGTAAATTTCAGGAATAAAGTTATGATATTAATATTTAAGGTAAGGAAATGATATCCCATGCTTACGAAATCGCGAAAATCATTGGTGCTGCAACTGGTATTGTTTTTGGGTCTGGGTTCTTTGATGACGGCATTCGCATCCGAATCGAACCGGTATCCGCGAATCGCCAGGCATGAGATTCCGTTATTGCGGATTGTTCCGGCAATCGACGGAAAACTCGACCAGCGGGAATGGGTCAATGCCGTTAAGCTGCCGTCGCTTGTAACCATGAGCGGCGGCGAAATCGCAACCGATCCAACCGATGTATACGTGGGTTATACGAAAGACGCTCTTTATATCGGTTGGCGGATATTCCGTGCAGCAGATGCCGGTCCGATGAAGATCGCGGCAGATAAACCCGGCGACCAGTATCGCAATACTTCTGCGGTCTGGCAGGATGACTGCATGGAAATTTATCTGAAAATCGGCGGCAAAACCATAAATTTCGCCGGGAATGCGGCCGGCGCTTTCGGAGACACCATCAACGGTGATTCGACCTTCGCCGATTCCTGGCCGTGGCGTTACAGTGCGCAAAAAACCACTGACGGCTGGGAAGGGGAATTGAGTATCGATTTCAAAGATTTGGGATTGACCGGTTCTCCCGAAACCGGAACAGAATGGTACTTTGATGTCATTCGCAACGATAAAACACCGGTTACAAATGTTTCTTATCTCTCATACCGAACGGTTTGGAATGATGAAAGCAAGCTCAATAAACTGATTTTCGGGGCGGCTGTTCCGGCAGCGCGTTTGCTGCAATGCGGCAATATCGATGCCGAATCCGTCGGCATTATCGGCGAATGTATCAACATGACGGAAAAAGCCGTCGATGTTACAGTTGAGTATTCAATATTCAAGCGCCTCCCGGAAACCGGTCAGTTCAATTTTTTCCAGCAAGTTGATTCCGGGGTGTCCAATTCCGGCGCACAGGATATCATGACCACTCTGACCCCGGAACAGGCTTTAGCCGGAGCATTCAAATTATATGCGCCGATCAAAGAAGAACGCATTGTCCGGACCGTTCCGGCTAATGGTCGTATCGGTCTTAATCTGACAACTGCGGATGTTCCAGTCGGCGGATATGTAATCGGCTATCGCTTTAAAACGTCCGACAATCGTATCCTTAGCGAAGGGTTGCTCCCCGGAGAGCGTTTCCTGCCGGTGCAGCTTGACATCGTACCTTATTACCTGGTGAATGAAACGGTTGTCGCGCAGGTAAAAGTACGCAACGATGCGTTGGCTGCCAAATTGGCGGAATTTGAGGTGCGAATCATACAAAACGGAAAAACGTTGGCAAAAAACCGCGATACAGCCAGGAATGGCTATGACGGTTTGATTGTATCGGCGAAAGACATCAAACCCGGTGCTTGGTATTGCGAATTGAGTGGTTACGATTCAACCGGTAAGGAAATTGCCAAAGCCAAAAAAGATGTTCTGCGCCCGGAACCTCCATTCTGGGCAGTGGAACGGTATGGGACATCTAATTTTGTGCCGGAACCCTGGACTCCGGTGGCGGCTGAGGGAAATACGGTCGATGTCTGGGGACGTACTTACACATTCAACGATTCATTCCTGCCTTCGAGCATTGTATCCCTGGGGAAGGAAATCATGGCCGATAAACCGCAACTGCGTCTGGTTATTGGTGGTAATGCGGTTGAGTGGAATGGAAAAAACGAGATCATTGAAAAAAATATCGAATACGTGATTTATGAATGGAAAGGTAACGCCGGCGTTTTGCCCGTCACTGCACGAACCAGAGTTGAATTTGACGGATTTATGACTATTGATCTGGACATGGATACGAATGGTGTTACCATTGATGAATTCAAGGTAGAATTGCCGATTCGTTCGGAGGTTGCGAAACTTTATCATCTCTATTACTCCAAATGGCAGCAGCCCGCGCCGAAATTCGATGTTAAAGCGACAGGAAAAATCGGAGCCGGTTTTCAATCGGAATTTCTGCCGGCAATCTGGCTGGGAAATCCACGGGCAGGTTTGCAATGGTGCGCCGAAACAAATGAATTCTGGCGCAACAAAGATACCCAAAAAGCGATTGAAGTTGTCCGGAACAATGATCGTACCGCATTGCGGCTGCAAGTGATTGACCGTCCTTTCAAAACTCCGGCTCGTCTGTCATATCGCTGGGGTTTGATTGCCAGTCCGATCAAAGAACTGAACCGTCCGGCGAATCGCAACCGGTATTATACCAGTGTCCGATTGGGTGCGGGCTTCTACCGTGGCGAGAAAAAAGATGTTCTCTGGGCGGAAACTATGTTGAATCAGGCGAAGGCCCTGGGCGCAACCTGGGTTAATACGTTCCATTGGATCAACCGGATGCCGTTGCCGTTGGGGCCGGATATATTCAGTGATCCGTATGTACTGGAGCCCAGGCATCGGGAAACCCACATGGAGGCGATGCGGATGATCCATGCGCGCGGACTGAAAACAACCGCTTACAGCGGCTGGAATGCAATGAATCCCCGGATGCCCTGGTATTCTGCGTATGGGGAAGCCATGAAAATGCAACCGGAACGCTATACCTACGGCGCTTATCATGCCTGCCCGCGTGGAGGATATATCGAGTATATGGCGAATGGTGCGGCGTGGATGTACAACACCATGGGGATTGAAGGGATCTATCTCGACGGCATGGCCGCGCGTTTTTACTGCACCAACCGTTTCCACGGTTGCGGCTATACAAACGAAGAAACCGGTGAGCGCGCAGGTTCTTATAATATCTGGGCGATGCGCGAGGCCTTCAAACGGATGTATAAAATATATCACGGCGAGGTGAACAAAGACGGTCTTATTTACAGCCATGGGCCGACCATTCTGCCAATCATGTCTTTTGTCGATGTGAATTTCGTATGGGAAGGTGCGGCGGCGGATGCGTATTTTGATCTGGAAGCAGTTCAAGCCATCGCAAACAGTCAAACATATGGCGTACCGGTGGAATATGTTGCCCCGCATTTTGTTACCTACAGCATGGGTCAAGGCGTCGCGATGTTGCATGATGCAACCGTTATCATGGACTATTTTCATTATTTCCAACGCCAAAACCGTCTTACCGGATACGACAAAAGCGGTTTTTATGGTGCGGGCGGCACACGCCGATCATTTCTTTGGACAACCTGGCAGCCCCGGCAGTGGTTTGACTGGACCGACGGTTATCAATGGCATCCCTATTACGAAAACCAGGATGTGCTGAAGATCGGAGCGGAGAATGTCAAAGCGTCATTCCACCTCAATGCCAAAAAACAGCTCATTTTTTGCGCCATGAACTTCAATAAAGAGGCGACCGAAGCGAGTTTCGCCCTGGATACCGGAAAACTGGAATTACCGGGCGTGCTTCATGCCCGCGATGTGGTTACCGGTGAAGTTTTTGAAATAAAAGACGGCCGTTTTTCTCTGGCTTTCCTGGGGCATTGTCCCCGCTTGCTGGTGATTCATTCCGCGCCTGTTCCCGATCTTTCGATTGACTTAACTAAATTGGATTGTATGTGATGAAAAAATTATGTTATTATTTCAGCGTAACCTGCCTGTTACTGCTCTCTTTTGGCGTTACAGGCGGCAGCATCTCGTATCCGGTTCTGGGCAATCTTTATATGCCGCAGGGCACTATTGAGATGTGGCTCATTCCGCAGGTTGAGCCAATGGGAGAAAATATGCTGAAAAAGAATTATTGGGGACATCCGTTATTCACCGTGAAACAAAGCGATTCATCCTTTCAGTTGCTGTGGATGGTCCGGAAGGGAAGGAGTTGCCCCGTGGCTTTGCATGCTGTTGGGAAAACCGGATTGAACCATTATCTGCCGGTCGAGAAATGGGGCAAAGGAGAGCCGCGCCACATCGCCTATTGCTGGGATTCGGGAAAAGACTGGTGGATCATTGACGGAGTGGAAATGCCGGTCAAGCAACATAGCGAATGGCATCGGGCGTCGATTGGCACACAACTTCGCATGATACTGGGAAGTGAGAAAATTCATGGCATGTTTGTGATAGATGATCTGCGGATTTCATCGGTGGCACGGCGGACGGACGAGGTCGGTTTTCACCATCCGGGAAAGTTGAAAAATGATCCGTGGACGCTGTTGCTGGATAACTTCGATAGCCCCATCCGAGACAACGGCATCCAGCGGACCACACCACAGGTCATGACGCCCGCGGCTGACGGGAAATCCGGCGGCATTCCGGACAGAAATTGTTCATTTGTCCCTGGCATCAGCGGTACCGGACTGCGTTTGTAAAATACCTGATTCCATTGGAATTTTATAGATGAAGAACCCAATCTTTCAATTTGAATTCAACGTGCGCGTAAGATGCGCACGGACTTCGGATTATGAGATATAGCATTCATACCACGGCGACGTGCATTTTGCACTCCCGATTCACAGAAATAGGTCAAAACTTTTGACGGAGCTTTACAATAGAAAAGGAAACAGCAATCATGAAAAGTAATTCTTACGCTAATGCGGAGCAACACGCAATTTTTCCATATTGGGAGTTTGCGTATCCGGAGGGCCCCGCACCGGAAAAGGCCGCTTGGGTCAAGCAGCGTCCATCGACTTTTGTCGGCAGCTGGGAACCGCTGTCGTTCCGGCAGAGGTCAGGTTTTGCCTGGACGGATGAAGAAGATTTTTACCGCAATGAGGAGTTTTCAGACCGGGCGCTTGACCAATATGTTGAGCTCGGTTGCAATCATTTGATCCTGCCGTTTGAAAAAGGGGTCGGGTTGAAAGCGCTGCAAAGCGAAACGGGATTCCTGAAAGATGTTATAACTCGGGCGCACCATAAGAACCTTAAAGTCGGTGTTTACATTCGCGTGGATTCTGTTGTTCCCGATATCATGGTAAAAGAATACAATGACGTCTACTCCTGGCTGGGCATTGGCATAGGAGGCAAAACCAGCTGCTACGGCGGCGATCAGTCATACCGCAAAATGATTTGTTACAGTCACCCCAACGCAGTAAAACGCCTTGAAGAAACAATACGTTTTGCCATAGAAGAATTGAAAACCGACCTTCTCCACTTTGATGGATACAATATCAATCATATGTCGTCCAGAAGTTGCCGGTGCTCGAATTGCCAGAGAAGTTTCCAGGAATGGTTGAAGCATACGTTCCGGGATGAAAAAACGAAAAATGAATTATTCGGGTGGGTCGATTTTGATACCATCATGATTCCGGACCCTGATACTTTGTTTCCCTCGGTCCTGAATGTCACCGACATGAAAGCCTGGCATTTATACAACTGGGACAGGGACCTCGCTTTTACGCGGCATCTCAGACGCTTCATAAAACAGTTGAATCCCGATACTGCGATCAGTATTAATTGTAAATGGGGAAGGTCTGTGAATTTCTACCGGGGACTCAATCAATATGCGGAACAGCTCTTCCCCTGGGTGGATATGGTCTGGCTGGAAGATTCATTTTTCTTTCGGTATGATAAAAGCAGAAAAAGCATCATTTCTCGGGTTGGCGCGCAGAAACAGGCACGGGAATACCAGATACCTGTCTGCAACTACCATTGGTTTAAAGATGACAGAAAAGTTCGGGCCAGCCTGGCATATTCGATTGCGGCAAACTCCGCCAATACGGCATGTATGGGCTTCAGCCTGCGATGCCTGCCGCATTATACATTGAACTATGACAGTAAGAAGAGATACAATGAATTCTGCCAAAAACATTATTCCAAACTTGCTTCGGCGAACCCTTGGGCCGAAATCGCCGTCCTGCGTCATCTTGAAAGTCTGGCCTGGAATAACGGCAAGCCTCATTTAGACGCGGCCGCAATCGAACATCTCCTTTTCCATAAACGGATTCCATTCCGGGTGATTGATAAAGTTGAAATGAAAATTCTCGATTCGGTCAAAATATTGATTCTTCCTTCCTGTGAATCCATGTCAGACAACGAATTGATGATACTCAAGGATTGGGTCGAGCGGGGCGGAAGATTGTTTTTCACATATGACGTTGCCTTGTTCGATGAATACAGAAGAAGAAGACCGTTCCATCCCATCTTGGCATGGTATGATGAGTGGAACGACAAATACAATTTAGCGCTTGATGCGGAGGCGTGGTTTGCATGGCTTCCTCCGGTACTGGAAGATCGTAATGGGAAAACGGACAAATATTCGCAAACCGTCAAATGTGGAAAGGGACATTTATGTTTTTTCCCGGAAATCATGTTGAAAAGAAGTGCCCCTCTTGGATTGCTCGAAAACACGTTCACTGCGGAAGATATTGAAATTCCGGGAAATTGGAACGAAATCATCGCTTCCCTTCGGGAATTGAACGATGGTTTTATGTTTACACTTCAGTGTTCGGATTCGGTCGTGATTGAAACCGGCGAAATCAAGGGCGGAGCAAAATTCATTCACCTTATCCAGGCGGATCCGGAAGCCGACGCAACGGATGTCAGTATTGCGTTCAGGACGAAATGTGACGGCATTTGCCGGGTATGGTCGCCGGATAGCGAGCCGGAACTCTCCATCCATGAAAACGTGATCACGGTTCATCGCCTTCAAACGTATGCCATTTTGGAAATCATCAACACGGAGAACGAAAAATGACCGATCGTATAAAAGTCGAATCCTGTTTCATCCGGAATTACGGGTTAAGCGGGTGGGATGAAAAAATAGCCGGAAAATGGGATTACCGCGATCTGGTGAAAGACGATCAGTGGCGAGATGGCTGGATCAGCTTCGATTCGCTTCTCTGGGACGATACGACCGGGAAACTGTATTGCGGACTGAACTCGATTGACGGCGACATTCTGTATTCGTTTGATCCGGACACCCGGCAATTTACCTCCCTTGATGCAAAATCCTGGGCGGACCCGTTTGATGTCAAAATACACCGGACGATTTTGAAAAATCCCTATGACGGCTGTCTCTATTTTGGTACTTCGCTGTTGCACGAAATCGACCAGCAGCAGGACGCGCCAGGTGGAAAACTGGTGAAATTTGATCCGGTGACGAGCCAGTATGAAATACTCGGAATTGTGTTCCCCCATCTCTACATTCAGTCGATTGCTGCAGATTTTCAGCGCGGTTATCTGTATGCCTTCACTTATCCTGCCGAGTTTGTTATTCAATTCGACCTCAAGACAAGAAAATCAAAAATACTCGCTTACCTCAGCAATTCTTTGCTGTTTGCCCAGCCCCACAACGGTGTGGTGGACAAATATGGCGCGTTGTGGGGAACCTACGCGGAAACCAGGGCTTGGGACGAAAAAACAGGAACTATGCCGATCCGAATCTTCAAGTATGATCCGGAAACGGACAGTATAACATGGTTTCGACGCCGCTTGCCGGGAAAAGCGGATAAAAATCAATTAATTGTAGACCCCTCCGGTTTAAAGGCGGCGGAATTCGGCGCGGATGAAACCCGCCACAAAGAAGATTATGGATTTTGTGATTCCATGCTGTATGATGGGGATCGATACATCTACGCAGGTACGGTTTTTGGTGTGCTCGCTAGAATCGATATTGAAACCGGCGAGGTGGAAAAAATCTGTCATTTGATGAGTGCCGGGCGGCTTCCCGCGCTGACAATCGACCAGGCGGGTAATATTTACGCCGCAGGCGGCATGAAACATCACACGCACTTATTCCGCTGGAATCCCCGCTCCAAAGAACTGTTCCATTATGGAGAAATCATTGACCCCAGCACCAATGAAAGCCCCTCTCGAGTCCATGAAATTGCCATTGACGACAAAGGGAGAATTTATTTGGCGGAGAATGACAATCACCATAGATCCAGCTATTTGTGGATCGTAAAAGAGTGGGATTTATCATTTTGAAAGATCGAATATTGCGATGAAAATGCCAATAGTTGTTGTCACGGCAATTAATATCCATCCCCATACCAAAATTGTATAAGATTTTATCTCTGGTTCGGACGTAAATCGTCCCTGATTTTGAAAAATGCCATGCCCGAATTGGAGATAAAAATCAAATGAGCTAAGCCGCGGTGACCGGGCGAGGACGATCGCTATGTGTATTGAATCGAAAATGGGTGATTGCGGGATACGTTTTGGAGAGTGCCTGGATGCGGGGAATGAATATTTTTGTGGCTATTTGAATGGTTGAAGTTCGTCTATGATGATTACAAACTCATAGAAGAACTCGACAGCTTGAACAATGACGCCGCATTGCGGAAATATGTCTGGCAAAGTAATGAAGTTGGGCAGGATGTCCCATTGCAAGTTCAGGATGTAACCACTAATCAGTATACTGATTTGCCATTGAAGACAATAACTTTATCTTCCCGGAATCCATCGGGCGCAGTTATACGGCTGGCGCCTGCTGGATATACGGCTCCTTCTTTCCATTTTTAAATGTTTTCAAGCTTGACATTTCCGGTCGATTCGCGTATATTATCCAAATTTAATGGTCAGGATAAGAATTTATGACAGCTCAGACAGGTAGAAACGATTCGGATTTCCGAATCGAGGTTCCGGAGTATTTTAATTTCGGTTATGATATCATCGACCAGCGTGCCGCGCAGGATCGCAACAAGCTTGCCATGATCTGGTGCAACCAGTACGGAGCCGAACGCAAACTGACTTTTCTTGACATCAGTCAGCTTTCCAACCGGGCGGCGAATATCCTGTTGAAAATGGGGCTGAAACGTAACGACGCGGTGGCTTTGATGCTTCCCCGGATTCCGGAGTGGTGGATTTTCTCCATTGCCCTGATCAAGCTGGGGGTTGTGCAGTGTTCCATGCCGCCTCTCTTGACGGCGCAGGATATCAAACACCGCATGGAGACCGGCAAATTCAAGCTGGTCATCACCGATGTCGACAATTCCGCCAAATTTGAAGAGATCTACAACGATTGCCCCTCGTTCCAATACATGCTGCTGGCCGAAGGCTCCAAACCAGGCTGGGTCAGCTACGAGGAAGAATGCGCCGCCATGCCGCGCGAATCTCTCTATAAGGTCAATACCCCGGAGCCGGTCCGCACGCACGCCGACGAGCGGGCGCTGGTCTGGTTCACCTCCGGCACCAGCAAGTTTCCCAAACTGGTGGAGCATTCCCATTCGTATCCGATGGGGCATTTGGTTACGGCCGCCTATTGGCAGCGTTTGACCAGCAACGACCTGCATCTTTGCTGGACCGATACCGGCTGGGCCAAGATCGCCTGGGGCGGCTATTTCGGCCAATGGATCGCGGGGGCATGTCTGTTTGTCTGCGATTTCCGGCATAAATTTGTCCCGGAGGAACTGCCGCCGATTCTGGAAAAATATGGGGTCACTTCGCTCTGCGCCGCGCCGACGATTTACCGGATGCTGGTGCTCTGCGACCTGAAAAAGCACGATTTGTCGCAATTGAAAAAGTGCTTCACCGCCGGTGAAAGCATTCATAAGGAAACGATCGACGCCTGGCAGGACGGCACCGGCCAATTGATTTACGAGGGCTACGGACAGACGGAAACCGTCTGCATGACCTGCCAGACCCCCGAAATGCCTTACCGTCCCGGCTCCATGGGACGCCCGACGCCCGGCTGGCATATTGAACTTCACGACGAAGACGGCAAACCGGTGCCCTCCGGTGAAGAAGGGCGCATCGCCATCAGACTGGGGGACGGCAGGCCCGTCGGCTTGTTCCGCGGCTACGTGGGGGGCGAAGAAGAAAATGTTTTCGAAAGCGGCTTCTATTACAGCGGCGACAAGGCACGCATGGATGAAGACGGATTTCTGTGGTTTGCCGGGCGGAGCGATGACATCATCAAGAGTTCCGGCTACCGGATCAGCCCTTCCGAGGTGGAATACGTGATCATGCAGCACAATGCGGTGCACGAAGTCGCCGTGGTGGGCGCTCCGGACCCGATCCGCGGGATCGTCATCAAGGCTTATATCGTGCTGAAACCGGACTACGCGCCGACGGAAGCCATGGGCCGGGAAATTCAACGTCATGCCAAAGCGCTGACCGCCCCCTACAAATACCCGCGTTATGTGGAATTCATCGCGCAGATGCCGAAAACCTATTCCGGCAAAATCCGCCGCAATGTCCTGCGAAAACACGCCGAAGACGGCGTCTGCACCTGGATGTAATCTCGAATGAATCGATCCGCCCGGTCAACCGGGCGGTTTTATTATTATCTGGCGGTGTATTGATGCGCCGCGCGCCACAATGCCCGGCCGAATGTCCGCCAGAGTTCCGGCGTCAGGGATTGATCGCAGGCGTTGGCGTAAGGGATTTCCAGAGAGGCGCCGAGCGGTCTCCACGGAAGTCCGCAAGCCCATTTGCCGAGTGTCTTGCCCTGCGTGTAATTGGCGCTGGTATTCCACAAACTGCCGAATGGGATGTTATCTCTCTGGAAATAATGAATGCCGTTTCCGGTCTTTGACTCGGGCTCCAGAATGGCGGAGAAGCGGTCGATCCGCTTCTGTCCGTCACGCGGTTCCACTCCGACAATGTAGATGGTCTCATTGGTACCGCCGCCGCGCAGCCACGGGCAATGCAGATCGAGAATGACTTCCGGCTGTTCGCGCATGACCAGTTCCATTATCGCCCGGACTTCGGGATAGATCGAGGCGGGACCGTAATCGCGGGCGTGGTCGTGGGGGGCACGGTTTTTGCCCTGGTCGCCGTTTTCCACGCCGTCCTTGTCCACAAACGGTACGCAGAACAGGGTGAAATCCTGCCGGGGGTCGTTCAACGCGGTGTCGATCAGCCCCTCGAGCACATAGTTCGCCGCCATTTCGCAGCAGTGATGACGGGCGGAAAAGAGGTATTTGCGCGGCCCTGAACCGTGGGTAAACAATTCCACCGAACGTCCCTGCCGGCTCCGGCAGAGTTCCGTAACGGGCAGATGGAGCCGCTGCCAATTTTCCTGAAGGTACGGAATGCCTGTGCAGAAACGGACATTTTCCGCCTTGCCGTCGTGACGATAGCGGAATGCTTCAATTTCCTCCACTTTGCCGCCGCCCCAGTGCCAGGTTTTGCCGCCGTCGAGGCTGACCGCGGGGCCGCGGGTTCCGATCGCCGGCATGTCGAAATGAAATTCATATTCGCCGGGAGAACCGAATTCCGCCTCGAAGTACCAGTAAAACCAATTTGTCGTGGTGTCGCGCAAATCGGGTGACAGTTCAATCCGTTTGCCGTCGATGCTCCTGACTGCGATATTGCCGCCGGGGAAACTGCTGTTGATTCTTACGGTCATGATCGAAAAACTCCTCTGGAATTTCAGGAAATTTTGATGAATGTGAATAATTCAATGTACAGTGAAGTCAGGAGAATTACAATAATTTTTCTTGCCGATCTTGAAATAATGGCGGTTCGTTGTATAATAAATGTATTATTGGTTAATATTACAGGATAATGTATCATGGCGAAATATCAGGATATCACCGCCGATTTGCAGCAAATGATCGAACAGGGGCGTTTGCGCCCCGGCGACCGCCTGCCGACAGTCGGGGAGTTGCGGCAGCGCTATCAGGTCAGTCATATCACGATCGTCCGGGTGTTCAAGGAACTCACCGGGCTCGGGCTGATCGAAGCGTTGAGCGGGAGCGGTTATGCCGTTCGAAAAATCAAAACGCTGCACCGGACCGGAACCATTGCCAATTTCAACCGTCCCATGCGCCCTACCGGCAAAGTGGACAACTTCCTGAACGATATCAATATCCATTTGCAGATGGAATGTTTCAGCCGGGGGCTGGATATCTGGCAGAGCCATACGACGCGGCCACTGAACGTTCGCCCGGTCAGCGACGCGGCCCTGACGGCAATCATCGAAGCCATGCTGGAAGCCGCGCCGCGCGTGGACGGTTTTCTGGTGGATGAATTCATTCCCGATTCCCGCCTTGAACCGGTTTTGGAGAAAACCGCCAAACCGATGGTCGTCATCAACCGCCGGACCGTCCTGCCGATCGACTCCGTCACTCCGCCCAACCGCGAAGGGATGGCGGCGCTGGTGGCGATGGCGTTGAAAATGGGATACCGGAATTTCGTGTTCTGTACCCAGAATGCTTATTCGTCGAATTTCGAGGAACGGAGCGCGGCATTTCAGGTTTGCGTACAGGAACAGCGGCTTGAGCAAGTGGAATATATCCGTTGGGATTCGAATTCCGATATTCTGGCCCGATTGGACGCCACGGTATTGCCGAAGGTGAAACGCGGGGAACGTCCGTTGCTGGTATGCATTTCGGACTATGCGGCGCGCCATTTCGCCAACTGGGCGCTCGGACACGGGCTTGTATTCGGGCGTGATCTGGGAATTTTCAGTTTTGACGGATTTGACATGGCGGTTGAAACACCGGAGCTGACGACGATCAAGTCGCAGCCGGACAAGCTTGGCTCGCTGGCCGTCGAACTGCTGCAACAGCGGATTGCCGGAGAAAATACGGAGTCGCCGGGAAATTACACCAGCGAGGTACTGGTGGCGCCCGGCTCTACCATTTAATAAAGGGTATGTACATGAAAAACGAAGCTTATCGGATGGCCAGTTGGTGGATCAAGTGGGAAGACCTTGCCTGGCCGGACCGCGACCTGGAAGATAAAATACGGCGCAGGGCCGACCTGATGGCGGCGGGGGGCGTCAATACCGCGATTATTTTCGGGGCGCATTTCCGCTGGGATTTCCTGCCGTTGTGGGGGAATCTGCATGATATGATGCGGTATATCGCGGATGAACTGCACCTGCGCGGCGTCAAACTGTTCGACCATCATTCATCCGTGCTGACCCATCGCTACGACAGCCGCCAGGACATGAAGGATATGCGGCGGTGCAACCGCCATCATGTGCCGTTCGCGCCGTCGCGCAGCGCCGCCGACGAATGGACTTACCGGGGCATGAAGCTGAACGACTGGCGGATGATCGACGTGCGGACCGGGCAGGCGGTTCGCCTCCCGGCTTACACCGCTGAAGAATTCTGTATCAACAACCCGGACTTCCTCGGCGCTTATCAGAGCTATGTGCGGCAGTTGCTGGAGGAAACCAATATCGACGGATTGATGAGCGACGACGGGATTTTCTATTCCAATCTGACCAGTTGCGGCTGTACGCATTGCCGGGAGCGCTTCCGGCGCGAATACGGCCATGAACTGCCGGCGGCGGGGGATGAATCGTTCTGGTGCAACTGGCACAGTCCGGTGTTTCGCGACTGGCTGGATATGCGCTCGCGCAGTACCGGTGATTTCGTGGTGGCGATCAAGGAGGTGTTGCCGAAGGGGTTTCCGTTCATGACCTGTTGTTCGAACAGCATCGACGTGGCTTGCACGGGGGCCGGGATGAGTTATCTGGAGTTCATCCGCGGCTGCAACATGGTGATGCTGGAAATGTGCGGCAACACACCGAAAATCGACGGCACGCTCGGTATGCTGCTGCCGATCCAGTTGCAGCACCTTGGCGTCGCCCGCGAACACCATGTTCCCTGCATCGGACTGGGATACGGGTTTTCCGCCGCCACCGCCGGAGTGATCTGGGCGTTCAACAAATTCCTGGGAACCGACTGCTGGTTCTCCACGAAAAAAGGGCGGCTCGGGCTGCCCGATTCCAAGCTGGCCGGACTGCCCGATGACCCGGAAGTTACCGCGATACCCTACAATTTCGAGAAAAACAACCCGCAACTGTTTGACGCGGTTTCAGATTCAGCCGTAGCCGTTTATTTCTCCAATGCCACCCGCAATTTTTACGGCGGGAATTATACGGATTATACCGGCGACTACGCCGGAGCCTGCAACTATCTTTATGAGAAAAATATCCAGTTTGATGTCGTAAACCGCATTCCGGCGACGGATTCCGGTTATTCGGTTCTGGTCCTGCCGACGGCGGCCTGTCTGGCGGAGGAAGATTGCCGGGCGTTGGAGCGCTGGCTGGAAAGCGGCCGGGCGCTGATTGCCGCCGGTCCGTTCGGCGTATGCGACGGGCGCGGCAACCGGGTCGGGAAACCGTTCGGCGAATCTTACGGCATACATGTGGACCTACCCGAGATCGAGCGCCGCCCGGTTTTTCCGCCGGATTGGAAGCCTCTGGCCACGGTCGAATGCCGGAATCCTCTTGAATGGCATCGTGCCGGTGAACATTTTCTCTGGCATCCGGGGAGGATGGGCGCGGAGAAGCCGCCGCAGTTGGAAGAAGTGGTCCGGCCATATCTGCCGCAGGCGGCTTTGGATATCGTGTCCGGTTCCGGCTGGCTGACGCGCCGGTTCCGGGCCGCGGACGGCACGGTGCGGCTTCATGCGCTGGCCGGCAGTTACCGGCTCGAATTGAACGAAGAGCTGGAGGCGGAACGGGAATCGAACTGGAGCGGGCTGAACATCATCACCGGCGCCCGGCCTGACCGCGCGGAACGGCGGGTGGTGCTTCGGGTCCAGGAGCCGTGCGAACACTTGACCGTCTGTTTCCCGCTGTTGAACCGTTTCGTGGAATGCCCGGTGACGGACGGGCGGATTGAATTCGAAGTCCCGGAAGAAGTCTATTACTGGATTGTCAGCCGATGAATTCCCGGCGGTAGGCCTGCGGCGGCAGATGAAAATGTTTTTTGAACATCCGTGAAAAATAAAATTCATCGTCAAAGCCGCAGACCTCCGCCACCGTTCCGACCGGGTCATCCGTGGTCAACAGTTTTTTCACCGCCAGTTGCAGGCGGCAATTGATCAGGAACTGCTGTGGGGGCAGGGTGGTGAACTGCTTGAATATCCGCCGGAAATGCGTGATCGAAACAAACATGCCGGCGGCTTCCTGCTCGAAATCCCATTCCAGTTGGGGCGCTGTCTTGATGGCTTCGAGCAGTTTCTTTAATTTGAACTGCTGATGGTGCGGCAGGGATTGGCGCGGCTCGTCCTGCTGGTGCAGTTGCAGCAGCAGGTTTTCCAGCAGGCAAACAGTGCGGTCGTGATGCCTGGGGCCAAGATTCATCGTCTGGTTCAGTTCGCGCAGAGTATCCATAAAAAGATCCGGGCGAGTGATCTTGATCAATGGCTGTTCGGGATCGATCGGCAGCAAGCCCCCCGCAAGAAACCGCTCGGCCCGTTCGCCGGTGAAACAAACCCAGCAATGCGTCCGCCCGATGTCATCCCCGGGGCCATACGTGAAATTCGGGCCGGGATAAGTGAGCAGCACATGGGGGCCGTCGACCAGATATTCATGGCGGTGATCGAACACCACCCGGAAAGTCCCTTCGTGATTGTACTGGATGCCGTAATAGGTGAAGGTCTTGTCCGAACAGTAAAGGTGTTTCTCGTAAATGCCGCTGCCGATGAATTGAAGCCCGTCAAAATAGTTCATGTTCGTAAAATCCATAAAAATGATTATTTTATCTATTGGTTAATATAATTCCTGATGTATATTTTATCCATAGCATTTTCAGATAAAGGAGTCGAAAAAATGAAATTTGGTGTAGCTGATTATGGTATGAACGTATGGCACGGCGGCCTGTACAGTGTGGAAGACCGCCTGGAATCGCTTCGGAATATCGGTTTTGACGGAATCGAACGCATTGAGGCCATTTCCGCCTCCGATGCTCTGGAAAGGGCGGTCCTGTACCACAAAATGGGGATGGATTTCGCCACCTGCCGCGGGCCGAACGTTCAGTCCGGACTGGAATGGACCTGCGGGTTGGGCAAGGAATATGTCTGGCTGACTCCGGGGCCGCTCGGACGCGACACCGACATGGAGGCTTTTCTGCGGAGGGCGCGCGAATTCACCCGTGTCTGCGCCCGCTTCGGCGTCAAAGCCGCGCTGCATAATCATATGGACCAGCGGATCGAGAACCAGCAGGAATTGGAAATGTTCCTGAAGGAATGCCCGGACACCTGTTTGCTGCTGGATACCGGACACTTCAGCGCCGCCGGCGGTAACGTGGTCGAAATCGTCGAAAAATATTCCGACCGCATCGTGGCCATGCACCTGAAAGACGTTCTCCTGAGCGACGGCCGCGATGAAAACGGCCGTGCCAAAGCCTGGAAGTTCTGCGAACTCGGCGCCGGCAACGACGGGTTGAACAATGCCGCGGTTATGCAGGCGTTGGTCCGGAAAGGATTCGACGGCTGGGTGATGATCGAGCACGATCACCATGTACGCGAGCCGTTGGTTGACCTGAAAACCAGCCTCGATTATCTCCGTGCCGCCGGAATCAAAAAATAAGGAGCATCGCCATGTCCGGGTTTAAGCCTATCAAGATCGGTCTGGTCGGAATCGGCCGGGCGGGTTACGGAATGCATTTGTCGGAAGTTGGAAAGACGGAGGGGCGTTTTGAATTTGTCGCCCTCTGCGATCCGGAAACGTCGCGCTGCGAGGAATTCAATAAAAGATATAAACGCTCCTGCCGGATTTACAGCGATTATGAAGAATTGCTGAACGATGCCGAGGTCGAGTTGATCTCTCTGGCCCTGCGCTCGCCGGAACACGCCGACTACGCGATCCGGGGATTGGAAGCCGGTAAATACGTGTTTGTGGAAAAGCCGATCGCGGTTTCCTATGAACAGGCGCTGGCGATGAAAGCCGCTTCCGAAAAATACCCCGGCAAGCTTTTTCTGCGTCACAACCGCCGTTTCGAACCGTGCTACAATCACATCCGCGAAATCATGGCTTCGGGGATTCTGGGCAATGTCTATCAGATTCGCCTGCGCCGCCACAATTACCAGCGGCGCGACGACTGGCAGACCCTGATCGAATGCGGCGGCGGCATGTCGAACAACTGGGGACCGCATATCATCGACCATTCATTGCGTCTGCTGGAATCGCCGGTGAAGAAGGTTTGGAGCCGCCTGCGCAAAGTGGCGGCGGTCGGCGATGCGGAAGATCATTTGACGGTGATTTTCGAAGGCGAAAACGGCCGCATGATCGATATGGAAATCAGCGGCGGGGCCGCCCTCGGCGAACCGGTCTACCGGATTTACGGCGACCGCGGCGCGCTGGTGTCGCAGGATGAATCCGAACTCCAGCTCCGTTATATCAACCCGGAACAGAAGTTGATGGACATCAAAGCGAAAAAAGAATCTCCGCCCATCACCGCTTCGTTCGGCAACCCGGAAAAGCTTGAATGGATCGAAAAAACGATTCCGGTGGCTCCGTCCTGCGGCTGTGAAGCCTGGCATATCTGGAACCATCTGTACGATGCCATCCGCAACGGCGTGCCGTTCCCGATCACGATCGACGAAGGCGTGGAAGTCGTCAAGTACACGGCAATGATCAAGCAGGGAACCGAGTTCGAAAACCGGTAAAATCCCAGCCATAAAAAAACGGGAGGAAACGGCGGTATTCGCTGTTTCCTCCCGATGTTTTTGGAGGCGTTCCGGTTAACGCTTCGCAAGAACCTGATTTTCGTATTGGCGGACTTTTTCCAACCAGGAGATTCCGACCGGGACATTGTTCTTCGCGCAATAGTAATCCCAAACCGCGCCGAAAGGCATGCTTTTCATCTCTTCAAACAGGGCGAGGCGGGCGGTGTTGTCGCCGGCAAGCTCAAGTTCCTTCAGTTGATCACCGGGTTCGAGCAACGCATAAAGCAGGGCTTTGAGCATGTTGCGGGTGCCGATGGTCCAGGCGGCAATGCGGTTGATGCTGGCGTCGAAGAAGTCCAGTCCGATATGGATGCGCCGCTGGAAGCCCTGGCGGACGATTTCTTCCGCGATGGCGATCAGTTCGTCGTTCATGGTCACGACGTGGTCGCTGTCCCAGCGGACGCCGCGGCTGACGTGGAGCAGGACGTCGTCCAGATACAGCAGGGCGGAGGAAAGTTTGTCCGAAATCACTTCCGTCGGATGGAAATGTCCGGCGTCAAGGCAGAGGACTTTGCGGTTGGCGACCGCATAACCCATGAAAAACTCATGAGAGCCCACCGTATAGGATTCGGCGCCGATGCCGAACAGTTTGGATTCCACGGCGTCGAGGTTGTATTGCGGATCGATTTTTTCCGCGAAAATGGCGTCGAGCGATTCCTTCATCCGTTTGCGCGGCGAGAAGCGGTCCGCCGGGATATCCTTGCTGCCGTCGGGCATCCAGAAGTTGGTGACGCAGGTCTTGCCGAGCGCCCGGCCCATGTCTTCGCCGATTTTGCGGCAGGCGATGCCGTGTTCGATCCAGTATTGGCGGACGGCGGGATCGGCGCTGCTCAAGGTGCCGTTGGACGCCAGCGGATGTGAGAAATAAGTGGGATTGAAATCCAGCCCGAGGCCATTGGCTTTGGCCCAGTCGATCCAGTTGCGGAAATGCGTCGTATTCAGCTCGTTCCGCTCGACTTTGCCGTTGGTTTCGGCATAGAGCGCATGTAAATTCAGACGGTGCCTGCCGGGGATCAGGGTAAAGGCGAAATCGAGGTCGGCGCGCAGTTCTTCCGGAGTGCGGGCGCGGCCCGGATAATTGCCGGTGACTTGAATGCCGCCGGTGAGTTCACTGTCGGCGCTTTCGAACCCGCCGACGTCATCGCCCTGCCAGCAATGCAGGGAAACCGGGATTTGAGCGAGTTTGTCCAGTACGGTATCGGTATTGACTCCGGCTTCGGCATAGAGTTCGCGTGCTGTTTCGTAAAATTTAGTGATCTTTTCCATAAAAATCATCCTCCTGTTTATCTTTAGTATACACGAAACAGGACCGGAAATCCTTGACGAAACAGGCAAAAAACAGGACAAAATCGGCAAACGGGTATGATGGAGTCTTTTTTTGTCCGAAGCGGCCGCTCATCACCGTGAAGAATTATCTTTTCAAGGCTACGTTCATGCAGAATGAACGCAGGGCGAGTTCTTCGTTGATATTGAAATACATGTTATAAAGAAGGCTGTCGGCCTCCTGCAGTGCCGCCAACGCTTTTTCGTCGGCCATTTCCGGCAGGGTGAAGCCTTCGAAGATTTCAGGGTTCGCCAGATGCTTCATCGAAGCGCCCGAAGCCAGTTGATAAACCTGCGCGAACCAGGTGTGGATCGCCCCCAGAAAATATTTCCGAACCCGCATGTATTCGCCGGCCGCGCCCGAAGCCGCCTGTTTCTCCATGCGTTTGCGCATGGCGGGGTCCATTTCTTCGGCTTGCGCCAGCCGTTCGGCCCATTCGTTTTCGGTCTTGTTGTCGGCCATGTCTTCCAGTTGGCGTGACAGAGCAATGATGGCGGCCGCGGCCTGTTCCGCGCCCGGCAGGTCGCCGGAGGACTCGAATTGCAGTTTATACAGCGCCGCGAACAGTTCGGGCGCGCCCGGAAAATCGAAACGGCAGCGGTTCTCCAACAGCGTAATGCTTTGACAGCGGGAACGGGTGGTCGGCAGCAGCGCGGACGGGTTGCCGGTAGCCAGAATGAAAAATGAATCACGGGGCGGTTCTTCGAGGGTTTTCAGAAAGGCGTTCTGCGATTCGGTATTCATCCGGTCGGCGTCAAAAATCACGCCCACTTTCCGGTCCGCGCCGGACGTGCTGGTCAGGTAAAACAGTTCTTCGAACCAGCGGACGGTGTTGGGTTCCGGGTTGGTGCGGTCGCCGACCTGAATCCGCCAGGCTTTGCCGACCGGGCTCAGGGTATGGTATTCGGGATACACATCACGGCTCAACTGGTCGCAGATCGGACATTTGCCGCAGGGCGCGCCGTCGGGCAGGCTTGTCGGGCAGATGGCCATCTGGGCCAGGGCCTTGGCGAAGTCACTGCGGATTTCGGGCGTGTCGCCATGCAACAGGTAGGCGTGAGCCAGACGTTTTTCACGGCGCGCCTGTTTCAGACAGTCCGTGATTTCGGGATATCGTTCGGCAAAGTCGTTAAAATTCATAATGTTCTTCAAGGATTCGGGTGATGTCGGCGTGAATGGCTTCAGGAGTGCGGGCGGCGTCGATGACGCGGATCCGCTCCGGGTATTTTTGAGCGAGGGTCAGATAACCCTGGCGGACTTTTTCGTGAAACGTCAGGCTTTCGGCTTCCAGTCGATCATGCATGCCGGATGTTTCCGGGCGGTACGAAATGCGCATACGTCCGTTGGCCGGCGGAAGATCGAGCAGCAGCGTCAGGTCCGGCACGAGTCCTTCCACCGCATAATTATTCAGGGATTCGATGAATTCAATATCGCCGTTGCGGGCGTAGCCCTGATAGGCGAGGGTGGAATCGGTGAAACGGTCGCAGATGACCACGTGGCCTTCCCGCAGTTCGCGCCGGATCAGGTGATGGACGTGCTGCGCCCGGCTGGCGGCGAATAACAGCAGTTCGGCTTTGTCGCATACCGGTTCGCTGGAATCGTTGTAATGTTTGACGACGTTGCGGATTTTTTCGGCGAGCGGAGTGCCGCCCGGTTCCCTGGTGATCCTGCAGCTGCGCTGTTTTGCGGCCAGCCAGGGTTCGAGCATTTTTACCTGTGTGGTTTTGCCTGCTCCCTCCGGCCCCTCGAATGTAATGAAAAACCCTTCCACTTGCCGTCCTTTCAATAATTAAAGTCAAGTAATATATAATGCGATAAGACGTAATGCAAATCATAAAATCCTCATATAATGAGATTGCCGGGAGGGCCCGGAAACAATTTAGGAGCTTTTATGCTTCCGGGGTTTGCGAAAACGCCAAAAGGCATCTACTTTAATAAACGATCTTTATATGTGAACCATTTTTGGAGGTGTTTGAAATTATGGCGCAGGAGTTAAACCGCAACACTTATTTGTCGAAGAACGTCGGCAATTTCCCGGAAAAAACGACCGTCAACGGCCGTGAATATGTCAAAGTGAACGACCTGCGGTACGGCACCAATCCGCACCAGCCGGCCGCCTATTACAAACCCGCCGGCACCGTGACGCCCATCGGCGACATGCAGATTCTGAAAGACGGCAAAAGCGGCCTCTCGCAAACCAACCTCGAAGATATTTCCTACGCCCTGAATATCGTCAAATTCTTCAACCGCCCCGCCTGCGCGGTCATGAAGCACGTCAATCCCAGCGGCGCCGCCGTGTCACGCCCCGGCGAATCGCTCCATGACGTCTATGTCAAGGCGCGTGACTGCGACGCCCGCGCGGCGTTCGGCAGCGCGATCGCCTTTAACGTGGAAGTGGATGAGGCGACGGCCCGTGAAATCATGTCCACGTTCAATGAATGCGTAGTGGCTACGGCGTTTACCGCGGAAGCCATGGCGGTGTTCAACGATCAGGAAACGTACAAATTGAACCGCCACATCCGGATTATCCGGTGCGGCGACTTGAGCGCTCTGCCGAAATACGTCGGCGACGCCGGTGAATATACGATCAAGGTACTGGCGGACGGTTCGCTGGTTATGGCCGAGCCGCTGTTGACCAACCTCCGCAGCGTGGCCGACCTGAAGCCCGCCGTCGGCGAAAACAAAGCCTGCGGCCGTGTCGAATCCACGGTCGCCGCCACGCCGGAACAACTCGAAGACCTGCTTTTTGCCTGGTACGTCAACATCAGCGTCCGTTCCAACGGCGTGGTGATCGCCAAGAACGGACAGACGCTGTCCGTCGGCACCGGCGAACAGGACCGCGTGGGCGCCATCGAACAGGCGATTGCGAAATTCAATGACAAATATCAGGGCTCCGGTACTCTGGCCGAATCGGTCATGGCCAGTGACGGCTTTTTCCCGTTCGCCGACGGGGTGGAAACCGCCGCCGCCGCGGGCGTGACCGCCATCATCGCGCCGTCCGGCTCGCTGAAGGACGCCGAAGTGATCAAGCGCGCCAATGAACTCGGCGTGGCCCTGTATCATGCCTCTGAACGCATTTTTTCTCATCATTAATGGATAAAGACCTGAATATCTGGATTATTTCCGGCGAGTCGTCCGGCGACATGTATGGCGCCAGGCTCTGCCGGGAACTGCACGCCGAAGCCGCGCGGCGCGGACGGAAACTCCGCGTGGCGGGTATGGGCGGCCCCCGCATGGCCGGGACCGACATGGAAATCATGGTCGATTCGACGGAGCTGGGGGTGGTCGGGATTGTCGAAGTCCTGAAAATCATCGGCAAGATTGTCCGGATCTTCAAGCTGCTGCTCCGCAAGGCGGATCAGGAGAAACCCGACGCCATTGTCCTGATCGACTATCCGGGATTCAACCTCCGGCTGGCGAAACAGCTTCACAAACGCGGCCACAAAGTCATCTGGTATGTCAGTCCGCAAGTCTGGAGCTGGGGCAAGCGCCGGATTCCCAAACTGGCCGAATATTGCAATAAAATGATGGTGATTTTCCCGTTCGAGCCGGAAATATACGCCGGGACCGGGCTGGATGTCGAGTTCGTCGGGCATCCGCTGATCGAGATCATGACGGAAAAACGGGCTCCGGACGTTGTGCGCGACCCGAACACTCTGCTGCTTCTGCCCGGCAGCCGGACCATGGAAATCAATCGACTTCTAATCCCGATGTTTAATACAGTGCTGGAGCTGAGCCGGAATCATTCGAAACTGCGCGTTGTCCTGCCGACGCCCCGGCAGAAGATTTTTGATCATTGTACCGCCGTTTATTCGAAATTCAGGGAACTCCATCCCGATATGCCCGATATCAAGATTACCTCCGGGGATACCGCATACTGGCAACAGCGCGCGGGGACCGGGCTGGCGGCTTCCGGCACGGTTACGGTAGAGTGTGCAATCGCCCGGTTGCCGCTGGTGGTTGTGTATAAACTGAATTTCTTCACGGCGGTGCTGGCCTGGATGCTGGTCCGGCTGTACCGCGGGTTCTTCACGATGGTGAATGTGATCGCCGACAAAGAAGTTTTCGAGGAATTTTTCCAATACCGGGTAAACCCCGGCAATCTGGTTCCGGCCGTGGAACGCATCCTGCCCGGCGGTTCGCGCCGCACCGAAGTGGAAGGCGGAATGGACGAGGTGGTCCGGTTGATCTCCGTCGATATGGACGGGGCTTCGCACCGGGCCGCCGTGGTTTGCCTTGATGCGGTGAAATAGTCTTCGGATTGAACGGACCGGGTGGGAAAATCAGCGTATTTTTCTTGATTTTTTCTTGAATCCCTGCTTTTAATTTGACTTCATATGTGCTATGTTACCTTTTGAATTTTTGTAGTTTGACGAGGAGAACGCATCAGATATGAAGCAGAGTTTTGAAGAGAGGCTGATTTCCGTATCCAGTGAGAATACGGTAAAGATGGCGAAACAACTGCTGAAGGGTGACAAGCTGGTCTGTTCCTGGCGTGATGCCAAGGGCGTCATGTACGGGGCGTTTCAGGACAGCGGCGTTTACCAGTATGCACGGGTGGTTTCGGGGGAGAGGGCAAAGGGAAAGTGTGGATGTACAGATGCCGGCAAGGGGTTGTGTCCCCATGCCGTAGCCTTAATCATGTATTTCAGCCGGACCCGGCCTGTTGATGTTGGCGATACGGGTACGGAAAACGATGATCCCGCGCGCTTTGCCGGATTGAAATTCGACAGTTTCGCGGAGCTCGCCCGCAAAGGGGCCGAAGAATCCCGGGCGGAAGTTCATGTATCGGTCGAATCGGCATTTCCGCATGTGCCCAGCAAATGGGAAAACGCAGTGTTGGCCGTCAAGCTGAAGTTCGAGAAAAAAGAATATATCGGTAATGTCAACAACCTCCGGCAATTGTATTTTGGCAAAAGCCTGTCGGCATTGCTCAAACTGAGTTATTTTTCCCTTCAGGACCGGCAGATTATCCGGTTCCTGGCGGTAAATGCGGAGCCGGAAAATTCAAAATTGCTGCTGAACTCCGAGCAAACCGCGGAATTTTTTCATTGTCTGGTCAATTACGAACGTTTCACCAAGGACGGCAAGAAAATCATTGTCCACCCGGAAACGGCGATGCCCGCGGTTATGTTCAAACGTTCGGACAGCAATCTCCTGCTGGTGCCGTCGATCATGCTCGACGAAGCCCTGTTGCCGTTGCAGGCGACCAAGGTCATCACCGGCCGGGCGGGGGTCTGGATCGGCGTTAACGGTGAATACTGGTGGGTCCCGGCAACGGTCGATGTCGGCTGGCTGCGCAACTTTTTCGGCACGGGAAGCCAGGTGTTCGATATCCACGACAGCGCGCAGGCCATCAAGGCGGCGTCGCAAATGCCGGTCCGTCTGGTCAAGGATTATTCCACCGAGCCGGACCGCAAGGAATGCACCATCTGCCTGAGCGGTTCGTTTCATGCGGACCGCACGTTCCATCTGGAAGTGGGCTTCTGCTACGACGGGCGTATTTTCGCCAAAGACGAAGGACGGCTGGCGGCTTCGGAAGGGCACTTCTGGCGGCGCGACGACTTGCTGGAAAAATCGGTGATTCAGGAAATCACCAATTTCGGGTTCAAGCCGCTTAATAACGGATTTTATCTGGACGACATGGAAGCGATCGGGATTTTCCTGGACATCGTCATTCCGATGTGGCGACAGGAGAAACGTGACCTGCTGCTCAGCGGCGGCATGGGGGCAATCTGTCAGGGCGGCGTCGGTCTCGACGCGGTCAGCTTTTCCTGCCGGGACCTGCCGCCGCAGAAATCAGCCTATCCGCTGGAATATATGATTACCGCCGGGCGCCACCGGATTCACTGGAATACGATCGCGCGCGCGGTGCAGAATAATTCCCGATACCTCTATCCCGCTCCGGACAAGGTCGTCCGCTTGAGCAGCGAACTCTTTAAATTTTTCTCTGCCGCCATGAACGTGGTTCAGAACGTCGATACCGCGGATTACCGGTTTGACGTACCGCGTTATTCGGTCCGTTACTGGAAACAGATTGCCGATAAAATTTCCGGCGCGATTCCGCCCGCTTTTTACCTGGACCAGGGGGCAAGTGTGCTGGATGGCGTGATTGATGAAAACGACGCGGTATTCGCCGATCCGACGGTTTTTCACGGAACGCTCCGCAATTATCAGATGGAGGGAATCCGCTGGATGCGGACGATGACCGACCACGGTTTCAACGTGATTCTGGCCGACGAAATGGGGCTTGGAAAAACGATTCAGGCGCTGGCCATGTTGGCTTCGCGCAAAGACAGCATGAACGGTCCGGCATTGATCTTGTGCCCCGCCTCGCTGGTGGAGAACTGGAAGCGTGAAGCGGAGCGTTTCGTCCCGAACTTCCGGGTGGTGACGATTACCGGTACCGACCGTCAGCGTTACTGGGACGGTTATGAAAACTATGACCTTATGGTGGCGTCGTATTCGATTGTCCGCCGTGATGCGCCGATGATCGAGGGACTGCATTTCAGCTACCTGATCCTGGACGAAGCCCAGCATATCAAAAACCCGACCACCGTAAACGCCCGGAGCTGCAAGGCCATCAAATCCGACCATCGGCTGGTGCTGACCGGTACACCGCTGGAAAATACATCCGAGGATTTGTGGAGCATCTTTGATTTTCTGAATCCAAACCTGCTCGGTTCGTTCAATGCGTTCCGCAAATATTATGCTAATATTGCCGTCAGCAAAGACTTGCAGCAGGACCTTGCGCGGCGGATCGGGCCATTCATCAAGCGCCGTACCAAGGCGTTGGTCTGCGCCGAACTGCCGCCGAAGCAGGAACATACGTTCTTCTGCGAGATGGAAGATTCACAGCGCGCCATTTACGAAGAATATTTCCAGGCCGGACGGGAAAGGTGCAAGACCATGCAGGAAAACAGCGGTCGCAATTCTCTCGAAATCCTGACCATCCTGATGCGCCTGCGTCAAATCTGCTGCAACCCGGCTCTGCTGCCGGAAGGGGTCGGCAAGGATCGCCCCTCCGCCAAATCCGAGTTGTTGAAGGAACTGGTGCTGCAGAATATCGACAGCGGACATAAAATGTTGCTGTTCAGCCAATTCACCTCGCTTCTCGCACTGGTGCGCGAATGGCTGGACGCGGAAAAGATTCCTTACGAATACCTTGACGGTTCGACCAAAAACCGCCAGCAATGCGTGGATAATTTTAATAATTCACCGGATATCCCGATTTTCCTGCTGAGCCTGAAAGCCGGGGGAACCGGGTTGAACCTGACTTCAGCGGATACCGTGATCATCTACGATCCGTGGTGGAATCCGGCGGTGGAAAACCAGGCCGCGGACCGTACCCACCGCATCGGGCAGACCCGTTCGGTGGATTGCATCCGGCTGGTGGTCAAGGACTCGATTGAAGAAAAGATTCTGGCGCTGCAGGCCCGGAAACAGGAGATTTTCGATAACCTGATCGAGAACCCGTCCGCATCCTTCGGCGACAAACTGACGATCGACGATTACAAACTGCTGTTCAGCTGATCGTTGATATCTTGTCCTGCGAACCGCCGACGGCGGCAATGTGACGACATAAAAAAACGGGAAAGATCATGCGGTCTTTCCCGTTTTTTATTGGAGCCGTCAGCCCGGAATCAGCCGCATTTGCTGAAGCCGCAGGAGAGGCATTTCAGGCAGTTTTCCTGATTGATCAATTCCTTTTCCCGGCATTCCGGGCAAATCAGTTTATTGTCCGCTACCTGAGGTGAAGCGGATGCGGCAACCGCAGGGGAATCGATTTTCTTGTTTTTCGGCTCCATACAGCCGATCTTGATCAGGTGTTCCTCGATTACCAGCCCGATTTCGGCGGCGAGTGACGGGACATATTTGCCGTTGCGGTAGGAACCGCCGTTCGGATCGTAAACGCTCTTCAGTTCTTCGATCAGGAACGTCGGGCGCGGGTCGTTCCTGAAGACCGCCGAGATCAGGCGCGACATCGCCACGATCCAACTGAAATGGTTCAGGTTTTTGGTATTGATGAACAGTTCATAAGGATGGCGGACGCCGTCTTCCTCGTAGTCGTTGATGGTGATGTAAAACGCGTCCGTGGCCTGCGCCGTCTTGATCTTGTAGGTGGTTCCGGAAAGTTCATCGGGGCGTTTCGGAATGGGCCGCCTGATTTCTTCCTTGGCCGTTTCTTTTTCCTTCTCTTTTTTGTCGTCCTGACGGACCAGCACGCCGGTGAAGTGTTCGGACGGACGGAACGTGGTACAGCCTTTCAGGCCGCTTTCATACGCCTTCATGTAGATGTCGGAAAAGTCTTCGAACGGATAGTTTTCGGGAATGTTGATCGTTTTTGAAATCGAACTGTCAACATATTTCTGCAGTACTGCCTGAATCGCGAGGTGATCGACCGGGCGGATGGTGTCGGAGGTGACGAAGTATTCCGGCAGGTCTTTGAGGTCGATGGAATCGGTTTTCCGGTGGCGGCAGTATTGGCGGTAGGCGTAATCCGAGATTTCGACTTCGGAAATGTCGTCTTCGCCGCCGTTGCGGATGCGACGGGTGTATTTAATGGCGAACACCGGTTCGAGTCCGCTGGAAATATTGTCCGCCAGCAAACTGATGGTGCCGGTCGGCGCAATGGAGGTCAGATGCGAATTGCGGATGCCGTGTTCCATGATACCGTCGCGGATATCCCTGGGCAATGTGGCGATGAATTTGCCGGCGCAGTATTTCTTGCGGTCCAGCAGTTCAAAGGAGCCTTTTTCACGGGCAAGTTCGATACTGGCGCGGTAGGCGGTGTGGGTGATCGTTTTCATGACTTCCCCGGCGAATTTCACCGATTCCGGCGAGCCGTATTTGATGCCCATGGCGATCATCGCGTCCGCCAGTCCGGTAATGCCGATGCCCATGCGGCGTTTATTATGAGCCTCGCGGCGCTGTTCTTCAAGCGGGTAGTTGCTCTGGTCGATGACGTTGTCCAACATACGGACGGCGATGGAGACGACTTCTTCGAGCCGTTTGGCATTGAGCTTGGCATTGGCGGTGAACGGGCTCTTGATGAACTTCGTCAGGTTGACCGAACCAAGCAGGCAGGCGCCGAACGGGGGCAGGGGCTGTTCGCCGCACGGATTGGTGGCGCAGATGGTTTCGCAATAATACAGGTTGTTCATCTGGTTGATTTTGTCGATCAGCAGAAAACCCGGTTCGGCGAAATCGTAGGTCGAGCGCATGATCGTATCCCAGAGCTGGCGGGCCTTGACCGTTTTTTCGACTGTGCCGTTGAAGCGAAGGTCCCAGTCGGCGTCGGCTTTGACCGCCTGCATGAATTCTTCGGTGATGGCGACCGACAGGTTGAACATCTGGAGCTGGGTATTGCCGCGTTTGGCGGTAATGAATTCCTCGATATCGGGATGATCACAGCGCATGACCGCCATCTGGGCGCCCCGGCGCTGCCCGGCGCTCATGATGGTGCGGCAGGTGGAGTCCAGTACCCGCATGAAACTGAGGGGACCGGAGGCGGGGGCCTCGCAGCCTTTGATGTCGGAACCGCGCGGGCGGATGGTGGAGAAGTCGAAGCCGACCCCGCCACCCTGTTTCTGGGTCAGCGCCGAGGCTTTGACGGTATCGAAAATGCCTTCGATCGAGTCTTCGATCTTGTTCATGACGTAACAATTGAACATGGTGGTCTGGGCGCGGCTGGTTCCGGCGTTGGCGATGATTCTGCCGCCGGGCATGAATTCCAGGCCGGACAGGATGCTTTCGAATTTCTTCTGCCATTTGGCCGGTTCTTTTTCGCCGGAGGCGCAGGCTCCGGCCACGCGCTTCATGGTGTCGGCGATGGTCTGGTCCGCCGGAATGTCGGCTGAGCCGCCGTAACGGTATTTACGGCTCCAGATATCATGGGAGATGTCGTAGTTTTTCATGATTACCCTATATATTGTGCGGTTGGCTTAATTATTATACACTATATAGTGGAAAATTACAACGGAAATACAGAAATGCAAATCGATAATCGGCAAAAGAAGTAAGAATTCCATCAAGGCAGCGGTTCGAACTCGCGGTCGTTGATTTCCTCATTGACGGTCACGCTCAAAACGCGGGATACGACCGGAGACATCGGCGAGGCTGTCCGGGTTTCTTCCGGTAGAATGATGCCGTTGTAATTCCGGTAGACCCCGAACCAGGAGGTCATCAGCGAAAGTGTGCCGTTGGCAAATACTCCCATGTCGATCCGCCGCGGCAGAAAATCGGTTTGGGCGATGTAATAGATCACCGGCATTTGCCGGAAATACGCGGCGGGAACTCCGGTGAGTTTGTAACAGGGAACCCGGTCAACAGTAACCGTTTCCGGGTCCAGATGAATTTTCTCGAAGCAATCTTTCAATTGAGCGCCGGGGCCGCTCAGCAAAGCCAGGAACCGGAGATAGTCCGCGGCGGCTCCGTCGAGAATCCGAAGCGGAGCCTGGCCGTGGCGCTCCCAGGCGATCCGCCCATTGAACGCCTGAACGACGGTGTCGCCGCCCTGCAGGCGGGTGACGATCCGGATTTTATCCGGCGCTTTGAAGATATTATCAATATACAGAGGGTGTTCCAGGGCGGGGATGAATGAAATTACCCTGGAAACGCAGGTTTTCACCGGTACCGTGATCGTCGGTTTTCTGGCCTGTTCGATTTTTGCCAGCAACGGTTCGAGTTCCGCCTTTTCCGCGAACCCGGGAAACGCTGAAACCAGAAACAGGACGGTAAGAATAAACTTCATTGCTGGATTCCCGATTCTCCCGGAGGAAAGTATGTTTTGGACTGTTTGCCGCGCACCAGTTGATCCGGCTGTTCCTCAATGGCTTCGATCATTTCAATCGTCCGGTTCATAAAGCGGTTCAGACGGACGCCCAGCAGGGCAAACCGGCTGGAAAAACTGGTCAGCTCGTTAACCGCTTCGTCGCGCTTGACGGCGGAGGTTTTCAGGAAGGAATTCATTTCAAGCAGCACCTCGTTCAATTCTTTGACCATCTGTTCCACCTCCTTGGGCGGAATCGCCTTGGCGACGCTGGACAGCATGTGATTGACCGATTCAACGGTGTTGAACGTCTGGTCGATGCGCTCAATGGTCAGCGCGCCGCGCAGGACCGAAGTCACCTGTTCAAGGTCCTTGGAGATATTACTGACCCGTTCCAGCGATTCTTCCAGGTCTTTGTCCACAAAAATACGGTTCACGCTGTCCATGGTATAGCTGACCTTGTCCGCCAGCGCCACAAAGTCGATCTTGGTCAACTGATCGACCGTCTTCGACACATTGGCGATGACGTTGGTCACGTGAAGCGTACGCGATTTGATGTAAATGGTGCTCGGAGGCGGAATCAGCTTCAGGTTCGGCAGCATGTAGGGAGCGTTGCTGCTGGTGCTCAGTTCCAGATAAGCGCCGCCCATGATGCCCGCGGCATTGATGAAACAGGAAAGATTGTTGTTATCGAAAAAATCCCTGAAACTGTTATAGGGACTGTCCAGAATGCTGTTGTCTTCGATATTGTCCATGGCGGAACGACGGATGATGAAGTAGACGTTGACATAGCCGTCCGAGTCGCGCATGGCGATCCGGGTGACCTGGCCCACCGGAACCCCCATGAATTTGACCGGGGAGCCGACGGTGAGCCCTTCGACAGTGGAACCGAAAACGGTCAGCGCCTGAATCCGCGGTTCGAAGATCTGAGCCAGTCCGAAAGCGATGAAACTGACGACCATCAGTACCGCCGCGAAAAATATGAATGCCCCAAGTTTGATTTTATTTGCTTGATTCATGGAGTTTCAACACCTCTGGTTATGTAATTGAACTGAATATTCCAGTGATAATGGCGTCGCAAAGAACGATCAAAAAGATGCCGGTCACGACGGCCGAAGTGGCCGAGCGTCCGATTCCCTGCGAATCCCGTTCCGTATAATACCCCTTCATACAGCCGATGACCGCGACGATAATGCCGAAGAAAATACTTTTCAACAACCCCTGAAACAAGTCGATCGGTTTCACCACTTCCAGGGTGCGGGAGAAATATTCGGTGGAGCTGATGTCGAGTTTTTCGCAGGAAATCAGCATGCCGCCGATGATCCCGCAGACGTCGGCGAAAATCGTCAGGCAGGGAAGCACGATGACCAGCGCCACGATTTTCGGGAAAACCAGATAAGCGATCGGGTCGAAGCCCAGCGTGAACAACGCGTCGATTTCTTCATTGGCCTGCATCGTGCCGAGCTCGGAAGCAAACGCCGACCCGGAGCGCCCCGCCAGTACAATGGCGGTCAACAGCGGCGCCAACTCGGTCACGATCACCGCGCCGACCAGGTTGACGATATATCCTTCCACCCCGTAACGGCTGAGCTGGACGATCCCCTGAAAGGCCAGAATAACCCCGACCAGCAGACCCAGCAGAGAAATGATCGGCACCGCATCGCTGCCGCAGGTGTCGGCGTGATACAGGACGGAACGCCAGTTCAAATGGCGCGGGCGGCGCAGTACCCGCCAGGCGGCAAGCGCGATATCGCCGGAAAAACCGAAAAACGTAATGAATTCCCGGCAAACCCCGCATGCGGTGTTGCCGATCTGGAGGCAAAGCTGGTTGAACGATTTTTCGGTCATCGCAGGGTTGTCTGATAATGGTTCAAAATATCATTGCGGATGGATTTGGCGACTTGTTCGGCGGATTCAGAAAAAGCCCGGGCAAATTCGACGGGCGTTGTTTCGTTCAGCGGCACGACGCTCCGGACAGTCTGCCATTTAACCGGCGGTTGATAGGTCCCCCCTTCGATCATATAGGAGAACTGCATGACCGCTTCCTGTTTGTTCAGGTTCAGCTCGAAGACTTCCAGACGGCCGTGGACCGTGAGTGTTTTACGTGGTTTAAGCTCGGAGGTGCTGCCGGTCAGGGAGAGAAGCAGGTATTGATGGACCATTTTATCCGGAGCACCTGCCCATTTATTCAAGTTGTCCATGAGCTGCTGATTGCCGTTTATGCGGTAACGCATCCGGGCGCCCGCGCCGGAGAGGTTTTCGAATTCACTGAATGCTACCTGAATACCGGTTACGGCGAGATCGGACGGCAAGCTCAGGTCATAATAGGTGACATCCTGCGGCGAGGCGAAAAAACAACCGCCGGACAGCAAGACCGCAGCCAGAACCGGGAACATCAGTATTCTTTTCATGATTACTCCTGACAATACCATTATTCGTTTACGCCATCCGCCCGTCGATATCAATAACAGCAGTCCGGATGCGGAACATCCGCGAAACACTGTTCGCTCGTTGGACTTTTGATCGGTTATTGAAAAACGCATGCAGGACGTTATTTCAACTAAAGGTACTTCATTCCGGAAAAAATTCAATATTGGCACTATTTTTTATTCATATTTTTGGCAAAAATTATTTCAGAGGCTATATTGTCTTTCGAGGATTCAATAAAAATAAAAATCAGCCTTATATTTATGGATAAAATATTAAACCGAATCAATTTCCCGGAAGACGTCCGGCAGCTTGACAAAAAAGGGCTTGAAACACTGGCCGGAGAGATCAGAGACAAATTGATTTCAACCGTCGCCAGAACCGGCGGCCACCTCGGCCCCAACCTTGGAACCGTGGAGTTGACGCTGGCGCTTCATTGCGCTTTCGACACCCCCCGCGATAAAATCATCTGGGACGTCGGTCATCAGACCTATACGCATAAACTGATCACCGGCCGCCGCGAGGAGTTCGAAACTCTGCGCCAATTCGAAGGGTGTTCCGGGTTCCCGACTCCCGGACATTCGGAGTATGACTGTTTCATTGCCGGGCACGCGGGGACGGCGATTTCCGCCGCCACCGGCATGAAGGCCGCCGCCGAACGCTCCGGGCGCAATGAACAGGTGGTGGCGGTCGTCGGGGACGGAGCCTTCAACTGCGGTATTTCACTGGAAGGGTTGAACAATGCCGGGGCCAGTTGCCGCGGGTTGATTGTGATTCTGAACGACAATAAAATGTCGATTGCTTCGAATGTCGGCGCGTTGGCGCGGCACCTCAACCGCCTGATTTCCGCAAACGGCTACATCAAGCTGCGGGCATCGATCCGTAACTGGATTTTCCGTCTGCGCCGAGGCAAGTCGATTCACCGTTTTATTTCCAGAATGCTCCGGTGGGTGAAAAACCTGATCCTGCCGGGAAGCGTGTTCGAAGTGATGGGGTTCCGTTACCTGGGACCGATTGACGGTCACGATATTGAACTGATGATCCGGACGTTTGAGGCGGCTAAGAACAGCTCTCGTCCGGTGTTGGTGCATGTGATTACCGGCAAGGGCAAGGGATATCTGCCGGCGGAAGAAGCTCCGGAGAAATTTCATGGGGTGCCCGCTTTTGACCCGGTGACCGGCAAATCGTCGGGCGGGGGAAAAGTGACGTTTTCACAGGCGTTCGGCAAATCCATGATCGCCATGGCGGAACGTTACCCCGAGCTGGTGACCATTACCGCCGGAATGGCTTACGGGACCGGCCTGCGGGAGTTCAGTTCTCGTTTTCCGAGACGTTTCTTCGACGTCGGGATTGCCGAGGAACACGCGGCGGTGTTCGCCGCCGGGCTGGCGGTCGGCGGGTTGAGGCCGGTGTATGCGATTTATGCGACATTCATGCAACGGGCGCTGGACTGTTTGTTCCATGATGTCTGTCTGCAGAACCTGCCGGTGATTTTTGCGGTCGACCGTGCCGGAGTCGTTGAAGACGGATGTACGCACCACGGTATTCATGACCTCGGGTTCATGCGGACACTGCCGAATCTGACGATCATGGCGCCCGCAGACAAGAATGAATTGGAGATCATGTTCGAATTTGCCTGGAAGCTGGCCACGCCGGTGGTGATCCGCTATCCGCGCGGCAGTGCCGAACCGTTCGGAGCCGATACGGTACAGCCGTTGACGTTCGGGCGTTCGCTGGTCGTCCGCGAGGGCGGCGACGTGGCACTGTGGGCCTGGGGGCGCGAGCTGGAAACCGCATTGAAAATCGCGGATACACTGGCCGGAAAAGGCGTTGCCGCCACGGTGGTCAATGCCCGCTTCCTGAAGCCGTTTGATTCAACGTTATTGCGGGCGCATGCGGCGGCGATGCCGATTGTTACGCTCGAAGATACGCAGATCGGCGGCGGCCTGGCGGCCCAATGCGACGCCGAACTGGTTAACTGCAATCATAAAGGAATCAGCCATTTCGGCTGGGGAGACGGCCTGCTTGAGCACGGCGCTCCGGAAAAATTACGCAAAAAATATGGATTCACCGTTGACGCAGTCGTCGAAACGGTGGCAAACATGCGAGGAGTATCATGAGAAAATTATTGTTGACCGGTTGTTTTTTTGCGGCGGCTCTGCTGATGATGGGGCAGGGCGGGGTTCAGCCCGCCGATGCGAATACCCTGAAAGTGGAAAGTTTGAAAAAACAGGCTGCCGATCTTGAAGCCGAAATGACGAAACTGCGCACGGAAATCATTAAAGCCGACCCGGATCTGCAGAAAATTCACAACCAGATCATTGCGCTCCACCGCGACCTTGCGTTGAGGGTGGACAGCAAGCGGGAAATGCGGATGCTGATTCTGAAAGCCGAAGAAGTCACGCGCCAGCTTCAGGACCTGGAACCGAAAAAATAAATTAAAATCAAAAGAAAAAACAGGAGTTAATTTCATATGCCGTTTGATCATGGAACTTTTGCCGTTACGGTTTTTCAATTACGGGAGGACCTGCCCGAAGATTATCTGGATCTATTCACCGGTATGTGTGCCGGCAGTCTGGATTCGGTGAAGGACGAGCCGCAGATCGGCTGGGTGAGCGGCCGCCATCTGCTCGAAACTACGATTGATGAGGTCACCGCGCTCTGCGGCGGCCATCTTTATGTCAATCTGCGCAAGGCCGAGCGGAAAATCCCGGCTTCTCTGCTGAATGCCATCTGCCGCCGCGAGGAACTCGTTTACATGCAGGCCAACGAAACCTCGGTCGTGCCGAGCCGCCAGAAAAAACAGATCAAGGAAGAAGCCGTCGAAAAAAACCTGATGAAAATGCCGCCGCAGATTTCCGGCACCCCCATGGTTCTCGATATGGCGTCGAAGGTTCTGTATTTAGGGACGGCCTCTACGGCGCAGATCGACAATTTCATCGCTTTCTTCTATAAAACCACCAATATCGAGCCGGTGCAGTTGACGCCGGAATGGTATCTGGAAAACCGTTTCCAGATGACCGAAGTCTCGTTGCCCGTGGTTATGTTCTCTGAAAAAGGCGACGGCGAAACCACTCCCGGACGCGATTTTCTGACCTGGCTCTGGTACTACAGCGAATGCGAGGATGGCGTCATCAAAGCGGATCAATTCGGTGAATTCGCGTTTGCGATCGAGGGGCCGTTGACGTTTGCTTTTGCCGCCGAAGCGCGCGGCGCCGCCGAAACCACGCTGAAAAAGGGCGACAGCCCCCTCCGCGCCGCCGAAGCCAAGGCAGCGCTGAACGTCGGCAAAAAACTGAAAAAAGCCAAATTCATGCTGGTGCGCGGCGAAGATGTCTGGAGCGGCAATTTCGACGCCGACCATTTCAATTTCAGCGGGCTCTCGCTGCCGGAAGGGGAAGAGATGGACCGCGACAGCCGTTTTGCGGAACGGATCACCAACCTCCATATTTTCCAGACCGTGATGGGCGAATATTTCGCAAAATTCGTCCAGACGCTGACCGCGCCCGGCTGGGATGAAACCGAACAGAAAATTCAACGCTGGGTGCTGGAGCGCGATTCCAGGTAACCGGCCGGCAGGGCTTTTATGAAAATCGGCGACAAGGTCCGGTGCTCGCATTGCGGACAGGATACGGTGGTTAAGGAAAAGACGTTGATGGACGGCTGGACGCCGCTCGGCAAGGTTTTGTCCTGTGCCATCTGCGGCGGGGAGCTCGGCGAGGCCGGTGACGCTGCCGCCAAAGCCGAAACGTCCAATGCCGCCATGAATTCCCTGAAAGCCCTGCTTCAAGCCGAGGAAGACGTAAAGCCGGTGATCGAACTGGAAGCCGGCGAGGGGCAGTTCTGCAAGGACTGCGTTCATTTCGTACCGCACCCGTTTATAACCCGCTGCGGGCTGTTTGACCGTCCGACCGATCCGATGGACGATTGCCCGCGGTTTAGCCCGAAAGTTGAAACATGAAAGCATCGTTCAAGAATTTATCGGAAAGGCGCGCCGCCTTTGACGCCGTGGACCTCTACCCGGTTATCACCTCGGATTTCTGCAACGGGCGGCATCCGCTGGATGTCCTGCGCCAGGTGGCGGCCGGGGGCGCGACCTTGGTTCAACTGCGGGAAAAACACCTTGATAAAGGCGAATACTATCAACTGGCCTGCCGCTTTCGGGAAGTGACCCGCGAGTTCGGCATGCTGTTGATCATCAACGATCATGTCGATATCGCGCTGGCGGTGGAGGCGGACGGCGTCCATCTGGGGCAGGAAGACCTGCCGTTGACCGCTGCCCGGAAGATCGCCCCGGAGCTGTTGATCGGCGTTTCGACGCACAACCCGGAGGAAGCCGCGCAGGCGGTCCGCGACGGCGCCGGATACATCAATATCGGCCCGATCTACGCCACCGGAACCAAAGCGGTGAACTGCGGGCCGGTCGGCGTGGAAATGCTGAAAGCCATCGCGCCGACATTGCCGATTCCGTTCAGCATCATGGGCGGCATCAAGGCACAGCACATTCCGGAATTGGTCCGGATGGGTGCCAAACGGATCGCGATGGTGACGGAGATCACGCAGGCGGACGATATCCGGCTTCAAACCGAATCGCTGCGCCGGTTGATGGCTTGAGATTACTTATTCAGCCGTTTCGCTTTCCTGCCGTTTGCGGCATAGTTTCGCCAATTTCTCCGTATCGCCGAAGACCGCAATATGGCCGCAATCGGCACACATCAATGCCTCGCTCTTGACGGCGCTGGTGCGGAGCGTCCAGAATTTACCGGCCCGGGGCTGGAAATAATTCAGCCCGGTAGTGCGGAAATCGCCGGGCACCATATTTTCGCTATGACAAAGCGGGCAGTAATTCCGGACTTCGACAGTATTCTTCTGGGAATGATGGACCTCGACCACGGCATCAAGGTCCTCCTGCAGGAAACGGGTGGAATCCCCGACTTTGCGGAACGTGATTTTGCGGTCGCGCATCCAGCGATAAAGGGTCGGCTCGCCGATGTCCAGGTATTGGGCGGCTTCTTTGATGGAAAACCAGTTTATTTTTTCTACTTTTTGATCACTCATCGGATGACTCCTTTTATCATTTGCTATCATTTAATATAATTTTTTTTCGTTTTTTGTCAATATCCTCTTGCATTTATTTTTCATATAAAGTATAATATTGATAGCTCATGATAGCATTTGATAATTTCAAGGAAGGGGGTATTCTATGAATCAGGTCATTCATCATGAAAATCAGGGACGGGAACCGCAGGGGACAATTCCGGTTACGGCATCGATGCCGGATTCTGATGCAGCGGCGGAGAATTCAAAAAAATGGATATGGCAGCAGACGCCGCCAGAGGTGGCGGTCTTCAACATCGAGGTTACGCCGAAGAATATTCTCCGGCTGCTCTACAATACCAATCCATTTTACCTGATCAGTTCCATGCTGGTACTGTATGCTCAGGCGACGCTGTTCAAAACCGGCGATCTAACCCTGAATACAGTGATCCCGGTCGGAATCATTGCCGGATATGTCGTGTTGTTGACGGCGACCGCCGCGTTCATCGTCCGGGTCGGCAAGGTCTGGAACGACGCCCGCTCGATCATGATGTGTATTCTGGCACTGCTGATGATTCTGTCGGTCAGCATGGACAGCCAGACATTGGACTCGCTTGGCGACGGAATCATGTGGCTGGGGGCGGGGCTGGCGTTTTCGCTGTTGATTCTGGAAACGTTGCGAAGGCAGTTGAAAATACGCTTGCCGGGTAATTTCCTCGGCGGGATTTATCTGCTTTTCGGGCTGTTCTTCATCCATCCTCTGATTGTTTCACAGCTGATTCTGCAATTTCCGGATGATCGTGCTCCGGGGCTGTTCGGCATACTGGCGTTTCCGGTGCTTGCCGCGCTGGCGATTCTGGTCTGGATTCCGTCGGCCATGCGGGGAAGGGAGGTGGCGAACAATAACGGTACGCCGTGGACGGCTCCGCGTTTTCCGTGGGTGGTGGCAGGATTCCTGATCATCTGCGTATTGTTCAGGACGTATCTGCTGACACTGTCGTTTCAGGACGCGCGGGGCAGCGGCGGATTCGGCGATCTGGAAACCGGCTTCGGGCCGTATATGTTGATCCCCCCGCTGCTGGCTTCCATGATCCTGCTGGTGGAATACGGTAAAGCCGCCCGGAGTAAAACCGCAATCGGCGGCGCGATTCTCGGTTCGTTGTTCCTGATCCTGCTGGGCGGCATATCCAATAACCACAGTGGAAGTCTGGCCTACGGACAGTTTTCACGATTGATCTTCACGAATATATTCAACCCGCTCTCGCTGGGATTCGGGGCGGCAACGGTGTTTTATATTTACGGTTGCCTGCGGAAAATACCGCATTTCGAGGTCGGAGTAAACATTTTGGTCATGGCCGCAATGTTTATGACGATGCCTTTCGTATCCATCATCTGGATTCCCGCCGCCGTCGCCGTGCTGATCATCGGAGCGGTGATGATCTGGCGTCCGAGTGTAGTCAACCAGGTGTTTTTCATCATGACGCTGCTACTGGGCGGCACCTGTTGTCTGCCGCCTATGATGTACAAGAGCTATGCCCTGATTCACCTTTGCGTGCTGTCCATAATGTTGATTGGATATTTCAACCGCGAAACGGCCTGGGGCAAATTCTGCCGTGTCGCCGGGACCGTATTATGGCTCTGCGTATTCCTCGCCGCCATGATCGTGCTGCCGTTGAAAGAAATCGCGCTTGAATGGAAATTCATCTATCTTTCGCTCATGGGATTGAGCGGAATTGCCTACTGCCTCCTGTGCCGGGGAAAATATTTCAATATACTGGCCTTCATGTTTGCCGGGGTCTCGCTGCTGGGATTGGGGGCCTATTGTTATGCCCGGTTCATGAGCGGAAACCGTAGTGGGCAGGTCGTCTTCTGGGCGGGGCTGTCGTTTGTCGGCGCGGTCCTGATCAGCTTGCACAAGGGCGGAATACTGCGGTTCCCCCGTAACCGGAAACCCGATCCGGACGAAAAAACGGAACAATAGTCTCACGAACAGATAATCAGGACGGAGCCGATCAGCATAACGACGGCTCCGGCTGTTTTTTTGAGCAATTCCCTTTCCCGGAAAAAACGGTAGCCGAGCCAGACGTTCAGCAGCAAAGAGAGCTGGAACAGGGAAAGCGCATAACTCACTTCCATATGCTTGAACAGGTAATTGGTCGATAACTGCATGGCCGCCGCGCATAAAATCAGGGCCAGGAGCCTTCGCCAATCGGTCCGCGCCTGAATCCGCCGGACCGGCAGGCTCAGGAAGAAAGCGAAGAACGCGCCGAATACGCACCAGATGATAAAAGCGGCCTCGGGCGAGGAACAGGAAATGACCCGTTTGAGCATGACCGCTTCCAGGGCGGTGAAGCAGAGGGCATAGAAACGGAATTGGATGTCGCGCCTTTGCAACAGTTTCAAACTGAATCGTTCCGGCGAGGCATCCAGCACCAGATAACTGCCGCCGATGATCAGGGCCATGCCCGCAAGCCCCTGCAAGCCCGGGACTTCCCGGAGCAGGATCAGCCCGCCGAGCATGGCGACGACCGCCTTGTAGGCATTGACAGGGCCGAGAACGGAAAGTTCGCCGTCTTTCAGCGCCATAACCAGAAACCCGTTGCCAAGCGCGCCGCAAATGCCGGTCAGGACCGCAAACAGCCAGAACTCCCCGCTGAAAGCCGTCCAGTCATAGCCGCAGGCCATGATCAGGGCGATGACGCTCAACCCGAGATAAGTGAGGAAATTCACCCGGAGGGACGGCATGCCGCCGCCTGCCAACTTTTTCTGGAACACATTGGCAAAAGAATTCGTCAGAATCCGGGCCGCCACTAAAACCGCAATCAGCAATTGAACCTCCGCCGTATCAACGAAAACGGGAGTTAAGAATCTGGGCGATCCTTAACTCCCGGTATTTATCTGGAAACGGGTCAGAGCAATTCGGCGATCTGAACCGCGTTCAGGGCGGCGCCCTTCAGAATCTGGTCGCCGCAGATGAACATGTCAATCCCCTTCCGGTCATCGCGGGAGACGTCCTGACGGATACGTCCGACCAGCACGTCGCCCTGTCCGGTGGCTTCAATCGGCATCGGATAACGCTTGTTGGCGATATCGTCGACCAATTTGACGCCGGGGGCGTTTTTCAGGATTTCACGGACTTCAGCCGGAGTGATATCCTCGACGAATTCCATGTTCAGCGATTCGGAGTGAGCACGCATGATCGGCACGCGGACGCTGGTGCAGGAAATCTTGAGTTCCGGGCAATGCAGCATTTTGCGCGATTCGTAAACCATTTTCAGCTCTTCCTTGGTGTAGTCGCCTTCCAGGAAAACGTCGATATGCGGAATCAGGCTGAACGCAATCTGATGCGCGAAGAACTTCGGCGTCAAGACTTCATTGTTCAGCGCCTGCCGGGTCTGCGAAAGCAGTTCCTCCATGCCCTCGGCGCCCGCGCCGCTGGCGGCCTGGTAAGTCGAAGCGATCAGGCGCTTCAGCTTTTTGGCACGGTGCAACGGAGTGACCGCCACCAGCATGATGATGGTGGTGCAGTTCGGGTTGGCGATGACGCCTTTATTCCACTTGATGTCTTCCGGGTTGACTTCCGGAACAACCAGCGGCACGTCGTCGTTCATACGAAACGCGCTGGAATTATCGATCATGACCGCGCCCGCATCGACCACGGACTTGACGTATTCCTTGGAAATGTCCGCGCCCGCGCTGAACAGGGCAATATCAATGCCTTTGAAGGAATCATGTTTCAGTTCTTCGATGGTGATGTCTGTGCCCTTATATGTCAGTTTTTTGCCGGCGGAACGAGCCGAAGCAAGCAAACGCAGGTTTTTGACCGGGAAATTTCTTCTTTCCAAAGTCTGGATCATTTCGATGCCGACCGCACCGGTGGCGCCGGCAACTGCCACATTGAATTCTCTGGGCATATATATCTCCTGTTAGGGTTAGGGCTGACTGACAAAAAAACGCTGGATATACCAAAATCTTAAATATAATCCATACGGACGGATTTTCAAGTGTTTATTGGATGTGTTTCAGGATTTTTTCAGCGAATTTTACAGGAATTCACTCTTGGTTTGCCCGCAAAAGGCTCTTGTCGGTGATGTACGGTTTCATCACCGACAAGAGATATGGTAATATAACACGGTTTTCCGCCAATTCAAGTACATTTAAAAAGGCTGATCAGATGCCGTCAGATATCATCCGGTTCCGCGATTTTCCGGCGGTATGACAACGGGGAATGCCCGGTGTGCTGTTTGAAACGGGCGCAGAAGTAGCTTTGATCGTTGAAACCGCTGCTCTCCATGATTTCCCGGATGCTCCGGTCGGTGCGTTTCAACCACTGGGCGGCGTGTTCCAGCCGGACATTCAACAGAAAACCAGTGAACGACGTTCCCGTCTGCGCCTTGAACAGATGCAGGAACCGGGATTCACTCAGGCAGACCCGGGAAGCGATTTCACCGGCCGTCAGCCGGGTGGCGAAATCACGACGGAGGAGCCGGACCGCTTCCAGAACGCGGCGGTCACCGATGGATTCATCTTGTTCGCGGCAGGATTCGCGGTAATGGCGGAGGACCGGCAGAAGGTCGTTCAGCAGAAAGGCGGCATCGGTAAAATGATCGCGTTTCCGCAAAGGAACGGCGTGGTACAGTGGACGCAATTTCGGATAGGGGCACGAGGCGCCGGTTTCGCGGAACACGCCAAGCAGGAACGCTTCGGCGCATTGCCCGGCGGAGATAGATGGTACGACCAATTCGGTGACTCCCGCATGGCAGCAGCGAAAAAAAGGCGCCTGGTGTTTCAGTGCCTCGACCGGCAGGAAACGGTTGTCGTTTTCGCAGCATTTTTTCAGGCGGGCGGGGTCGGCTTTTACGGCGCGGCAGAAGTCATTGCAATGCAGCGTGTAGTCCGGCGAGAGCGCGGGCGAGGGGAATCCGCCGATCCCTTTCCAAAGGATATCCAACCGGTATGGCGCGGCAAGCCGGGCCAGTATCTGTTCTATTTTTTCTTTCATTCTGTTAATAATAGCATGATAACAATAAAAAACAACCGGATCGCCAAAGAAAATCCGGACTCCATCCTGTATAATGATGGCAACGAAAAACAATCGAGGTGTCTGATGAATGAATTATGGATTCCGGCGGAAAAAGTGAATGTGGTCGAATCGGTGGATGTCTGCGTGATCGGAGGGAGTTGTACCGGCGTGTTCGCGGCCCTGCGGGCGGCTCGGCTCGGGGCACGGGTGGCGCTCGTCGAACGCCAGAACCGTTTCGGCGGCGTAGCCGTCAGCGGACTGGTGGGGATGTGGCACAGTTTGTTCGACATGACCGAAAGCCGGGAAATCATCGGCGGGTTGACCCGCGAAATCGTGGAACGGCTGGAGAAACGGGGAGCCGTCAGCGATTTCCGCTGTCCGGTGACGGCGCGTTCGCGGGGCGTCCGTTTCAACAGCGAAGAGCTGGCGTTGGAACTGGACCGGATGGTGGAGGAGAACCGCAATATCCGGGTCTTTCTGCAAACCGCCTGTTCACGCCCGGTCATGACGGAAGACGGCCGGGTGGAAGCGGTTGTGGCGGAAGACAAGTCGGGGCGCTTGGCAATTCGCGCCCGCGTGTTCGTCGATGCGTCCGGGGACGGTGTATTGTGCCGGGACGCCGGATTGAAAATGCGCCTGCCGGATCATCCGCAGCCGCCGACGGCCTGTGCGCGTTTCAGCGGTTGGGAGAACCTCGGCCCGTTCAGCCTGAAAGACCTGATCGACAAATACCGGGACAAATACCCCGGCCTGCCGGGCGGTTATTGCTGGGGCATGCCGATTCCGGGGAGCCGCTCGTACATGCTGGCGGGGACACGGGTCCTGAACTGCGACTGTTCCCGGGGAGATGAAATCAGCCGGGCCGAACTGGAGTCGCGCCGCCAGATCCGGGCGATCATGGACATGTTGCGGGACGAATTCCCCGGGGCGGAATTCAGTCTGGAGTCGCTGCCCTCCGCCATCGGCATCCGGGAAAGCCTGCATATCGAATCCATCGGAGCAATTACCGGAGAAGAATTGCTGAAAGGAACCCGGTTTCCGGACGCGATTGCCAACGGCACTTATCCGGTCGATATTCATAACGATGAGGATGAATCGATTGCGTTTAAACGGCTCGACGGCGGTTTTCAGGTTTTCAAGGCAAACCAGTTGATCGAATCCGGGCGCTGGCTGCCGGAGGGGGAAGTACTGCCGTTTTACCAGATTCCGCTGTCGTCGTTGGTCCCGGCGGGCGCGGCGAACATCATCGCGGCGGGGCGCATGCTGGACGCCGACCGCGAGGCGTTCGGAGCCGTCCGGGTGATGGTGAACCTGAACCAATGCGGCGAGGCCGCCGGGGTCGCCGCATGGCAATGCGTAAACCACGACTGCCGCATGGACAAGATCGATGCGGAGGAGACCCGGCGGCTGTTGGCAAAGGGCGGTTCGATTATGATTTGAGCAGACCGGAGTTGACGCACCAGGAGAGGGCGGCGATCAGCCCTTCTTCGGTGGTTTTGGACGGCGAATAGCCCAGTACCCGCTCGGCCTTGCCGATATCCAGGCACATCGGTTCAAGCAGGAACGGAATTCCTCCGAATGAAGCGTCCGGGTAAATTCCCGGAAGTTCTTCCACCGCGGCATGACGGATTTCCGATTTGCTGCCGAGGAATTCCATCGCGGTTTGCAGATAGCGCCCGAGCGTAATGGCTTGTTTGCAGGAAATGATGAACAGTTCACCGCGCACCTCCTCGGGCTGCGTCAGCCCCAGCACGAATGCGCTGGCGAGGTCCCAGTTGTAGCCGGACTGCACCATGACCTGTTCGCAGGCAGGGATGGTGACCGGCCGACCGGCCTGTAAATCCCGGTAGAATTCGATGTTCCTGCCGCCCCAGAGTTCCAGCGGAACCCGGTCTTCACCGATGATGTTGGTGGGGCGGAAGATGGTGACGGGAAACTCTTTCTCCGCATACATCCGCAGGGCGTAGTCGTCGCGCCGGCATTGGCGGTAGAAGTTGACCGGGGTTTCTTCGCGCCACGGATGGTTTTCGTCCGCCGGGAAGCATTGAAGGGGGACAAACGTGCCGGTGGAACTGCAGAAAAAGACGTTTCCGGCCCGGGGCAGGTATTTCATGTAAAGATCGACGCTTTCAAGGGACGGAACGGAGTCGATGACGGCGTCGATATCGAGTTTCGAGACCACGTCGCGGAGAAAGGTTTCATCGTTTTTATCGCCGTGGAGCATCTGCACACCGCTCAAGTCCACGGTGTCGCGCAGGTTCGTGCCTCGAGAAACGCCGTAAACCCGATGTCCCGCGTCCGCCGCAAGCCGGGCAATCCGGCCGCCGATTTCACCACTGGCGCCAAAAACGATCACTTTTCTTTTCATATTGCTGTTACCCTCCTTTGCGGAATTTCTGAGGAGAAACACCGTTTTTTTTCTTGAAAATGTTGGAAAAATAATATTCGTCGGAGAAGCCCAGTTCGCAGGCGATTTCCTTAACCGGCTTGACGGAATTTTTCAGCAGCATCCGGGCTGTTTCCATTTTTCGCCGCAGCAGGTATTGGTATGGCGTGATTCCGAAGTCCCGCTGGAAAATCCGGATGGCCTGGGACGGGGAGCGCCGGATGGCGGCGCTGAGTTCGTCCAGCGCCGGCGACGGCTTGAAAATATGGCGTTCGATAACTTCCCGGAGCGCCAGTCCGTCCCCGGAATACGGCTGCCGGAGCGCGGCATTGTGTTCGCGCCGGATCGATATGATTATTTCCAGAATGACATGGGGGGCGATGTTTTCCACGTCACTGCGGTTGGCGCGCAGTTCGGCGAGGCCGTCCTCGAAAGCCTTCCGGACCGGACAGTTCTTCAAATGGTAAATGCCGGTAAGCTGACAGGCGCTCAGCAAACTGCCGACCAGGGGGCCTTCGAGGTTGAACCATAATTTGGTCCAGGGATCGGCGGCGCTGGAGCCGTATTCGTGATTCGAGCCCGGCGGGACGATGTAGACGTCGCCGGCGGCCGGATGGAAGCAGTTGTCCCCGATGCGGCAATACCCGCTGCCCTTGACGACGTATTCGAAAACATATATGGGCGAATCGGTCCTGGCGATCCGGTAGGAACCGTCGCACCAGGACGTGCCGGCCATCTGCAGGATCAGCGGATTGTCCGGCGTTTGCGGCGGAAATGTGATAATATCCTCCTTCATGCGGATAATCCTCATTTGATTGTCGATTTTCACCATTCTTTTTTAATATAGATGATTATATATTAAATGTCAATGCAGGAAATATTAAATGTCAATGCAGGAAACAACCAAATTAGGAGATCAAACATGAACATTCCACGTCCTGAATATCCGCGCCCGCAATTCGAACGCGACGCCTGGCTGAACCTGAATGGCGAATGGAGTTACCGCCTGGACCCCGGCAGGAGCGGAGGCGAACGCGGATTTCCGGAGAGCAAAGGGTTCGAGGGCAGGATCATGGTTCCGTTCTGCCCGGAAAGCAGGCTCTCCGGCGCAGCCCATACCGACTTCATCGAAATGATGTGGTATCACCGCGAAATTGCCGTTCCCGCCGGATGGGGCGGCAAAATGATCCTGCTGCATTTCGGGGGCGTGGACTATGAATGCACGGTTTATCTGGACGGAAAAGAGGCCGGGCGTCATGTCGGCGGGGTTTCCCCCTTCACTGTGGACCTGACCGGCCGCGCGGTTCCGGGCAATACCCATGATCTGGTCGTCGAGGTCCGCGACGACATGCGGGGCGGCGACCAGGCGTTCGGCAAGCAGTCGCCGCGGTACAAGTCGGCGGGGTGTTTTTATACCCGTACCACCGGCATCTGGCAGACCGTATGGATGGAAGCTGTTCACAGGCAAGGTTTGCGGAGCTGTAAGACGGTTCCGGATTTCGACCGCGGCGCCTTTGTTTTCACGCCGGTTTTCCACGGGCTTGCACAGGGCGGTACGCTGACGGTCAAAGCCGTGTCCGGAGGCCGGGAAGCGGCCGCGGCCACCGTTCCATGCGCCAACGGAATCCCGGTGACCCTGGAGATTCCCGGCGCCGTGGCCTGGGAACCGGGCAAGCCGTTCCTTTATGACATCGTTTACGAGGTACGGGACGGCGCCGGGAAGGTCATTGACCGGGTTGTTTCCTACGCCGGTCTGCGCAAAATCCATATCGAGGGGAACCGGATGTTCCTGAACAACCGTCCGTTGTTCGTCCGTTTCGTGCTGGACCAGGGATTTTATGAGGACGGGATATGGACGGCTCCCGACGACGGGGCGCTGAAACGGGATATCGAATTGTCGATGGCGGCGGGTTTCAACGGAGCCAGGCTCCACCAGAAGATTTTCGAGGAGCGTTTTCACTATTGGGCCGACCGGCTCGGCTACCTGACATGGGCCGAGTTTCCGGACTGGGGCATCGGATTCTGGCGGTATTACAGCGAGGCTCCGCTTAATTATTATCAGGGAATCCTCAACTACATGGCGGAATGGCGCACGGTGGTGGAGCGCGACTTCAACCATCCGTCGATCATCGCCTGGACGCCGACGAATGAAACCAGCCGCTATATGAACCTGGCCGAACACCGCCGTTTCGTCGGCGGCATCTATGAGTTGACCCGCGCCCTCGATCCGACCCGCCCGGTGAACGATTCCAGCGGTTACGTCCATGTGCGGACCGACCTTTGGACCGTTCATCATTATTCGCAGAAAGCGGATGAACTGGCGGCGATCCTGAAACCGGAAAACCAACCGGTTTACGCAACCGCGCCGGAAATCGAACTGCCGGCCTATCGCGGCCAGCCCTATATCATCGACGAATACGGCGGCGTGAAATACGTGCCGCCGGAGCGCGGGGAATATGCCGACAACTCCTGGGGATACGGCCGGCCGTCCGCGGACGCCGCCGAAGCGTTCGGGCGCATCCGCGGCCTGACCGCCCTGCTGGTGTCGATGCCGGAGCTGGGCGGATACTGCTACACCCAGTTGACCGACGTGGAACAGGAGCAGAACGGCATTTACAATTATGACCGTACTTCGAAATTCGATATGGAGGCGGTCAGCAAGGTATTCAGCGCCAAACCCGACTGGAGTGAATACTGAGGGGTTCGCCTGTTTAAATTTTTGTGTTCCATGCAGGAAATTTTGGTTTTGCGGCTTGCAATGAATAAATTAACGGTTATAGTCCAGAAAAGCCCAAAAACCGATTCTTTTTATGGAACACAATTATGTCATCGAATCCAATATTGACTATTCAGGAAGGCTACGGCAAAAGCCGCGATTACCCGATGGAGAAAAACCTGACCGTAATCGGGCGCGGCAACGAATGCGACATCATCATCAACAAAAGCGACGTGTCGCGCCGCCACGCGGAACTCCGGCGCTCCGGCGATACATTTCTGCTGAAGGACCTCCACAGCGCCAACGGCACCTTCATCAACAATTCACCGGTGAACGAACCGTGCCCGGTCAAACATATGGACGTGATCCAGATCGGTTCGAGCATGATCGTGTTTAACGATCCGGACAACATGGTCCGGATTCAGGCGGGGGCGCAGGACGGCGACGGTGAGGAAATATCCTCGATCGCGCTCCTGCGAAACGTGATCACCCTGCTGGAAGAAAACATCGGCAAGGTATTCAAGGGCAAGCCGGATGTCATCCGCAACGTCATCGTCTGCCTGTTCGCGGACGGCCACGTGCTGGTGGAGGATATGCCGGGCGTGGGCAAATCGGTGCTGGCGCAGGCACTGGCGAAATCGATTCAGGCCAATTACAAACGGATTCAATTCACCCCCGACATGATGCCGTCGGACATCACCGGGATGAGTGTTTTTGATGAGGGCAAAAACGAATTCCGGTTCGTTCCCGGTCCCATTTTCGGTAATATCATCCTGGCGGACGAAATCAACCGTACTACGCCCCGCACCCAGTCGAGCCTGCTGGAGTGCATGTCCGAATCAGTCATCACCATCGACGGTCGGCAGCACGTACTGCCGAAACCGTTTTTCGTCATCGCCACCCAGAACCCGGACGACTACCACGGGACGTATCCGCTGCCGGAACCGCAGTTGGACCGCTTCATGGTCAAGCTCTCCATCGGCTATCCCGCGGCGGAATCGGAAAAAGAGATTCTGGCTTCCCAGGCCGAATCGCATCCGCTGAACCGCATCTCCTATGTGATCAAATCCAACGATGTGCTGCGCTGTCACGCCTTGGTGCGCAAGGTGCATATTTCCGAAAAGATCAAGGACTACATTGTGGCGGTCGCCAACGCCACCCGAAATCACCCGGCGCTGGTGGGCGGATGCAGTCCGCGCGCTTCGCTGGCGTTGATGCGGGTTTCGCAGAGCTTGGCGGCGTATTACGGGCGTGACTATGTGATCCCCGGCGACGTGCGCGGCATGGCCGAACCGGTGCTGGCTCACCGCCTGCGCCTGAAACTGCGCAGCCAGGGCGAATGGAAAAGCGTCCGCGCCGTATTGGAAAGCATTCTGGAATCAATTCCCATGGACAACGAGGACAAAGGGGTATGAACTGGATATTGCCGACGCCGCGCGGAATCGTGTTCAGCCTGGCAGCGGTCGGCGCGGTGGGTGTGGCGCTGATCAATGTCGGGCTCGGCACGGCGTTGGCGGCGGCTTCGCTGGTGGGAATGGTGGTTGCCAGTTTCCTGCTGGCGCTGTTTTCATTGTACGGATTCCGGGTGGAGCGCGTACCGTCGCACGACGGCGAACGCGGGACCGACTTGAACATGCCGCTGGCGATCCGCAACCGCGGGTTCTTTTTCCGCCAGGCGGTTGTCGTCAGTGAAAAAATCCCATTTGTGCCGGGCGGCGTGTTCCGCTGCGTCCTGCCGCCGATGCGGCCCCGGAGCAAGATTATCTTTGACCGGCATGTACCGGCGCGGCGGCGCGGTTTTTTCGATTTGAAACGGGTGACGCTGATCGGCGGCGACCCGGCCGGGCTGTTTTCGCGTTTCCGCCATTTCCGGCTTCCGGCGGAAGTCATGGTGGGACCGGAGGTTGTCCGGCTCAGCGAACTGCCGGTGCATCTGGAACGGCGGGCGATTCTTTCGCCGGAAGGGCGTCCGCTGGGGGTTTCGGGGAGCGGACAGGAGTTTTTCGGCATCCGGGAATACCGTCCGTCGGATGAACTGCGCTTCATCCATTGGAAATCCACCGCGGCTAAACGCAAACTGATGGTCAAGGAATTCGAAGCCGGGTCGCTGGATCAGGTGACGGTTATTCTGGACAGTGAAAAAAAGCATGTCGGGGTCGATCCCGAGGAAAACAATTTTGAATTTCTGTTAAAAATCGCCGGTTCGATTTTTGCCGGCCTTTCGGACATGTACTGCCGGGTGCAATTCATCACGTTCACCGCGGGCGGGGAGAAACTGCGGATTCGCGGCGACGCCTCCAGCATCCATACGGAACTGATCAACTCGCTGGCGATTGTCCAACCCGGCGCCGGGCGGCTCGACGAACTGCTGGACTACGGGCTGGAACTGATCTATCCGAATTCGATTTTCTACTGCCTGACCATGAGCGAAAACGCCATGATCAGCGCGCAACTGGAAGAATTTGCCGCCAACCACATCGAGGTTCGGTGGATCATGGCCCCGCGCGGTTATTTCCCGGTGATCGACCCGGAACTGCCCCGGGTCATCCGCAAGGCCCTGCCGGAACCCGAAGGCTGTATGCTCAAGCCGCGGGTGGTGAATTTCACTACCAACATCAATGAGTTGCTCTGCCATGAAACCGGCGAATAAAAACAACGCGAAATCCGTAATCGCTTACCAGCCACCGCAGATTGGCGTACCGCAGCGGATGGACGGGCATTTCATCTATGTCATCATGTACGAACTGGTCCTGATTGCCGCCTTGTGGCAGCACAGCGATCCGGTCTATGCCGTGTCGCTGATGGCGCTGACGGTGCCGCTGGGGCTTTCGGCGTATCTGCCGTACCGGTTGCTGGGGCGCGGAAAGCGTTTTCTGTTGCAGCTCGGAATTCTGACGCTGGTATTCAGTTGGTTTTTGTACCGTTTATATCTGGGGACGCCGCTGGACAAGGTGCTGGCGGAGTCGATCTGCGGCATCGGGCTGTGTTTTGTGCTGGCGCAGCGGGTCGAGGATTACGATTATCTGCTGTTGATTTCATTTTTCATGCTGCTCTACGGGGCGTTGATCCCGCGTTCCGTCTACATCCAGATTTTCGTTCCGGCGTTTCTGTTGATGCTGCTGCTGTTTTATGATTCGCGGGCGCGGGCGCTGGGGCGGCAGGCCGGGCTGAAAGTGCCGCTGCGTTATATCTGGCGAAACTGGTTTTTCATATTGATGCATTTTGTGGTGGCGGCGGCGGTGGCATGGTACGTGTTTATCCTGTTTCCGCTGGACCGCAAGCCCGGGGAAGGGGTGTTCCAGGTCTCTTTCGTCACGGAGAACGACCTGATGAACCATGCCGATACCATGTTCTGGTTCAAGACGGCAAAGATCCACATCCGTCCGGACGCCAAGCGTACCGTGGAGACCGACGGCCAAAAAGCCACCGTCACCACCGAACGCAAAAAAGCTCCGGTGAATCCCGCGCTGAGTTCCAGGAAAAATACCGAAAACAAAGGGCAGGGGAACGGCGCCGCCAACACCTCCGAACAAGGGACCGATTTGGTTTTCCGGGTTAAATCGCCGGTGAAACTGTATTGGGCGGGGCAGATTTATGACCTTTACGACGGGCAGGAATGGGCGGTCAGCCGGAATGAACCCAAGTACCGGGGGCTGCCGGATAAAATCATCAGCGAATCGGTGCCGCAGCAGTTTTCGATGGAAAAATGGGTTTCCTACCGGTTGTTCGCCGCCTACCGGGCGCAGAGTTTTGATATTCCCCAAAAACAGCGGAACGGATTTATTTTTGAAATCCGCAACGATCACATGGAACTGCTGCAGATCGATTTCCCGAAAACGCCTTTCCGGTATTCCGTCAATTCCTGCTTGCTGATGCCTTACAACAAGGAGACGATGGGGGAACCGCCGCCGGATTATTGGCTGGACGCCATGCCGCGCAAACACTTTCTGCGGCTGCCCGCCGGAAAGATTTCCGACCGGTTGAAAGAACAGACCGCCGCATTGATTCAGGGAATTGAATCACCATACGACAAAGCCGTCAAACTGCGGGATTTCCTGCGCGAAAACTATCCGTACAAGCTGGAAGCGGACCCGTTGCCGGAAGACCGGGAAATGGCGGATTATTTTGTCTTTGAGCTGAAAACCGGACACTGCGAATACTATGCGGGAACGTTGGCGGTGATGGCACGCCTGGCGGATTTGCCGTCGCGGGTGGTGACCGGGTTTTCGCCGGGGAACTACAATGCCCTGACCGGGTTTTTCGAGGTCCACGAGTATCATGCTCACGCCTGGACTCAGATTTTTATTGAAAATATGGGGTGGCTGACGTTTGACGCCACGCCGCCGAGCGCGTTGCCGTCACGGACGACGCCATTCGGAATCGGGAGTTTCCGGGACCCGTTCGGCGAATCCTGGCGGGTGACGCCGCCGGAGATCACCCGCGAAGCCCAGAAGTATATTCTGGAAAGCCGGGAAAAGCGTTTTCAGTCCGATGGCGCGGAACTGAACCCGGCGGAAAAAATATTACTGAAAACCGCCGTCGCCCCGGACAATATCCGCGAACAGATCAACAATCAATTTGACCGCATGTTGCCGAATATCGAGGGCAAAGGCATGGAAAAGGCGCGTACGCTCGTCCGGAAATCAACGGTATGGATCAAGGCCGGGCTGGCCAAAAGTTTGGAATTCTGCGGCAAAACGCTGGATTTCATGCGGACGCGCTGGTATGTGCTGATCCCGTTGCTGATCATGCTGACGGCGTTGATCCTGGGGGTCCGGATCATCCGGCTGTTCCTGCGGCGGATGATTCACCTGTCACGTGAACGGCGTTATTATCTGGCCGCGCATGCCGCCGAAATCGCCGACGAAGTGGTTCAAAACGCCTATCTGGCTGTGCGCGAACAACTGGTGGTTGCCGGACTGCCGCGGCAACGCAATATGGAACTGATTCGATACAGCAGGTTCGTGGAAGGCCGGATTCCCGGCCTGTCGGGGCATGTAGAGCGGATTTTTTCCGCTTACTGCCGAGTGGCTTACAGCGGGCGTCCCGCGGCGGACGAAGAAGCGGAAATGATCCGGGAAAGCCTTGCCGTCTGCCGTAACTGCGCTTATCAATATTCGGGACTGGATAAATATTTTTCGACCTGATATTGAAAAATGGCGAAAAAGCGCTATCTTAATCAGATTGAATCTATAATTTAAAACGGTTAATTAAATCTGAGGTTTATATGTCTGGACATAGTAAATGGGCAAACATCAAACACAAAAAAGATGCAGCGGATAAGAAAAAAGGCAAAATCTTCTCCCGGATCGCCAAAGAAATCATGGTGGCGGCAAAAGCAGGCGGCGCCGATGCTTCCGCCAACCCGCGCCTGCGTTCCGCACTGGCTGCCGCCAAAGCGGCCAACATGCCCAATGACAATATCGACCGCGCCGTCAAAAAAGGCATCGGCGAACTCGGCAATGCCATCTTTGAAGAAATTGTTTACGAAGGCTACGGCCCCGGCGGCGTGGCCGTGCTGGTCGAGTGCCTGACCGATAACCGCAACCGTTCATCCAGCGAAGTCCGTACCGCGTTCGACCGCTGCAACGGCAACCTGGCGGCGTCCGGGGCGGTTTCGCGCCTGTTCCGCCGTCAGGCGCACTTCATCCTCAGCGGCGCCGCCGCCGATGAAGACAAGCTGATGGAGCTGACCCTCGACGCCGGAGCCGAAGACATCGATTGCGAAGACGGCTACGCCGAAATCTGGGCGGAACCCAATGCCCTTGAAGCGATCAACAACGTGTTGTCCGAAGCCGGAATCACCACGGACGAAGCCGAAGTCATGCAGCGCGCCGACCTGATGGCGGAAATCAACGAAGTGGGATTGGCCTCGTCGCTGATGAAGCTGATCGACCGTCTGGAAGACCTCGACGACGTACAGCGTGTCAGCCATAACGCCGATATCAGCGACGAAGTCCTCGAAAGTCTTGAATGATCATTCTGGGCATAGACCCGGCGATCCGTTGTTCCGGATATGCCGTGATCAAGGTTGACAGCGTGAACGACATGTCGATCGTCGATTGCGGCGTGATCAAAAACGGCAAGACCTTGCCGCATACGGAGTGCCTGCGGCGTTTGACCGGAGGCATCCGTGAATTGATTGATACGTACAAACCCGATATGGCGTCGATTGAAGATCCATTTCTGGGAAAAAATCCCTCCACCGTGATCATCCTCGGCATGGCGCGCGGAGCGATCCTGGCGGCTCTGGGCGAACGGGGCATTCCCGTTTATCCCTACAAGCCGACCACGGCCAAGCGCGCCGCCGTAGGCAGCGGCAAGGCGGACAAGGCGCAGGTGGCGCTGATGATGTCGGTGTTGTTTTCGCTGGATGCGTCGCAGATTCCGTTGGACTCGACCGACGCGCTGGCGCTGGCGGTCTGCCACGGGCAACTGGCGGCGCGGAAAGAATTGCAGTTAAGATTGCCGAAACCTCTTTGAATTGGATAAGGAGTAACACGGGTATGCCGAATTTCAAATCGATTGTCAGCGGGAGCTGGGCATGGTGGCTCAGCGGACTGTGCCTTGCCGTTTTTGGCGTGGCGATGCTTTGGATGTTTGACGATACGCCGGGCATGAGCGACGGTATGTTGCAGATGGCGGAATTCAGCCGCCGCGCCGCCGAAGATCGATCGATTGAACAGGCTCCGCCGCTGGACTGGCAGACCGGATTCCTGGGCGGAATCTTCATCGGCGCGCTGGCCTGCGCCTTTATCTCCGGCAAATGGAAGTTCGCCTTGCGCCCGGAGGGCGGTTCCGGCGGCATGCTGGCGGGAGCGGGCAAGGCGTTATTGACCGGTTTCGGCGGTGGATTTCTGGTGATGCTCGGATTGCAGATGTCCGGGGACAGCTTTTTCGGGCAATGGATTTCGGCGTTGCAGGTTTCATCAGGTGCGTGGGTGTTCATGTCAGTATTCCTGGCGACGGCGATTATTTCATCGATCCTGATCGCCCGCCGTTTCGGAGGTGCCAAATGATGGTGACGAAACTGGCCGCATTGGCGCCGCTGGCTCTGGAAGGGAACGGACGGATGGCGGCCGCCATCCTGATGGGGATCGCCTTCGGTATCATTCTGGTAAAAAGCGATTTTCCGTACAGCAAGCAAGTGCGCGAGGCACTGACGCTGAAAAACGGGGAGCTGTCCAAAAGTTTCCTGTTATCACTGGGGATTGGCACGCTGTTGTTCTATTTTCTGTACAAGACCGGTGTGGTGACTTATCATGTCCGTCCCGCCTACCTCTGGCCCTCGATACTGGGAGGGATCGTGGCCGGGATCGGCATGGCGCTGTGCATGGCCGTGCCGGTGACGGTGCTGGCGTCGCTGGCGTCAGGCAAGCTTTATGCGCTCTGGGCGATTCTCGGAATGATTCTGGCGGTGCCCTGCGTCCGCATTGCGTCCGAATGGTTGTCCGGCACGATCTTCCAATGGGGTCAGAAGATGAATGACCCCGAACACTATTCCGAGTTTTTCAGTTTCAGCAATCCGGCGTTATGGGTGTTGATGGTTTGCGCCGTGCTGGTGCTGATCCTGCAATTTGCCTTGAGCGGCGGCAGTTCTTCGGGCGGCGGCTCCGGTGATTCCGGCGGCGACAAGAAGAAAAAAGAATGAATTTCAGGCTGTCGAAAAAGCGTCATTTGCGCCTTGGGCACAAGGGCGAAAACCTCGCCTGCCGCCTGTTGAAAGAAAAAAATTACGACATCCTCTGCCGGAACTACAAAGTCAAATCCGGCGAAATCGATATTGTGGCGCGCGATGGCGGCATTCTGGTTTTCACGGAAGTCAAGACCATGCGCTATCATCCGCTGGCGCGTCCGGCGGCAAACTTGAAGACGTCTCAAAAACAGCGCATTGTTCATGCCGCTCAAAATTACCTGCGCGCCATTGGCAACCCGGATGTGACTTACCGCTTCGACCTGATTGAAGTGGTGCTGTCGACTTGGCGGATTCATTCGATCCGGCACTGGCAGGAGCATTTTTCCTCCCGGGACGGATACAACCGGGAATTCCGCGATTACGATTATACCTGATCATTGATCACCGGCAAAAAAATCCGGAGGCCGTCACGAGCATGAAATGCGGCGCGACGCCTCCGGTTCAACGGACGAATCCGTATTGTTATTCCTTCAGTCTCCAGTCGAGCGCGCCGACGGGGCATTCCACGATGCATTGTCCGCATTCCGTACAGGAGCACGGCAGCGGATTGCCGTAAGCGGCGCCGACTTCGGTTGAAAAACCGCGTCTCTTGGTGCTCAACAGGTTCTGGTTGACCACTTCCTTGCAGATTTTGACGCAGATGCCGCATTTGATGCACTTCATGCGGTCCTGAATGATGGCCGGATGACGGCTGTCATAACCGGAATCCAGTTTCTTGCCGCCGATCCGGGTCGTACTGGCGCCGTAGGTTTCCGAATGTTTCTTGAGTTTACAATCGCTCTTGGCGGTGCAACTGCATTCGATACAGCGCTTGCCTTCCGCCATGATATCGCTCTGGTGGAGGGTGCGGGAGACTTCTTCGAAACCGGACGTGCGCCTGGTCAGTTCGATCAAGTCCAACTGTACACGCTCGGCGTCGGAGACGTCCGAACGCAGGAATACCAGATTCTCGCGGGTCAGGTTATTCTTTTGCCAGTGTCCGCGTGACACGTTGATGGTCCGCGACGGTTTTTCATCGGTCAGTCCGAGCATGCGCAGGATGCTGACGGCGGCCTTGCGGCCTCCCGCCACGGCTTCCACCACAGTGGCGGCGCCGCTGATGCAGTCGCCGGCCGCGAAAATATTGCCGATCATCAAGTTGCTGTTGGAATCCACCTGAATATCGCCGCGCCTGGTCGTGCTGAACCCTTCGGGAGCGTCGGTGGCCTGGCCGATGGCCGCGATAATGGTATCGGCCTTGATGTCATATTCGCTGCCCGGAACCGGAACCGGCTTGCGCCGGCCGGAAGCATCGGGTTCGCCGAGAGTCATGCGCTGGCAGGTCATGATCAATTCGCTGCCTTCGCGGCGGATTTTCAACGGCGCGCAGAGGAATTCGAATTTGACGCCTTCTTCCTTGGCTTCGTGGATTTCGATGGCTTCGGCAGGCATCTCTTTTTCGGTCCGGCGATAGCAGCAGGTCACTTCCGGTGCGCCGAGCCGGATGGCGGTACGCACGCAGTCCATGGCGGTATTGCCGCCGCCGACCACAACGGTCCGTCCGGGGTTCCCGGTATGGCCGCAGTTGTTGATTTCGAGCCAGCGGATGCCCTGTTCGGCCAATTCTTCGCCTTCGGTATACATGGAGCTCGGTTTCCAGCAGCCGACCGCGGCGACGACGGCGTCGTAACCGGAGGCCAGCTCGGCCAGTTTCAAGTCTTTGCCGAGTTCCTTGCCGCATTCGATTTCGATGCCCATTTCGGTGAAATGCGCAAGCTCCTTATCCAGAATCGCCTTCGGCAGACGGTATTCCGGGATGCCGTAGCGGAGCATGCCGCCGGGCGCGGGCTGTTTGTCAAAGATATGGGAGGCCACGCCGCCGAGGCGCAGGTAATAAGCCGCCGCCAATCCCGCCGGTCCGGCGCCGATGATCGCGACTTTTTTACCGCTTAACGGGGGGAGTTCTTCCATATAGGTGTCGTAAAACATATCCGCGGCGAGACGTTTGAAGTCGTTGATGGCGACCGGTTCGCCGGTAACGTTTTTGCGGCAGTCCTTTTCACAGAAACGCGGACAGACGCGGCCGATGCTCATCGGCAGCGGAATGCGCTGTTTGATGATTTTCAACGCTTCCAGAAATTCGCCTTTGCGTCCGGCGCGGACGTACTCCTCCACCTGGGCGTGAGCCGGGCAGGCGATGGTACACGGCGCTTCACAGTCGCCCTGGTGTTCGGAAAGCAGCAGTTCGAGCGCGGTCCGGCGCATGTCGGTCACTTCCTCCGTGGAGGAATCATATTCGCCGCCCTCAACCGGGCAGGCCGAACAGGACGGCAGGAAGCGCCCCGTCTTCGCGTCCTTGACCAGACAGACGAAACACGAGGTGGTACGGGAAATCTTTTTGCTGAAACAGAGGGTGGGAATCGAAATGCCGTTGGCCTCCGCCACGTTCAGAATCGTCTGCCCGGGCGCGACTTGAAACTCTCTGCCGTCAATCTTGAAATGAATCAATTGCTTATCCACAGTTGCATTCTCCTTTTTTAGCGCGGGCAATGGTCTTTTTCGGACAGATTTCGATGCAGGTATTGCAGCGGGTGCATTTGCTGTTGTCCACCACGAAGTCGTCGCTGATGGCGTTGACCGGGCAGTTTTTGATGCAGAGGCGGCATTTGATGCATTTGTCCTTGGAGATGTAGACATCGACCAGATTGTTGCACTGGAGGGCGGGACATTGACCGTCGATCACATGTTTTTCGTATTCGTGACGGAAATAGCGGAGGGTGGCAAGCACCGGGTTCGGTGCGGTCTGGCCCAGCCCGCACAGCGAACCCTTGCCGACTTTTTTGCCCATGGTTTCGAGAAACTCAAGGTCGGCGGCGACGCCGTTCCCCGCCACGATCCGCTCAAGCGTTTCGTACATGCGGGTGGTGCCGACCCGGCAGAATGTGCATTTGCCGCAGGATTCACGATGGGTGAAGTCCAGGAAGAAACGCGCGGTTTCCACCATGCAGCGTTCGTTGGAAATCACGATCATACCGCCGGAGCCCATGATTGCGCCCAGCGATTTAAGGGAGTCGTAATCAACGGGCGTATCGAACAGTTCTTTCGGGATGCAGCCCCCGGAGGGACCGCCGGTCTGGACCGCCTTGACCTTTTCCGGGTCGGCGCCGCCGATGCCGAATACGATCTCGGAGAGCGTGGTCCCCATCGGGACTTCCACCAGTCCGGGGAATTCAAGGTCTCCCGCCAGGGCAAAGAGCTTGGTACCCTTGCTGCCCGCCGTACCGACGGAGGCATAAGCGTCGGCCCCCTCGGCGATGATCAGCGGCACGTTGCCGAACGTTTCAACGTTGTTGATGGACGTCGGCCAGCCGTTCCAGCCACGGTCGGTGGGGAAGGGGGGGCGGAAACGCGGAGTGCCGCGCCGCCCTTCCAACGAAGCGATCATCGAGGTTTCTTCGCCGCAGACGAATGCCCCGGCGCCTTCCTTGATGGTGATTTCCAGTTCGCGGCCATTGATTTTATTCAGGCCGTTGGCATAAATTTGTTCGATGGCGATCTTCAGGTGCTTGATGGCCAGCGGATATTCCGCGCGGCAGTAGATGAACAGCCGCGTCGCGCCGGTGCCGTAGGCCCCGATCAGCATTCCTTCCAGCATCTGATGCGGGACGCTTTCCATCAGGGAACGGTCCATGAATGCGCCGGGGTCGCCTTCGTCGGCGTTGCAGATCATGATTTTCTGTTCGGCTTGTTTCGCGGCAAGGAAAGACCATTTCATGCCGGTGGGGAACCCGCCGCCGCCGCGCCCGCGCAGGCCGGATTTCTTCATTTCGTCGATAACCCATTCGGGGGTGTTGTCCAGCGCTTTTTTCAGGGCGCCGTAACCGCCGTTGGCCATGTATTCTTCGAGCGAAACAGGGTTGATGCGTCCGGCCAGCTTCAGGACTTTCAGCAGTTCTTTCTGCGCCCGGGCTTCGGGAATATGGAAGCGGTAGGCGTCGCCCAGTCCCAGAATGCTGGAAATGGCTTTGTCGGACGCGTCCACTCCGGCATACAGGATGGAACCAGCGTCGGTAATGACTTCCACCGTGGGTTCCGCGTAACAGTGGCCGATACAGCCGACTTCGTCGATATCGAGCTGAGGCGCCTGCGCCCGGAGGGCGTCCAGTACCGCCGCGCCGCCGGCAGCCAAGCCGCAGGATGCGGTGCCGACCCGGACTTTTCTGATTTTATCGCTGATGGTCATGATTGGCGGTACTCCTTCAGGATTTTGACGGTATTTTTGCGGTCGAGCTTGCCGTAGATTTTGCCGTTGATGCTCATCACGGGGGCCAGGCTGCAGCAGCCGAGGCAAGCTACGGTTTCGAGTGAGAAGTTGCCGTCGGCATCCGTTTCGCCGGGCTTGACGCCAAGCTCGGTGCTGACCCAGTCGAGAATCTGGGTGCTGCCTTTGATGTGGCAGGCGGTACCGTCGCAGATGCTGATCTTGTTGCGTCCCGGTTTCACCCTCTTGAATTGCGCATAAAAAGTCAGGACTCCTTCCACCTCGACCTCAGCAATGCCGAAATAATCGGCGGCGGCAGCGATTCCCTCGTCGGACACGTAACCCGCGTGCCCCTGGATCGCCTGCAGCCCCTTGATCAGATTGCCGGGCTCTTTGCCGATTTCATTCAGATAATCGTAATTGCCCATGTATTGCCTCCGAGCTTAATTTTCTCTGTATAAAAATGCGTCCGCAGTTTGAATTGGTTAATATAACATGTTATTTTGAATTTTCACGAACAAAAGTAAGGTTTTTCATGAAATACATCTTAACATTTCTGCTTGCTGGAACGGCTGCGCTGTTTCAGGCCGCCGAACCGGTCCGTATCCTCGACACCATCGGCAACGAACCGCTGCTGCGTCGTGCCGCCATGCAGTCGGCTCTCGAGAAAGAGGGAGGGTCCTACCGGATCGGCAATTCATCGCTGGCAAACGCTGCCGCAGAGCTGAAAACTGGCGGTGCTCAATTCGTCATTTGCACGGCGGACGAACTGGCGGAACTGCGAAAACAGGTCCCGGCGTTGAACGCCGAACCTTACGCGATCGAAGCCCTTGGCGTGGCCGTGAACTTCGGTAATGAGGTGACGGATATGGCACTGAAAAGCCTTCGCGAGATTTTCGGCGGCAAAACGATCTACTGGAAAGAGTTCAACGGCTCCGGCTTCACCATTCATAAAATCGGCCCCGGACGGAATACCGTCGGCAGCCTGGTGTTTTCCCGGAACCTGCTGCAGGGCAAACCGGCGGCGAAAGATGTCGCCCTGATGGAAAACGCCGCCGAACCGTTGATTATGGCGGGCGGGAACCGCAACGCGCTTTCCTGCGGTGCCTGGAACCTGCGTCCGATGGAGGAGGTGCGATTCCTGACCATCGACGGCATTGAAGGCACTCCGGCGAATGTCCGCTCCGGCAAATACCCGCTGGCGGCAACCTACTATATCTGCGGGATACAGTCTCCGCCGAAGCGCTTGCTGGAACTATTGCAGGATCCCGAGAGTTTGGAGTTTTTTAACCTGCTTCCGGCGCGGTAAATTGTTTTCCGCTTTTCTGCTTTCGGACTATTGATTTCTTTTGGGGTATATGTTATATTATAAAGCAACACAAGATAATTCAAGGTATAGGATTCATGGTCATCGCCAAGTACGAAAAAATCCATCAGGCGCTTCAGTCTCAGATTCTGGCCGGGAAATTCAATGACGGCAAACTGCCGCCTCTTGCCGCCCTGACCAAAATATTCAAGGCGAACCCGGCGACGGTTTCCAAAGCCGTCAAATTGCTGGAACAGGAAAAACTGGTCCAGTGCGGCCCCGGCAGCGTCGGCACGGTCATCAATCAGAACGAAGTCCGGCAGCGCCGCCGGGAAAAGAGCTTTTATGCCGGCGGCTGGGACAAGGCGGCATGCCTGCGTTATCTGGTGTTCCACGGCGTCGAAGAACCTCACCGCAATATGTATGAGGAACAGATCAAGGCGTTTCAGGCGCGTTACCCCGGGATCGAAATCGAACTGGTCAGTGCAAAGAGCCGGGAACTGCTGGAATGGAACTGTGACGATGTGGATGTTTTTCAGTATTGCGCCCGTGAGAAAGATTTCAGGTTCTTCTGCACTTTGT
>DHTZ01000035.1:0-855 GCA_002408885.1 Lentisphaeria bacterium UBA5247 | reverse complement strand
TTTCTTGTGTTGACCGAAAAAATTATTTTTTTCGGATCAACTTCGCAGAAAAAAGAAGCGACTGGCCGCATCAGGCTCTATGTTGTAGTTACTGAAGCGAAACATGGAGGTAAAACGATGTCAACCAGTCTTGCATACCATACTCAGGGAATCATTGGATTTCAACATCAATCTTTCACTTTTTCCGGAGGAATCGCAATTCAGCGACTTGAGCGCAAAGAGTTTCGTTGTCCTCAATGCTTCAATCTTCTCGGTAAATATCATATCCTATCCGGACGCGTCGGATTCAGGGCTTGCCATATGGAACAAAAGCAACATTCTTTGAACTGGATATTCATCGAATTTACTGCTCAAAATGCCGTTGCAGCAGCGTGGAGAACTTGCCTTTTACATCGCATCCGAAGGCGAGAATCACCACCGCACTTGAGCGGACGATTATTGAACTGCGACCGGAAATGACCATCAGCGCCATCAGCAGATATTTCCAACTTGACTGGCGAATCATCAAGGCTTGCGAGAAGCGTTACCTCACAAAAAAATTCAAACATATCAAACTCAAAGAAGTGCGATACATCGGCATTGATGAAATTGCCATCGGTCATGACGACGCGGGCAAAACGGCATACTGGACAATCGTTCGTGATTTGGATTCCGGTGCTGTCCTCCATGTCGATCGAGGCAAAGACGGCGAGGCGCTCAGAGGATTTCTCAAACGGTTGCATCGTTCCAAAGCAAAGATTGAATTGGTTGCCATGGATATGGGACGAGCTTTCATCAGTTGGGTAAAAAAACATCTTCCCCTGGCGAACATTGTTTTCGACCACTTTCATGTCATCAAACTGATGAATGAAAAAA
>DHTZ01000018.1 GCA_002408885.1 Lentisphaeria bacterium UBA5247 | reverse complement strand
TCAACAGCCAGGGAGCCTGCAAGGCTGGAAAATTCTCTGCTGAAAAATTAGAAAGATAGAGGATTGGATTCCACCAACCAAATAATGAGAATATGAACTCGACCGCGACATTTTGTCCGGAAAATTATTTGTAAGTGACTTATGACGAATGTTTACCGATAATTCTGACAGGCCAAAAGCCGCCGACCTTTCCCCCTCGGAGAATTGGCCGACAATGGTCCCGGAGGGTGTCAGGAACGGTGAAAATGTGAAATTCTCCGGCGGAATGACGTTCGGAAGTGGAATCTGCAAAACCTTGGTGTTCAACGGGATTTGCGTCAAAATAAAAACCGCCTCGATCAAAAGCCGAAGCGGATGAAATCTAAAAAAATGGTCGGGATGGAGAGATTTGAACTCTCGGCCTTTTGACCCCCAGTCAAACGCGCTATCCAGGCTGCGCCACATCCCGGTTTCAAGGTGGATAATATAAACTTGTTTTGGCAAATTACAAATCGAAATCCAGCTCATTCCTCCGATTTATTGTGCTTCTTCCTGAATTTGTGTCATCCTTGAGTTCAGAACGGCCCTTCCATGAAGCTGTTTTTTTCTGCGGTCAGGCTTTCTCTTGTCAATGTTGCCGGTCGCGGATGGCGGTTTCGAGCTGATTCAGGGCTTGCTGCAATCTTGAGCGGGGGCAGGCGATATTGAAGCGTTGGAATCCGTTGCCGCTTTTGCCGAACATATTTCCATCGTCCAACCAGAGCTTCGCTTGATAGGTGATGAAGTCGTCCAATTCCGATCCCCGCATTCCTAGTTTTGAACAATCAACCCAGGTCAGATAGGTTCCTTCCGGTTCGATCAATTTCAGCTCGGGCAGGCGGATTGCCAGAAATTCCCTGAAAAGATTCAGGTTGCCGGTAAGATATTCGTTTAATTGTTCCAGCCACGGTGCGCCGTATCGACAGGCCGCCTGGCAGGCTACCAGTCCCATGATGTTGGGCTGGCTGTATCCGACCCGGTCCAATTCGCGCCGGAATGCGTCCCGGATGTTTCGGTCGGCAATGATGATGTTGGCGGTATGAAGCGCGGCGAGGTTGAATGTTTTTGACGGAGCCGTGCAGACGGCTGAAATTTTTGCGAAATCGTCCGCCAGCGTCGGAAATACCGTGTGACGGCAGCCGGGATAAATAAAGTCCTGATGGATTTCGTCTGCCACCACAAAAACGCCGTGACGGAGGCAGGTTTCGCCGAGCCGCGTCAATTCTTCCCGGGTCCATACCCGGCCCACCGGATTGTGTGGACTGCAGAGCAGAAGGACTTTAACTTGATGTTCAATGATTTGGCGTTCGAAGTCAGGCCAGTTGATTTGATATGTTTCGCCGTCGAACAGGAGTTCGTTGACCACTACTTTCCGATGATTATCGAGAATGCAGCGGCGGAACGGATAATATACCGGTTCCTGGATCATCACCGCGTCGCCCGGTTTGCAAAGAACACGGATGAATGTACTTAACGCGAAGACGACGCCGGGCGTAATCGTCACCTGTTCCGGGTGGACTTCCCAGCCGTGGCGGGTCTGAAACCAATGATTAAGCGCGGCGAAATATTCTTCGTCCGGCTCCGAATACCCGAAAATACCGTGTTCGGCTTTGGCTGCCAGGGCGTCGATTACTTCCTTCGGCGCCTGGAAATCCATATCGGCGACCCAGAGCGGCAGGATGTCGGCCGGCCGTTTGCGGCGGATGGCGCAGTCGAATTTGAGGCTGTTGGTGTTTTGGCGCGGAATGACCCGGTCGAAATCGTAAATCATATTCGTCACCCTCCGATTGCCTGTTTAAGGTCTTCGATCAAGTCGTCCGCATTTTCAATGCCCACGGAAATACGGAGAAAACGGTCGTTAATACCGCGGGCCAGTCGTTCCGGTTCCGGAATGTCGGCGTGGGTCTGCCGCATTGGGTAGGTGATCAGGCTCTCCACGCCGCCGAGGCTTTCGGCATACTGGAAGATTTTGACGTTGCGAAGGACGTTTTCCGCGGTTTCAACGCTGTCGAATTCCACGGAAATCATCGCTCCGCAGCCGCTGCACTGGCGTGAGGTCACGGCAAAGCCGGGATGATCCTCGAAGCCGACATAATAAACCTTTTGGGCGCGGGGTGACTGGCGGAGCCAGTTTGCGATTTTCCGGGTGTTCGCTTCCTGTTTTTCCAGTCGGACGGCCAACGTTTTAAGGCCTCGCTCAATCAGAAAGCAGTCGAACGGCGCGAGGCAGGCGCCAATGGTTTTTGCATAAAAACGGAGCTTTTCCGCGAGTTCTTTGTCTTTAAGAACCAGGAATCCGGCGAGGGTGTCATTGTGCCCGCCGAGGTATTTGGTGCCGCTGTAGACGACGATATCCGCGCCCAGGTCCAGCGGACGCTGGAAATAGGGCGTCATGAAGGTGTTATCGACGATCAGCAATGCGCCGGCGGCGTGGGCGATATCGGCGGCGGCGCGGATGTCGGTGACGTGCATGAGCGGATTGGACGGAGTTTCGATGTAGACGGCTTTGGTATCCGGACGGAGCAGCGGCTTGATGTTTTCGACCCTGGAGGTGTCGGTAAAGTCGAAACGGATTCCAGACGGCATCGAGATATGGCGGAAAAGCCGGATGCTGCCGCCGTAAAGATCATCCCCGGAAATGATGTGGCCGGAGGATTCAAAGAGGTTCATCATGACGGCCTCGGCGGCCATGCCGCTGCTGAACGCGATCGCGTCGACGCCGCCCTCCAGTTCCGCCATTCGCGTTTCGACTGCCCGGCGGGAAGGATTCTGCAGCCTTGAATAGCTGTATTCCGATTCGTCTTCCACGCCATGATGGACAAACGTGGCGGACTGGTAGATCGGGGTGGTGATTGCGCCGTGTTCCGGCCTCGTACATCGGGCGGAATGAATGCAAACAGTATCTTTTTTCATCGTATAGCCTCCTCATCCGTCAGGAAAAATTAAAATCTGCATCGAATTCCTGATTCCGCAACCGGACAACCGCAGTTCTCTGGCAGATTCCAATAAAATAGCATGGAAACGGCATTAATACAACTATAAAAGTAGTGTTTGGTGAAAAATCTTTATTCAATGGTATGTTGTTTTGGGCAACCAGTCAAGCGCTTGTTGCGGCGGTGCCTTGCCGTGCGCAACATGCTCAGGTATTGATCCGGGTTGAGTGGAAGACTATGCATCCTGACTGTTATGGTAGAATAAAGATACGCCCCCTGCGCCGTTATGACGAAGGGGGCGAAGGCATCAGGACTCGGAGGGGTGTTCCGCTTCTGCTTCCGCTTCTTTCTGGGCCAGGATTTCCCGCACCCGGAGTAAGGCGGCGTCAATATCCCGGCAGACGTTTTCTTTGCCGATGACCTCGGTTACACCGTACTTCTTGAATTCTTTAAGCGGTTGCGGCTGAACGCCGGAGAGGACCAGCGGCAGTTTTTTCTTCACGCACCGCTGGGCGAAGTCCAGAATGACGTTCAAGCCGGTGGCGTCGATGATCGGGACACTGCGCAGGCGCAGCACAATCAGCTTGGGAGGCCGTTCTTTCAGCGCGCCCAGGGCGATGTCCTGAAAGCGGTTCACCGCGCCGAAGAAGAAAGGACCTTGGACTTCGAACACCGCCACGCCGTCCGGAATGTCTTTTTCGCTGGTGGCCTGCGGGTCATGTTGTGTTTCGTCGGGATCTTGCATTTCATTGCGAAGGAGTTTGACGTCGGCGGTGACCGCCATGCGTCGGATGAATAACAGTGCCGACAGCAACACCCCGACTTCCACCGCCGCCACCAGGTCCACCAGAATGGTCACGGTGAATGTGAGCACCATGACGATCCAGTCGCTTTTGGGGCCCCGGAACATCCGCAGGAAGACGTGATATTCGCTCATGTTGTAGCAGACTACGATCATAATTCCGGCCAATGCCGCCAGCGGAATCTTTTTGGCGAACGAGCCGAAAAGCATCAGGATCGCCAGCAGGGTTATTGCGTGGATAATCCCGGACACCGGAGTTTTACCGCCGCAACGAATGTTGGTGGCGGTACGGGCGATGGCGCCCGTCACCGGGATGCCCCCGAAAATCACCGCGCCGATGTTGCCGATGCCTTGTCCGACCAGTTCCACGTCCGAGTGATGGCGGTCGCCGGTCATACCGTCGGCTACGGTCGCACTCAATAAGGACTCGATGGCCGCGAGCAGGGCAATCGTTACCGCCGGCATGAACAGATGTCCGATTTCCGAGAAATTGATTTCAGGCAGGGTGGGACGGGGGAGGGAGGTCGGGAGGTCCCCGAAGCGAACGCCGATGGTTTCCGCATCCAGTTTGAACACCAGCGCCACCAGCGTGGATATGATCATGCCGATCAGCATCGCGGGGATACGGGGCAGAAAACGTTGACAGCCGAAGATGGTCAGGACGGTCAGGAGGCAGAGCCCGAAAGGCTGGAAGCTGACCTCGCGGATATGTTGGGCAAAGAAAATCAGTTTGCCGATGAATTCCTGCGGCATGGTTCCCGAGAGTCCGAATATATCCTTCAATTGGGTGGAGAAGATCACCACCGCGATCCCGGAGGTGAACCCGACCACCACCGGGAACGGGATGAATTTTATCAATACGCCCATCCGGAACACACCAAGCAGAATCAGGAAGACTCCCGCCATGAACGTGCTCATGACCAATCCGCCCAGCCCGAATTTCGCGATAATCGAAACGATAATGATGATGAATGCTCCGGTCGGCCCGCTGATCTGCACCCGGCAACCGCCGAACAGCGATACCAGGAACCCACCGACAATCGCCGTGTAAAGCCCCCGTTCGGGAGGCAGCCCGCACGCAATGGCAAATGCCATTGCCAGCGGCAACGCCACCACTCCTACCGTCAACCCCGCAAAGAGGTCGCTGCGAAAAGTACTCCACGAATATTGCTTGAGATCATTGAAAAGAACCGGCCTGAACATAAGAAACCAACCTTCTGTTAAAAGAATGAAAGTATTTAATATACCGGTACTTCAGTTTTATGCAATGCCGGAATTACATTATCTTTCAATAATGCGCCATTTTGTTTTGCGAAACGCCGGATAACTTCTGGTAATTTTATTTTAGGGTATTAACATTGAACCGTATCTTATTGAGCCGAATCGAAACCAGCGCGCATTAATTCCGGCTCAAAGCGGCCCGAGCAATGCAGGCTGGTAAAGGTGCTGGGCAATAATGGAAGTAACCGGTTCGGGTATATCCGGTATGGATATTCATCGGAACAAGCGGGCATTCTTGTTGGTTTCATGTTTTTCAAGAAAAATTCCACGGCCCCTCTTGACAAATTTTCCTCTTGACGGTATAATTATTACAGAGACGATTTAACCGGTTAAATTAAGGATGCGAATAAAAATCGATATCTGGACAAAATATGAAGGAAAGGAAAAATGAAAATTCTCAATGATGATCACCTGTTGCGCCGTTATTGGTTGGCTGCGTTCATGGTTCTCCTGCCGATCCTGGGGCGTGGGAATGAATTGGACCAGGTTCGGACTTTTAAAACCAAAGTCGTTGCGCCTGAAGTTGTATTGTCCGACGCCTTCGCTTCTCTTGGCGGTCGGAAGTTGCCGTATGGTTATGCGTTGGAAGCTAATTCCGGACGCAACGGTATTGCGGCGGTGGTCTACGAGAGAGCAAATCCGGCCGACTATGCCCTGCTCCCCTTTCCGTTGCCCGGACTGAAACCCGGTACCATTTATGAGGCGGAAGTCTGGGTACGCGGAGAAAATTTAAAACCCGGGAAAGACCGGAACTCGGGAGGTATCTGCATCGATTCATCCAAGAACGGTAAGTTCCTCACCGGCATTTATCCCACTTTCGGGCTTCCCGATGAATTGTCGTGGAAGAAGCTGACGATGCAATTCTCGCCGCATCCGGAAGCGGATTCAAGCGCTGTCGTCCTTTATCTGCGCAAGGGATATACCGGCAGGATTTATTTCTGCGATCTGGCGGTGCGCGAAAAAACCGATGCCCAAAATGCCATTATCCTGAACCGTCCCGACCGTTTGACCGTTATCGGCGACAGTACCGGGCTTCAGTTCACCGTATACCCGAAGCCATCCGCTGATTCCCGCCTCTGGATTACTGTAAAAAACAATGATAAAGTCCAGGAATTTCTGCTGAAGGCGAATGCCGGGAACGTTTTTGTCGCGCAAATTGCAGGGCTTCAGCCGGGACCGGTCGCCATCCAGGCGAAACTGGCCGACCTGAAATCCTCCTCCATCGTTTACGGTGAAACGTTCGAGTTGAATGGTATCCCCGCTTCAACACTGCCTCCCGGCGGCGCCGCCCGTATCGACGAGGACAAACGCCTGCTGGTCGACGGCACGCCGTTCATGCCGATCGGTATGTTTAGCGGCGGGTTGAAGCCGGAAGACCTGAAGCGGTTATCGGAAGCCGGGTTTAACACCATGCTTCTTTACGGCAGTACCGGCATGGAATTGGGCGGAAAAGCGCCAACCCGGATGGAACGCCTGAAAAAATCGCTGGATGCTTTTCAGCAGCATGGTATGAAGCTGATTTTTTCCTTGAAGGACCAGTATCCCGGCAAGGAGTACGCACTGCGCAAGATGGACGGTGTGGAGGGACTTGACGAAGTGACGACTGCTCTGGTGTCGGAACTTCGAAATCATCCGGCGTTGCTTGCCTGGTATTTAAGCGACGAGGACACCCGCGGTGAAGTGCCCGGAATTCTCCGTCTGCGCCGGTTGGTCAGCCAGGCGGACCCCTGGCATCCGACTTATGTCCTGACCTTCCGTCCTGAAGATTTTCCGTATTATGCGGCAGCCGGAGACATCACGGGCGTTGATAATTATCCGATCGTCAATGATGATTCCCGTTCGAGCCAGGCGGTTTCCCATCTGTTGGACATCGCCTCCGTATCGGGAAATCCGGTCTGGGCTGTTCCACAGGTGTTCAACTGGGGCGTTTACCGGGCCAAGACGGTTGAGGAATTTCAGAAGTTTCGTTTTCCGAGTGCGGAGGAAATCCGTACCATGGCGCTCCAGAGCCTTGTTCACGGGGCGAAGGGCATTATTTTCTATCACTATGCCGATATCTTCGGGAGAGCGGAAAAATTTGCCCCGGGCAGTTCGGAAACGGAATGGCCGAAAATCGTTGCAACGGTACAGGTACTGAAAATGCTCGAACCTTTCGTCATGAGTACCGCCGAGGTGCCGGAACTGCATTTCACAGCGAACCGTCAGGTCGAAGGCCGGGCATTCCGGGATGGTCAGGGGCGCGTAGCGGTCGTCCTGTGCGGGGTTGGGCCCGGTGAGAACAAGGCGGTTTTCAAGGTCGGAACGGATCGGGAACTGCGTTCATTTTACGGTCACACCCGGAAAGTCGGTCCCGGTCAATATGAATTTTCGGGCAAAGACATCGCTTCCGACATTTTAATTACGGAATAAGGACGTGAAACATGAAAACTTCAACGAATTTTACCCTCATTGAACTCCTGGTCGTGATCGCGATCATTGCCATCCTGGCGGCGATGCTGTTGCCGGCGTTGAACATGGCGCGTGCCAAAGCGACCCAGGCCCAGTGTTCCAGCCTCCAGAAACAATTGGGGGCGGCATTCATGATGTATGCCTCGGATAATGATAGTTACCTGCCGGGCAAGAAGGATTTGAGCCGTTCTGCCACCCCCAGCGACAACCAGCACTGGTTCGCGATCATGCGCGAAACCAATCATCTGCCTAACGATAAAATCCTGACCCGCTGTCCCGACGCCGCCAAATATGTCGGCGGTTCCGGCATATGGACAATCGGCATGAACTTGAATTATTTCTGGAAACACCGCAAACTGTCCGCCATTACCAAACCCTCGTTTCTGATCCTGCATGGCGACTGGTACAGCCCGACCGGTAACACCGGCGAATATGGATTCAATTACAAAGACGACACCGCCAATCGTCATCCTCATTTCCGCCACAGCGGCAATCCTCAATACAGCGGTGCCTGCGTGATCGGTTGCGTGGACGGGCACGTGGAATCGTTGAAATACCAGGAATTCCCCGGTGTCTCCAGCCCGTCCGACTTGAAAAAACGGATCACCAACTGATAAGGAACTTCCAATATGGCCAAATGCAGAGATGTCGCCAAAGCCGCCAACGTCAGCGTGGCTACCGTTTCCTATGTATTCACGCCCGGCAAAAGGGATCTGATCAGCCCGGAGACCCGCGAACGGGTTTTGGCCGTAGCCGCCGACCTTGGATACAAGCCAAGTCCGATCGGACGTTCTCTCTCCAATCGGAAAACCTACAAAATCGGACTGCTGTTTTCTCGGCATTGTCAAAATTCCATCTCGACCAATCAACTCCATATTCTCCATTCGCTGAGCCAGGAGTTCGCCAGTACGGAATACGACTTGTCCATTTTTTTCGGTTGGGACGAAAAAGTGAAAAACCGCATCAAGAATCGTGCCCTCGACGGCATTATCCTTTCCGGTTATCTGAATTTAAACAGCGTGCCCGACCAGATTGCCGAACTTGGCATGGCGATGGTGGTGGTGAACCGCCGTTATCGCTCCGCGCCGAATATCGGTGTGGTCGATACGGATTATGTCAACGACGCGCGGATGCTGGTGAGGCGATTCGCCGCGCAGGGGAAAAAACGGATATTCTCCATTACCCGCAAAAATCCGTATTCGAGCGACGGCAACGAAATCCGCAAAGGCATCATGCTTGAATGCGAAACACTGGGCTTGCAGGAAATCTTTGTCAGCGGTATCGACTGGCTGCGGGAGACGGATTATTCCGACGCCGGTTTCATCATGTTCGCCCAGCATCTGCCTGACGAAGCACAGTTCAATGCGGTGGTCGAGGCGCGTCCCGATGCCCGTGAAATTTGGAATTCGACCATTGTTTTTTCGGATCAGGTCGAACACCGGGTGATGGGCGAATGGCGCGTCCCGAATGCCCGGCAATTGGGGAAAGAAACCTGGAATATGATGCAGTCCTTATTGAATAACGAGGGTTCCGAGGGGGGGATTCAACTGGTTCCGTCCCTGACCATGGACGAATACCGCAAACTGTTGCCGCCGGCGGTATCACACGATTTTTGACCTCTTTTATGTCCTGAAATGGAAAGATTCCGACTGAAGCCTGCCTGCAACTTCATATGATTTCATTAGTGGTTGGAGAAGTCGCGCGGAATTGCATTTTTTTATGATATCGCTCCTCTTTATCGGACCGTAAAAAATACGACGGACACCGCTGCGGCAGTACCGGAATTCCATGCGCAAACTTTCTGCAATCTGACGGATTTCCGGGAAAAAGACGGAAAAATCCATATTTATTCACTTCCGGGGATTGACAACTACTCTATTTTGCTATATAATTATTATAGTAATTTAAAGCAGTTGAGGAAATTCATATGTCCCAGGCCTTTGAGAAAGTGATAAAAGACCGGATTTTTCACGGTGAATACCCGTTGGGGAGTTCGCTGAAAAGCGAACGCGACTATGCCGCCGAATTCGGGCTTTCTTCCAATAAGGTCCACCGCGCGTTGCAGAAGCTGGTTCAGGAGGGGTATCTGGGGAGCAAGCGTGGCAGCGGTTATTTCGTCAACACCGAATTTACCTGCGGCAAGGAACCGGTCAAGGTCGCCTATATCTTCGCCGCCGCCCTGCATGTGCGCATGAATGAGATGCTGCGGTTGATGGCGCCGCAGGAGAATATCCGGCTGGAAACCATTGTTTGCGAAGGTTCTGAGGAAGCGTTCAACCGTGCCGTGATGGGGATTATCGAGCGTCGGGAACATGACCTGATCATCATTCATCCCGATATCAGCATGCACTGGGTGGATGCGTTCAGCATGGCGCTGGAAAAGCATTTTCCGTTGATTTTTTACGATTATCAGGATATTCCGGACGTGTTTCCGAAGATCGGGATCAACCATTTTGAATTCGGATTTCTGGGTGCCAGGATCATGAAAGAGCACGGATACCGGCAGATCATGTATCTGGGATACGATGAGAAATTAAACAGCAGCGCGCGCCTGCGTTGGCAGGGGTTTGAAACTGGTTGCCGGTACTTTGGGCTGGAGTATGAGACGCTCAAATTCGATCATACGGATATGCGGCTGCGCCTTGCCGAATCGGACCGCAAAGTCTATGAATGGCTGGAGTTGAATCGGGGGCAGGGGCGGTGCCTGTTTGCCAGTACCGGGACGTTTACGTTTCAAGTGGCGCGTTGTTGTTGGCGCGCAGGGTTTGAACTGCCGCGGGACTTCGGATTTCTGGTCACCGATTTCAGCCGGATTGAAGGGTTGAACTATGTTTCTTCCTGTATTTCCACCAATCCGGACCAGGTGATCAGCCAGATCATCAAATTGATCAAACAGACAGCCGGCTCCCGTACGATTACGGAAAGCGTCAGTATTAATATCACTCCCATTTATACCAAAGGAGAAACCTTGTGAGAATAAAAAGCCGCCATAATTTTACACTTATTGAGCTTCTTGTTGTTATTGCTATTATAGCGGTATTGGCGGCGATGCTGCTACCTGCGCTGAACAGCGCTCGCGGCAAAGCCCGTCAAGGCCAATGCCTGAATAATCAGAAACAGCTTCTGCTTGCCATGCTTGCCTATGGCGATACGAATAACGGTTTCCTGCCGCCGCGCGGCGGCAGCGGCACTACTGCCTCATGGGCTGAAATCCTGTGGCGGGACAAGGTGGTGGAAGGAAAAAGTTTTATCTGCCCGGAAGCGGGTACTTATCCATATGTCAACCAGATACCGAGCACGGTGGCAGTTCATTTTTCATGGGGGCATGTGACTTATGGCGGTAATCCGTATTTCATCGACACCGGCGAGCTCGGAACGGTGATACGGTTCAATGCTGCCCGCCAGCCCAGTGCCACTGTTACGATCGGTGATATCGACGGCAATTCCATCGGGGCCGCCGCGCCGCGCGGTGCGCTCTGTTACCGCCGTCCATTGAATCAGCTTCCGGCTGGGGGGACTTACAGCGACCGTCGCATTGCCGACCGTCACAACAACGAAAGCGCGGTTATCGGTTGGGCGGACGGTCACGCTTCGAGCGTCCACAACGGCTATTATCGTCTGATGAAAGGGACGAAAGATGAATTTTTCGATCCCCGGCTGCTGAATCAATTCTGAGATTACGATCATACACCAAACCAGGACAGCCCGGATGCGGTATGACAGTGAAACGCTGTCTGCCCGCCAGTCCGAATATTTCAGTTTGAAGAATTTTTGGGTTGGCGATGAAACGGTATTAATAAACGAAGGAGTTTTATGAAAAGAAAGATTTTATTAACCGGCTTGTCCGCGGCTCTGTCCGTGAGTTCGATGGCCGGAATGCCGTTCAAGGCGGATGCCGACACCCTGCTTCTCGCAGGATTTGAAGACGGCTGGAAACAGGCCGATTACAGCCTGGGCTGGAAGAAATTCGCCGGCAGTGGCGCATCCCTTACCGAAGGATATTATGGCAGGGGGCTTGACTTGCGCCAGAGCTCCTTTACGCTGGACAAATTGCAAACCGAGGATTATACGGCGTATTATGCGGGCTGGGGGCTTTATCCCGACGGCAACATCAATTACCGTCAAGGGACTTTCGAATGCTGGGTCAAGCCGATTACGCCGAAAGACGCCGGAGTCCCCGGCGGCGGTTTCCTCAACGCCTTCGTCACCCGCACGGTCAAACACGCCAAGGGATACTATACCGGGACCCGGATCGGGTTTAATACCTATAACCTGAATTTTCTGCTGCCATTTTTGAACGGAGAATATCTGGAGGAGCGGATTGTCTTCAATCAGGTTGCCGGATTCAAACGGGCATTGACGGCGGACTGGCATCATTTGGCCCTGTGCTGGTCGCCCGGCGAAGGAGCCATTTATCTGGATGGGCGGCTCGTGACCGCCTGGGACATGACCGGCAAACACGGGTTGGCGATTGCCGCCAATCCGGTGCGTTATCTGCAAATGGCCGACTGTGTTCTCGACGAATTGCGTATTTCCGACACGGTCCGTTACCCGGCGGATTTCGAACCGAACTGGCGCGACGGCAAGCGTCCGGCGGCCGCTTTTCCCGGCGTTCCCGGAATAACGCGTTATCCGCAGAAAATGGAACGTCCTTTTCGTATGGTTGCTTCGGCAAGCATAAAGCCGAAAATGACCGATTTTCTGTTTGATGCCGCCGCTCGGGAAAAGCTGTTTTCCGCACCGGGGGGTGAGGCGATCAGGCTTTATGCCGGGTTGGAACGAACCGAACTGGCCGCATCTCCGGCCGGGTCGGTAAAAAATGAATCGGGAACCACGGTTTTTACCCGGAAATTCGGTGAAGTGACGGCCGGCAGCCGGATTGTCAACCTGAATCCGAATACTGTCCAATGGGAAGTCGAGTTGACCAACCACAGCGGCAAAGAACAATGGCTGGAAGCTTTTCTGGCTCTGCCCGTGCCGTTCACGCCCAGTGAATATTTCGATGGTACCGAACATCGTGCAGATTTGCAGTTCCAGCGTTATCGTGACACCTACCGCTGTACGCTTCCGGTGGTCGCCGCGGCGGATGCCGCGGCGGATGCCGGGCGGTTTATGGCCGTCGGCCTTGACCCGTCCCATCCTTACAACGATCTGGTCAATGTTTTCATCCCTGGTGCCGTTCCGGTCATCGGGCAGGGAACCCGGGTGGCGCTGTCGCCCGGTGAAACGTTCACGATCAAGTTTGTGGTCGGGCGCGGCAACGGAAAGTTCGGAACACTTGAAGCCGTCGATTCCTATCATCAACTATTTCCGCAGTTTTACCGCCTGGACCCGGAGGTGACCCGCTACAGCTATCTTCCCGCGACCCAGTATCTTGTTTCGTCACCGTTGATCAACATGCAGCGGGCTGGATTCGCCGGGGGGCTGTGGGGGCACGGTCCGGCGCACACCAAAGGCAATGAATTCGGTACGGAGGAATTCTGGGGCATGGACAAATACCGCGACAATAAATCCTGGAATCATGCCGCCCGCATGGAAAAAATGTGGGACAATCTTGATACGCTCCGCGAATGTATTTACTATGATCACAAGCGTTCCTTCGACCAGGCGTATCCGGTCCGGCGTTTCCATTACTGCCCCGACCAGATGCCGGAGTGGCTGGTCCGCGAACTTTGGCCAAGTTACACGCCGAACGACGACCCGCTCTGTTTCGGGCAATACTATTATTCGCTTGCCGGTTCGCTCAGCGGGTTCTATTCGATCAATGAATACCGGACGCCGGTCGGCCGCCATATTATCGACCAGACCGTGAAATATTTCAATCATGGCATGAAAGATCTTTCGCCGGGCTGGATCAACGACATGGGCACTTCCGGCGCGCTGTTCCGTTTCAACGATGAAATCGCCCGCAAAACCAACGGACGTTCGTTTTCCCATGACCTCGGCACGTTTGTTCGTTCGCCGATGGGCCGCCAGGCGCGTTATGAAGTCATCAACAGCCTGCGCAGCAACGGTTACAAGGCCTCGATCTGGTCGGACGGCTCCTGGTTCTCCTATACCGTACAGGCGTATTCCTCTGCGCTGGCGGTGGAGGGGGCGCTTTATTTCGAAAACCTGAGCGGTAACGGCGCGGCGCTGGAATATTCGCGCCAGACCCTCGGCGATAAGCCGATTACCGCCATGACCGGATTGGAAGACTATGGCTTTCGGCGCCTGTCGGACCCGGGTTCCGTGCTCAGCGAACCGGCGGTAATGCGCAGTTTCCTGCGCTATCATTTTGACCGTTTGATGCTGTATGCGCTGGAACACGGCATCCAGCTCGATCCCGCCTCTTATATGTGGGGCAAACAAAATATGCTTGAATATCAGCCGTTGTTGATCGAGAGCACCACCTATGGACGGCGGCTTCTGAGCGGCGGTACCATCAATAAACCGCTTTGGCTCAAGCGCGGCGGCGAGGGTTTCGGTTCCGTATTCCTTGCCGGTAACAACCGGCCGCAGGCGGAGCGCGCCGACATTGTACTGAACCGTCAATATGTGGGCGGCGGCCTGATCCCCGGCAATTATTACGGCGGCGACTGCCGGAGTGAAATCACCGATTCGGAAGTCCGATTCAGTACTGTTATTCCCCCGCGTCGGGCCGGCGCATGGAAAGCGCTGGCATTCTGGCAGGGCGCCGGTCCGGTGGCCGTGGTGAGCCGTTTCACCGGTGACGGCCTGAGCATGACCGTCGAGCTGGTTCTGGAGAACGCCAAAGCCGGTAAACTGGAACTGAACCCGTTCAAGCCGCTTTATCGTGTGGAATCGGTTTCATTGAACGGCAAGCCTGTGGCGGACGGAACACTGGAACTCGCCGCCGGTAAAAATACCGTGCAGGTCCAATACCGCAACCATGTGCTGAATTTCAGCGCCGCCGATTTCGATAAACTGGAATTATTCAACGGCAAGACGACTGATTTCCGGTTGATTGCCGGTCAGGGGGTTGTTCGTAAAGCGGCCATCCGCACCTGGCGGTTGGGCTTTGAACGCGGTACGGCGGACCTGCTGGCCGAGTTTGCGCGCCAATATGACTGGGAAGACGGCATCCGTGGCAACACCGCCATGCCGGAGTTCAGTGTCGGATACGACCCCGCCTATTCCGGTTGGCAGGTTCTGCTTGACGCCGGAGCGAAAACCAATGGCTGTACCATTGATCCCGCCAGGCGTCTCGTGACTGTTTCCGGTACAACACAAGGCGAAGTCCGGCGCGTGATGGTGGTTTTTCTGCGTCAGCTGGAACGGAAATATCCGATGGTCGGCGGGCTTACCCCTCTGGAAAACCTATACGGAAAGTTCAATTACGGGGATAAGATCGATTTTGACAAATTCCGCCTCTTCTGCACTTTGTGA
>DHTZ01000031.1:22083-62380 GCA_002408885.1 Lentisphaeria bacterium UBA5247 | reverse complement strand
AGCGAGCGTTCCCTTGCTTTGTTCAGCGCCGGCAGCAGCAACGCCGCCAGGATGGCGATGATCGCGATCACGACGAGGAGTTCAATCAATGTGAAGTTGCGAAAAATCAAAGAGTTGCTCCCCCTCCGCAAAGTCCTGCCGGGCAAGACATCCGTCCGATTTCTTTTTTTCTGGCAATTCATGGCTTTTCCTTTCTATTTGTTCCTGGTTGTATTGGAGAGCGCCCGGCATCCGCAAGCGTCGTGTACCACATTCGGCGGCTTTGGCTGCCGGGTTTCTGAAGTTGAGCCGAGGGAACTCGACTTTCCAGATGCTGGTCAATTTTTTGTTTGCGACACCGGCGTTGATCCTCCAGCGCGGCAGTTCATCGTCGTCGCCGAGCGTGACCGTTGCCTCGGCGTCGATTCCCATCCGCTGATAAACGGCATTGCTGAAGGCGGCCTTTAGCACGATTCCGCTGTTCAGTTGTTCGGAGTTCACCTCCACCCGGCGGCATTGCCCGGCGGTGAAGGGGATATAGCGGACATGGCTGTTGCCTTGGTCCGGTTCCAGAAAGAACATTTCAAGTATCCAGAGGTCGGTACCGGAGAGGATGGCGTTGCGTCCTCCGGCGCGGTAGAACCCGGCGGGTGAAAAATCCTGTTTTTTGAATACCACACCGCAATGGCGATTGTAGATACCGATATGGGCGGCTGTTTCAAAGAGCCTGGTCCTGGCGCCGCCCGCGTCGGGAAAGGGCCAGTGCCCCAGGTCCGTTGCCATAAGCATGATTTGAAGCAGCCCCAGCGATAGCATCCCGATTATTTTCATTGAACGGCCCCTGTTGTTTCGTGTTTTCAGCATTATTGAATTAACGTTAATTTTAAGTATATTATACAGCGGGGTAAAATATTTGTCAAGAGGGGCGGCGTTTTTTTTAACTGTTTTTGACGAACATTCCGCCGTCAGGCTTTCCGGACTCCGGGATTTCGCCGATCTGCTATTCCGAATATCGCGCTGGATGATTGTGTTTTTCGCGAGATTTTACCGGGTGAGCGGTGATGTGTGTTGACTTTTTTCAAACAGAAAGCGAATCCGGCATTGACATTGCGCCTGGTTCGGTATATAATACAATAACAAAAAAATTAACGTTAAATCAAAACAGGGAGTTATCATGTCTGTTATAACTGTTGCCAGAACTTACGCCATCGTCGGAGTCGGGGCCCGCTCTGCCATGTTTGCCGGGGCATTGGCCGGCCGCCGGGAATTGAACCTCAGCCTCTCCGCCATATGCGACAGCAATCCCATCCGGCTGGACGCCTATCGGCGGAAACTTGCCTGCGAACACCGACTCGCCCCCGCGCAAGTCCCCGCCACCCAATTTGATCTGCTGTTGCGCGACCCCGCACTCGATACGGTCATTATCTGTACGCCCGATAACACCCATGCCGATTACATCTGCCGTACCTTGGAAGCCGGCAAGAACGTCATTGTGGAAAAGCCCATTGCAATCAACGCCCTCCAGTGTTCCAAAATCCTGTCAGCGCTCCGCAACCACCCGGAAGCCAACGTCAAAGTCACCTTCAATTGCCGCTTTATCCCCTGGGTCCGGCAACTCAAACGACTGATCACTTCGGGCGTCATCGGGGAAATCGTCCACGCAGAGCTGAATTGGACGCTCGATACCCGCAAAGGTGTCACCTATTTCGCCCGCTGGCACAGCGACAAGGAGATATCCGGCGGGCTGATCATCCACAAGGCCTGCCATCACCTCGACCTGCTGCATTATCTGCTCGACGCGGTCCCGGAACGGGTATTCGCCTCCGGCCGCCGCGCCTTCTTCGGCAGCGAAAACAAGCACAAGCACGGCATCGGCGAAGTTGCCGGGCATTATTTCGATGCCGATGGAGCGAAAGGGGACCCTTTTGCACTCCATTCTCCCCTCATGGAACAAAACCGCGAACTGCTGCTCCGTGCCGCCGCCTCCGATGGCTACCGCCCGGACCGTAGCGTCTGGCGGCCCGGTATTTCCATTGAGGACACCATGAATGTCCAGGTTGAATGCACCGGCGGGCAAAGCTATCATTATTCCCTGATGGCTTTTTCGCCCCGTGCCGGGCGGAGGCTGACCCTGTATGGTACCGGCGGGCAGATCGATTTCTGCAGCGAATCCTACAGCGGCGCATCCGGTAAACCGCTTCCCCCCGGCGCGACCGAAGCCGCATCCACCCGGGAATACCTGATCGTCCATCCGCTGTTCAGCGTGCCCTACACCTTGCAGGTCGAACGGGCCGACGGAGGGCACGAAGGAGCGGACGAGCCGATGCTGGACGGAATCTTCAATCCGCCCGCCGACGAAGATGAATTCAACCTGCGCCCCGGCGCCGAACAGGGCGTGCTCGCCACGTTGACGGGGGCCGCCGCCAACATCTGTTTTGAAACACATGAAGCGGTCGATATTTTCCGACTCTGCCCGGAGCTGCCACGCAAAACGTCATTGAAGGAATATCTCCGATGATCGCTCATGATGCCGTCCTGTCGTTCGCCTCGGAACTGGTGGCGCCGCACCGACTGACGTTCAGGGTGGACCCCGGGCTGGCGCCCGATGGTTATCGGTTTGAATTTGCCGATGGAGTACTGGAGGTTTCCGGCGAAAACGCCAGAGGAGCGCTTTATGCCGCTTACGACTTTCTCGAAGGGGCGGTACGGGGTTCCGACGCGCCGCGTTTCACGATCCGTGGCGTCAATCCCTGCGAATCGCTGGCCCGGCACTCGCCGGAACAGTTGAGGAAATTCATTGACCGCCTTGGCCGCTGGCGGTTCAACCGGATTGTCATCCATACCCAGTACGGCTATGAGGAACACCGCGAACTCCTGGAAATAGAATGCGCCAGGCGCGGCATCGAACCGATCCATTACACCTATTACAATCTGGCTTTCTGCGGCGACGTATCCCCGGAATATTTCGCACGCAAAGCCGACGGCGGCGTGAAAGCCTCCGGACGCCGCCTCGAATGTTACGATCGCCTCTGCGCCTCGAATCCGGAGGGGCTCGCCGCCTATGGGAGAGGCGTGGATGCCTATCTGCGGACGCACCCGGAACTGGATGAAATTTTATTCGCCACCGCGGATGGCGCCGAATATTGTGAATGCGCCCGCTGCCGCCATCTTGGGCCGGTTGAACAATGTATGGCGTTCTATGATCCGTTTTTTGATTGCGCGGGCGGGCGCAAACGCCATTTTATAAGCTACTTCCATCGCTATCACCTACCTGTCGACCTCCGCCGCCTGCAGCAGACGGAGTTCATCATGTTTGACACCCATGTCCGTGACCGCAGAGTGCCGCTGCGCGACGAATACGCCCGTTCCGCCGTACAGCCGCGACTGATTGAGGCCGATCCGCGCGCCTCCATGCCGGTGAACCGCTATCTGATCGACCGCCTCAAGGAATGGCGCGAAGTCGCCTCGGGAAAAGTGTATGTTTTCGAAAACTATATGATGCAGAGCATTTATGGCGTCCCCACGCTCGACAACCACATCTATCTCCAGGACTTGCGGCTGTTTGCGGAACTCGGGATCGACGGTGTGGTGTACGAGGCTTTCGAACCGGGAATTCAGGCGATGCTGCCGCTGCTTGACGCGGCGGCGCAGGCATTGTGGCATCCGGAACGCGATTATGAAATTGATCAGTCGAATGGTGTGTACCGACCGGATTATCAGGAATTTTACCGACTGGCAGGCGAGCACAAGGCCAACCGCAACTGGACGACTTGGGCGGCGCTGCTCGAACATCTGCTTTCGCGCCCGGACTATGAAGAATTCGATTTTCGCTACATCGGCTTCAATGCGGCATGGTTTGTCCAGCAGCGGCTTGGGGCGTGGCGGACCGGCGATGAATGGACCGACCGTTTTCTCTCGATCAACAAACTTTGGGATTTCATGAATGAGGTGGAACGTCCGCGCGAAACCACCGAACGCATCATCCGGGAATTACTGGAACGTGTCCACATAGCAAAGAAAAATGGCTGTTAACGTGCAAAAGTCACTGTTTGAAGAAGCTTTTGGATACTGTTCGCAGAGACGTTTTCAATTTTTCCAATGATTTTCCCAAAGGTATTTTTCATGCAAAATTCAAGTCTCATGAAATAATAAAGTCCATGCAAGATTTTCAGAGGATACATCCCCGCGTAAAAAATAACTGAAATAAACATTTTTCAAGTCCATTGTACAATGTCTGCGTATAGGGTTGAAATATTGTAAATGCTGAACGTACATTTGCCGTTTTTCCATGCAATACTCTCAACCAATGGGGGATCCGGCAGGCGAGCGCCGGCCCGTCGATGCGCCAGGCTCGTTCGATCTGCATGTGCTCAAACAATCCCCGCAGGGAATCGCCTGCGGAAAGCCGGACCTGCCCGTATTCGCACAGAAAACGGATTAACAGGAAATCGGCCGAAGCCCGGACCTGTGAAACCATCGCCCAGCTCAACAACAGGTTTTCCTGTTCCGTATGAAGCCAGAAACGCGGGTATATTTCTCTCCGGTCCAGCACGGTCCATCTTGTTTCTCTTTGCATGATCACCTCCAAATTTCAGTTGTTGCTTGCTTATAAATTTCAATACAATCCAGATTGACGTGATGGAAATTTCAGCTTTCGGGATGTCTCTCGGACGCCATCTGCAAATCATAACGAATACCATTGTTCCGTGTAGTTATAGAGCCACACCGAAACCAGTTGCAGTCGATTGCAGATATTCTTGCTCGAACAGATAAAACTGGTTTCGTTGCGGGGCAATAACTGATCAGCCTTTCTTTTGCAACAAGCTTGCAGGGGGAGTATAATGGATTTCTTCATCCATATCGCAGAGGTTCCATATATTCGAAATTTTTTGGACTGTATGAAATTTTTTTCAATGGATTCTTTTGGGGAACCAGAGAAAAAACGATTATAGGATTTTTAGACAATAAATCCGTAATATAATAGAATTCATTCGTCTTGTTTTTTTTGCTGGAATCCATTATAATTAAAATAAGGATATTGAACTATAACAAACGAACATAAAAGGGATTTTTTCATGAAGAAGTATCGTGTTGGAGTTATCGGGTTGCATATGGGATTGCCATGGGCAAAAGCCGCCGCCTCACATCCGCTTTCGAAACTCACCTTGGTTTACGATAAGTTTTACGACCAGAACGAAACATTGGACAAAACATTTTTTGAAAGTTCAGGCTGTAAAATCGTTCGCGAAGAAGATGAAATTTATCAAGCAGGGCTTGATGTCGTAATTGTTGCTTCTCCTGACCACTTTCATGTGGAGCAAAGTATAAAAGCACTCGGGGCAGGAAGTCATGTAATCTGTGAAAAGCCCCTGGCTCCGACAGTTGCCGAATGCCGGAAGATCATTTCCGCGGCTCAGGAAACCGGAAAAATGTTTATGACCGGACAGGTTTGCCGATATGCTCCCGGATTTGTTTTGGCCAAGAAATTGGTTGAAGCAGGGCGTGTTGGCGACATTGCATTCATCGAAAGCGAATATGCCCACGATTATGCGAAAGCGCCAGGGTTCAATAACTGGCGGAAAGACCCGGCAATCCGCCGGGAAGGATTTCTCGGCGGCGGCTGTCACGCTATGGATTTACTCCGCTGGTTCGCCGGCAATCCGATTGAAGTGACTGCTTATATGAACCGGAAACTGCTGGCGTCCGACAATTGGCCGACCGACGACACCGGCATCGCCATCTGCAAGTTTCCTGATAACGTCATCGGTAAAGTTTTCGTGTCAATAGGCTCTAAAAGGCCCTATACAATGCGTACGGCCATTTATGGAACGGCGGGAACAATTATCTGTGATAATACCGGCTCTGCAATTCAAATTTTCGAAGAGGCGCTTATTCAACAGACCGGCAATCAATTCTCTTCCATTCCGGTCAGCGTCAACAATCATAACGTCGCAGCGGAATTGAACGAATTCTTGTACTGCCTGCGCGAAAACCGTCCCGTTCCGACAGATGTCTATGAAGGCACCCGAACGGTGGCGTTCGGCGAAGCCGCACTTGAGTCGGCCAGAACAGGAAGACCCATTCCGGTTCAGGATATCCGGTAAAGCGGAAACCCGAACATCAAAATTTTTCAACCGAATTCAATGGAGGCAGGATGGAAATGAGGAAAAGCTTCACACTCATAGAATTGCTGGTTGTGGTTTCGATCATCGCGATTCTGGCGGCGATGTTGCTGCCGGCATTGAACAGCGCACGTGAACGGGGGCGTACCACCGTATGTTTGAATGCCTTGACGCAAGTCGGAAAATTCATTCAACTTTATAATTCCGATTTCAACGGCTTGTATCCTCCGATCGTCATGTCCAGCAATTACAGTTCGATTTTATGGGCCAAAACACTTGGTGAACTTTATCTCCCCGGACAAAAATACCTTGAGTATTATAAAAAATTTGCTTGTCCAGCCAAAAAGGCCAGCAACGAAGCGGTGCTCGACCCGTGGGGAATCACGTACGCCATAAACAGCTACCTCTGCACACCGATGACTGATTTTAGTTTCAGCGGCTATGCTCCGGTTCATCCCAACAAGTTCAAAAAGCCTTCGGCAACTTTGCTCAATTGGGACAACCGTTTTGCTGAAATCCATTATAAAGGTTACATTGTTCGGGGAAATATGGGGGATTACGAATGGGGGCACAATGCACAAAGCGGGATCAATGTCCTGTTTATGGACGGGCATGGAGAGTTCGTCAACACCAGTGGACAGGTGGAGGTGGCGGCAATACTATACCTTAAAAATTATTACTTATGGCATGATATTAATATTTTGCCGTCTGGCGGGCCGTAGAAGCAAAAAAGCCGCCGTCCAATAATCGAATCTTATACTCAATCAGTGTGAAAACAAGGAATATCATATGCCTGAACAGCTTTATTTCGGAACCGCCGCCAAAAACATCACCCCGCAAACTCCGTTGCCGCTGGCCGGATACTTCAGGTTCCGTGTGGCAAAGGAAATTCTGGATGAGCTTGAAGTCCGAGCCTTGCTTTTCCGGCAGGGGGAAGTCTGGAGCGCCATCGTTCAGTTCGACCTGCTTACGGTTTCCACGGAGCTGGCGGAGGCTTTCTACCGGGAGATTGCGGATATCGCAGAACTCTCTCCTGAAAATATGATCGTGACGGCCACCCATACCCATACGGCTCCGGTGGTCAGTTCCGCCCGTCCGGGGTTCAATCCGGATTACCTCGCCTTTGCGTCCCGGCAGGCTGCGCTGGCGGTTCGTGAAGCCCGGAACAGTATGATTCCCGGCGAGATGGCGAGGGGAAAAACAAGGGAATCCCGGTTTGCATTCAACCGTCGGTATTGGATGAAAAATGGTTCCGTCATGACCAATCCCGGTAAATTGAATCCTGACATCGACCGCCCGGAGGGAGAAATCGATGCCGAAATTCCGCTGCTCGGCATCCGGCAGAATGGCCGGTTGAAGGTTTTGATCGCTAATATCGTCAACCATGCTGATACCGTCGGCGGCAGTTGTGTTTCCGCCGACTGGCCCGGATTTTTCTGCCGCGCGGTCAAGGCGGGTCTCGGTTCTGGGGTTATGGTTTTGCCGCTCATCGGCGCTTCCGGCAACATCAATCACTGGGATGTGGGTACGGCTGAATCCCAAACCAGCTATGCCGATGCCGAACGTATCGGCCGGGGTTATGCGGAAACAGTACTGAAAGCGGTTCCGGAGCTGGCTGCGGCTCTGGCTCCGGCTCTGGCGGTAAAACAAACGGAAGTCATCATTCCGCCTCGGGAGATTTCGGCGGCGGAACTGCAAATGGCGGAATATACATTGGAAAAATTGAAAAACGTGCCGGATATTGCTCAATATAATGTTTCGACGCCGGAAGAACTGGTCGGCCAAATCGTCGAAAAGTATTATGCGCAGGCCATTGTCAATATCGCTGGTATGAAAGAGCCATTTATCATCAATCTGGTTGGAATATTTCTGGGGGATGTTTGTATTTCTTCGCTGCCGTGTGAACCGTTTGTCGAAATCGGTTTGGAGTTGAAAAATAAAATTTTCAGGGAATATAACGTCATGGTGGTTTCGCATTCGAACAGTATCGGGCACAAGCAGAGCGGCGGGGCCTATATTCCGAATTCATTCAATTATGAACGCGGCGGGTATGAAATTGTTCCCCGTTCCAGTCCGCTTTCCGTGAAAACCGCCGATTTGCTGATCGATGCCTGGAAGAGACTCATGGAAGAGAGCGGAAAACAGGAAACCGGAAAACTTTTATAACGGAATGAGGTAATTTCAAAAGTATTTAAAAGTGTAATAGAACTTTTGATTGGAGGGAACAATCATGCCTGAAGTCAAAACATTGAAAGAACATCTGGAATTCGTGCAGGAAATTTCGCTTCTCTCCTTTTCTTTCGCCTGGAAACTTCAGACCAAACTCCCGGAAGAAAATTTGAGTGATATTCTCCGGCTTCACACCATGCTGTATTACCACATTCTGAATCTTCCTACGGAAAAAACTCGTACAGAACTGTCGGCATGCAAGGCTGAAAATGCGGAGGATTTTGAAAAAGTCATGTGGGACAGGACAAAGGATTTCATTCTGGACAAAGCCTCGAAATTTTATCCGGATTCCATCGGTATGCCGGGCTATATCAAACCCGAATCCCACTGGAATTGTGGTAGTCTCAAATACGATCCACCGCATTTGGGGCTTTCGGGAAACCCTTGCGTCTTCCACATCGCAAACACGACGGCGCCCCGTTCCATTTTCGAGGTGAAGGGGCATCTTCTGGAATGTTTCGAAAAGCTGATTTGCAGCAGCGAAAAGGAATATGGTTACACTACTCTTTATACGAGTACCTGGCTCAATGACCGTGAGGATTTTCTCCATTTCTTCCCGCAGGAATGGCGCGACAACCTTTCTCCCCGAGAAAAACGGATTCCAGGCTGGACTGTCGCCGACTGGGGACAGCTCCTCACCGGACGTGGTCTTCTGAACAAGAAAACAGCCGCATTCGCGCGGGAAAACGGAGTTCTAAAATATTGTAACCGCAGTTCATGCTGTTCGTTTGCGAACATGAAAAAACATCTTGAATTTCTGCGACAGCAGGAGGACCAGGAGTTGTGAGAACTGACTTTTACAAATGCGACATCACGCCCGCCATAGGCATGGAACGCCCCTCCACCTATCACGAACGACTTATCGAAAGGATCAATGATCCTCTGAAGGAGAGAAGAAAACCGTGCCATTCATGGGAAGTGACTGAAGAGGTAATTTCAAAAATATTTAAATTGGAGGGGGTAAAAAAGCGGTGGAAGGTTCATCTTAAACTCTGGGCTATAAAACCGGAGGCAAAAATGAACGATCTGCGCGGGGATTACTTTACCATGCAGCGGCAAGATGGACTTGCCGCGTCAAAAAACGAGTTTTTAGCGAAAAAGAGCCAAAACTTTTGAAAGAGGCTCGGAATGAGGAAAATCGACGATGCGAAAAATCTTCACCATCTTGCTGTGCGGAACGGGACTTCTTTTGCTCTCCGCGTTCAATGACGAACCTTCGGAATTGAACTGGGAAACCTTCTCCCTGGACATGAATGTCTTTGCTCATTTTCTGGGCTATCAGAGCCTGTATCCGCATCTCCGCAGCAACGCGGTATCCCCCTGTCCGGATGAATTTCCGGCAGTAACCGTAACGCCCGATGAGTTTCAGAGCAATCCGGGCCTCTGGCAGATGACTGTGCACAAGACACTTCCCGTCATCGCCGTTGCCGCCGGACATCATAACAGTCCGGCCCGCGCAAAACTTCAAATCGGCGAAGCCGGTCTTTACCGGGTCTGGGTCAAGTATTATCACGAAAAAGGTAGGCACGCTTCTTTCTCCCTGCGCATCCTTGCGCCGGAACTGTTCCACGAAACCATTCCGACGATCGTTTCCACACGGGGGGAATTTTATTCATACCGATTCGACTGGGCCGAAAACCGCCCCATGCGTCCGGTTCCCCTGCCCACCGGCCGGGATAAGCCCGAAGGATTCTGCTGGGAAAGCGGTCCGTTGGTCGAACTGGCTCCCGGTGAATATACGATTGAACTGAGCGGACTGATTCACGGAGGACCGTATGCCGGACGCAAAATCGCAATGATCGTGATGACGGCGGATCCGTTGCTGGCAAGCCCGGATGAAGCCATTGGGCGCAAGAGTCTCCCGGCTTCCGATGCGATTCGCCAACATTGGGCGGTATGGCTCAACCGTCCGGGGGCAATTCCGTTTGCGGGCCTTGATCCGGTCGGGCAGCGTTATTACCGCCAGTGGCGTGCCGCTTTTATGCACAAGCTCGCGGAAAAACCGGAAACCGACAGCGAAATACGGCTCGCGGCGCAATCATACTTTGACGAAAACGTCAACCTAATCGGGACGCCGTCCGATATCGCGGCGGAAAAAAAGCGGCTGGAAGCAGAATTGCAGCAGGATTTCTCCAAAGCGTTTGCTGTTCAAATCGAGGCTGAAACCATGAGTGTTCCGACAGACCAGGCCCCCCGTTGGGAAGTCAAAGAATTTCTCAATGCTTCGGACGGCAAAATTCTGGAAGCCGATTATTCAGACCGGCCGGCCGACGCCTCCGTCATGCTGGATATTCCCGCCGCGGGGACTTACCGGATCTGGGTCCGCTATCTTCTCATGCACAAATATTTCAGCCCGTTTGACCTGGAATTTTCCACCGACGGCGGAGCAAAAGTCGGTCTTCTCCATTATGGGCTGCCGGAAGACCGGTTTCAGCGTTTTAACAACCAGTTCACGTGGGAATGTTTTCCGCTCGAACTTCCCGCCGGGAAACTGAAATTGCGCCTCGGCAAAAATACCGGCAGTCCGCCGTACACCTTCCGCCGGATCGATCAATTTTTCATCACCGACGCAGAGGGGCTTCATCCGGATGCTTTCCGGAAAATCGATACCGCCCGGATGGATCTGCTGTGGCTCCAGCGAGACCCATGGGGCGGCTTTTCCAGGATCAGTTCCCCCGGACGGGAGGACGTCATAGAACCGGAAGAAGTTCACCTGGAAGTCTCCGAAGGAGATACGGCAAGCGTGCTGCTGCACTATTCCAATAATCGGCTGACGCCGGAAATCATTGAACCCGTGACATCCGGGGACGGAAAGCCGCAGCTGCGACTGGCAAGTTACCTGAAAACGCCCTGGTATTCCTGGTCTCCGGTCGTCCTGCTGGAACGCACAGCGATCACGGTTCCGTCGCGGCAGAACGCCTCGCTTTGGCTGACTTTCAAAACCGGCCGGCTTGCCGTCGGCGATCATATCTCCGAAGTGAGGATCGGTTCCAGAAAAGTCAGGTTCCGCCTCTCGATTCTCCCGGAAGCGGATCGGAAACCGGTTCCGCTCGTCGGCGGCTGGTGCCCTCCGCTGGAACGTGAATCATGCTGGGAGCTCTTCCGGGAAATCGGCATCAATCTGATTTTCAAAGTCGCCGCATCGAAACGGGAGATGGAAAAATATGACATCAAACACTGCGCCCTGTTCCGCAACATGATTCCGGAATACTCTCCGAAAACACTCCTGAAATATCGTGAGCGTTTTCGGGGTCTCGGCCTGTCCCCGAATGACTGGAGCATCATTCTGATTGACGAACCGAACCGGGAATCGGTGGACAATTGGCTGAAACTGGCGCAGGAGATTCGTGAAACCGCTCCCGATATTCAAATCTGGTGCAATCCCGGCGAAACTCAGATCACAAATCCAGAAGACGTCCGTAAAATGTGCTCCTTCATTGATGTTTTCTGTCCGTATGTCGACCATTTCCGCTCCAAAGATGAAGAATACCGGGAAAAGGAACTGCCGAATATAGGCAAATGCAAATTGATTTACACGACCCCGTGCTTCAAGGAAAAATCCCCGGACTCCCCGAAGGAAATTCTCTATCTGGGGGAAATGGCGGCGAAATATCAACGCCACGGATGGTCTTATTTTTCACTTTTCTGGGGTTATCCCTACAGCAACTCCATCTGGGATGAAATGTTCGCTTACAGTACCTCGCAATGCATCAATTTTTATCCCGGCGCTTATGGGCGCACTTTGAGTACCCGCAATCTGGAAGCGGTACGGGAAGCTATTCAAAGATACCGGAAATAGAAGGAAAAATCAGAAATGAAGATGGTTAAATTATTATTGCCCGGACTCTTTGCACTCGGCGGGCTGGTACTGCCGCTGACGGCTTTCGAGCTGGTAAAGGATGGCAAGCCCGCCGCCGTTGTATACCTCAAGGAAGGCGAAGGCGTTCCGGAACAATCTGCCATTGTTCCCCGGCGCACGAAGAAATACACGGACGGAACTCCGATTCAGCAGACCTTCAATCAGGCATTGTTCGATTTTCGGGATTTTATTGGAAAGATCAGCGGAGCCGAATTGGAATACCAATTCGTAAAATCGGTTGATGAAATCAAAGGATCGGCCGTTATTTTAGGTTCGCTCGCCATCGAAGCCGGCCTTGAGCCGCCGCAGGGCGATGACCGGGGAGAGGCGTTCGCAATCAAAACGGCCGGAGACCATCTTCTTATCGCAGGGTTCAGCAAATACGGAACTTCGTACGGCATTTACGAATTGCTTCGGCGGCTGGGAGTGGATTGGGTGCTTCCCGGCGAAATCGGCGAAGTCTATCCGTGCTCCCCAAATATATCCGTTCCGCCGCTCTCAATCGAGCAAACGCCATCTTTCCGGATGCGCGCTCCCTGGCTCCACGGCAGTTTTAAAATCGCCACCCGGCAGGAACGGATTGAGTTTGCCCGGTGGCAGGTCCGCCACAAGCAACAGATCGATTACGGCCTCTACGGCGAAGAATATGCGGCAGGCGGTCATGCATGGGGGGTATTCAAAAATTCCAGGTATGATAAATATTTCGAAAAACATCCTGAAATTGCGGCATTGCGCATCGCCGGGGACAGCACTTCAAAACGTATTCGGTATCAGCTTGACAGTACCAACCCTCATACGGTTGATATGATTGCGGACTATATCCGCGCCAAATTCGCGGATAACCATTGGCCGGCGGACAAACGGGTTTCACTCAGCATCGGCCCTGCCGACGGGGATGGTTTCGACGAGGGACCGGAATCCAAACGATTACAGTGGCGTCGCGACCCGATCACCGGCGAAAACGACATGACCGACCTGCTGGTCAAACTTGCCAATGAACTGCTGGAAAAACTGCTCCCGGAATATCCGAACCTCCATCTCGGTTTTTTCTCTTACCATAGCTATGCCGACTTTCCGGGTTTCTTCCGGCCGCACCGGAATCTGGCGATTCAGGTGGCGGACATTACCCCGTCGCGCTTTCATGGAATCTGTGATGCCGGTGTCTCTCCAAGCCGGGCCTATTATAAGCAGGTTTTGGAAAAATGGAGTGCGGCCGGCGCCAAGATCGTGTTCTGGCACTATAACTGGAACCTGGCGGAGTCGGTTCTGCCGTATTCCAAACTGCGGATACTCGGCGAGGATATGCCCTATGAACACCGGCTCGGCGTTATCGGATACGGTGATGAATATACACAGAATCTGTCTGTTACCGCTCCTCATGATTATCTTCAGGCGCGGCTGATGTGGGATATTACGTTGAATTGGAAGGATGTCAGCGAAGAGTTTTGCCGGAAAGCCTACGGCAAAGGATGGCGGCCGATGGTTGATTATTACATGATGTTATGCGATACCCAGGCGAACAGCCCGGACGAAACCGGCAGTTTCATCCCGTTTGGCCGTCTTTACAGCCGCGCCGACGCCAATCAAATGTCCATTTGGCTGCAGCAGGCTGAATCACTGGCGGAAACGGACCGGGAAAAACGCCGAATCCGGATTGCCGCTTATCCGGTTGAACAGCTTCACAGATATCTTGATTTCTACGAAGCCTATACCGATTTCCGTTTTGAATCGGCGCTGGATGCCGCCGATACGATGCTGGCGGCGTATGAACGGGAGAACAGTTCCGACTATCCGCAGGGCGTGTCACGCCACTCGGACTCTTTCATGCGGAGTTTCCTGCGGAATTTCGCCGCCGCGGGCATCAAATACTCCACTGGAGGCTATCACATTGTCCGCCGCATTCCGGAGCGGATGAAATTCGTCTATGACGGGGATCAATCCGGGGAACAATTGGCGCTCTGGTCGCCATTGCTCAGGGATGATGAATTTCCCGACCTTTCCACTTACCGTTCGACCCTGAGCAGGCAGGGAGGCATCGGCTTTCGCCGCGGCGCTATCTGGTATCGTACCAGATTGGAACTTCCGAAAATCGTTCTGAAAGGCAAAGAAGAACACTCGTCTGTGGAAAAACCCGCCGATTCCAATACCCTTGTACTGAACAATGAAGAAGGAATCGGGCTTTTCCTCGGCGGATTCGACAATGAGGCAAAAGTCTGGATCAACGGCGTTTTCGCAGGACGGCTGAAAGGCTTTTTGATTCCCGGAGTTCTCGACATCACCGATCAGGTGAAAAAAGATGGGAAACCCAATTCCATAGTGATCTGTGTGACCCGCCGCGGCAATGCCGAATCGGCGACCGGCGGCCTGATCTATCCTTCGTTCATTTTCAAAGGGCCGCGCGTGCCGCCGGACGGCAAATCGGAGCCGGATCGTTTCCGGCCGATGATTCCCGGCCAGCCCAATCAGTAAAGATGGCATGAGAACAGTAGATGACTCAATTCCGCTGTGATACGAACTCATTCGGCGTACATTTGAAATTTCTGGCGAAAACATGATAAAAATGACTGGTTTCCTGAAAGCCACAACGCGCAGCCACTTCTTTGATGGACAAGTTGGAGTTTCTCAACATGTGGGCTGCAGTGGAAATCCTCACCCGTAGAGCAAAGCGACTGAAACTCACATTCATGTTTTTTGTAAAAATTTCACTGAAACGGCTCTTGCTCAAAGAACATTCAGCAGCGGCTTCTTCCAGCGAAATAACTTGATCCAGCTTGCTTTTAACCAGTTGTATGGCCGGTAAAATCTGGATGATGCCGGAACGCCTGGCCCGATGACCGCCATCCGGGGTATGGTCCAGGAGTAGAAAGTTCTTCAAAATAATTTCATGTATTTTCAACCATTGCATCGTCTGAAACCCGTACGGCTTATGTTCATCCAGCCGCAGTATTTCCCGTCCCAGCCGCAGTATTTCACAACGCAGTTTTCGCCCGGTGGGCTTCGGTCTCTCAGATGGATGCAGAAAAAACGGCATAAGCCAGTCGATTTCATGGAAAGGCACGAGGGAACCGATTGCATCCAGCGATATGGTAACCGCCACATAGGAAAAATAATTTCCCGTCACCCGGTTGACATGAGGTTCCCAGCATGAAGTCCACCAAACCTGACCGGCTTCAAAGGTATCATGGAAATCCGGATAATAAACTTCTTGCTGTCCGGACAGGACAATGACCATTTGTGGCGCATAATGGCTGTCTCCGTGGAAAAGCCCTTTGCCTTCACGCAAATAGCCGCCGACCACGGAAAATGGAGTATCTATATCCAAATGATGAAAAACTTTTTTGATGCCGGTAAATTTATCCATGATCTGCGCTTCTTCCCTAGTTTGGACCGTATGATTTTATTAGTTGATAAACACTAAATACTTTCATCAAAACCATGACGTGCGAAAAGGACGGAAATTTAACAATTGAGTTCATTGATGGGAAAAAAAGTACGTCCAACTTAAAGAGTGGCTGCCCCGCAAGGATTTGAACCTCGACAAAATGAACCAGAATCACTTGTGCTACCATTACACCACGGGGCAATCATGTTTCATGAGAACATTAAGATACACTGTTTCCCGCAAAATTCAAACGGAAATTCAAAATTTTTTGAACTCTTCAGGCGATTCGCGATATCCGGCGATGACATCCGGCATCAATTGACGTATTCCACCGGATACGGCGGCAGGGATTCGATGAACATCTGTCCGTAACGCTTCGAAATCACGCGGCGGTCGAGGATCACGATAATCCCCGTGTCGTCTTTGCTCCGGATCAGGCGGCCGATCCCCTGCCGGAATTTCAACACCGCTTCCGGCAGGCTGTATTCCATAAAGGCGCTCTTGCCGGATTTCTCGATGCACTCGCACCGGGCGGCGATCAACGGATGTGACGGCACGGCAAAGGGAAATTTGGTCAGAATCACGTTGCTGAGCGCCTCGCCCGGCACATCGACGCCCGTCCAGAAACTGTCGGTGCCGAAAATGACCGAATCGATGTCGTTCTTGAATTCTTTCAGCATCAGACTGCGGTTCATATCGCCCTGGGTGAAAAGCGTGATGTTTTTTTCATCAAAATAGTACCGGAGCTTTTCCGCGCAATGCCGGAGCAGTTGGTAGCTGGTGAAAAGCACAAACGCCTTGCCGTGGGTCACGTCCAGAAAACGCGGAATCTGCCGGACCAGTTCGTCCTTGTATCCCTCGTCGTTCGGCTCCGGCATGCCGCGGGGGATGTAGAGCCTCACCTGATCGGGCGAAAACGGCGAATCCAGCCGCAATTCCGTGCCGTTGATAAACCCGGTGCGCGAGCGGAAATAGTCGAACGTCCGGCGCACCGTCAAGGTGGCGCTGGTCAGGATCACCGGATATTTTTTGTGGAACAGGATTTTTTCGAGAATTTCCGGCACATTAAGCGGGGCGCCCTGCAGGGTGACGCCGTTTTTCTCCTCCTCGATCCAGTAGACATGCTCGGGCAGGCTCATGTCGATAAACGCATCGATGCCGTCGATAAACGCGTCGATACGGCCGACTTGCGCCTCCAGTTCGGTTTTGAAATTCTTATCTTCTTCCTGCATTTCGGCATAAACCGCCAGGGCGTTGCGCAGGCGGCCAAGCCCGGCGGCCAGCAGGTTCGGCACCATTTGGGGGGTATGAAGGCGGTAGACAGTATCATTTTTCTGGGTGAGCATGGTTTCGAAAAGCGAGAAAAAGGCGCCGACCTGCGGTTTCAATTCGGCGACAATCTTGCGCAGATTCATCGCTTCCTCGCCCTTGCGCAGCAGCATGCCCCGCCCGTTGTCGGGATTGAACAGCCGGTTCAGGAAACTCATCATACCGCCGCTGGATATCCGCAGGCCGAGGTGCGAAGCGGCGCTGTCTTCCAGCGTGTGCGCTTCGTCGATGATCACCGCGCTCCACTTGGGCAGCAACGCCATGTCAAGGCTGGCTTCCTGCTTCATTTTGAGGTCGGTGAAAAACATCGCGTGGTTGGTGATGATAATGTCGGCACGCTCCCAGCTGAGCCGGGCTTTCCAGTAAAAGCAACTGCGGAAATAGGGGCATTTATTCCCCTGGCAATTACCGGCCTCGCAGCAGCAGTATCCCCAGGCCGCGGGTTCGAAACGGAAATTGACATCATCGCGGTCCCCGGTGCCGCCTTTGTCCAGCCACGCGGCAAGGCGTTCGAGGTCCAGCGCCAGCGACGCCACCGGCAGCAGTTGATCCTGATGCTCCGCCGATGCCATATACAAACGCCTCTGGCAAAGATAGTTGCTTCGCCCTTTGGCGAGAGCGGCCTTGAATTCGACGCCGGTTATTTCCTGCAGGAACGGAATGTCTTTTTCGATCAACTGTTCCTGCAGGTTGATCGTTTCGGTGGACACCACCACCGGGCAAACCTGCGTTTTGGCATAATAAATGGCGGGCAGCAGGTACGCGAAGCTCTTGCCGACGCCGGTAGGCGCCTCCACGCACAAATTATAATGGCCCTGCAACGCCATGCCGGTATGGATGGCCATGTCGGTCTGCTGCGGCCGATGCTCGTAGGAGCGCCCGCCGCTGATGGCGGACTTCGCCAGCGGGCCGTCTTCGGCGAAAAAATCACGCACCGGAGTGACGATATCGGGGATGTCGACAATCTCGCCGACTTCCGCATAGGTGGTGGCTTCGTACTCCTCCATGAATTCTTCCAGCGGAATTTCGGCGGCATCGGACAGCGTTTCATCAAAAAAACGGTCATCAAGTTTGCGGATGTCTTCGGCTGGTTTGATCATGCTGTTCCTGTCGCGCTTCAAGCGGATAATCTACAACCGTTTCGCGGAATTTAAAACCGGACAAGCATTTTTTGGCGAAAAACTTTTCCCGGAGGCTGCAACGCGCTCCGGGCAGCGATCATCCCGGAAGCGCTGAAAGCGAGCTCATAAAGCATTTGACTTTTTCAGAAAAATCGTTATATTACCATATCTGTTGTCGGAGCTGTCACCAAACCAGCTCCGACAACAGCATTTTAATAATAGAAAGTCCAATTATGAGTAGAAAATCCAGCAGGAATGCAACGGATGATCAAATGTCCAGAGCGGCTCTAAGATGCATTTGACTTTTTCAGAAAAATCGTTATATTACCATAATCTGTTGTCGGAGCTGTCACCAAACCAGCTCCGACAACAGCATTTTGAATAATAAAAAATCCGATTAGAAGCAGAAAATCAAGTTGGGATGCCACAGAAAGCCAAGTGCTTGCGATGATTTGGAGTTTTTATTTCACGGCACGGCGCAATTCTTCCATATCGCTAAACGGATGTTTCTCGCCGCGGATTTCCTGATACGTTTCATGCCCCTTGCCAGCCACCAGCACAATATCCCCTTCTCCGGCCAGTTCGATCGCCCGGGCAATAGCAAGATGCCGGTCGGGTTCGACCACCGCCTGCGGGCATCCGGGCAGGATATCCGCAATGATCGCGCCGGGTTCCTCGAAACGCGGGTTATCGCTGGTCACAATGGTCAGGTCGGAGTTCTGCACGGCGGCGCGCCCCATCAGAGGACGCTTGGCGCGGTCGCGGTTGCCGCCGCAGCCGAAGACGGTAATAATCCGCCGCGAAGCAATTTTGCGCAGCAGCGTCAGCACTTTTTCCAGTGCGTCCGGCGTGTGGGCGTAGTCCACATAACAATGAACGCCGCCGACATTGACGTATTCAAGCCGTCCGTCCACGCGGACGTTTTCCACCGCGGCCGCCGCCTGTTCCGGATCATATCCGTTCAGCGCCGCCGCCGCCAGCGCGCCGCTCAGGTTGTAAATATTGTGTTCGCCGGGCAGCGTCGTCCGCAGCATTTTTCCGTTCAAACTGAACGTACTGCCGTCTGCCGCCAGCCGGATGTCGCCGATCCTGAAATCCGCCCCGGCCCCCTCCCCGAACGTGACCGCTCCGCCGATTTCCGCCGCCAGCCGCCGCCCCGCCGGATCGTCGCCATTGACGATTTTATGCTCCGGCGCATAGTCTGTGAACAGCAGTTTTTTCGCCTGGTAATAATTTTCCATGTTCTGATGATAATCCAGATGGTCCTGCGTCAGATTGGTGAACAGCGCGGTACGCAGCGCCGCGCCCCCCAGCCGATGCTGGCTCAGGCCGTGGCTCGACGCCTCCATGACCACGTCGGTGCACCCCGCATCGGACATTTCCCGGAACAATTCCTGCAATTCCCCGGCGGCGGGCGTGGTGCGCGCAGCTTCACTCTGCCGGCCGCCGAACGCATAGCGGATGGTCGAAATCAGCCCGCAGGGGCGGTCGGCCGAATTCAACATATGCTGAAGCAGGTAGGCGGAAGTCGTTTTGCCGTTGGTCCCGGTAATGCAATGGAGATGGAGCCCGCGGGCGGGGAATCCGTAAAAATACTCGCACAGAAGCGCATAGGCGAAATAAGCATCGTGAACCCGGATCGTACAGATATCCCGCCGTTCAAGCGGACGGGTGTGAAGCACCAGCGCCGCCCCCTGCGCCACCGCCTGTTCGATGTAGTCATGCCCGTCGAACGCCGCGCCGGGGATAGCAACGAACGCAAAGCCCGGTTTGACCTGCCGTGAATCATTGGTCACGCCCGCCGGTTCCGGCACCGCCATGCGCGGCGATTCCACCAACAGTCCACGGCTCTGCAATAGCCCGCAGATGCCGTCCGGATGTTCAGACGATGATGGCCGCATCATGTTTGCCCCGCAGGTAGGCGTCAAAGTAACAAATGGTTTTTTCCAGCCCCTCGCGAAGCTGGACCGTCGGCTCCCAGCCGAGCAGTTTCCGGGCGCAGGTGATGTCGGGCCGGCGCTTGACCGGGTCGTCCGCCGGCAGCTCCTGATACACCAGGCGGGACTTCGAACCGGTGATTTCCAGAATCAGCCGCGCCAGCTCCAGCATGGTGAATTCGCCGGGGTTGCCGAGGTTGACCGGGCCAGTGATTTCCGGCGGCGTGTCCATCATCTTGATCAAGCCTTCGATCAGGTCCGCCACGTAGCAGAAACTACGCGTCTGGCTGCCGTCGCCGTAAATCGTGATGTCCTCGCCTCTCAGCGCCTGAACGATGAAATTGCTGACCACCCGTCCGTCGTCTGGGCGCATCCGCGGTCCGTAGGTGTTGAAAATCCGAACCACCTTGATTTCCGTGTTCAACTGGCGATGGTAGTCAAAAAATAACGTTTCGGCACACCGCTTCCCCTCGTCGTAACAGCTCCGCACGCCGATCGGGTTCACGTTGCCCCAGTACGATTCCGTCTGCGGGTGTTCCAGCGGGTCGCCGTACACTTCCGAGGTGGAAGCCTGGAGAATCGGAATTTTGAGACGCTTGGCGATGCCGAGCATATTGACCGCGCCGATGATACAGGTCTTGGTGGTCTGCACGGGATCGCGCTGGTAATGAATCGGCGACGCCGGACAGGCCAGGTTGTAGATCGCGTCCACCTCGGCATAAAGCGGCCAGGTGATATCGTGACGGATCAGCTCGAAATTCGGACGCCCCGTCATATGGCGGATATTGTCCTTGGACCCGGTGAAAAAATTGTCCACGCAGATAACGTCATGATCATCCTTGAGCAACCGCTCGCAGAGGTGCGAACCGATAAAGCCGCTGCCGCCGGTGACCAGAATAGTTTTTCTCGCCATAGAGGACTCCCGTTTCATGGTTAATCGTTGATGCTCATCAGCATTTCGACCTGACTGCCGCCGAAGATCACCCGGTAGGTCTTGTTCCGGTCCAGAAAATAGATCCAGGTGCTGTTCAACTGATCCGGAGTCCGAAAAGCCGGGGGTGGACCGCAGGCCATTTTCACTTCGGGCCGGGTCATGCCGCGAATGACGGTACCGCGCTCAATGGCGTCCAGAAATTCGGGTTCGATGCCCTCGGTCATTTCCTCTTTGCTTTTCAGGGTAAAGACTTCACGGATATAATTCTGAATCGGCAGCATCATCATATCCTGGTCATAATTGATCGTATAGCGGCTCCCGTCCATATCGCGGAAGACGATCTTCCCTTCGTTGGCCTCGATCACTTCGATTTCGGTACCGAAGCGCAGATAGCGCCCTCCCTGCTGATAGTTCGCGCTGGGAATATTGCCGGGGTCCTGATACCAGATATTGCAAGCCAGGCGAATCCTGCCGTCCACCGGCTGCTGCAGGGCTTCCGCCACCGAGACAATCCGGGCGCAACCGCCGATCAGCAGAGCCGCACCCAAAACGAATATCGATCTGATTACCATATTAATAACACCTTCTGCATTTTGAATTTCGGATAAATTAGCATGGCACGGAGCATTTAACAAGTTTGCAGACCACTTTTTTCAGTAAATAAGAAAAACATACGTCCTGTACCCACCCCGCGCGAAATCATTTCGAATAAATTCCCGAATAAATCGCCAAAGCCGGTTTGACAAAGCGATATCCTGCGGTTATCTTAATATGGTAACGTTGAGACATCAATGGATATTCATGGAATTCATATGGCAAACCTGAAAGACATTGCAGCCAGAACCGGACTGTCGATCAACACCGTCAGCCGCGCCCTCCGCGGCAGCGGCTACGTTTCCGCCGAGGCGCAGGACAAAGTGCGCGCCGCCGCGGACGAGCTGGGTTACGCCCCGAACCGGGCCGCCCGCAGCCTGCGTTTCAACCGCAACTTCGAAATCGCGGTCCTGGTTTTCATCAGCCGGACAAACGCGCGCGGCGACTCCCAGACCATGGACAAGCTGATCGGCATCAAGGAACAGGTCGCCAGTTCCGGCTATGAAATCAATTTGCAGTTCATTTATTACGAATACCATTACAGCCCGGAAGACAACAGCCGACTGATGTCGATCCTGCGCCAGAAACCCGCCGGCGTCATCATCATCGGCGACGCCCCCCAGCAACTGGCGATGGCTTCCGAGTGCATGGCCCGCAAGGTTCCGGTGACGCTCATTTCCTATTCGGAACAGCGCGATTTCAACTGCGTCTACATCGACCGGGCGCAGGGCATCTGCGACGCGGTGGACTACCTTTACGCCAAAGGGCGGCGGACCATCGTCTACGCCCAGCTCAATACCTGCCAGAATCGCCTGCGCGGCTACCGTGAGGGCATCCGAAAACACCATCTGGAGGAGCATATCGTTTCGCCCGACCGGGTTTATACCCTGAACGACGATCTGTTCCGGGTCGGGCTTCGCCTGGCCGCGTCGATCCTGACCGAAATACCTCACGCGGATGCGGTTCAGGGGTATTCGGACTACCTGTCCGCCGGGGTGCTGGCGGGGCTGATCCGTTCCGGCAGAAGGGTCCCGGCAGATATTTCGGTGATCGGCTTTGACGACCGCGAACTGGCGGCGTTCACCTCGCCCCCGATGACGACGCTGGCCCAGCCCGGCTTCGACGCCGGCAAGCTGGCGGTGGACCTGCTGCTGAATCAGATTGAATCCGGTACGCAAACCCTTAAGGCGGTTAAAGTACCGATGAACCTAGTAATACGTCAGTCAACCTAAACATAAGGATTTATCGAACATGGAAAACTTGAAATTTGGAATCATCGGAGCCGGCAGCAGAGGGATTGCCGCGTTCGGGGAGATCATCAAGAAACATCCCGGCGCCGAGCTTGTCGCGCTGTGCGATCCGAACCCGGTACGCATGAAAGAAGGCGCCCGGATTCTGGGCCTGGAACTGAATTTTTACGGCAGCATCACCGAAATGATCAAACAGGAAAAGCTGGACGCCGTTGTCATCACCAGCCCGGACTTCTATCATGAAGAAAATGCGGTCGAAGCCCTCAAAAGCGGCATCAACGTCCTGATCGACAAGCCGCTGGCCACCACGGTCAAAGGCTGCCGCAACATCATCGAAACCGCCGAAAAGACGGGCAAAGTCATCATGATCGGCTTCAACCTCCGCCACAACGCCGTGCTGAAACGCCTGAAAAGCATCATCAGCGCCGGTACCGTCGGCGATGTCTTCCTGCTGGAAAACCGCGAATTCTACGACGGCGGCCGTACCTATATGTCCCGCTGGAACCGCTCCTACGCCAAATGCGGCGGCCTGTGGATTCACAAAGGCAGCCATGACTTCGACGTATTCCAGTGGCTGCTGGATTTCCCGAAACCGGTCAAGGTCAGCTCCTTCGCGGGCATCAACGTCCTCAACCCGGAACACATCCCCTTCGAAGTGGCGCCGGGCACCAAAGTCGGCCCCACCTGCCACCAATGCGCCTATGGCGACATCTGCCCCGATAAATACACCATCGCGGACATCCAGAATTCCCCGTGGAAGGATGAGGCCGTGGCCGTTGACGGATACGCCAAAGACCTCTGCATGTACACGTCCGACAAAGACAACCACGACAACGGCATCGCCATGGTCGAATATGAGAACGGCATCCGCGCCAGCCATCTGGAGTGCTTCATCACCCCGATCAACGACCGCCTGTACACCATCGTCGGCACGCTCGGGCAGATCGAAGCCAGCCTGACCAAACGCACCATCAAGGTCTTCCCGCGCTGGAGCTCGGAAGTAGTGACCTACGAAATTCCGGAAGAGGAAGGCGGTCACGGCGGCGCCGATCCCAAGCTGGTCGATTATTTCATCAAGGTCCTGCGCGGCGAGCTCCCCAACGGCTCGACCGCCGAACACGGCATGTGGTCCACCGCCGTGGGACAGGCCGCCGAAATCGCCCGCCGCGAAAGCCGCGTGGTCGAGATCAAGGAACTGTTCGAAAACTGATGACCCGCCGAACAATCCCCGTTCTGCCGGTCCACGGATCGGACAGGACGGGATTTATTTTCTGATTTTTCGCAAACGGAACTTGAAATTCGGCGAAAAAGCATTATTTTAACCATCCTGTAAACCACGGTCTGACGGTTTTCGACGCTATGCCTGGCGCCGGTGCCTGCGGACCCGTAAGCAATAAGGATAGAGATTATGGACAAGGCAACCAAAGACGGCATCATCGCCAAGTACGCACGCAAAGAAGGCGACACCGGTTCCCCGGAAGTGCAGATCGCAGTTCTCTCCCAGCGGATTCGTGAACTGACCGCTCACCTCCAGAACAACAAGAAAGACAACAGTACCCGCCGCGGCCTGTTGCTGATGGTCAGCCGTCGCCGTACTCTGCTCAAGTATCTGAGCAAGGAAAATTACGAGCGTTACATTTCGCTGACTGCCGAGCTCGGCATCCGCCGCTGAACGGCATAAATACCTGATTTTATCGGACCTGACGTATTTTTTGCGTCAGGTCCATTTGCTTTTTATGATCGGGAGTCTATATTATAAAATAGTTTATTATGTGAATCCGCCTGGCAGGATTTGTTTTGTGGAATTTCTGCGATATCAGGTCCCGGAAGATTCCGGGGGTTGATCTCGCAATTCCGCAATATCTGATATCCCGGCGTTCACGGTACTATTAATCCAGCGGCGGCGCGCGCCCCCGCGTATCACAAAAGGAACAAGGATATCATGTCCGAACAAAAAATCACCTGCATGCTCGCGGAAAACCGCAGCATCGAAATCTCCACCGGTAAACTTGCCAATCTGGCAAACGGCGCCTGCGTGCTCCGTCAGGGCGACACCTGCCTGCTGGTCGCCTGCTGCTCCGGCCCTGCCCGCCCCGGCACCGACTTTCTGGCGCTGACCGTGGACTACCGCGAAAAATACAGCGCGGCCGGCCGCTTCCCCGGTGGATTCATCAAACGCGAAGGGCGTCCCTCCGATCACGAAATTCTGACCTGCCGCATGACCGACCGCCCGATCCGCCCGCTGTTCCCGAAAGGCTTTTTCGATGAAATCCAGATTCAGGGCCTTCTCCTCAGCGCCGACGGCGAAAATCAGTCCGACACTCTGCTCATGCTCGGCGCCTCGGTCGCTCTGATGCTCTCCGACCTCCCCTTCCAGGGCCCGGTGGGCGCGGTCCGCGTCGGTTACATCGACGGCCAGTTCGTCGCCAACCCGACCGCCAGCGAAATGAACAAGAGCTCCCTTGAGCTCGTTTACGCCGGTATCGCCGACAAGGTCATCATGATCGAAGGCGAAGCCAGCGAAGTTTCCGAGCAGCTCCTGGCCGACGCCATGCGTTTCGCCAATGAAATCATCAAAAAGCAGATCGAAGCCCAGATCGAACTGGCCGCCAAAGCCGGCAAAGCCAAGAAGACCCCGGTCCTCCACCTGGTGCCGGAAGAACTCGACAAGGCCCTGCGTGAATTCTGCAAAGACCGCATCGAAGGCGTCTGCACCGTCCCCGGCAAAAACGACCGCATCGAAGCGATGGACGCCCTGCTGAGCGAAGCCAAGACCGCCCTGACTCCCCAATTCGAAGAAGTCCCGGAACTGGACCTCGAACTCCGCAAGGCGTTTGACGATCTGGTCAAAGACACCACCCGCGGCGTCATCCTGGAAAAACAGTTCCGTCCCGACGGCCGCGGCATCGACGATCTCCGCGCGCTTTCCGCCGAAGCGGACGTATTGCCGGTGGTTCACGGCAGCGGCCTTTTCTCCCGCGGAGAAACTCAGGCGCTGGTCATCGCCACCCTCGGCGGCGAAAAAGATTCCCAGGAATGCGACAACATCTCCAATCCCACTCAGGAAGCCTGTAACAAGCGCTTTTACCTGCATTACAACTTCCCGAACTACAGCGTCGGCGAAGTCGGCCGCATCATGGGCCCCGGACGGCGTGAAATCGGACATGGCAACCTGGCTGAACGCTCTGTCGCCAAAGTAATTCCGAAAGATTTCCCGTATGTTGTCCGCTGTATCTCCGAAATCATGGCATCCAACGGTTCCACCTCGATGGCTTCCGTCTGCGGCGCCACGCTGGCCCTGATGGACGCCGGTGTTCCGATCAAAGCCCCGGTCGCGGGAATCTCCTGCGGCCTGGTCACGGACGACAGCGGCAAGGAAGTGCTGCTGACCGACATCATCGGCGCGGAAGACCACTTCGGCGACATGGACTTCAAGGTCTGCGGCACCCGTGAAGGGATCACCGGTTTCCAGCTCGACCTGAAGCTGCCGGGCATTTCGATTGACCTGCTCTGCCAGGCGATGGAACGCAACCGCCAGGCCCGCTACAAGATTCTCGACACCATCGAAAGCTGTCTCTCCGCCCCGCGCGAAAAGATCAGCCCGCGCGCCCCGCACATCGCGGTCGTCAACATCAATCCCGACAAGATCGGCGCCCTGATCGGCCCCGGCGGCAAGAACATCAAAGCCATCACCGAAGAAACCAAATCTTCGATCGATGTCACCGATGACGGCGTCGTCAAGATCCTGGCTCCGAACGAAGATTATCTGGAAGAAGCCAAGGCCCGCGTCCTCGGATGCACCGCCGAAGCCGAGATCAACAAGGTTTACCGCGGCAAAGTCACCGGAATCAAGGATTTCGGCGCGTTCGTGGAAATCATCCCCGGCATCGAAGGGCTCCTGCACATCTCCGAAATGGCGGACTATCGCGTCCGTCTGGTCACGGATATCTGCAATGAAGGCGACATGGTCACGGTCAAAGTCATCGACATTGATCCGGGCTCCGGCAAAATCCGCCTCAGCCGCAAAGCGGCCCTGAAGGATCTTGACGAGCAATAATTCAAGCCTCCCGGAAAAGCGGTTTCATCACCGCTTTTCTTTTTTTCATAAAATTAAGCAATCACTTAATCAAATGGCATAAATTACAATAAATAATAGCATAAATAAATTTGCTTATCAATAAATTAAGCACAAAATATAAAAGTTACGAAAACATCATTAATTTAGCGAATACTTAAAAATATTGATTTTATTTTCTTCTCGGCTTGATTTTCCCGGCGTGTGCAGTATTATTTAGGAAGAATAAAAACAGAAGCAGGAAAAGGAGAATTTTCATGACTGCATTATCCCTGATGGTCAAGGCAAGAAAGATCAAACAGAACGAACTGGCAAAGAAGCTTGGCGTATCCAAGGCGGCGGTTTCCATCCAACTGAAGAATGGCGCAAAGACCTTGCGCACCGCGGTACGCTATTCGGAGATATTGAACTGTAACCCGTTATTGCTTCTGGATGGAATCAAAGTGGACCCGCGCCCCTACGGCAACCGGAATACGAATTGAAGGAGGAGCAAGCAAGAGGATTCCGCTCTGCGGGCGGGCAGCGTTTCGCCGCTGCATTGGTGCCGACATTCGGTTACGCCCGGGCACGGCCCGGTGCGAACGGATGCTCCGCACTCCGACTGAAGAACTTTGCGGCGGCACGTTGCCGCACGCGGCCCGGCGCGCGGATGTGACTTTAAGATTCCAGCAGGACGACCGCCATGGCGGCGATTCCTTCCTCCCGGCCGCAATAGCCGAGCTTTTCCGTGGTGGTGGCTTTGATGGATATCCGGTCCGGCGAAGAATCGAGGATTTCCGCCAGATTCGTGCGCATCTGTCCGATATAGGGCGAGATTTTGGGACGCTCGGCGATGATGGTGAGGTCCAGATTGACAAGCTGGTATTCGCTGACGCGCTCGTGTTTGATAACCTGAGCCAGCAGGCTCATGCTGTCGGCATTTTTGTACTGCGGGTCCTTGTCAGGGAACCAGTTGCCGATATCGCCCAGCGCCAGCGCCCCGAGATAGGCGTCCATCAGCGCGTGCAACGCCACATCGGCATCGCTATGCCCCAGCAGGCCGAGCGAATGCGGGATATCCACGCCGCACAAAATCAATTTCCGGCCGGGTACCAGGCAATGCACATCAAATCCCTGTCCAATTCTCAACATCATCTTAATATCCTTTGGTTGCCTTGAAGTCTTTGACGATTGAACTCATTTCGTCGCGGGTAATAATATTGCGGCTGTAAAGATCGGTCAGGGCGTGCTCCATCGTCACCATGCCGTCCTTGTAACTGGTTTCCATCACGCCTTTCAAGCTGCTGGTTTTCCCCTCGCGGATCAGCGACTGGACGGCGGGCGTGCCGAGCATGATTTCAAACGCCGCCACCCGGCCCGAACCGTCGCGCTTCGGCAGCAGCCGCTGGGCGACGACGCCGAGCAGAGCTCCGCTCAATTGAATCTTGATCTGATTCTGCTGGTGCGCGGGAAATGAATCCACAATGCGGTCAACCGTCTGCCCGGCACTGTTCGTATGCAGTGTCGCCAGCACCAGATGCCCGGTTTCGGCGGCGGTCAGGGCGGTGGCGATGGTTTCCGGGTCGCGCATTTCCCCCACCAGAATGACATCGGGGTCCTGCCGCAACACGTATTTCAACGCATTGGCGAAGCTGAGCGTGTCGGAATGAACCTCACGCTGTTCCACCAGCGCCATTTTGTTGGAATGCACATATTCGATCGGGTCTTCGATCGTGACGATATGGCACGGGTTGCCGGCGTTGATCCGGTCGATCAGGCACGCCTGGGTCGTACTTTTCCCGTGTCCGGTGGGGCCGGTGATCAGGATCAGGCCCTGTTTCTGCTTGACCAAGCTCAGAAGCTGAGGGGGGAGCAGTAATTCCTCCGCGTCCGGAATCCGGCTGGGAATCACCCGCAACGCCGCCCCGATGTTGCCGCGCTGGTAAAAACCGTTCACGCGGAACCGGTAGGTGCGCTCGGTTTCGTCAGCGCTGGTCCGGAGCCGGGTGGTCAGGGCGAAGTCGAGCTCGCGTTTCTCCTCGAACATCAGGCGTTGCCGGGCATTGATGATGCTGAAAAACAACCGTTGTGTGTCAACGGGGGAGAGTATGGGGGCGTCCAGCGGCACCAGCTCGCCGTTGACCCGCAGGGTGGGCGGGGCGCCGACCGTGATGATCAGGTCGCTGGCCTGATTGGCCGCCGCCGAATGGAGCAGCCGTTTCATGTTGATGTCTTCGCTGTCGGCCTCGTCCTGCGCGAACATGCCGCGGAACGTATCGATCCCGCTCTCCATGCCCCGGACCAGCAGCAGGAATTCCTCGCGGTTCGCGGCGGCGGAAACGGCGTGTTCGACGGTAATGCGCCCATCCTTCACCAGCGACAGGAGCGCGCGGTTGAATGTCACCGTGCCGTCCTCCGAACCGCGCCGGATCACGTCCTCCAGATCGGCGAAGTTCCGGTCGGAAATCAGGCTGCGGACCAATGGCGTGGCTTTCAGCACTTCCACGGCGGGGATCATCCCGAGTTCATCCGCCGTCGGCAGGAGCCGCTGGGCGATCACCGCCTGCAGGGCCAACGCCAGGTCGTCGGCGATCTGCTGGCGCAGATGCTCGGGAAAGGTATTGATGATGCGCTCCATCGCCTGCAGCGTGTCGGCGGTGTGAACGGTCGAAATCACCAGATGCCCGGTCAGGGCGGCGGAAACGGCGGTCTGCATGGTGCTCTGGTCGCGCATTTCGCCGACCACGATCACGTCCGGGCTTTCGCGCACGACGTTGGTCAGGGCTTCGCCGAATCCGGTGGTGTCGATGCCGACCTCGCGCTGGCTGATCCAGGACTGACGGTCCTCGTGAATGTATTCGATCGGGTCCTCGATCGTCACCACGTGTTTGCGGAACATATCGTTGATATGGTTGATCATCGCCGCCATCGAGGTCGATTTGCCGCTGCCGGCGGCGCCGACGATCAGGATCAGCCCGCGGGGGGCCTCAGCCAGTTCCCGCATGACGGAAGGCAGGTTCAGCGCCTTGAACGAAAGCGAACTCCCCAGCGAAATCGGGCGCGCCACCAGCGCCCCGGCTTCCTGCTGGCGGTAAAAGTTGATGCGGAAACGCATTTTTTCGACGGCCAGCGTATAGCCGACGTCGCAGCTTCCGTTCGCCTGATAGCTCTCCCGGATATCCGGGCGCAGCGCCTGTTCCCGGAATTGGGCAAGGCGTTCCTCGCCGATGGCGGTATCTTCATAACCGGGAATGGGGACAATCGGGCCTTTCAGGCGGTAACGCGGAGGTTTTCCGGCGCTGACAAACAAATCGGAGGCACCGTCGTCAAACGTCTTTTTCAGCAGAACGTCAATGATTTCCATAAATTCCTCGCGTCCGAAATTGACAATCCTTTCTTTATGCTATAAAGTAACCGCAATCTGTAACAATGCAAATTCAGGAACTCAGCGACAGTGAAAATTACCGTTAAATTCAAAATGTTCGAAGGCTGCGACGACCTTACTCCCCGGAAAGCTCACCACGACGACGCCGCATACGACCTGCGTTCGCGCGTGGACATGGAGCTTCCGCCCGGACGGAGCGTCGTCGTCCCCAGCGGCCTTTTCATGGAGCTCCCCGTCGGCTACGAGGCGCAGGTGCGCCCGCGCAGCGGCCTCGCCCTGAAGCACAACCTGACCCTGACCAACACCCCCGGCACCATCGACGCCGGATACCGCGGCGAAGTCGGCGTGATCATGTTCAACCTCGGCCAGGAGCCGTTCGCGGTCCGCCGCGGCGACCGGATCGCCCAAATGGTGATCTGCAAGCTCCCCGAAGCCGAAATGGTTTGCGTGGACGAACTCAGCGACACGCTCCGCGGCGCCGGCGGCTTCGGCAGCACGGGCAAACAATAATTCCATGATCACAGGCGCGGCGCGATGGTTCATCACGCCGCGTCTGCTCTATTTTAAAAATATCATTCTTTCTGTTTCTCATCTATTGACAAAGATAGATATATAGATTATAATATATATGTATAACGGAAATGAGGTTTTTATCTTGAGCTACAGCCGCAACATCAAACGCAATAAAATCAAAGACGCGCTGCAACAGAAAATCACCAGCGCCCAATATGCGTTCGGCGAACGCCTGCCCGGAATTCATGATCTCTCCAAGGAATATTCCGTCAGTTACGTGACCGCCGGAAAAGCGCTGAAAATCCTGGAAAGCGAAGGCTATCTGCGCTGCCAGCACGGCGTGGGTAATTTCGTCTGCTACATCAAGCCGGCTCCGGCGGTTTGCAAAATCGTCAATTTCATCGCGCCGGACAGCAACCATTACGTCGCCCGTTATCTGTTTCACGAGGGCAAGGCGCTGTTCGAACAGTCCGGCTGGGAGGTCCGCCTGCTGGAAATCGGCGATGCCAGTTTGGCCAGCGTCATATCCGAGATCAATTCTCCGGACGCCTATTCCGTTATCTCCGGCGTCAGGCCGATCTGGGAAAACTTCACGGCGACGCTGGGGCACGTGGCAAACCGCGCCGTCGTCCTCGGCGAGCTCTCCGGCAACAACGACATCACCAGCATCATCGCCGACGAACCGGCCACCGTCCGGATGTGCCTGAACCATTTCAAGCAGCGCGGCCGCCGGAACATCGCCCTGGTCTGCACGGAACTGAACAATGACCTCGAGCTTTTCCGGGCGGCGGCCTGGCGCTCGGGCATGACGAAGCTGAAGCACGATTTCAACTGGATCAACCGCCATTGCTTTAATTTCAAACTCAAAGAACACGGCATCGACTACAATTACATCCGCGGCTCAATCCGGAAATGGCTGGAGAACCGCCTGAACGGCGCCGACGCTGTCATCCTCCCCGCCTTCGCCCCGTTGTTTCTGGAAGAATGCCGGAACCTCTCCATCCGCATACCGGACGACCTCGACGTGATCGCCATCGGCCGCGGCGCCGCCGACCTTCAGGCGGACATCTGTTATGTGGACAACAACATTCAAGCCCATATCCGGTATGCATTTGAGATATTGGAAAACCGTTTCGCAGGCGGCCCCCACGACCAGGGCTCCTGGTATTTCTGCCCGCCAAACGGCATTATAAACCCGTCCATCAACAAACCTTCGAACTCACGGAGTACACCATGAAGCACAGATTTTATTTCACACTCATCGAACTCCTGGTCGTCATCGCTATTATTGCCATATTGGCGGCCATACTGCTGCCGGCGCTGAACAAAGCCCGGGACAAAGCCAAGGCCGTACAATGCATCAACAACCTGAAACAATGCGGAACCGCATTTCAGCTATATGGCGACGACCACAACGCCACATGGATCCTGTATTATTACAACGGTTCCGGGACCGGGCGCGCATGGTCCTCTTTTCTGCTCGGGCGCAAGGACAACAAGGATTGGCAAGAAACCACCACTCCCTATCTCTCCTCCTACCCCACCGTCCTGTGCCCGGCGGAAAAGCCCTATACCATGAACGACGCCGACTACATCTGCGACCGGGTCTACGGCGCCCCCAGCCTGGCAAACAGCTTCATGAACGCGGATTATCAGAACAATAATTTCAGGATTTGCACGCAACTGGGTTCGGCAAGCCGCCTGATGATTACGTATGCCGTCAATAAAATTCCAAGGCCGTCGGAAATCCTGACGATTGCCGACTCCCTGTGCAGCGAACCGCGCCAGGTATGGGCGATTCAGGGCGTGACCACCGCCAGCGCCGCCGTCGGTACGATCCATGCCCGCCACAGCGACCGGGTAAACACGCTGTTCAGCGACGGCCATGCCGCCGCTGCCACCAAGGAAGAACCCGCATTCGGCATATTCGGCATCAAATACAGCTATTCCCCCCACAATGTTATCCAGCCCACCGGACATTGAGGAGAGCTTCATGAAATTTGCGTTCATCTTTTTCCCGGTTCTGTTCAATCTCGCCGTACTCGCCGGCGATCCGTATCCGGCGGGAGCATGGAACAATGTGCCGGATATCACGGACCGCGCGTTCTGGAAATCCCAACAGGACCGCCCCGGCATGCGGGAAAAAATCGCACAGGCCGACCGGGATATCGCCGGAGAAGTGATTTCTCCCCAGCCGAATTACCTTGATTTCTCCCGCGACGGAAACCGCAGCCGTTATGAAGCCGGATATTATAAACTGCATGCCCTCGGCGCGCCGGTCATGGCCGCCTGCGTGACCGGCGAACAGCGCTACATCGACCATATCGAACAGCGAATCCGCGTTCTCTGCGCGCTCCCGACATGGATATTGCCGGCTCACGATCCCCAGCTTGACAACTATTACGGCAGGGTGATCGACATCGATCTCGGCGTGGCGACACTGGGCGGCGAATTGGCCTGTACGCTCCGGCTGCTGGCTCCATCCATGACCCCGGAGGTCCGGAACATGCTGGAAGGCGAACTGGAACGCCGGATCATCGCCCCGCTGGAAGAGATGATGGACGGCAAGCGCCAGGAAAATATGTGGCTCACCATCAAAAACAACTGGAACAGCGTCTGCCTGGCCGGAATGACGGCCGTCATCCTGCGGACGGAGCTTGAACCGGCGCGGCGGGCCCGCCTGCTGGACTACATCCGCAAGCGCAGCACGAATTACCTGAAAGGTTTCGGACCCGACGGTTATTGTGGAGAAGGAATCAATTACTGGTCCTACGGGTTCGGTTATTACCTGCGGATGGCGGCGGATTTCCGTCAGGCGACCGACGGCAAAGTGAACCTGATGGATGCGCCGGGGATTGCACCGGTGGCTCAATTCGCCGAGAATATCCGGTTGGCCCCGGAAGTCTATCCGGCGTTTGCAGACGCCAACATCAACTTTAAATTACCACTCTATACAGCCGCGCTGCAAAACTGGCTGGAAAACAAGACATCCGGATTCCCTGCCGGCTTCCCCCTCCCCGCTCCGCTTCAGGACATCAATCTGTTTTTGTCGCTGCCGGAAAGCGCGAAAGCCCCCGATGTTTCCCGGACGGAAGCGGCCAGCGCCTTTGACAATGCCAATGTTTACGTAGTCCGCCCCGCCCAGTCCGATTCCCGCCTGGCGGCGGCGTTCAAGGGAGGCAATAACACCGAACCGCACAACCATAACGACATCGGCAGCTATATCATCGCGGTTGACGGAGTGCCGGTCGTTGTCGATCCGGGACGCGAAGTATACACCAAACGGACGTTCAGCAACCGGCGTTATGAATCGAACCTGTTGAACTCCTATGGGCACAGCGTACCCCGGATCGCCGGTCAACTGCAGGCGCCCGGGCGGGGAACGGACGCCGTCCGGAAATCGATTTACCAGGACCGAGATTCCTTTGCGGTGGAGCTGGACATCACCGCGCCATACCGCCACATCGCTGAAGTACAGAGTGTTTGCCGCGCATTCCGCTATTCACGTACAAACGGCGGTTCTTTCATCGTGGAGGACACCGTCGAGCTCAAGCACCCGGCTGAATGCGAAAACGCGGTCATTACGCTCGGGCAGATCGAGAAAATCGACGCCCATACATACCGTATCACCGAAAAGCAAAAAAGCCTGTTCCTGAACATCGACTGCGGCGGCATACCCTTTACAACCGCCATCGAACCCATTCGCGAAGACACCCATCATAAACGGGAAATTTTCCGCTTGTCCATAAAACCGGACGGGAAAATAAAAAACCTGAAAATGACCCTGACCTTCACCCCTTCTCCCACGCCTGTACAGCCTTAAGTCAAAGCCATGTCGAAGGGGCGCCCCAACAACCGTTATAAAAACGTGCTGGATATGCTGGCTTATAAAATCATCAACGGCGAACTCTGCGCCGGCGAGGTGTTTTATTCGCGCAAAAGCATTTGCGACCAATTCGGCATCAGCGCCATGACCGCGGCCAAAATACAGGGCGAACTTCAGGAACGCGGCCTGTTGAGCCGGGTGCCCGGGCGCGGCTTATTTGTCAACTCCATCAAAAAGATCGATGAAATCCAGCATGAGCGTACCGCCCTGCGCAAAGTCCGGATGATCGACGCGATGAATGCGATCGGGCCGGAAACGATTTTCGGCGGGCGCGTGGTGACGGGCATCTGCCGCCGCTGCGCGGAGCGGGGGGCTGGATTTCCATGTCGAATATATCGACAATACCATGATGGATACGGAGATTCTGAACAGCAATCACAATATCGCCGATGACGAAGGCCTGATTCTGTTTCTGCACAACGGCTTGCTTCACGAGGTCATGATCCCGCTCCTGAGCTACAAAATCCGCTCGGTCATCGTCAATATGCTGTTCCCCTGGCGGCCGAGCGTGCTGACGGACAACCATGACGGCATTTACCAGCTCCTGCGACATCTGCATGAGAAGAAATGCCGCAAAGTCATTTACGCCGCCCGGTTCAGCAGTTCCCAATCCTGTGTCAATGAAAACGAACGGCTGGACGCATTTCTGCTGAAAAGCGATATTCCGCTCACCGATATCCTGACCGGCCAAACCTATTCGCCGCAGGAGGGCGAAGTCTCCCTGCCGATCGGCAAAGGCGAAACCGTTCTTCTGGCCCGGAATTTCTGATCCGTTCCTGAACACACGCAAAAAAGATCCATCGCCCGCGGATGAAAACGGGCGATGGATCTTTTGTTTTTACCTCGAATTACAGCTTGGCGATCGAGAACCCGCAGAGAGCGTCGTTCAACTCGCTCAATTCGGAATCCGGGAAGTCGCCGCGGACCATCTCGTCCGCCAGTGTTTCCGCCTGAATGTACGAACGGAAATTCTCCAGCGCCCCCTGACGGTCCGCCGGCACCTGACAGGCGATTCGAATCCGGTCCGAAACCTCCAGACCGCTTTCCTTGCGCATATTCTGGATACGGCTGACCACTTCGCGGGCGAAGCCTTCTTCTTCCAGCGCCGCCGTCAGCGTGGTATCCAGCGCCAGCGTGATGCTTCCCTCGTTGGCGACGGTCATGCCGGGCTTTTCTTCGCGCCGGACATCGAGGTCGGCGGCGTCAAGCTCGACCGTCCGGCCGTCGCTCAGCGTCAGGGCATACGGTTTGCCGCCCAGGATCGCGCCGATTTCCGCCGAGTTCAACTGCTGGATCACCGCCGCGGCTTCTTTCATCTGCTTGCCGAGCTTGGGGCCGAGCGACTTGAAATTCGCCTTGGTCGTATAGGTCACCAGATCGTTTTCGTCGGAATTGAATACGATTTGCTTGACGTTCAGCTCCTCGGCAATGATGTCGGCGGTCCCGTTCAGGAGCTCGCGCACCGCGGGGTCGCCGGTCACCACCACCGCGCGGCCGAGCGGCTGGCGCGTCTTGATGTTGCTCTGCGAACGCAGGAAGCGCCCGAGTTTAACCACCGTCATGGTGTTTTCCATCTGGCACTCCAGCGCTTCGTCGCGGTTGGCGGCGTCGGATTCCGGGAAATCGCAGAGGTGCACCGATTCCGGCATGTCGGCGGTGCGCAGATTCCGGTAGATTTCCTCGGTCACGAACGGGATGAACGGCGCCGCCGTCCGGCAGAACGTCAACAGGGCATAGTGGAGCGTCCGGTAGGCGTCGTTCTTGTCGCCGTCGTTCTGGCTTTTCCAGAAACGGCGGCGGCTGCGGCGGATGTACCAGTTGGTCAGGTCGTCCACAAACCGGGTGAAGCGGTTGGCGGCTTTCTGCAGATTGTAAGCATCCATTTCGCCGCGGACTTCGTCCACCATCTGGGTCAATGAGCTCAGGATCCAGCGGTCGAGCGGATTTTTCAAGTTTTGCGGCACGTCGGCGCCGCTTTCCGGGGTCCAGTCGTCCACATTGGCGTAAGTGACCAGGAAGCTGTAGGCGTTCCAGATCGGGATCATCACGCCGCGAAGCACGTCCTTGATGCCGTTTTCGGAGAACTTCAGGTCCTCGGCGCGGACCACCTGCGAGCCCAGCATAAAGAGCCGCAGCGCGTCGGCGCCGTAATTTTCGACCACTTCCAGCGGGTCGGGATAATTTTTCTTGCGCTTGGACATTTTCTGTCCGTCTTCGGCGAGGATCAGGCCGTTCACCAGCACGTTCTGGAACGCCGGTTTGTCGAACAGCGCCGCGCCGAGCACCACCAGCGTATAGAACCAGCCGCGGGTCTGGTCGAGCCCCTCGGCGATGAAGTCCGCCGGGAAATGCGCCTCGAAATGCGCCTTGTTTTCAAACGGATAATGATGCTGCGCGTAGGGCATGGAACCGCTTTCGAACCAGCAGTCCAGCACTTCCGGGATGCGCTTCAGCGGCGACTTGCCGGTGGGCGACGGGATTTCGATTTTGTCCATGAAATGCTTGTGCAAGTCGCCCACTTTCTGCCCGGTCAACTGCTCGAGCTCGGCCACCGAGCCGATGCAGACGGTTTCGCCTTCCTCGTTGCGCCAGATCGGCAGCGGGGTGCCCCAGTAACGGTTGCGGCTGATCGCCCAGTCGCGGGCGTTTTCCAGCCATTTGCCGAAACGTCCGTCTTTCAGGTGCGCGGGAACCCAGTTGATCCGGCCGTTGGCGCGGATCATTCTTTCCTTGATTTCCTCGACCTTGACGAACCAGGTGGAGATGGCGCGGTAGATCAACGGCATGTCGTCGCGCCAGCAATGCGGATAATTGTGGTGGATGGTGCCGCGGTGAACCAGTTTATGTTCGTCTTTCAGGCGCTGGATGATGTCCTTGTCGCAGTCCTTGACATAACGTCCGGCGTAATCGGGCACGTCGCGGGTGAAACAGCACTGGTCGTCCACCGGGCAGACCTCCGGGACGCCGTTGGCTTTGGCGGCAATGCTGTCGTCTTCACCGAACCCCGGAGCGGCATGGACAATCCCCACGCCGTCCTCCAGACTGACGAAATCGGCGCAGATCACCTGGAACGCCCCGTCCCGCTTCAGCTCCGCGAAATACGGAAACAGCGGTTCGTAGCGTTTGCCTTTCAGGGTTTCGCCGCGGAATTCGGCGACGATTTCCGGCGCGTCCTTGTAGTAGCGCGACACCAGGCCTTTGGCCATGATGTAATATTCGCCGCCGTCCTTGATCTTGACATAATCGATGCCGGCGCCCACCACCAAAGCGAGGTTCGAGGGCAGCGTCCAGGGCGTGGTGGTCCATGCCAGGAAATAAGTGTTTTCCTCGCCGTCCACCCTGAAGCGAACGGTGACCGCGGGGTCGGTCACTTCCATATAGCCCTGATTGACTTCAAAGTTCGACAGCGGCGTCGAACAGCGCGGGCAGAACGGCATGATTTTATAGCCCTCGTAGATCAGCCCCTTGTCCCAGAGCTGGCGGAACACCCACCAGATCGACTCCATGTAATCGAGGTCCATCGTCCGGTAGCCGCCCTCGAAGTCCACCCAGCGTCCCATCCGGGTGACCACCTGTTCCCATTCGTTGGTGTAGCGGAGGACGATGCCGCGGCAGGCTTCGTTGAAATTGTCGATGCCGAAGGCTTCGATGTCTTTTTTATTTTTCAACTGGAGCTCTTTTTCCATTTCGTTTTCGACCGGAAGGCCGTGGCAGTCCCATCCGAATGTGCGGGGGACGCGCTTGCCGCGCATGGTCTGGTAGCGCGGCACCACGTCCTTGATCGTGCCGGCCAGCAGATGGCCGTAGTGCGGCATACCGGTGGCGAAGGGGGGGCCGTCATAAAAAATGTATTCGGGCGCGTCCTTGCGGTTCTCCAGCGATTTATGAAAAGTACCGTCCTGTTTCCAGTATTCGACGATAGCCCGTTCCATTTCCGGGAACTTAGGTTGTCCGACAGCTTTAAACATGGTTCAATATCCTGTTTTCTGGTTAAAATAAAAAGCCATGAAATTGAAAGAACAATTCATGGCTGTAAAAAAATCAATAATCCGATGATCAATCGTTTTCAAGTGCAAACGTCTTTAATTCTCCACAGCCGTTACGAGCCTTTCCGCGGAGCGCCGGAAAGACCCGCCGCTAATGCCGATCAGAATGGCAATCAATTTTGAGTCGCTGTAGACAAAACGTAACATTTCGATATCATCCTTCATGCCTGCCCGTTTTTCCCGCAACCAACGCCAATGCGGAACATACCGCCTCGAAAGACCGTCGATCCGTTCTGGAAAAACTTGCACATAACGTTAAATCATAATCTTTTAAATATAACATGGGAAAATATCAAATGCAAGCCCCTACCGTCAAAAACCTGACAATAAGCCCCGCATTATTCCGCGCCCGTCACCGTCCGGCGGAAATCCGGTTCGGTCAGGAACCGCAGGCCGACCGCCGCCATCACCCCCGCGGCGTCCATGGCGGATTCGAACGCGGCGTCCGACCCGGCAAGCCGTTCGAACTCAGCCGAATGCAGCGCCACCGCCCTGCCCCCGGTGATATTGAAGAAAAAGTTCACCCCCGGCACCACCAGCGACACATTGGCGTAATCCGTCGAAATGCTGCTCCGGTATTCCCGGTCCGGGTTCATCCGCAAATCGTCCATCGACGTGAGCACCGCTTCGCGCAACGGCGGGTTCGGGCGGTCCGCCGAATAGGGATTCGGACGGCGGACGGCGGTATAGCCGCAACCGGTCATCAGCGCCGCGCCGCGGGCGATTTCATCCAGTCGCACTTCCAGCGCCCCCTGAGTGGCGTTGTCGCGGCTGCGCAGATAAAAAAACGCCTCCGTGTAATCCGGGATGATGTTCGGCGCGGTGCCGCCCTGCGAAATCACGCCGTGCACCATGCCGCCGGGCGGAAGCTGTTGCCGCCAGCAGGCGATGCCGGCAAAGAAAAGGTTCATCGCGTCCAGTGCATTGACCCCCAGATAAGGAGCGGCCGCCGCATGGGCCGCATGACCCCTGAACGTCACGTCGAACCGGGATACCGCCAGGTCGCCGGAATCCAGCGCGTTGACCGAGGCCGGATGGCACAGGATGCACGCGTCGATATCCTCGAACCCGCCCTGTTCCAGCAAAATCACCTTGCCGCCGAGCGTTTCCTCCGCCGGAGTGCCCAGCACCACGATCTTGCCGGCGATTCCGTCCGACTCCATGAGTTCGCACAACGCCAGCCCGGCGGCAAGACCGGCTCCGCAGATCAGGTTATGTCCGCAGGCGTGCCCCAACTGCGGCAACGCATCGTATTCGCACATCACGGCAAACACCGGTTCGCCGGTGCCGAACTCCGCCCGGTAGGCGGTATCCAGCCCACCGTAAGGCGTCGTCACCCGGAACCCGGCGGCGCGCAGCAGTTCCACCTGCAACCGGCAGGCCTCGTGTTCTTCGAAACCAAGCTCGGGGTGCTGGTGAATCGCCCGGGCGACGGGGCGGACCTGTTCCGCATATTTTCGGATGGTTGACGCGATCTGATTCATAGCCTTAAAATCCAAATTCCAACTGGCTGATTCCCCAGTTTTCGTTATCGTCATCTTTTTTCGACGGCGTTTCAGGGGCGGGTTCAGGCGTTGGCGGTTCGCTTTTTATGACATCCGGCTCTGCCGGGGCTTCCGGCTCTGCCGGGGGTTCAATCTCTTGCGAGCGCGGAGCCGGGGTTTCCGGCTCTGCCGG
>DHTZ01000031.1:0-21868 GCA_002408885.1 Lentisphaeria bacterium UBA5247 | reverse complement strand
CGGGGTTTCCGGCTCTGCCGGGGCTTCCGGTTCTGCCGGGGGTTCAATCTCTTTCGAGCGCGGAGCCGGGGCTTCCGGTTCTGCCGGGGTTTCCGGTTCTGCGGCTTCTTCCGCTTCCGGTTCAGGTTCAGAGGCTGGTTTGCTTTTCCGGCTTTTCCGCGGTGCCTTGACCGCTTTTTTCGGTGTTTCCGGCTCCTGCACTTCATCCGTTTCTTCAATTTCGGGCGCGGCTTCGGTTTCCGGTGCGGCGCCCACGTCCGGCGTTTCAGCGGCGGTGATGGTTTCTTCGCCGGTGTCGTTGCCGTTTTCGTTGATTTCGTCATCATCCACGGGATGCGCCTCCGCCACAAACGCCGATAATTCTTCCTCGGTCAGATAGCGGATATGGGTGACTTTCTGAACCGCCTTGGCGGACAGCAGTTGTCCGCGGGCACGGGGACTGCGCAACGGCAATTCCTTCAGGTTCACTTCGCTGGTCCCGGCATTTTTGCGCCGGGCGTCCACCGTCAACTCGTAAATCGCATCCGAACGCGGCGTCACCAGTTCCAGGCGGCAGTTTTCCGGGCAGAGCCGGTAAACCCGGTCGGTGATGAATTTTTCGATAAAACAGCGCTTGCCGTAAGCCTTGCCCGAACTGTTGTCGCGGTAGATGACGCCGAACTCGATTTCCGGGTCGAATTTGCGGAATTCATAAAGCCTGCCGCCGTAAATCTTATCGGGGATATTGATGATTTTGTAATCGCCCTTGCGCTCGATGCACAACAGTTTGTCATATTCGTTGCAGAGCACGGTGTCGTCGCTCTTGACGTTGGTGCCGATATAACTGTTTTTACGGTCCCAACCGACCTTGATGTTGTTCAGAGCCACATTGCGGCGGTCGATCTTGCGGAATCCGCCGACCAGTTCGGTGCGGCGCGGAAAATGCTTGCCGTATTTATCCAGCAGCGCCTGCAGATAGGCGACGGCGTAATCGGAGAGCGCTTTCAAATGTTTGCGGATTTCCTTGATCCGCTTGTGGATGTCGGCGATTTCCTGTTCGTTTTTCTTGATGTCGAACAGCGAAATACGGCGGATCGGGATCGCCAGCAGCATGGTGATGTCGTCCTCGCTCACGTCGCGCATCAGCTGGTCGCGGAACTTCATCACGCCGTCATAAACCGCCTTGCTGACCTGTTCGAACGTTTCGCACTCTTCGATGTCTTTGTAGATACGGTTCTCAATAAAAATCTGCGCCAGCGTTTTCCGGTGCGCTTCTTCATTGCAGCGGGCAAGCTCGTTTTCCAGTTCGCGTTTCAGGTAGTCCAGCAGTTTTTCGGTATTGCGCCGGATCACGGACTTCACGTTCATGATCTCGGGTTTGTTCTCGCAGATCACCAGCATGTTGACCGTTTCGGTGATCGAACAGTGGGTGTAGGCGTACAGCGCCTGCATGGTTTTTTCCGGGTCCTGCCCGCGCGACGGAATGATTTCGATTTCGATGTTTTCGCCGGTGTAATCGTTGATTGCGGCGATTTTCAGGCGGTTTTTCTCGACCTCCCGTTCGATGGACGCGATCAGCTTCTCGGTGGTGGTCAGCGCCGGGATTTCGCGGATGATCAGCTTGCGGCCGTCGATGTCGATGCGGGCACGCAACTTGATTTTGCCGTTGCCCTCCTCGTATTCGGACACATCCATCAGCCCGCCCTGCTGGAAATCCGGGTAAAGCTCGTATTCCTCGCCGTTCAGTTCGGCGATCTGCGCTTTGAGCAGTTCGACAAAGTTATGCGGCATGATTTTGGTGGACATGCCGACCGCGATCCCCTCCGAACCCAGCAGCAGCAGCGACGGGATCTTGACCGGCAGCACCACCGGCTCTTTTTTGCGCCCGTCGTAGGTTTCGACGAAATCGGTCAGGTCTTCGTTGAACAGCACCTCGCGCCCCAGCGGCGACAACCGCGCTTCGATATAACGCGCCGCCGCCGCGCCGTCACCGGTCAGGATGTTGCCGAAGTTCCCCTGCCGGTCCATGAAATATTCTTTGTTCGCCAGCACCACCAGCGCGTCGCCGATCGAGGCGTCGCCGTGGGGATGATACTGCATGGTCTGCCCGATGATGTTGGCGACTTTGTTGAATTTGCCGTCGTCGGTGGAGTGCATCGCCCAGAGAATGCGGCGCTGGACCGGCTTCAGCCCGTCGTCCACGTCCGGAATGGCCCGTTCCTTGATCACATACGCGGCGTATTCCAGATAATTCTGGTCCATCATCCGGCGGATCAAGCTGTTGGTGCCTTTGCGGGACTCGGAATCGGCGTCGGATTCGCCGTCCACCAGTTCGGGCGGGTCGATCACCAAATCTTCGCTGTTGTCGATATCGTCGGCCATCAGGCTTCGTCCATGATTTCAAGGTTGGTCATAATATAGTCGCGCCGCTCGGGCGTGTTGTCCCCCATATAGAAACGGAGCATCTGCGGAACGTCGCGCATGTGGTCCACGGTCACTTTGCTCAGGCGGATGTCGCTGCCGATGAACTGCCCGAACTCTTTCGGCGAGATTTCGCCGAGTCCTTTGAAGCGGGTGATTTCCACGCCGCGCCCTTTCAGTTTGGCGATCGCCGCATCGCGCTCGCTTTCGGAGTAACAGTAATAAGTCTCCTGCTTGTTGCGCACCCGGAACAGCGGCGTTTCCAGCACGTACAGGTGGCCGGACAGCACCAGTTGCTCGTAAAAACTCAGGAAAAAGGTGATCAGGAGATTGCGGATGTGCAAACCGTCCACGTCCGCGTCGGTGGCGATCACGATTTTATTGTAACGCAGGTTCTCCACGTCGTCGTCGATATCCAGCGTCTGGGTGATGAAGAAAAATTCTTCATTCTTGTAAATCTTGTCCTTGCTCAACCCGAACGTGTTCAGCGGCTTGCCCCGGAGCGAAAACACCGCCTGGGTAAATACGTCGCGGCAGCTCACCAGCGAACCGGCCGCCGAATCCCCTTCCGTCAGGAAGATCATCGACTGTTCGCCGCGCGGGTCGCGGTCGCCCAGGTGGAACTTGCAGTCCTTGAGCTTCGGAATTTTGAGACTGCTCTTGCGGGCGTGCTCCTTGGACTGTTTCTTGACTGCCTGCACCTGTTTGCGCAGCGCTTCGTTCTGGGTGACTTTGGCCATCAGCAGTTCGGCCTCGGCGGGCTGCATATGCAGATATCGTTCGACTCCCTCCTTGACCGTATTGACGATCCAGGCGCGGATATCGGTATTGCCCAGCTTGTTCTTGGTCTGGGATTCGAAGATCGGGTCCTTGAGCTTGATCGCGATCGATGCCACGATGCCGTCGCGGACATCGCTGGCCTGATAGGTCTTGCCGGAGAACTCGTTGATCGCTTTCAGCACCCCTTCCTTGAATGCGGAAAGATGGGTGCCGCCGTCGGTGGTATGCTGTCCGTTGACGAACGAATAGTAGTTTTCCGAATAGTTGTCGGTGTGGCAGAACGCGAACTCAAGCGATTTGTCTTTAAACGAAATAATTTCATAGCGGCGGTCTTCGCCGGCCTCCACCTGGATCAGGTCGAACAGGCCCTGTTTGGAATAAAAGCGTTTGCCGTTCAGGTACAGTGACAGCCCGCTGTTCAGATAGGCGTACATCCAGAGGCGTTTCTCGATAAACTCCTGGCGGAACGAATAATCGACGAACTGCTCGATATCCGGCGTAAACGTCACCATCGTGCCGTTCGGCTCGTCCGTCTTCCCTTTCTCGTCGCTCTCGAAAACCCCGCGCGAAAACAACGCCTTGCGGAACTTGCCGTCGCGGAACGAACAGACATTGAACGCCGTCGAAAGCGCATTCACCGCCTTGGTGCCGACGCCGTTCATCCCGATGGAAAACTGAAACACTTCGTCGTTGAATTTGCCGCCGGTGTTGACCACCGACACGCATTCGACCAGTTTTTCCAGCGGGATGCCGCGCCCGTAGTCGCGCACGCTCACCTCGGCTTCATCCATGCGGATGTCGATGCGGCGCCCCACCCCCATGATGAATTCGTCGATGCTGTTGTCGATGACTTCTTTCAGGAGGATGTAAATGCCGTCGTCGGGGTGCGAACCGTCGCCGAGCCTGCCGATATACATGCCGGGCCGAAGCCTGATGTGTTCGAGTGAACTCAGGGTCTTGATGCTGTCGGCGGTATAATTGCTGGCGTTGATCGTCTGTTCATTGTTTTTATCGTTATCCATGAAAGAAATGTAGCACGATCTCTCGGAAATTCAAACCCGCCCCCATAAAATCCTGTCCCGAAAATGCTTCCGGAACCTTCACGCGCCGAAGAAATGGCGGCAGTTGTAAGCCAGGAAAACGGCGTACATCGTCAACAGCAGAATTCCGCCGCTGCGCTTCAGGCGGTCCCGGCAGACATACATCAGCGCCACCAGCGCCGCGCCGGCCACCAGCATGATGCCCAGATTCACCATTCCCGCGCCGGTGCTGCCGAAGCTGACCGGGCGCACCAGCGAACAGGTGCCGAAAATCAACAGGATATTGAAGGTATTACTGCCGATGACATTGCCGAGCGCCATGTCATGACATTTCTTGGTCACGCCCGCGATCGTCACCGCCAGCTCCGGCACCGACGAGCCGAACGCCACCACCGTCATCGAGATCACGATCGTCGGGACGCCGAGCTTCGCCGCGCTCCAGACCACCGTGTCCAGCATGGCCTTCGAACCCAGCACCACCATCACCAGCCCCAGGAACAGCAGGCCGAAGCATTTGACGAAAGACATATTGCGGGTGGCTTCCGCCAGCCGGTGCGCCTCCTCCAGCTCGCATTCGCTCGTTTCCTGCTCGGGCTGGCGGAACAGATGCCAGCAGTACCAGACGGCGATTGCCGTCAGGATTCCGCCGCCGATCCGACCGATCTGGTAAGTGCCGCTGAAAATTTTGTAGGCGAACACCAGCGCCGCGGTCAGGAGAAACACGCCGAACATGATCAACACGTCCCGCGTCAGCAGTTTACGCGAAAAAAACAGACAGCCGCAGAAAACCACCCCGATCCCCAGGATCAGCGTGATGTTCGTCGTAATGCTCCCCACGATATTGCCGACGATGAACTCCGGGTGGTTGGCGAACGCCGCATACAGGCTCGAAGCCCACTCCGGGAGCGCGGTTCCGATACTGACCAGCGTCAGCCCGATCGTCAGTTCCGACACATTGTATTTCCGGGCGATGCCCGCCGCCGCTTCGATAAACCAGTCGCTCCCTTTGATCAGGACCGCCAGGCCCGCGATGAAAATAACAACGTTCAGCAATAAGTAAGGGGTATTGAATTCCATAAGGCGCTAAACCCGGTTTTCCTTGGTTGTAAAAAGAATAATATACCATCGAAAACCCGGTTTTTCAATATCCCCGCCGATATTTCCCGTCATAAATCCGCCCCCCGACTCCACGGCGTCCGGGTCGAACCACGAAGGCCCGAACAACTGTTGTCGGCGGTGTTGCCGAACCACCGCCGACAACAGCATTAGGGTACTATAATGCTTTTTTCGGAAAATTCAAGGGTTCCACCGCCGGGTCCTTCGTCCGCCGGATGCCGCTTTTGCGTAAAACTTTGCCATGCGGCTCCATTTCGGGCTTGTAATCTGAATTAATCATTTTAAATTATTCAAGTCGCATACAAATTTTCGGCAATAAATGATGGAACCCGTCCGTTTATCGCCAAAATTTTATTTATCATCGGTATTGACCTGACACTTTGGAGATTTGATATGAAGCGTAATTATCTGGCGTTTGACCTGGGAGCTTCGAGCGGCCGCGCAATCGTCTGCCGCCTTGAAAACGGCCACCTTTCCCTTACCGAAGTCCACCGTTTCGTCAACGGTCCGGTCGAGCGCGGCGGCGCGCTGTTCTGGGATTTCCCCGCCCTGTGCGCCGAGATCAAAGAAGGGTTGAAGAAAGCCCTCGCCGTCGAACCCGGAATCAGCGGCATCGCCATTGACACCTGGGGCGTCGATTACGTTCTTTACAGCCGGGCGACCGGGCAGCCGCTGCGCCTCCCTTATAACTACCGCGACACCCGGACCCTCGAAACTCCGGCCAAAATCTTTAAATCCATCTCCAAAGAAGACATTTACGCGCGCACCGGCATCCAGTTCATGAACATCAACACCCTGTACCAGCTCGCGGCGCACCGGGAACAGCATCCCGAAGATTTCGAAAACAGCGTCCTGTTGTTCATCCCCGACGCCCTGACCAACTACCTGAACGGCGAATTCACCTGCGAATACACCATCGCCTCCACCTCCAATCTGCTTGACCCGAATACCCGCGACTGGGATTTCGAACTGATCGACAAACTGGGCATCCCCCGTTCCATATTCCCCGAAATCGTCATGCCCTCCACCGTTTCCGCCCCCCTGCGCCCCGAATTGCAGAAAGAACTCGGCTGCGGCCCCATCCCCCTGATCCGGGTCGGCGCCCACGATACCGCCTCGGCGGTCGGCGCGGTGCCGGCGGCGCCGGACAGCAACTGGGCCTACATCAGCTGCGGCACCTGGGCGCTGCTCGGCGCGGAAATCGACCGTCCGCTGATGACCCCGGCGGCGGAAGCCGCCCCCTGCACCAACGAAGGCGGGCTGGCCGGTAAAATCCGTTTTCTGACCAATATCATGGGCACGTGGCTTTTTCAGGAAACCCGCCGCAACTGGCGCGCGGAAGGCAAAGAGATGAGTTTCGCCCGCATGGAAGAACTGGCCGCCGCCGCCGAACCCTGGAAATTCCTGATCAATCCCAACGACGGGCTGTTCCTCGGGCCGAACGACATGCCGGGGCGCATCCGCCGCTACTGCGCGGAACACGGCCAGGGCGAACCGGCGACGGACGGTGAAATCCTCCGCTGCGTTTACGATTCGCTGGCGCTCTGCTTCCGCGAGAAGCTCGAAAAACTTGAAAACATCCTGAACGTCCGCTACCAGTTCCTGAACATCGTCGGCGGCGGCACCCAGGACCACCGGCTGATGCAATACACGGCGGACGCCCTCGGCATTCCGGTCACGGCGGGGCCGATCGAAGCCACCGCCATCGGCAACGCCATTTCGCAGGCGATTGCGCTGGGCGATGTCGCCGGGCTGAACGAGGGGCGGCGGATCGTCCGCGATTCCTTCGAAGTCATCGAATTCAAACCGGCGGCCTCCCGGAAGGACTGGGATTCCGCCATGACCCGTTTTAACCAACTGGCTTTATGATCATATGAAATGGAAAAATGAAAGAGTCGTCGTTTTCGGCGGCAGCGGCTGCCTCGGCTACGCCATCATCCGGCAACTGCTGGCCAAGGGTTGCCTGATCCGCAGTTTCCAGCGCTCTCCCGCGCCCGAGTTCGAAGACCTCGGCATCAAGGTTGTCCGCGGCGACATCCGCAACCTCGAACAGGTCAAGGCCGCCTGCCGCGGCTGTACCGCGGTCATCCATACCGCCGCGCTGGCCGGTTACTGGGGCGGCTACCGCGATTACTACACCACCAACGTCGAGGGCACCATCAACGTCCTTCAGGCCTGTCAGGACCACGACATCCGCCGCCTGGTGTATACGAGTTCCAGCAGCGTGGCCTATACGCCGGAGCAGCACGTCGAGGGGCTCGACGAATCGGCCCCCTACCCGGAACGTTACCTCTCCCATTACAGCGCGACCAAATCCATTGCGGAGAAACACGTGCTCGGGGCGTTCAACCGCGAACTCTCGGCGATCTGCCTGCGCCCCCACCTGATCTGGGGCCCCGGCGACCACTACATCGTCCCGGAACTCCTTCGCCGCGCCCGCAAACGGGTGCTCTACCAGGTGGGCGACGGCTCCAACATGATCGACCTCGCCTATGTGGACAACGTCGCCCATGCGCATATTCTGGCGCTGGAATATCTGGAGCACCAGAGCCGGTTCCGCCATGCCTATTTCATTTCCGACGGCGCGCCGGTCAATATGTGGGGGTGGATTTCGGAACTGCTGAACAAGCTCGGCGAACCTGGCGTCACCGGCCGGTGGCCCCTGGAAAAAGCCTGGCGCGTCGGCAAATATTCGGAAAAACTCTACCGTTACCTGCCGTTCCAGCCCACGCTCACCCGTTTTCTGGCGGGGCACCTGGGTTATTCGCATTATTTCAACATCAACGCCGCCGCCAAGACCCTGGGTTACAAACCCCGGGTTACGCCGGAACAGGCGATGAACAGTACACTGCAATGGCTCCGAAACGGTTAATCCTGCTATGTCTTTCGCTCCCGCTCCTGCTGTTCCTCCCCGGCTGCGGCAGGAACGACGCCGCCGCGCCGTCGGAACGGGTCATGCACGTCGGCGCGGGCGGCCGGGTCAAATCGTTTGACCCGGCGCTGGCCGAAGACCTCGCCAGCCGCAATCTGGTGGCCTGCGTCTACGACACCCTGCTCCAGTACGACTATACGGCGCGCCCCTACCAGCTCCGCCCGTCGATGCTCCGGGAAATGCCGACCGCCAACCCGGACATGACCGCGTATACGTTCAAGCTCCGCGACGACCTTTACTTCCACGACGATCCGTGTTTCGGCGGCGGGCCGAAATCCGCGCGCAAGATCACGTCGGCGGACGTGGCCTATTCGTTCCTGCGCATCGCCGACGCCCGGCTCCACAGCCCGGTCTTCTGGATTTTCCGCAACCGGATCAAGGGCATCGACCGTTTCCGCGACGCCGCCGCCGCCCTGCCCCCGGGCGACAACTCGGTTTACGAATCCGGCATCGGGGGAATCGAAATCCTCGACCCGTCCACATTCCGCATTCACCTGAATGTACCCGACCCGCGCTTCCTCTACAATCTGGCGATTCCCTATGCCTCGGTGGTTTCGCGCCGGGCGGTGGAATTCTACGGTGAAACATTCATGGCGAACCCGGTCGGTTCGGGCCCTTTTATCCTGAAACAATGGGTGCGGGATTTCCGGATCGAACTGGAGCGCAACCCGGAATACCGCCTCGAATTTTTCAAGGAGGCCCAAAATCCCGCCGACCGCGAAAGACCGCTGCCGCTCCTCGACCGCATCCTCTGTTATCAGGTCAAACAGCCCTTTTCCTCCTGGTTGCTTTTCCTGCAGGGGCGGCTGGACATGAGCACGGTGGACAAGGACAACATCGAATCGGTCATCGGCGGCGGCAGCGAACTTGCCCCCGAGCTCCGCAAACGCGGCATCCGGCTCTGGCGCGTGCCGGAATTCGAGGTCCGCTACATCGGGTTCAACTTCACCGACCCGATATTGGGGCGGAACTTGCACCTGCGGCGGGCGATCTCGCTGGCCCACGACATCGGCGCCCGCATCGAGCATTTCAACGGCCAGATCATCCCGGCGAACGGCCCCATCCCGCCCGGCACGGCGGGGTTCGAGGAGGAATTCCGCAACCCGTGGAACCGCGGCGACCTCGAAGCCGCCCGCGAGGAAATGCGCCTCGCCGGTTATCCCGGCGGCATCGACCCGGCCACCGGCGAACCCCTTGAACTGACGTTCGACCAGGCCGACAACAGTTCCGCCTACCGCCAGACGGCGGAGCTGATGGTCCGGGATATGAAACGGATCGGCATCGACATCCGGGCGGAGCTCAACAACCGCCCGCGGTTTTTCCAGAAGCTCCGCCTCGGGCAAGTGCAGTTGTTCCGGCTCTCGTGGGTCGGGGACTATCCCGACGCCGAGAATTTCCTCCAACTCTTTTACAGCAAAAACGCCGGCGGCAGCAACCGCGTCAGCTACCGCGATCCCGAATACGACGCCATGTTCGAGGAAATCATCAACCTGCCGGATTCCCCGGAACGCACCGGGAAATACCGCCGCATGGCCCGCTACCTGATCGACCGCTGCCCGTGGATTTTCGAAAGCCACCCGATTACGTTCCAGCTCACCTACGACTGGCTGGAAAACTACATCCCCCACGATTTCGCCTTTTCCTACTGGAAATACCTGAGCCTCGACCCCGCCGGACGCGAACAAGTCCGGAAAAACTTCAAACCGGTCGGTTTCTCCGACCTCCGCACGCCGTAGATCAATCAGGCGTTCGGATAATATTTCCGCAGAAGCTCCTGGACTCCGCCCGCGGCGGCCGGATCGTGCCCGATCCGTTCCAGCATGGCGCTCAAATTTTCCAGCATTCTCCGCCGGGGCGGCGCGGTGCCGTCATTCGCGCAAATCGCCTGATAATAGGCATAGCGCGACAACCCCGGCATATTCAACCGCGCGGCGGCCCCGGCGCTCCAGGCGTGGGCGTCGCCGTCCAGCCGTTCCGCGCCGTAGCGACAGACCAGCCGGTAGTAGCAGAGGATGATTTTGCCGTCGTCGCCATTGCTCCGGGCCTGCCGCCATTCGTCGGTCAACTGGTCGAACGCGCGGAGCTCGTCTTTCTGCCCGAGCGCGTTCATCAGGAACGAGTCGATCAATTTCTCCTGATGCAGCTCCCGCATGTAATCGTCGTCCAGCTCAATCCCCTCCTCCAGCATCCGGAGCCCGGCAGCCAGGCGGCGGCTGCTGCGGCGGCTGCAGAAATACAGGCAGGCCGAGCCGAACACCGCCCCGGCGACAAATCCGAAGACATGCGCCCAGAACGCCACTTCGGTAGCGCTCCCCCCCAGCAGTTGCAAACTGGACATCAACTGCACGATGAACCACGCCCCCAGCACGAACCACGCGGGCCCGTGCGTCGGCAGCGCCCGCGGGAACAACATCGTATAAACCAGGAATTTGATCCTCACCTTGGGAAACAGCACCAGAAACGCGCCCAGCACCGCCGAAATCGCCCCGGACGCCCCCACGCACGGGATGTCGTCATACAGCGCGGGCACGGTCAGGACATGTCCGCCCACGCTGACGACCGCGCCGATCAGGTAAAGCAGCAGGAATTTGACTTTGCCAAGGACTTTCTCGCAGAGCGGGCCGTAAATCCAGAGGAAATACATGTTGCCAAGCAGATGCATCATACCGCCGTGCAACAAGGTGCAACTCAGCGTCGTCCACCATTTGAATTCAACCGGCGTACAGCCGAAACGGTAAAAAATATCCTCCTGCTGAAATTCGCTGCAGAAATTCACCACGACCAGATAAACCGCCATGCAGGCCGTGATAATCGCATACGTCAGCCACGGCACGCCCAGCTCGTCATACTCATCAGCCTCAATTCTGTACGGGATAAACATTTATTGCACCTTTTCCACCTGGTATTCAGGAGCCTTGGCTTCTTTTTTCTTTTTTTCAGGCGGCGGAGGCGCTTCCGGTTCGGGCGCTGTTCGCATCGGCCGGAAGAAGTCGTCTTTCATAGACGGCAGATCGCGGTCTTTCAACAGTTCCCGCACCTGCTCCGGCGACATGGCGGCGTCGCACGCCAGGCTGACTTTCAGGACCCGGGCGGCCTCGTTGCGGTCATTCAGGACCCGGTCCAGCAGATTGTCCAATGATTTGGCGGAAACCTGCGTCGCGCCGCTGTAGGCACGGTCAAACGACCGCAGCGCGGCCTCCGTCTCGCCCAGTTTCTCCAAATACAGGCCCAGGTAATACAGATGAGCAAGAAAGGCGGGGTCCTTTTCATCCGGTTTCAGTGATTCCAGTACGGCGGCGGCCTTGCGGTAGTTCCCGTTGTCGGCGTAGGTTCTGGCGACCGCGATGGCGATGGAATTCCCGACCGGAGTTTCCTTCCAGAGCTCTCCGGCGCGGGTAAAGGACTCCGTCGCCCGCGCGTTCCATTCCTTCGCCTGTTCCGTCCGCCCGAGCATGTCCAGAGCCACGGCGCGGCGGCGCTGCCGCGCGCCTTCGGCGACCAGCAGTTGCGGGGCCTCCTGCCGGTACCAGGCGTACTTCACATCGGCGGCGATAATCGCTTTCATCGAGGGCCGCCCAACGCCCGCCGCATACGCCACACCGGAAATCACGACGCAGATCAATACCCACATGACCGGAAACTTCAGGCTTTTCAAGCTGGCTTTCAGCAGGTTGACCTGCGTCATGCGGCGGCGGCAATCACCGCAATACAGCCGCGGCCAGGATTCGCCGAAACAGGCGGCGCACAACGGCGCCCCGCATTTCCGGCAGGCGCCGTCCGCCAGGGATTCCGGATGGAAACGGCAGGCAAAAATCTCCTCGCCGGAGGGTTGTCCGTACAACACTTCCGCCAATTTTTCCCGCAATGCTTTATCATCCGGCAGCATAATTTCACTTCAGGTTGAATGCGACCAATCCACTCGCCGAGGCCCCCGGTCCGGAAAGCCGGTCATGCGTCAGCGACACCAGTTTTTTCCCGCAGATCAGGTGAGGCCCCGAGAGCGCCGCATCGTCATTGCGGTCGAACAATTTCTTGCCGCTTCCGGCGGAATATTGGCGCACCACGGTTTTGCCGGAACGGTTCATGCCGCCGATCATCGTCGTGTCCGCCGAATCCCAGAACAACACGATCCGGTCACCGTCCGCCACGATCTGTCCGTAAATTTTCTGCATTTCCCAGAGCCGTTTGCCGGTAGCCGCATCGATGCAGATGAAGTTCCGTTCATACTTGACGGATGGGCCGTCACTGCCGAGGGCATTGCCGAACAAATCGGGTTCTTCCTTCTTGAGCTTTTCATAAGCGGGGGGCAGTTTGTTCGCCTCTTTGTCCTCCTCGACCACTTTTTTAGCCGTGCTTGCCAGGAAAATGTATTTGTCGGAAATCGTGCTGATGTGCGGTGCCACTCCATATTGATTGCTCCACAGTTCACGACCGGCGTTCAAGTCGACGGCGGTAATGCCATTGTCCGACGAGAAATAAACAACATCCGATTTCCGGATACGCTCATCCCTGCCGCCGTTCGGTTCTCCCTTCACCGCCAGCTCCCAGAGCTTGGAGCCGTCGTTGAAATTCAGGGCGGTCAGCTTGTCCTTCTGGCGGAAAATCAGGCTGTTCCCATGAATGAACGGCCCCCAGTCGATCCGGTCACGGGTTTTGAGCCGCCAGGCGACTTTGCCGGTGGCGAGTTCCGAAACCGTCAGGATCATGGTTCCGCCGCGTTCCGCGTCGTCGTCATCGTCATCGCTTTTCTTGTCGTCTTTCTTTTTCGGGGCATCCGCTTCGTAGCTTTGATTGAGCATCATTTTGCCGCCGGCAAGGGTACCGTAAAAGGTATTCTCATTGGTTTTCGGACCTTGCTTCCAGAGCTCGGCGCCATCGCTGATCCGAAGCGCCTTCGTCCGGTAAATATGATCGTAAACGGCAAATTCATTGCGCATTTCCTTGAACACCGCCTCAACTGTCTGCACCAGCATGACTTCATCCCCGCAGGCGACCTCCGAAATCACGCCGGTAAAGTCGCGGTTCCACCATTTCTTACCGCTGAAATCCATCACCGCAAGCGCCTTTTCCGGGCTCATGCCAAGGTATTTCTCCTGTTTCGCGCTGACGAACACCGCGCGGTTGTTGCCGCATTCGGCCATCATCAAGGGATAGTTCGCGTGTTCGGGCAAGGTGGCGAGGACGGAGACATCGCCGCTTTCGGCGTCCAGGCTCATGACCGTGTCGCCGTTCAGGAACCGGATTTTGCCGTTTTCATTGCCCAGCAGGTGAAACGATTTGATCTGCAAATCTTTTTTCCAGGCGACTTTGCCGCCGGGGTCCAGGAAATTCTTCCAGACCGCCCAGCCGATCCAGACGACGATTCCCAACAAGATCAGTCGGAAAGACCATTTCAGCCCGGTTCCGATCTTATCCTTGCCGTCTTTTTTGAGCCGGACTTCTTTTTTGGGCGGCGGTACAAATTCCTCGCCGGGGCCGGACGGCCCGGAGCCCTGAACCGCAGCCGGAGGCGGGACCGGAGCCTTCAGCCCGATCGACGGTTTTTTCGGCGCCGGAACATCCGGGGCGGCTTCCGCCGGAGGCTCCGGAACCGGGGATGGAGCAGGCACAAAGGACTGGTGGGAAGATTCTTCCGCCGAAGCTTCTTCACTGAAAACTTCCGCGGTCTGTCCGTTCACAGACGCCGGAGTTTCGAAGCTCTGGTCCGCGTTGCAATGCGGACAGACAAAATCGTATTTCATTTCCGGCTCGACGAAAAATTTAAATTTTTCGCCACAACCAACGCATTGGATTCTGACCTTCATAGCCGCCCCCACATTATACTTTTGCAATATAATAATCAACTTTCTTGATAAATTCAATCCGAATTTCAAAAAAAGTTTCTTTTCGGAACAGATTTGCGCCGCGCATGCGTTTTGATGTTTCAGCCGGGCTGATTGGAACGCGGTATGTCGATCACCACAATTTCGGGCCGCGCCAGGAAACGCACCGGCAGATTGCTGGTCCCCACGCCGGAAGAGATGAAGATGAAACCGCGTCCGTGCAGATCGACCCGTCCGCAATAATGCCCTTTGACCCGCGAATGCCGCGGCATCGGCAGAAATCCGGCGGGATTGATCTGGCGCCCGTGCAAATGCCCGGCCAGCATCAGGTCAACCCGGCGGGCGCGCTTGCCGAGCGCATCCGCAAACTCCGGGTTGTGAGAGACCAGCACCAGATAGGTGTCGTCGGCAAGTTCGTTGAAAGTGGGGCGCAGGTCCTGCGTCCCCATCCACAAATCCCCGACCCCGGCCAGCCGGAACCTGCCGCCGCCATGCCGCAGGTCGTACGCCGCGTTGTTCAGCGAATGAATGCCGCTGTGCGCCATTTGCTTCAGCGCCACCGAACCGCCGCGGCCGATGTAATCGTGGTTGCCGAGGACGGCATAGACCGGGGCATTGATCTGCATGCCGAAATTCCGGTAAAAACGTTCGGTAATGTTTTCCGCGCTTGAAATCTGGTCGCCGCCGAGAATCACGACATGCGGCTCCAGCTCATTGATCCGGGCGGTGAGCGCCTTCAGACGCTCCTCGTCAAACATATTCCCCATATGGATGTCCGACGCGAAAATGATGCGCAGTCCGCGGAAATCGCCGCCGGCGCGCGGATTGACCACTTCCAGATGCGTCTCCCGGAGCCAGTGCGGCTCGACCCGCAGGCTGTAAACGCCCGCGGCAAACGCCAGCAGCAACGCGACCGCCCCCGCAAGCAACATTCTGATTTTGTTGAGTTCCGATATCATAAAATGAAAAAGCGAACATCACCGTGTCGATGATGCCCGCTGATTTGCTTACTGCAAGGCTACAGGGCTCAACCGCCGTAGACCGCGGTATCTCCGAGTTCTTCTTCGATACGGATCAGCTGGTTGTATTTGGCGACACGGTCGGTACGGCTCATCGAACCGGTCTTGATCTGACCGGCGTTGACCGCGACGGCGATGTCGGCAATGGTGGTGTCTTCGGTTTCGCCCGAACGGTGCGAAACGACGGCGGTGTAACCGGCCTTGTGCGCCATTTCGATGGCGTCCAGGGTTTCGGTCAGGGTGCCGATCTGGTTGACCTTGATCAGGATCGAGTTGGCAGCGCCCATCTTGATGCCTTTTTCGAGGTACTTGACGTTGGTGACGAACAGGTCGTCGCCGACCAGCTGGCACTTGTCGCCGATCTTGTCGGTCAGGAGCTTCCAGCCGTCCCAGTCGCCTTCGGCCATGCCGTCTTCGATGGAGTCGATCGGATATTTCTTAATCAGCGAAGCGAGGAAATCGACCTGCTTGGCAGCAGTCAGCTTGGAGCCGCCTTTGCCTTCGAACTTGCTGTAGTCGTAGACTTTCTTCTCGCCGTTGTAGAATTCGGAAGCGGCGCAGTCGAGGCCGATGGTGATGTCCTTGCCCGGCTTGTAACCGGCAGCCTTGATGGCGTCCATGATGGCGGTCAGGGCTTCTTCGGTGCCGCCCTGGAAGGACGGGGCGAAACCGCCTTCGTCGCCGACCGCGGTGCTCAGGCCCTTGCCCTTGATGATGGCTTTCAGCGCGTGGAACACTTCAGCGCCCATGCGGACGGCTTCGTGGATGCAGCAGGCGCCGACCGGACGGATCATGAATTCCTGGAACGCGATCGGGGCGTCGGAGTGCGAGCCGCCGTTGATGATGTTCATCATCGGGACCGGGAGGGTCTTGGCGTTGACGCCGCCGATGTAGCGGTACAGCGGGATATCGAGGTAGTTGGCGGCGGCGCGGGCCACGGCCAGGGAAACGCCGAGGATGGCGTTGGCGCCGAGTTTCTTCTTGGTGGCGGTGCCGTCAAGCTCGATCATGACTTTGTCGATGCCGACCTGGTCGAGGGCGTCCATGCCTTCGATTTCGGGGAAAATAATTTCGTTGACATTCTGTACGGCTTTCAGCACGCCTTTGCCGCCGTAGCGTTTTTTGTCGCCGTCGCGCAGTTCAACCGCTTCATTTTCGCCGGTGGAGGCGCCGGACGGAACAGCCGCGGAGCCGAAAGCGCCGCTTTCCAGAGTTACATCGACCTCAATGGTCGGATTGCCGCGTGAATCAATGATTTCCCGTGCATGAACGTCGTAAATTGCTGACATTTTTCGAATCCTTATTTATTGGTTATTTGGGTTTGCATCTCTATACTTAGCCAGTTAGATTAAATATATACCGCAACGTGATCATATTCAAGGTGAAAATGAAAAAATCCAATGTGAAATGCTCCGCTTCCGCCGTCCTCCGGCTGAATCCGGCGCTCGACCGCGAAATTCAGGAAGTCCTGCCCGAAGCCCCTCCCCCGTGGGCTCCCGGCTACCTGCGCGAGAGCTGGGATTTGCGGCGCTCCCCCTCCAAGGCATTTCCCTGGGCTTCAAGCATCTGCATCCTGGCAATCCCCTACGCCGCCATGCCGCCGGTGGAGCTGCCGCGCGCGGCAGGGGCGGATACCGCCGGTTTGATTTCCGGCTATGCCGCGCGGATGGATTATCACCGTTTCGCGCCGCCGATGCCATCCGAAGGACGCTGCGAAGTCGTCATCGACACCCGCCCGCTGGCGGAAAAAACCCTCGCCGCCCTCGCCGGGATCGGCAGCCTCGGCCGCAACAACTGCCTGCTCCTGCCCGGAGCCGACGCCGGGAATTTTCTGGTTTTCATCCTGACCGAAGAAGCCCTGCCGGAACAGCGCCATCCGCGCGCCGACCATTGCCTCGACTGCGACGGCTGCGGCGACATGGCCGAGCCGCAGTTCTGCATCAGCACCTTGACCATGGAAAAACGCGGAGAGCTGACGCCGGAGGAACAGAACCTGTTGAACGGGCGGATTTTCGGCTGTTCGGCCTGTACCGCGGCCTGTCCGGGGACCCGGCTGCCGCCGGATTTCGAACTGGACCTCGAATGGCTGCTGATGTCGCCGTCGAAAGCCGTCGAACGCGCCATCCGCGAAACCCCGATGAATTACGCAGGGGTGACGCTCCTGCGCCGCAACGCCCTGTATGTGCTGAACAACCGCAACACGCCCCGCAGCCGCGAACTGCTCCGGCGTTTCCGCGAAACCACCGGCAGCGCGTTTCTCCGCGCCGTCGCCGGGCCGTTTTGAACCGTGGGTGAGGATCAGTTCCCGGAGCCGTATTTGTCCTGGTAGCCGCGCGGATTGTAGAGTTGATTGCCGCGGGTCCGGGTCTGGCTGTTGCCGATCAGGACCAGCGTGGTCATCTGAACGGTTTCAAACGGAAAATCGTCGAGGTGGCAGATTTCGACCTGCTGTTCCGGACGGTAGGCGTCGCGGATCACCGCGCAGGGCAGGTTGCCGCCCGCTTCCCGGAACACCCGCACCGCGTATTCCAGCAGGTCCTGCCGTTTGCGGCTGGCGGGATTATAAAGCGCCACCGGCAGGTCGGCGGCGGCCAGCGCGGAGAGGCGCTTTTCGATCACGCCGCGCGCGGTCATCAGGTCGGACAGGCTGATCACGGCAAAATCGTTCATCAGCGGCGCCCCGGCCAGCGCCGCGCAGGAAACCGCCGCCGTAATCCCCGGAATCACCTCCACCCGGATGCCCTCATAGGGCGCTTCGCCGGTCAATTCGAACAACAGCCCCGCCATGCCGTAAATCCCGGCGTCGCCGGAGGATACCACCGCCACGGCTTCTCCCGCCAGCACGGCGTCGAGCGCCAGGCGGCAGCGCTGAATCTCCTGCCGCATCGCCCCCGGAATCAATTTTTTGCCATCCAGAAGCGGCCCCAACTGGTCCAGATACATCCGGTAACCGGCGATCACGGTGCATTGTTCCAGCACGTTTCGCGCCTGCGGTGTCAAGAGTTCCGGGTGCCCGGGGCCGATCCCGACTGCGTAAATTTTATTCATTTCCATCTCCCCGCCGCCGGGTGGAACCGACCGGCAGGCAATAGACGGTACCGTCCGCGGCGGTATTGATTTCAGGTTCGATCTCGAAAACATCGCGCAGAACGGCGGCCGTCATGACCTCCGCCGGAGCGCCCGAATAACGGACTTTACGGTCTTTCAGCAGCACCAACTGATTGGAACAGCGCGCCGCGAGGTTCAGGTCGTGCAGCACCATGATCACGGTGATGCCGAATTTCCGGTTGAGCTCCCGCACCATTTCGATGATCTCGAACTGACAGCAGATGTCCAGAAATGTCGTCGGCTCATCCAGCAGCAGAATCTTCGGTTCCTGCGCCAGCGTCATCGCGATCCACGCCCGCTGGCGTTCGCCGCCGGACAGCGTGCTGATGCGGCGGCGGCGGAGCTCGGTCATCCGGGTCATGTCCAGCGCATTGTCGATGGTCGCGCGGTCGTGGGGCGAGAGCACCGGATTGAATCCGCGGTGCGGGTAGCGCCCGAACGCCGTCAGTTCCTCCACCGACAGCTCGCCCGAGGCGTGATGCAACTGCGGCAGAATCGCCAGCACCCGCGCCAGTTCGCCGGTACTGCGGCGTCCGATGGGCTCGCCGTCCAGCAGTACCGAACCGGCAAACGGCTTCAGGGTGCGCCCGATCACTTTCAACAGGGTTGACTTGCCGCATCCGTTCGGTCCCAGCAGCGTGGTGATGCTGCCGGACGGCACCGTAAAACGGATATCTTCAAGCACGGTTTTGCCGCCATACCCGGCGCACACCCCCTGGATTTCAAGCTTCATAACGGTTCCTCCTCAACAGCCACAGGAAAAACGGCGGCCCCAGCAGCGCCATGATGATCCCCACCGGCAATTCCGCGGGCGGCATCACCAGCCGCCCCAGCGTATCGCAGCTCACCACCATGAACGCGCCGAACAACGCCGAGCCCGGCACCAGAAAACGGTTGTCGGTCCCGATCAGAATCCGGACGATATGCGGCGCGATCAGCCCGACGAACCCCAGCAGCCCCGCCACGCTGACCGCCGCCGCCGCCAACAGCGCCGCCGTGGCGATCAACAGAAAACGGGTCCGTTCGACTCTCAGCCCGAGCCCGGTAGCCACCTCGTCGCCGAGCGCGAGGATATTCAATTTATTGCTCAACAGCAACGCCGCCGCCAGCCCGCCCGCCAGATACGCCCACACCATCTCGATCTGGTCCCAGCCGCGGGCGGACAGGGAACCGATGGTGAAGTCCAGGATGCTCCCGGCCTTTTCCGCGTTGAACAGCAGAATCGCGCTGCTGAACGCCCCCAGCATCGCCGCCACCGCGACCCCCGCCAGCACCAGCCGGACCGGGCTTGCCCCCCGCTTCCACGCCAGACCGTAAACCAGCAGCGCCGTCGCCAGCGATCCGACAAAAGCCGCCGGCACCAGCAAGTGCGCGAACTGCGGCAGCGCCAGCAGTACCACGATCCCGGCCAATCCCCCGCCGGACGAAACCCCGATCAATCCCGGAGCCGCCAGCGGATTGCGCATCACGCCCTGCAACACCGCGCCCGACACCGCGAGCGCGGCGCCCACCATCGCCCCGAGCAAAATGCGCGGCAGGCGGATACTGCGGATGATCGGCCCGGCGATGTCTTCGCTGCCGAAAAACAGCGCTTTTAAAATTTCGGACTGGCTAAGCGCCACGCTGCCGAAACGCAGACTCAGGAGCATGGAAACAACCAGCAGAATCCCCATTGCGCCCAGAACCATCAGTCGTCCGGGGATTGTCCGCAGTTGTTCCCATGCCTTCATTGCGTGAACTCCGCATCCGGGAACAGATACCCGGCCAGTTGGGCGAACGCTTCGGGGAAGCGCGTGCCGGGCTGATAGAGAAACAGGTCGGCGGGCAGGAAATGGACGCGCCCGGCTTTGGCGGCCTTCAATTCGCGCCACACGGGCTGGGACATGATATCGTTGCGGAAACGTTTCTGCAAGGCGTCGGTCCGTCCCATGGTGTTGATGAAAATCACGTCGGGGTTTTCGTAAATCAGTTTTTCGAAACTGAACGGAATCCGCCCGGTGTCGGCGTCGATGATATTCCTGCCGCCGAGCCGGTTCAACATGTAGACGGTGTTGGTATTGCCGGTTTCGAGGCTGAACCCGGCGGCGGCGGCGAACACCACGGCGAAACGCGGATTGCCGAGTTTCGCGGTTTTCGCCTCCAGCGCCTTCACCCGGCGGTCGATTTCCATCGCTTCCGCGCATTGGCTCAGTTCGCCGCCGTTCAGGCGGCAGAACAGGTCCGTCAGGTCCATGAAGTCCGAATAATTTTCATACTTGAAACAGGCCGTCGCAATCCCCAGCGAAGCGAAGGTTTCCCGCAGGCGGTTATGCCCGCCGTTGCGCCCGTTCAACAGCACCAGGCCGGGCTTCATGGCGATGATCTTCTCCGCGCTCAGCGTGCTGAACGTGCCGACGGTCGGCAGTTGCCGCGCGGGCTCCGGCAGCGTATCCGAGGACGTGACTTCCGGCACCGCCGCCGCCGTGCCTCCGGCGCAGTACCACACCTGAATCAGGGAACTGTAGCCGATGACCACGGTTTTCGGTTTTTTCGGCAGCGTGACTTCGACGCCGTTGAACTGGCGGAGCCGGAGCGAATCGCCCGTTTCCTCCAGAATGCTGAAATTAGCCCCGGATGCGGCAAGCCCCATCCACAGGCCGAACAGAATAATCATGATTTTGTTTGTGTTCATCTTCGTTTGCATCCGGTAATATAGACGGTTCCCCGCCGTTTTTCAACGCGGAACCGCCATCCGTTCCATAGATTTCCGTCAATGAATAATGGCGGTGCCGCATCTGGTTTTACAAGTTATCGTTCGTCGAGTTCAACGGGGTAAAATAACGGTCGCTGTCGATCTGGCCGATGGAGCCGATTTTCAGGGCCTGGCAATTCACGCCGGAAAGAACTTTGGGAAACGCCATTTTTTCACTGGAGGCATGACCGTCCGCCCAGGTGAAATTCGCCGTATCGTTCGAGTGCCTGAAATGCATGTTGGGACCGTGAGAAGTCGTGCCGGATGTGCCGAATCGTGAGGGAACACCGGCGGCCGATACGGTGATGGGTCCGTAGAGGAGAATCGTCGCGACCGGATTGCCCGCGGCGGCCGCGGCGGCCGACGCCGCGTTGATGTTGTCGGCAAACAATACCGTTTCGGATGGTTTGGCGACGGATTTCACCCCGGCTTGCATCGCCCCCGTGGTACTTGGCCTGTTGCCGAAATAAGACTGCGTACCGACTCCATAATAGTTATAGCCGTACCCGGTGCCGTCCATGACTTGGCCGTCGTCGTTTGACTGCCAGTTCGGCGGGCTGGACGGACAGATCAGGGTTTTCCAGGACTTACCGATGTAGTTCAATAAAATGGAAGTCTTGACATCGATGAGCCCGTCCTGCCGGTCCCCAAGCCAGGTGACGCTGTAGTCGCTGCTCCCCATTTTGTAATAGGGATACGAAGGCAGGTAATATTGGTAATCGCTGTAGTATCCGTCGGACGCCAGCCCGATCTGCTTGAGGTTGGACAGGCAGGAAGAGGATTTCGCCTTTTCACGGGCGGCGTTGAGCGCGGGGAGGAGCATCCCGGCAAGGATCGCGATGATCGTAATACTGTCAAGCTCAAAAAGTTCGAGAAATTTTGCTTATTTTTGCTTACGATGTAATTCGCCTGTTTTTTGT
>DHTZ01000055.1 GCA_002408885.1 Lentisphaeria bacterium UBA5247 | reverse complement strand
TCCATCGGGATCGCCACCGTCGACGCGAACGGAAATTTGCGTTCCATGCCGGACATTATGGCGGACATTGCCAAAGCCATGGCAACGATGCCGACCGCCAAACGGCTGGGTTTTGCGGAGGAGATTTTCGATTTGCGCGGTTCTTTGGCCGGATTGCAGCTGGGCGGAAACATCGACCAGTTGAACGCTTTCATTGCAAAATTGAAATCGGTCAATGGACTGGCGGCACAGACCGCCAAAGAAATGGATTCCGGTATCGGCGGAGCGTTCCGCAGATTCATGTCTGCTGTCGAAGGGGTGCAAATCGCCATTGGCCGGATTATCGGCGACGCCATCGCTCCCTACATGGACAAGATTTCGCAGATGCTCAACCGCATGGCGGAATGGTGCGCCGCGCATAAAGAGGTCATCATCATGGCGGTGAAAATCATCGCCGGAGTCGCGGCATTGGGAGCGACATTGATTGTCGCCGGAGTCGCCGTCAAGGCGATGGCGCTTGCGGTCGGCGGTCTCTGCACCGTGTTTACGATTTTGAAAGTGGTGGTGCTTGCGCCCATTGCGGCGGTCAAGGGACTCATTGTGGTATTCACGCTTTTGAAAACCGTTCTCATCGGCGTAAAGATTGTGGCTCTCGCCACATGGGCGGCCATCAGCAGCCCGGCGGTTCTTGTGGCCGTTGCCTTGGGCGTACTGGTCGCGGCAGTGTGGAAACTCACCGGCGCGTGGGACATCTGCGCCGACGGGGTGCGCGGTCTTGCCGCCGATTTCGGGACGGCATTCAAAGCCATCGGCGAAGTCGTGGGGCAGACGTGGGAAGTCATTAAAATCGCGCTCTCTTCCGGCGATCTCGCCGGGGCGGCGAAAGTCGGGCTGGCGGCCTTGAAAGTGGTCTGGCTGACCGGGCTTTTCCCGTTGAAAAAGGCTTGGTTCGAGCTGAAAAACTTTCTCGACGATTCGTGGACGATCACCGTCTATTCCATTCTCAAACTGGCCAACAATCTGTGGTACGGCTTGCTCATGGGGTTGAAACAGATCGGGGACGCGATGCAGGACGCATGGAGTTTTATCTGGGACGGGATTGTGACCACCTTTGAAAAAACGGTGCTGGAACTGCAAAAGGCGTGGATTCGCACCAAGGGGCTGTTCGATTCCGATGAGGAAGTCAACGCTCAAATCGCCGTAGTAGAGAAAGAATATTCCGACCGCAAATCGGCGCGTGAGCAGAAATCCGCCGATGCGGTGAACCGCCGTGAATCGGAGCGGAAAGCCCTTGGCGACGAATGGGATTCCTCCAACAAATCCATCGACGACGCGATGAATCAGGAAATCATGGAGAATCAGCAGGCCTACCGGGACGCTCTCGGAGGTGCCGCCGCTGAAATCGAGGCGGCGAAAGGCCAGTGGCAAAGTGCCATGGACGAAGTCAAGAAACGCGCCGCAGAAAAAGCCGCTCAAGTCGATGAAGCCAAAGAGAAAACCGCCACTGCCGCCGAAAACACCAAGGACGCCGAAACCAGAGTGGCCGGGATTTCCGGCGACAAGGCGATGGGCAGCTGGTCGGCGGAGGAGCTGGGCGATATGCTCGGCGGCGGCAACGCCCAGGAGCGCACGGCCAAAGCCACCGAGGAATCGGTGAAGCAGCAGAAGGAAACCAACAAGCATTTGAAGAAGCTGGAGACGGGTTCTTCCGGCGGAACAACCACATACGGAGACTGATATGTCGAAAGTCGAGCAGAGTTACAGCGCCCATTCCAAGGCGATCAATAAAAATGGAAAATTTACTTCGGCGGAGATCCCGTATGTGGCGTTTGAAGTTGCGGACGAGAACGAGGCGCTGACTGCCGTTCTTGCCGCCGCTCCGGCCACCTGCGGTGATCTGCCGCTGGATTCGGTGGAAATCGATTCCAGAGAAAACGACACCACGTTCAAGGTCAACGCCGTTTACAAAACGGAAACCAGTTCGTCCGATGACGATGATGACGATGATCCCGAACCAACAGTGAGCTTCGACTGCGGAGGCGGATCGAAGCACATGACGCACAGTCTGAAGCAAACAAGGGCGTTCGGCACGAAGGATGCCGGCGGCGCAATCGGCTGGAACGGCAAATCCGGTTCGGAAATGGAAATTGCCGGGGTGGATATTCCGACCGCGCAGTTGCGCGAGACCTACACCCGGATTATGAAACTTTCCCGGATTAGCACCAGTTTCAAACGGAACGTGGCGGCGCTCGTCGGCAAAGTCAACAGCGGCTCGTTCAAGGGGTGGAGCGCCGGAGAAGTAATGTTCCTCGGAATGTCGTATTCCTGCCCGGATAAGAAGTCAACGAAAGTTACTGTAACTTTCAACTTTGCCATTCAGCCGAACGAGTCGGGCGCGAAAATCGGGACGAAAAGCGTCTCAAAAAAGGGCTTTGAATATGTCTGGGCTTTGAGCAAAACCTCCGCCGAAAGCGGTGTACCCAAGGCGGAAGTCGAAGCCATCTACGTCGATCAAGTCTGCGAATACGCCAGCTTCGGCGCACTGGGATTGTGAGGTGACGCATGGCTTTCTTTCCTGACGTTACCAAAGGGCAGAAATTCACGCCCAGCGCCATGCTTTCCAACAACGTCCGGCACATCGTGAATTCCCTCAACGGTTTTCAGAGCCGGGGAATTCTCGGAGCGGGTTCGGGTGTTGTTCGCATTCAAGTCTACAATGCCGGATCGGGAGAAATCGCCGCCGGGACTGCGGTCAATTTTTCGGAAAACGGATCGCTTTGCGGCGACGTCATTCCCTGCGAACCATTGAAAGACGCGGCGAAGCCGTGGGGTGTCACCGTGCTGAAACTGGCCGCCAAGGAAATGGGAGACTGTGTCTTGAGCGGTCCGGCCACGGTGTCGCTTTCCGGTTCAGGCGATTACGCCCAACCCAGCACGAGCAGTCCGGCAACGTTTACCCGTGGCGCAACCGGAGCGCCGGTGATTTTTTCTTCCGGCGGCAAAGGCGTGATTCTGCTTGGCGCAATCTCGCAGGATATTTACGACGGACCGTTTGCGCTTTCGTATGACACAGAACGTAAACAGCTGAAAATATCCGCCGGATATTTGAACCGCAATGGCGAGTGGCTGGATGTCGCGGTCAAGGAGTTGTCGCCATCGACGGGAACGGTCTGCGTCTGTACGACGCTCGGCAGCGACGGCAGCTGGACAACGCCGGAAGTCAGGATTTCCACACCGGGACAGTACGCCTATCCAATTGGATCGGTGAAGGTTTCCGGCGAATCGGTGACGGTCTGTTCGTTCCGCGTCCCGGTCGCTATTTTCATGGTTTCCGATCTCTGTTCAACCACGAATTGAGGTGAATTATGCCCGATGAAGAAACTCATCCTTCGATTTTGTGGAGGGACAAGGAGACCAAGAAACTTATCAAAAAGAAGAAAAACGGGCGGCTGATCGTCTGCTGGGTGTGTCCCTGCTGCAAGCCGCGCGTGATTGCCAGCCAAATCACCAATGCGAACACCGGGCCGAAAACTTGGAATCTGCGTCCGTATCAGGGTGATAAAATCGGCTTGCCCGGACACCGCTGGCGCATCCGGGATGTGGGGGAAAGCCATCACAACAATTCCGACGCATCCTGTTCCGGCACAATCTACAACAACGGCACAATCGACGGCAACGGAAAGCTGACCGGACTGCCGGATGAATTTGTTTCCAGTTATTCCTACAACGGCTACATGGAATTACAGCAGGGATGCGTCCGTGATGACGGCAGCATCGAATGGCCTTGCCCCAACGGATAAAATATGGAGGAAAGATGTTTGATTTCAACGATTCACACTATACGCACATGCCGTTCGCCGCCGTGGATGGTGACGGCAAGCCGAAAGAGTTTTGCTGCATTCAGAATAACGGTCTGTGGAAATTGTATCACTTTACCGGGCGGAAATGGAAACGTATCAAGACCGGGCTTCCGGCGGACGCGACCGAATGCGGCCCGACCGCTGAATTTGAGGACGGCGTCTGGAAGATTTCCTTTATCGCCGGAGGGTGGCAGGGTGACCGGAGATTCCGGCTCTACCGGATGTACGGTCTCAATTCAAAACCAATGGCGCAGGAATTCGCCGATGTCGGGTTTGTCCGCAAAGACCATGTGATCTATGCCGGACGGCGCGGCCCGATTACGATTGTCGAGCCGGGACGTACCATCACCTTGACTCTGCACGGCGTGGAATTTCTCTACCGTGTTTCCTACGATCCGTTTCAGCCGAACCGATTGCTTATCTCCGGGCAGTATCTCGACGGTACGATTTTCTCATGGGTGTATCAGCCAGGAATGAAGATTTTGAAGCATGTCATTGCGGACGGCGTTCCAGCCTATAAATGTGCATTTTACGGTGGCGACTGTTATTACGCCAAACGCGAAAACGGCTTTGAGGAACGGCGCATTGTCCGGGCAGCCGATCTCCGGCTGGTCGATTTGAACGCGGAACAATTCATCACCGAAACCGAGGCGGAAACCTATTTGCGCTCGGAGAATATGGAGTTTGAATGATGGAAGATAAATGGAAACCAGTAACTTATAATGGAATTTCCTATGCTGGCCTATATGATGCACATCCTGACGGAAGCATTAGAAGCAATAATTATCGGAGAACTCAACGAAGCCACATATTGCGACCGAACTATGCTTCGCGTGGATACGGCAAAGTGTGGCTTTCTCATAATAATGAAAAAGAACGAGCCATCGTAAGCAGAATTATTGCCGAGACATTTATCCCGAATCCAGAAAACAAGCCGTATGTAGATCACATAGATACCAATAAACGAAACAATTGTGTTGAAAATCTCCGTTGGGTAACTCCGCGCGAAAATGGAAACAATGAAACTACAATAGAGCATTTTCGCATTACCAACGGGGGAGAAAACGCAAGGTATTTGGGAAAATTTGGAATTGAACACAATCGTTCAAAACCCGTATTCTGTGAATCCACCCAAAGGTTCTATGGTAGCACACGAGAGGCAGAAAGAGAAACAGGTGTCTCAAGAGTAATGATTTCTCTGTATTGTCGGGGTAAAATCAAACAACCCAATGGACTTCATTGGCGCTGGGCTTCGGCCTCGGAGATCTCAAACATTCAGGGAAGAGAGTAATAAAATGTGCGCTTGCGCCTGCCACGGAAAATCGGGCGTGTCCGTCACACGGACTTCGCCGTTCGACCAATGCACAAGTTGCGCGAAAAAACACATTGTAAAAGCATGGAATCTTTTCAATGAATTTCTTTATGACGATGATAATCGGGATATAATTTCCGGTCAGCTCCGCCTTGCCGCCGACCACCTCATGTATGATCACCGGGATGCCGCCTTAAAAGCGCGTGATTTGGCAATCCTCATTGAAGAAAACCG
>DHTZ01000086.1 GCA_002408885.1 Lentisphaeria bacterium UBA5247 | reverse complement strand
AAACAGCGGTCCAGCTCTGGGCGTGAATTCCGTTGGTCGATGGCGAATACATGCTCCAGCGGCCGAATTTGTTGTGTTCCGGGTAGTATCTCATGCCGGGGGCGGCGGGGACAGTGTAAGCGGCCAGCAGGGCAGGGTTATTCTTCATTGTTTGAGCTGATTAATAATGCGTCAGCAAAAAAGCAGCAAAAAAACAATTTTTTCAGATGAAATAATTGATTCCACCTATTGATTTTCATGAAATCACCTGTATAATATTAAAAAGCTTACGTAGGTAATTTGACGAATATATTAAGAAACATGTGTAATTTGATGGCTCATCGAGAATCTGAAGTTACAATGTAAAGCAGGGGAAGAAGATGGCCGTTACAATGCAGAATATCGCTGATCTGGCAGGCGTTTCACGCCCGGTGGTTTCAGCGGTTTTAAATGGCAATAGCAAATTAAAAGTGGCTTCCGGTACCCGTGCCAGAATCTTAGAATTGGTCAATAAAACGGGGTATACCAGAAATTTGCCGGCCTGTTTATTGAATGGACAGACCTCTCGCTCAATTGCCCTCTTTACCAATCCGAACGATATTCCTCTTTTTCAGGAGTTGCGTTATCAAATTACCGGAATGGTTTCAGCTTATGGATACCGAATTATGCATTTTCCGATTATCATGCCGAAAAACACGGCTGAAATCATTGAAGATTCACTTCAATTCGGCATTGATGGTATCATCACGATCGATTGTACGTCCACGGTGCTGCAGCGTGAAATCAATACCCCGATGGTGTCATTGATGCGCGACACGGTGGCCGCAGATGTCAAGATTGACCTTGAACAGGGCGAATATGAAATGACCCGCCATATTCTGGAGCACGGACATCGCCGGCTATGCTTGATCGGAAACAGTTTGAGTTACCAGCCGGGTAAAGTGGCCGGGTTCCGTCGTGCTTGCGCGGAATATAATATTTCACCGAAATATTCGACCTTGCTGGATTTGACGTGGAATACCACTTTTGCCGAACAGCTTGAGCGGTTGCTGTATCACGATCGAGTGACGGCGTTTGTCTGCAGTTGTGACTTTATCGCCGTCCGGCTGATGGGCTATCTGTCGCACTGCGGCATTCGGGTGCCGGACGACATTGTCCTTGGAGGTTATGATGGAGATATGTATGCATGTTCAGGACCGTGCCGTATTACTACCGTTTGGCAACCGGTTGTTCAAATGGGAAAACTGGCAGTGGAAATATTGATGGAGAAGATTAGGACCAAAAACTTCAACGTTCTTGCCAAACCTTACACTTTAAAGCCGGTTCTCCATCTGGGGGAAAGCTGCGGGTGCAAGCCGCCGCCGGAAAAAACAATCTGCTGGGAGCGGGTAATTAATACTCTTGAAGGCTCAAACAATCTGATCAAAGTTCCGCCGCCGGAATTGATCGAACGTTATCAAAATTTTCAAAGCAGTGAAAGTACTAAAGATCAAGGAGATGTCGAATGAAAAAGAAAACCCGGGCCGTTAGTTTCAATGTTTTTACATTGATAGAGCTCCTGGTTGTAATCGCGATTATAGCCATACTCGCGGCAATGCTACTGCCTGCATTGAGCAAAGCGCGTGATTCCGCAAAAAACGCCAAATGCCAGGGAAACCTGAAACAACTTGCCGCCATTCTGTTTGCTTACGCCGGGGATTTTCAGGAACATGGACCCGTCAGTTATTTTGGAACCGGTTCAGCTTCTGACAGCAGAAGCCTGCTTCCTTATTTCCAACGCCAATACGGAAGCACGTCGGATTACGGTAACCGCATTAAAGTCCTGCTCTGCCCCGGACTTACCGAACCACTGGCGGATACTTCCAACGCTTATTTTCCCGGTCGTTGGAGTTCAGCCTGGATATTTTCCAGTTATCCACTGGCTTTTGGCACCGGCAACCGTCCCGGCTCCATGCCGGTCGGTTGGACTTGCACCTACAATGCAACCACCGGTTCGAGAGTTCCTCTCCTGAGCCTGAAAGACCTTGGACGTACAGTTAATTACAATTCCGCTTCGGTTCCATTCGGGGCGGCGTCCCAACAGGTAATCGCCGGAGATTTCAGCAATAAAATCAATGCCCCGGTCGCCGGTTATGGTTCGTCTTCGGCAATGCCTCACCGTTCGGCCACCAATAACGCTTTTGCCGACGGACATGTGGCGAAATATACTTTTTCCGGCTCAGGAAACGCGGAAAGCGGTGAAGTTTACACCCAGTATGGCGATGTGAATTCACGGCTTTACTGGTCAACTAAATAAAAGAAAGGGGAAAAGATGAAACTTTTCAAATTGCTTCTACTTTTTACGGTAATATCGACAATATCGACCGGCGCCACCGATATTACGATGTCGCATCTGATGGTAAATTCGGAATCCGGAAGAAAATCCGCGGCATATTTGTCGGGGAAATTGCAGAAAATTTACGGGAAAGAATTTCAAATCGTTACTGGCGACGGAAAGAACGGCATCGCCGTCGGAACGGCGGCGGATTTTCCGGAGTTGAAGCTCAAATTGAGCGATCCGCAGGAAATTTTGCTGAAGACTCACGCGAACGGCATTTATGTAATCGGGGCCACGGAGCGGGCGGTGGATTATGCGGTAAGCGTACTTTTGGACCAAATCGGCTACCGTTATTATTTCCCGGTGGAAAAATGGGAAATATATCCGGAAAAACCGAAAACGAAATTATCTCTGAATATCAATGAAACCCCGGATTACTTCACCCGAAACATTTGGCCGGGATGGGGATTATGGCCGGATTACCGAAAAGCGACGAATAATGACGAGGAGTGGAAAAAAGTCAACCGGCTGGGCGGAGTCGACCTGCAGACAGGCCATGCTTATAACCGTTTTATCCGCCAGAACCGCAAAGAATTTGAATCTCATCCCGAATATTACGCTCTTTATAAAGGAGAACGTAAATCCAGCAAACTTTGTATTTCAAATCCTGGACTGAGAAAACTGATTTGCGATTACGCGTTGAAAACATTCCGCCAGAATCCGCTGTTGGAGAGTTTTTCAGTTGATCCTTCCGACGGCGGCGGCTGGTGTGAATGCGAACCCTGCGCCAAGCTCGGCAGCCCATCGGATCGGGCGGTGATATTGGCCAATGCGGTGGCGGAAGCGGTCACTGCTGAATTTCCCGGCAAAGTAATTGCCATGTATGCGTATAATATGCATTCACCGCCGCCATCTGTCAGGGTACATCCGCAAATTGTCATTAATGTGGCTACTGCGTTCATCAATGAAGGCTGGAGTGTGGACCAGTTGATTGAAGGTTGGAAAAAGCAAGGCGCGACCATTGGAATCCGCGAGTATTATTATGCCGGACCGCAGCCAGGACAAGGCAAGGGAACGGATATGGACTACCTTCAACGAAGTATTGTCGATTTTCATAAGAAAGGTGCCCGGTATATGACCGCCGAATCTTCCGACTCATGGGGGCCGGGCGGATTGGGATTTTATACCGCCTCAAAACTATTGTGGAATGTCAAGACCGATGTTCAGGCGGTATTGAATGATTTTTTTCGGAATGCCTTTTTTGAATCACAGATGGAAATGCGCAAATTTTATGAATTGATTGATGGAAAAAAACGCCGTCCGCTGAACGATGATCTGCTGGGCAGAATGTACCGCACGCTGGACAAAGCCAGGCAATTGACAAGTAATCCCGCGGAGCTGTCACGAATTGATTCGATGGTTTATTATACCCGGATTTGTGAACTCCTGTTTAAGTTGGAAAAAGAGCAATCCATGCAGAGTTATGTTGATCTGCTGAAATTTGCGGCTTCTGTACGTTCGGAAAGACTGGTCCATACCTATGCGATGTATCGTGACGACCGCCAGCTTCTTCCTGCCAAATTACGCGGACAGAAGGCACCGGAAATCAACTGGCTGGACTCACCGCTGCCGACACCGGAGGAAACCGCCGCTTTCATCAAAGATGGTGTCGCGAATTATCAGCTTTTGGATTTTGAACCGGTCGAATTCAGTAAAGATTTACGTCCGGTTACTTTTGACGGCAAAAGTGTTCCAATTAATTTTGGAGCCACCCGTTGGTTGCGCGGTTTTTATGTCTGGAGCGACGGTAAACCGATTATACTGGAAATTACCGGCGGATTAATTAAGCATTACCGGAACCGCGGCAATGTGGTTGTACAACTGATTCAGATTGGTGGACTGTCCGATACCGGTGAGCTGGAAACGCTGATACAGGAAGACAAGTCCGTACCGCCGGACGGCGAACCGCGCACGATTACCCTGACACCGAAATATACCGGTCTTCACCGTGTGACCATCAATGACAACGGTGATATGACCCAAGTCAAGTGGCCGGATAATCTGGCCGTGTCGATGCCGGTCGATCAGGAAAGCGCGCAGGCATTTAGCGGCACTTATTATTTCTATGTGCCGAAGGGTACTGAAACGCTGGGATATTACGCCAAACTGGGCCGGGGCCAGATTGTCGGACCCGATGGAAAAGTGATTCTGGATTTACAGAAAACCAACGGGTTTTATTCGTTGAAAATTCCGGCGGGAATGGATGGGAAAGTATGGGTATTGCGTAATGTCAATGGCGTTGTCCGTTTACTGACGGTTCCCTCGAGTCTGGCGTTGGGTTCAAGATTTTTACTTCTGCCAAATGAAATCGTAAAGAGGATAAAATGAAAAAAGCAGTGATTTATATGTTGATGTTTGCCGTAACTTGCGCTTCGGCGGTCGAACTGGTGAAAGATGGCAAGGCGTCTGCAGTGATTTATGTTGATGCTCCATTATCCTATGAAAGCATTCCGCTCTACGAACATGAAATCGATAAACTTGGACAGGCGGAACAGCAGCGGCGCATTCTCGGTGCGGCAGTCAGGGATTTGAATTATCATCTGAAAAAAATGAGCGCCACTGAATTACCGGTTGTGACGCAAAAGCCATCGGGAAATCAAACCGCGATCATAATTACTGCCGGAGACGGCATGGATGAGTCCTTTTCTTTGAGTGTAGCGGGCAATCAGGTGCAGATTAACGGAAAGTGCCTCGCGGCGGCGGCATATGGCATTTATGAATTTCTCCGGCGTCTCGGCTGCGACTGGGTGATGCCGGGGGTTATTGGTGAAGTAATTCCGGTAAGAAAAACTATTGTCATCGGTGATTTCGAGTATACCTCTAAACCGGACTTTGCGGTACGTTTCCCCTTGTATTCCGGCAGCCGCAATGCTCATACGGACCGGGAACGGGCCGAATATAACCAATGGAAACTGCGCCATAAAATGCAAATTACCCGCAACTGGCACCCGCTGGTGATGAAAGGCGGTCATGTGTCGAATGTTCTTCAACGATTGTATAAAAAAGAATTTGAAGCCGATCCGGAAATGTTGGCGCTGGTACGCCAGCCGGACGGCTCAATGAAACGTCAGGGCCCGCAACTTGAAACTACCAGTCCCAAGGTACTGGCGGTAATCGAGGACTATATCCGAAAGATGTTCAAGGATAACAAATGGCCGAATGATTATAAGGTCTGTATCGGCATAGGACCTGCCGATGGCAGTAATTTCTCGGAATCAGTCGAGAGTACCATGGCCGGTTCCGGGCGAATCGATCCAATGAGCGGAACTCCTGACTTCACCGATCTGCAGATATTGCTCGGTAATCAATTGCTGGAAAGGCTGGAAAAGGAATTTCCCAATCTGTATCTCGGATTTTATCTCTATAATACCCATGCGGATTATCCGGTTCGTTATAAACCGCATCCGCATACATTGATTGTGCTTGCCGATATATCATATTCACGTTTGCACAGCACGCTGGAACCGGTCAGCAAAACCCGGACTTATTATAAGAATATTATCGATCAATGGGCGAAAACCGATATCCCCAAATTTTTCCGTGGCTATAACTGGAACCTTGCCGAAAATTTCCTGCCTTACAGCAAATTGAAAATATGGGGAGAGAATATTCCGTATTATCATAAAATGGGTGTACTGGGTGTTTACAATGAAAGCAGCAAGGCATGGGCCACGCTGGCCCCAAGTAACTACCTGGAAGCTGAACTGTTATGGGATTCATCGCAGGATTGGCACGAGGTATTGAAAAAATTCTGCCGCAATGCTTATGGCAAAGGCGCGTCGTATCTGGAAGAATATAATCTATTGGTGACCGAGCGCCAGAGCAAGGCCGGACAGGAAGCCGGTTCGTATCACTCTTTTCCTTTGATTTATGATAAAACATTTATTGATCATGCACATTCTCTTTTTGCTGCCGCAGCGGAAAATGCCGTCATGCCGTCCGAAAAGCGCCGCATTGCCGCAGCCAGACTGCCGCTGGAATTATTGGAGCAGTTTCTGCAGTTCCGTCAATCCATGAATGATTTCGACTTTGTCCTGACGGACAAGCTGTTTGTTTCCATGAAAGATACTTTGAATAAAGAAATCGAAGCCGGTAACGGATTGGTTTGCCATGGATCGGTAACATACCTCAATCGTTTTTTCAAAAACTTTGTCGATCAGGCCAAACAGTATTCGACTGGTCAATACAAGATCGCATACCGTATTCCCGACCGACTCAAGACAATGTTCGATCCTTATGACAAAGGGGCAGTAATGGGCTATGCAAACCCGGAACTCAACGACAGCAATTACATCCGTACGGCCACCATATCATCAACCTGGGATGCCCAGGGACTGATGGGGTACCGTTTCGGTTCCGTCTGGTACCGGCTGGAAATACCGACTCCAGAGGAGAAGGAAGTCGGATTGCTGATCGGCGGATGCGACTCCATCGTCCGTGTTTACTGCAACGGTGAATATGTCGGCATGGGCCAAGGCTTTGCGAAACCGTTCGCCTTTGACTTGACTGGATTGCTCAAGCCGGACGGTAAAAACCTGCTGGCGATTCAGGTACAGCGTTTTGGGAATTCCGAAGTGGGAACCGGTGGACTGATTTATCCATCGTTCATCTTCACCGGTCCGCGTTTGAAAGAGCGGGCACCGAAAGTTGAGATCAACGAACGCCTCCTTCCCGGCGGCGCGGTAGAGAAAATCAAAAAGTGATATCAGAGAGAACGTCGCATCCATGGATATTTTGACGGTACGATACGAACAGTTGCTATGGTCAGACTTCCCGGTTTTTGCTCAATATTTCCCGAAAATGGACGCATATCCCTTTATCGGGACATCAAAGTCGATAGGCAAATCGGACAAAATTATTCAGCCTTTTCGAGCTTGACGGGGTTGCTGTCATTGTTATCTATATAATGATGAACGGTTTTTGACATTTGATTTGTTTTTTTACTGCGATGGTATAAATTAACACTTGGCAGAAAATGAAAAACAACAAATCTCATTTCATCCAGTTGGATTATATGATGCCTCATCAATGGCCGTTGACCCGAAAAGTGCCGAAAATACGTTAAAAGAAAGCGTAAGCAAGCTATGCTAAGAAATTGAGCTTGGAGTGGTAGTGATGATCGCGATCACGACCAGCAGCTCTATCAGTGTAAATTTCTCATGCACAGGGGACTTGCGGCATCCGACGGGATATATTTTCATCTCGTTCTCCTTGTTGGGGATTTGTAATCCGGTTTAATATATGGAGCACTTCCGTGACATTGGTGATTTTTTCCTGCATGATTTCGGGGGAGAGATTGTAATAATGAAGCTCCGCCTGAAAACCGATTCCCGGATTCTCGCGCAACAGTTCCATCATGCGTCGGGCCAGCGGCAGTTCCGCTTCCGCCAGCCGCGTCAGAGAGGCGGCGGTAGCCGGAGTGAGCCCGGTTGCCCGCAAGCGGTAAAAGTCATAAACATTTGCCGTCGAGTCGGCGATGATCCACAAGGCTTCCGCCGCCGCGTGCTGCCGTCGTGTCCTCTTGTCGGTCGGCAAACGGCGCAGCAATGCCATGCCGTCGCGCCACCGGGCCGCCAGTTGACGGAAGATCAGGCTCAATTCTTCCGCGCTGAAATCGCCGGTCCAGCCCGCCGCGTCGGTATACCAGGGCTGGATGCGGCGTTGGCGGTCGATGCCCCAGTTGTAGTTGCAGGGGGGAAGTTTGATATTTTCGAACAGTTCCAGCCGATAACCCGGAGAACGGGCAATCGGACCGTAGTAAAAGACCTCTTTGCAACAGGGATAAAGGGTCAGGGCTTCGGCGAAAATCCGCCATGCCGCGACCGCGGTTTCCGCGTGTGTCTCTCCGTAATAGAATGCGGCGAGACGGTGCAGGAGTTCATCTTCGGAACCGATATTGGCGCCGATGCTCATTCCGGCCGCTTTCAGCATCAGGTCGGGATAGCCGCCGATGATCCAGCTCAGGATCAGTCCGGGATAGGACCGGCAGGATTGACGCCATGCCGCCGCCGGGGTCGGCATGAACGGCAGGCTGCCGAATTCATAGGTGGCGCCGAACTGAAGCTTCGCCCATACCTCCGGCCGTTCAGGACCGGACTGTTCCTGTATGGCGCGGAACGTCGGCGAGGGGCCGCTCAGGGAGAGAGAGTATTCTTCATTGACGATCGTCCGTCCGAAAAATTCTTTGGTCAGGTTGTGTTCGTGGTTTTCCAACCAGATGACCCTCGGGTTCAGACTGCGGTACAGTGATTCGCGGATGTTATTTTTCGAAGGGGGAAATCCGTAACTCCAGGCCAGATACCGGGCATCGGGGGCGATTCCCTCCAGCGCTTCGACCTGAAAATTGATGATTTGCGCGAGTGCTTCATCCTGAGGCAGGTGAGAACAGCGCGGGCAGAGCGTGCCGTCACCGAGATAGGCGTCGATCGAACGGCAACTGGTGGCCCGTTCGCCCGCGAAAATCTGTACCAATCCGGCCAGTTTCGGTGCCGCCCGGAATACGCCGGTAAGCGCCTCGCGCAAATAATGGCGAACGGCTTCCTGCTGGAAGCAGAGCGTCGCCACTGTGTATTCGCCGTGTCCGCAAATGGTTCCCCGCAATTCAGGATGGGCCGCAAAGACCGGATGCTCGGGGTGAAGCGAGCGCGGTTCCATGCAGAACAGATAAACGCGGATGCCGTAGTTTGCGGCGCGTTCCGTCAGTTTACGCAGCCGGGCCAGTGCTTCGGAATCGACTTCCGGGCTGATCTCCGGCAGGACTTCGGACTTCAGGAGTTCGCGGAACAGACCGGCTACCCAGATGCCGTTGATGCGGCAATGCGCCAATGCGTTCAGATATTCATCGGGGTAAAAGTCTTCGCCGTGGCTCAATTCCCAGCCGCCGCCGAATCGGTAGGTCGCCAGCGGCGAACGCGAAACCCGGACTCGCACCGTCGTATGATCGGTGCTTACGCCGGGCGGCAAGGCCGGGAAACGGCGGCCGGTCATCTCGTCTTCCAGATTGAACAGGGCACGGCGCAGTCCGGCAAGGTCTTCCGCTTCGATCAGCCCGCCGTCCGGAGCGATCGTCACACGGCATTTTTCCGCGGCTCCGTCCGGAAAACCGGGCAGGGCGGTACGTCGGCATCGGAGTTTCCATTTACCCTCGGGGACATTCATGGACACGGTCAGGAAACGGCGGAAGTCCGCGGCTAAGCAAGCCAGTTCTTCTCCCGCATTCCAGTCGTCTTCGACAGTAAGGGTGATGCCGCTGGAAAGGTCAATGCATCCTTCGGGCAGATATTGCCGTGCCATTTCACCATGCACCGGTTCGCAAAGCATTTGCCGAAGCGCGGTCGGGTCCGGTTGATTGATGTCGATAAAAGGTTCAAGCGCCATGAGGATCGTTGCTCCCGTCTTGTGATTCCGGCCAGATTTGGGCCTGCAAAATATGACCGGCGGGCGGAGTGCCGGAACGTATCGACTGGATCAGCGTTTCAGCTGCCAGCCGTCCCATTTCGAAACATGGAACGCGCAAATAAGGAATCTGCGGATAGAGCAGGGAGTAAATGCCGCCCCCCGTGAATGCGACCAGAGTTACCCGGCTGTTCCGTTCGCTTAAGATCCGCTGCAGCGCGGCGGCGGTCGGGAAATGAACGCCGCACAGGATATCCGGCAGTTCGTCGTCCCGCTCCGGCAGGATTTGCAGCAGTTCCCGGTAGACGGCGTCGGAGGGATTGACGGCATAGGTTTTCAGGGTGTAGTGCGTCACCTTGACGCCGCAGCCGGCAAGGCTCCGGCAAAAACTGTCCTGCCGGTATTCCAGATCGCGCCGGGAGCCTTCCTGCGGTGAAATCATATTGACCAGTCCCAGCGAAGCGCAGTTCAGCCCCGCCAGGTATTCGGCATAGCGTTTCAGGCCGGTCTCCTGATTGTAGGCGATGCTCGGCAGCGGATCGCGGTTCCAGAACGGCTGGGGAGCGATCACCACCGCCGGGATGCCCTCCTGCCGCACCAATTCTTTCAATTCCTTGAACTGGTGCCCGATAAAGACTACGCCCTGGCTGTTTTTCCGGATGAATTCAAGCTGGCGGCGCAGGGTCAGCGCATCGCAGTTGTCTTCGAAATGGCGGAGCGTAACGATGAAGTTCTTCGCGCTGCCGTCGGTGATCAGTCCCTGCGTGATTTCGGTATCGACGACGAAAGAACCGTAGCCGACGTTTTCCGGCAGCATCGCCCGTTCCGGCAGCGGACAGAACAGTTTTACTTCGTTGGAAATTTTGCGGGCGTCGCTACGGATGAACGTTCCCCGCATCGGCAGTCGCTCGATGTAACCGTGTTCCTGCAGCATTTTCAGGGCGGCGATCATCGAACTGCGCCCGGTTCCGTACTGTTCCGACAGTTTGCGGTCGCCGGGCAGTCTGGTCTCCGGAGCCAGTTTGCCGTTTTCGATATCGCTGATCATGGCCTGGAAAATCCGCTTCGGGATGGTGTCGCCGTTCTGGAGGTTGTCGTTTATGCTATTGTCTTTATGTTTCATGGTACTCCATGCTGGTTTAAACCAGTTTTCTGCTAAAAATTTTTTACAGCGGAAATGCGCGCTGTATCTGGTTTAAACCAGTTCTGTGTCAATATTATAACGGAAGCCCCGCCAAATGTCAATAGGCAAACAGGAAATAACGATAAAATATTCCCGATAAATTGACAGGCCCGCATTCAAATGCTACATTGCCGGGTACAATCAACCGGAATGAAAAATATCAATGATGAATAACAGCAATACCGTGCCCATGCGGGAGCTACTGCGGAACATAACCACCCGTTTGAGCGAAGCCGGAATCGGCAATGCCGGGGGCGAAGCGGAAATGATCCTGATGTTCCTGACCGGCGCTTCCCGTGCCGATCTTTATATGCAGGAACAGGCGGAACCGGACCGGGGGCGGTTGGAGGAAATCCTGGCGCGGCGCTGTCGGCGCGAACCTTTGCAGTACATTTTGGGCGAAGCCTATTTCATGAACCTGCGGCTGGCGGTCGGCCCGGGCGTGTTGATCCCGCGGCCTGAAACGGAAATTCTGGTGGAACGGGTTTGCCGCGATGCTCCCCGGAACGGACGGATCTGCGACGTCGGGACCGGTTCCGGGGCGATTGCGCTGTCTGTGGCATACGAACGCCCGGACCTTGAAGTCGTGGCGGTTGACGTCAGCACCGACGCCTGTCGAATTGCCGAAGCCAACCGGGCGAGCTTGCGATTGGACCGGGTGCGGATCATTCATTCCGATCTGCTGGACGCGGTGAATGGGCGGTTCGATGTGATCGCCGCGAATTTGCCTTATATCACCGATGAAGAATATGCCAAGCTCCAACCGGAGGTGCGTGGGCACGAACCGGCGTCCGCCCTGACATCCGGCGCAGACGGCTTGGACCTGATCCGCCGGTTGATCGGCGAAGCGCCGGATCATCTGTCACCTCACGGTCTGCTGATATTGGAAATCGGGTCGGGGCAGGGCGGGGCGGCGGCGGCGCTGATGAGTCCGGGATTCATGGACGTGGAGGTCATCCGGGATTATAATGGACTGGACCGCCATGTGGCCGGTATCCGGCGCTGAAATTCAAAACTCTTTGTGCTGTTTCAACTGCTTTTCGTTCGATAATTAATACGTTCTGCTTGCATATTCGGGTTTTGTGTGTATATTAGTTGACTATATTTTGTCTGCCGTGTCGATGAGGGCGAACCGGTGGATGGCTGAAAACATTTCAGGAAATGATAAGTTATGATTGGAAACCTGGTAAGTGTATTAGGGAAAATCTCTGAATCGATCGGCGGCATGCCCAATGCGGCCCCGGTAAATCGGCGAGTGGTGAAGGTGATTCAGAATTTTTTCAAAGCCGATGTCTGCATGGTTTTTGAATTCGACCCGGAGCGCGACGCGCTGGTGCTGGTGACTTCGAGCGGAGTCGGCCGGAAAGAACTCGGCACTTTGGCGTTCCGGCCCGGCGAGGGGATTGTCGGGAGCAGTTACAAACTGCGTTCGATCATCAACCTCAGCAATTCCGAGGAACACCCCGGGTTCAAATATGTCCCGGCCGATGGCGAGGCGGATTTCCAAAGCAAGCTGGCTGTACCGCTGGTCACTTCCGGCAAGAAAATCGGCGTGATGCTGCTGATACGGCGTCAGGAGAAAATATTTACCGGTCAGGAAGTCAGCCTTGCCCGCAGCCTTGCCCCGCAGTTGGCGAACCTGATCGTCAGTTCCGGCGTCCTGCGGAATCTGAAGGCCCGGAGTGCCGGTTCCGCCAAAAGCAAACGGCGCAACAGTTCCAAACTGGCTGGAATTCCGGTCAGTCCCGGCGTGGTTTACGGAACCGCCATGAAATACAAGACCCGCGAGATCAATCCCGAATCCGAGCATTGCACGGTGGAGTGCATCGAGGGCGAACTGAAGCTGTTGGACGCGGCCATTGAAATGACCCGCGAGAACACCCTGGAATTTGAAAAGCGCGCCCTGACGCTGCTGTCGGAGGCGGACGCCTCGATTTTCAACGCCCATCTGCTGTTTCTGGACGACAAGATGGTCATGGACAGCATCCGCAGGGACATCGGCGAATACGCGCATACGGTGGAATTCAGCACGGCGCTGGTGTACCGGCGTTTCGAGAAAAAATTCATCCAGTTGGAAGACAATGCGTTCCGCGAACGGCTGATCGACTTCAAAGACGTCATGCTGCGCCTGATCGAATCGGCCCGGACGCTGCGCCGGAAAAAACGGAGCAGCCGCCGCCGGAAAAGCAAGGTCGGCAAAGTGATTCTGGTGGCGAACGAACTGATGCCGTCGGACCTGTTGAAATTGTCTTTCGACAACGTCGTCGGCATCGTCTGCGAAACCGGCGGGCTGACCAGCCATGTGGCGATTTTGGCCAAGGCATTTGAAATTCCCGCCTTGTTGGGCGTAAAAGGCGCGGTCCACCGGATTGCCGCCGATGATAAACTGGTGGTTGACGCCCATGCGGGCACTCTTTACGTCAATCCGGACGCCAAACTCTCCGATCATTACGACGCCGTGATCAACGGCTCGAACGAAGAGCTGGATCATCTGACGGAAACCGTCATGACCGACGGCACGAAAGTCGAATTGAAAGCCAATATCTCATTGCTCTGCGAAACGCCGCTGTTGAAAAAATATCATGCGGACGGCATCGGACTCTACCGTACCGAATTCATGTTCATGCTGCGTGATTACCTGCCGGACGAAGATATCCAGTACGACGTCTACCACAAAGTGTTCAGCGCGGCCGACGGCGAAGTCACCGTCCGGGTGCTGGACGCCGGTTCGGACAAGCAGATCAACTGCCTGAATATCCCGCGTTCGGTAAACCCGGCGCTGGGGCCGCGCGGGACCCGTGTCCTGCTGGAGAATCCCGAATTTTTTCAGACACACCTGCGGGCGATTCTGCGGGCGGGCGAAAACGGACGGTTGAAAATCCTGTTTCCGATGGTCACGACGCTGAAAGAGATCCGGAATGTGAAATTGGTCCTGGATGATGTGGTGAGCGAGCTTGAGCGTGACAAAATTCCGTTCTGCAGTGATTACCGCATCGGCGTGATGCTGGAAGTGCCGTCGGTATACCTGTCGCTGGACAGCTTCCTGAAAGAGGTGGATTTCATTTCGGTGGGGACCAACGACCTGTTGCAATACAGTTACGCCATCGACCGTCTGCAGAACGAAAATGAATTTTCCGATACCAACCTTGAGCCCGGGTTTCTGCGGATGCTGGGCGAAACCGCGAGAAAAACCGCCGCCCTGCCGGACAAATCCCTGACCGTATGCGGCGAAATCGCCAGTCACCCGCTGGCTGTGCCGGTACTGCTGGGCGGTGGAGTGGAATCATTCAGCCTGCCGCCGAAACTGATCCCGAGCATCCGTCGGATCGTCACCCACTTTTCAATGGACGAATGCCGCGAATACTACCGCCGGGCCGCCGAAATGAGCCTCGCCGAAGAAGTGATCATGATGATGTCTCAGGCGATGGCCGGCAAAGGGTTGGAGAAATACGCCGCCGCGCTGGCGCGCTGGTGACACCCTCGTATTCCGGTTTTGGCTGAACGGCTGCTGCGTCAGAATGCAATCCGCCTGATTTTCTGCGCATGGTCCCGCTGAACGCCGCGGGGATAACCCACGGCGGGCCTGCCGAACAGCATGGTATAAAAATACTCGCTCGGCTGAAATCCCATGAATTCACGCAGGCCGGGGAGGGTGTCGGCGATGATTTTCAAATATCCGCACCAGGTGGTCCCGAGCCCGCGGCACTCGGCCAGCAGGTAAAAATTCGTCAGTGCGATGATGATATCCTCGTGAGGGCATCCGGATTCCGGATCGGCAGTTGCCATCAGCACATGAGGTGCGCCGCGGAAAATATGATCTCTGCCGTCGTTTCGATAGGCGGCGACCGCATCGGTCAAAAACTCTGGTATCGGAGTTCCTGACGCCTGGGCGGCGTCGGTCAGCTCACCGATTTTTTCGAGCAGTTTCACCATGTCTTTGCGGTTGTCGATCAGGGTGAACGTCAGGCCGAGATCATTGCGCCCGGTCGGCGCGTATTGAATGGTTTCGAGCATGGCGTCGATGCAATCCGCTGACACCGGGGTGGAACTGTATTGCCGGACCGTCCTGCGGGTGCGGAACAGCGTATTCATTTGTTCTCCGCTCGGCCAGGCATGACGGTCCACCGGGAGGCAGTCGGCGGGATTCAGCCCGAAAATGGAAACGGCCGCCGTGGGGCAAACCGCCAGGCAGTGCTGACAGCCGATGCATTCCTCTTCGCGTTCGGGCGATACTGTCGGCAGATGATTCGACCAGGTAATGATTTGCCGCACGCAATCTTCGATGCAAGTACCGCAATGAGTGCATTTATCGGCATCGACCGTGAAATTCAAATGATTCATCGCTGTCCTCCTCATTTAACATTGTCATTTTAACGTATTCATTCACCGACGATCTCATAAAACCCGCCGCCATTGCCGAATTGCACCTGCCGGGTGTCGATGGATTCAACCGGGCAGTTTGAATGGACGAGCGGCACGGCTTTGAACGGTGGGGTGAAACGGACGACCGCCCCCGGCGCGGCATAGCCCCGGAGTATCCGTTCGGCGGCGCGGTTCGAACGCGAATCGTAGGTGTACAGCCCCATCAGTTGGACCGGGCCGTTGACGGCGGTCAGTTTCAGCGTGTGATTGCCGTAGGGACGGTTGAGGATGCCTTTGCGGTTTTCCATGAACATGGAAGTGCCGTCGATGAATTTGTACGGCTCGGCGGCGGAAATTTCAAAAGCGTCTTGCCCGTCGATTTCCGCCTTCAGTTTGCCGCTGTTTTCGGCATCCACCCATACCACCGAGAAATCGGTTCCCGGCGCGGTGACGCTGACGGATTCCCCGGTGGGCAGTTCCAATATGCGGTTGCCATATGGCTGGCCGGTCTGCGAGGCATATGCCTTGGCTTCCTGTTTGGAGGAACCGTTCCAGAGCGGCGAACCGATGCAGATGAACTGGCGGTCCGGGCAGACTTTGGCGTCGAACCCGGTGATGCGCGGTTCTTCGGCCTGAAATTCCACGACATAACGGTCGCCGATATTCTGGTTGCCGAAACGGAACAGGGAGTTGCGCGCGTTGAATGCCGGAAGCGAAGACCTGGTGCTGCCGACGGATTTACCGTTGACCAGAATCGCGCTTTTCTTATCTTTATAAGAGCCCCAGCAGTTGAATGCGGCATCGTCGATGATGAAGGCGTTCGGACGGAAAATGCGGGGGCTGCCGGCACGGTATTGAACCATTTCGCCTTCCCATCCGTAGGTGTTCCGGTGGATGCGTTCCGGCAGGAAGAGTTGCGCCTGGCCGGGAACGATGGGATCGTGGCACTCAAACGCTTTTTCGAGCTGTTTGAACCAGAGGTAATGGGCGGCGGCCTGCGGATGCCCGTCGGACGGCACCTGGGCGAACGGATTGGAATAGGTGTTCAGCATGTCGCTGACCAGCCCGAAGTCGATGAACGGAATCTGGTAGCGGAGGGCGATCGCCTGTAAATCCCCCGGATTGGGCGTGTAGCCGCCGCGGTTCTGGAACATGCAGACCAGGAATTCCGCGCCGGGGTAGTTGCGCTGGATATGACGGATGGCGCCCTCGAAAACGGCGACTTCATCGGGCGTGTCGGTTTTTTCGTTGGCGCCGCTGCCGTAAATGATCAGGTCGGGCCCGGGACCTTGCGGGCGCTCGAACAGTCCCGGATAAAGCTGCTGCCAGGTTTTGCCGGATTTGTGGCCGTTGGCTTCAGGGTTCGGCGGCAGCGCCAGTGAACAGTAGGCTTCCAGCCCGGAATGGGATTCGCCGATACAGGAACCGTCGGCCGCCATGAAGTTGATCAGAATTTTATCGGCGGGGAGGTTGAATTTGTTCATCAGCTCACGCTTCAAGCGGCCCGCGTAGCTGAAATAATGGCGCGGCTGGGCCAGATGGTCTTCAAGGTCCGGGCGGCCGAGCATGGAAGCGCCGAATTGACCGTTGTAGGCGTCGCAGAGCGGTTTTTTGAAGTCCGGCGAGGCGGGGTCTTCGTTGTAAACGTACATGGGGGGATTGGCGCTGGCGCGGTCGATGCTGGAACCCATCACGATCACGTGGATCGGTTCGCCCTTCCATAGCTTCTGGATGGTACGGGGGATGTGACGGTAAAGGGTCGGTGTTTCGCGGAGCTTGCCGACCGCGTCGGAAGCATTGGGACTCTTGATCAGGCTCGGGGCGAAAAGCCATGCTTCCTGATCGGTGGTATTGGTGAACTCGACTTCGATGCCCGCGAGAAAGACGGCGTTGGAGTCGGAGGTATTTTTGGCGCTGAAATCGCTTTTGATGCGGATGTTTTCGATCAGGGCAGGGACGGGACCGGCGGACCCCTGTATCGGCTTGGCGGTGATGGAGGCGGATTCCGCCGTTACGAGCTCGCCGCGGGAGTGTTTCGGAAATTTACGTTTGTCCGCTATGCCGAATTCCGAGGGGGACCAGGTGCCGGTTTCGCTGTCGAACTTCAACTGTTTGACCGTAGCGCGGACACCCGGAGTGGCGGTGAATTTCAGGCTGATGGGGTCGCCGGGCGCCAATCCGGCCTCAAACAGGGTGAAGAATTGGCGGATCTGCTTGCCGGGCTCGATCTTGACGCCGTTGCGGAACGCGAACGAGGGACGCTGTTCCGGTTTGATATGGGAGGCGCGGGTGGCGGTGATGTCCTGCGGTCCGTCGGTATTCCAGCCGGCCGTGTTGTTGGCGCTGAAGCTGATCGGCTGCCCCGCCCGGTGGTTGACGAAGGAATGGAAGTCGAATTCAGGGTTGATCAACAGGTTGCGCGGGTCATCGGCGGCAAGATTGAGGGCGAGAACGGCGCACAGGGAGAAAATGAAGCCTTTCATGAATACCTCGGTTTTCTGTTTGTATATTCCTTATTCAGTATGATATAATAGTATAACCCGAAATACAGGACTGTCAAACCCCGAAAAAAATATTTTTCCGGCTTGATATGGCATTTCCAAGCGGCTATATTAATAGCAAGTCATCCCCTGGCTTCCGGTCAAGTTAAGCCAGGGGTTTGTGTTATCCGGATAACTAACTCATAATTATTGGAGCTTGACGGAATTGAGAGTAAATGTAAACGACTTTTTCTCCGAAGAAGATTGGAACAACGTCGTGAATTTTTCGGAACGGCATGAAACACCGTTTCAATTGATTCTGACGGATGTTATCAAACAGAAGTATGAAGAACTCCGCACCAATCTGCCTTACGCCAAAGTCTATTACGCGGTAAAGGCCAATCCTGCTCCGGAAGTCATCACCATGTTGAACGAGCTGGGATCGTGTTTTGACGTTGCCTCCATTTACGAGCTGCGCCAGTTGTTGGCGCTGGGCGTTTCCGCCGACCGCATGAGCTGCGGCAACACCATCAAAAAGAATACGCATATTAAAGAATTTTACGAGGCCGGAGTCCGGCTGTTCGTCACCGACAGTGAATCGGATTTGCGCAATATCGCCAAAGCGGCGCCGGGCTCCAAGGTTTTTGTGCGTCTCCTGACCGAAGGCGTGATGACCGCAGACTGGCCGCTGTCCCGCAAATTCGGCTGCCACCCGGACATGGCGTATGACCTGCTGGTGCTGGCAAAGAAACTCGGACTGGACCCCTACGGTCTTTCATTCCACGTCGGTTCGCAGCAGCGCGACATCGCCGCCTGGGACAACGCCATTGCCAAGGTCAAATACCTGTTTGACTGGGTCACGGAAGAAGGCATCAAGCTCAAGTGCATCAACATGGGCGGCGGTTTCCCGGCGCATTATCTCGAAAAAACCAACTCCATCGAAACCTACGCCACCGAAATCACCCGTTATCTGCGGGAAGACTTCGGCGACGATTTCCCGGAAATCATTACCGAGCCGGGGCGTTCCCTGGTGGCGGATTCCGGCGTGCTGGTGACCGAGGTGGTGCTGATCGCCCGCAAATCCCGCACCGCTCTGGAACGCTGGGTTTATGTGGACACCGGTAAATTCAACGGCCTGATGGAGACCTTGAACGAGTCGATCAAATATCCGCTTTATACCGTAAAGCAGGGACTGGCGGAAAAATGCATCCTGGCCGGTCCGACCTGCGACAGCGTCGATACGCTTTACGAGGATTATCAGTATGAACTGCCGTTGAACCTGGCCGCGGGCGACCGCATTTACTGGCTTTCGACGGGAGCCTACACCAGCAGTTACAGCGCGGTGGCGTTCAACGGTTTCCCGCCGTTGAAAACCTATGTGATCTGAGAATGCATGAAATCCCGGAGCAATCCGGGATTTTTCGTATAAGGACGGAATTTATTTCCTGCAAACCAGCATTGTATTTATTGATCCGGGTTGTATATTATAAACATATTTCAACAGATTAATTGCGAAAGGAGCCATAATCGTGAAAGTTGTAGTTGCTTATTCCGGCGGCCTTGACACCTCGGTGATCGTCAAGTGGGTCAAAGAAACGTATAACGCTGAAGTCATCTGTTTCTGCGCCGATGTCGGCCAGGAGGAGGAAACGGTCGGGCTGGAAGAAAAGGCCATCAAGACCGGGGCTTCCAAATGCTATATCGAAGACCTGACGGAAGAATTCGCCCGCGATTTCATCTTTCCGATCATGAAGGCCAATGCCATTTATGAAGGCACCTACCTGCTCGGCACCTCGATCGCCCGTCCGCTGATCGGCAAACGCCTGGTGGAAATCGCCCGCGCCGAAGGCGCCGACGCCATCTGCCACGGTGCGACCGGCAAAGGCAACGACCAGGTGCGTTTTGAAATGACCGCATACGCGATGCAGCCCGGAATCAAGATCATCGCCGCCTGGCGCGATCCGAAATGGACGTTCCGTTCCCGCAGCGAAATGATCAAATACGCCCATGACCACAACATTCCGATCAGCTCCACAACCGCCAAACCCTACAGCATGGACCGCAACCTGCTGCACATCAGTTTCGAAGGCGGCATTCTGGAAGACCCGTGGGCAGCCGCCCCGGAAGACCTTGCGGTTATGACCTGCGCGCTGAAAGACGCGGCGGATGAACCGGAAGAAGTCGTCATCACCTTCGAAAAAGGAACTCCGGTGGCGGTGAACGGCGAACAGCTTTCTCCCGCCGCCCTGATGCGCAAGCTGAACGCCATTGGCGGCCGTCATGCCGTCGGACGCATTGATATCGTGGAAAACCGTTTCGTCGGCATGAAGTCGCGCGGCATCTACGAAACCCCCGGAGGCACGATTCTGCATGCGGCGCACCGTGCGCTGGAAAGCATTACCATGGACAAGGAAGTCATGCACCTGCGCGACAGTTTCATCCCGGATTACGCCCGGATGGTCTACAACGGCTTCTGGTTTGCCCCCGAACGCGAAATGCTTCAGGCGGCCATCGACAAGAGCCAGGAGTTTGTCTCCGGTGACGTTCGCGTCAAATTGTTCAAGGGCGCCTGCCATGTCAACGGACGCCGTTCGGAATACACGCTGTATGATCATGACATCGCCTCTTTCGAAGCGGAAGAAGTCTACAACCAGCAGGACGCCACCGGTTTCATCCGTCTGCAGTCGTTGCGTCTGCGGGTCGAAGCGAACAGCAAGCAGCATAAGATGTAAGCAATACCGGTTGGCGGTTCTGGAGAGCGCTGGCCGGTTTGAAAAATCTTTATAAAAAAGCGGCGGGCGACAGTGTAATAAACTGTCGCCCGCCGCTTTATTGTGTGAAACGGTTTTATCCGGTTCAGAGGTCCGCTCCGGCGGCTGCCAGGCGGGCGCGGAGTTCAACTCCGTTCACTTCCGCGGGAGTGATGCCGGATTTCACCGCCATGGCGGCGGCCATTCCGGCGGCCTGTCCGATGCTGCATACCGGCGGCATGACCCGGGCGCTGCTGTGGAGCGCATGGTCCATGGAGATGGCGCGGCAGCCCATCAGGAGGTTCCGGCTGTTCTTCGGTACGATGGCGCGGTAGCTGATTTCATACCACTTGTCTTCTGGCATGGCTTTGATGATGGTGCCGGTGCCGGACGGGTTGTGGATGTCGATCGGATAACGCACCTTGCCGATGCCGTCCGGATAGCGGCGGGCTTCGGTGAAGTCCTCGACCGTCTGCATGATCAGCCCGACGACCCGGCGCGATTCCCGGATGCCGATGTGGTGGGCGATGGAGTGGATTCGGGCTTTTTCGAAGCCGGGCACATGTTTGCGCAGGAACGTCAGGTATTCGCGAACCTGGCGGCGCGCGTCGATTTCAGCTTCGGACAATTCGACGCCGTTGACGCCGCTCTTCTTGACCACGCGGGTAGTGTTGAAGTGGATGACATCTTTCTCATGGGTCAGGAACCAGAGTACGTTTTCACGGATGCAGTCGATTTCGCCGTTGGCTTTCGCCTGGTCGTACAAGGCGTTGATCCCCGGACGGTCCGGCATTCTGGCGGTATCGACGTCCGCCAGTTTGAAACAGAGGGTCATCGGCTGGCAGTAGCCGTCTTCGTTGCCGAATTCACATTCGCAGCCCGAGAGGCTGGCGAGGTCGCCGTCGCCGGTGCCGTCGATGAAAATCTTGCCTTTGACAGCGACCAGCCCGGATTTGGAGGCGAAGACCGCGGCGGTGATTTTGCCGTCTTCCATGATCACGTCCACCAGATTATGATGGAACAGCAGGCGGACGCCGGCTTCAAGGCAGAGGTCTTCGGCTCCGAGAATGGCGAGGTCCTTGGAAATCTGGCGCTGAAGCGGGTCCGCGATCTTGTCGTTGAATTCTTCGCCGCGCTGTTCCACCGGAAGGTACTGCCACATTTTGCGGACCCATTCGCCGTAAAGCGGCTTGTCCAGCGTGACGCCGTTAAAGTGATTGCTCATGAACGGCGATACTTCACCGAAAGAAGCCATTCCGCCGAGCGCGCCGTAGCGTTCGACCAGGAGCACGTCCGCTCCCTGCCGGGCCGCCATCACCGCGGCGCAGATTCCGCCGGGGCCGCCCCCGACAACCGTTATGTCAGCTTTCGCAACGACCGGAACCGCTTTGTCATACCTGTAATTGAGTGTTTCCATAAAACGCATCTCCATAATTTTGCTGTTATCGGACCACTTACTATATAATATACAGGATTTTCTTTGGAAAAGATATGGATTTTTTTGCTGTTTTGCTGTATTTTTATCACCAAGGAGAAACACATGAACGATTTCAAGACATTTGAAGCGGCCGCCAAGGCATTTGAACGCCTGTTCAATTGCCGGTTGTGCCTGCATGATTATGTGGGGCGATTCGTCGGCGTGCCATTGCCGCGGTTTCATTTGAACCCTTTCTGCACTGAATTGAAGAAACGGCATCCGAAAGCGGAACGGGTCTGCGTGGCGTTTGACCATTACAGCATTCAGAAAGAGGCGGGGAATTCGCCGGAGCCGTTTTACAAGTATTGTCCGTATGGTTATCTGGAAGCGATCTTTCCGGTCATGCCGGACGGGAGGCTTGGCGGGATTCTGTTTGCCGGGCCGTTCAAATGCGAGGGTTCGTCCATGCCGAAGGCCTTTCACGCCAATATCCAGGATGACAATCCGGTGCTCAAGTTGCCGCCGGTGCTGCTTCCGGAACGGCAAGGCGACCTGACGGCGTTGGGGGTGCTGCTGGCGGAGCAATTGGCGGCATGTGTCAGCCATCCGCGGGAGGGGGGCGGTACCCGGCGGGAATTGATTGAGCAATTTATCGACCGCCATTATGGGAACCGTCAGTCGGGTCTGCCAGAGCTGGCGGAGTTCATCGGGCTGACGCCCGCGCGAACCTCGGAACTGGTCAAAAGAACGTTCGGCGAGAGTTTCGTCACCCTCCTGAACCGCAAACGGATCAGTGCCGCGCAACAGATGCTGCAATATTCCGCGTTCAACCTGGAGATGATTGCTTCCCGGTGCGGGTTCAACGACAGCGCCTACTTTCACCGGGTATTTCGCCGCTGTTGCGGAGAAACGCCCGCCCAATACCGGGAACGGACCGCGAGGCCTACCGCCTGAGCAATCTTGAACCGGAAAATAATTGTCAAGAAAAAAGGCTCCGCCATATTGACAAAAACGGGTTTTGCAGATATAATAATCATATCTGATACTATCACAGGTATGATTAAGAGATGAGAAAGCCTAAAAAAAGCAATAAACTGTATCTCGAATTGCGGCAGGCGATATTAAGCCGCCGTCTTCTGCCGGGGACCCAATTGCAGCGGGAAACCGAGCTGGCGGAGCAATACGGCGTTTCACGGGATACTTTGCGCTCGGCGTTGGCGCGGCTTGAGGAAGAAGCGCTGGTCCGGCGGGTGCGCGGCAAGGGCACATACATCAGCCACGGCCGGGAAATGCCGAAAATCACATTTCTGCTGCCGTGCCCGGCCAGCCTGCATCATTCCTGGTTCCTGACCGATATCCTGGGCGGTTTGATGGAGGCGACGCACCGGATGGACTGCCAGGTGGAAACGCTGGCGCTGTCGCCGACCAACGATCCCGACGACATTGACTGGAGCAAGCTCCTGAATGTCAATGAGGAAAGCCGGCTGGTGGTGGTCGGGTTCTGGTTTTCTCCGATTTTTCCATTTCTCCGGAAATCCGGGTGCCGGGTGGTATTTGTTCACGACGGAACGTTTCAGAAATACGCTCACGTGGAAGAACTCTCGCACTGGGTGTCGTTCGAAAAAGACCAGCACGATATCGCTTACCGCCTGACCAAAGCGTTGTTCCGGAACGGGTGCCGGAACCCGGTGTTGTTCTCGCATTACCTGATGGAACAGAAACAGCCGAGAGTGGAAGGTGTTTTCGCCGCGTTCCGGGAAAACGGGCTCCAGCCCTCGGAACACTCCTTCGAACTGCCGCCGATGAACGCGCCCTTGAAAGCCATGAAAAAAGTATATACTGAAGCCCGGAATAAAAAATCGTTCGACGGTTTGCTGGTGGATGATACCAATTTATTTCAATATACCCTGCTGAATTCGACAGGTATCAAATGCGCCTGTTTTGACCATCACCAGCACAGCACCGGAATTTTGCCGGAATCCGCATGTTATTCCGAATTTCCGTTGAAACAGATGGGCGTTGATGCCGTGACGGAACTCCTGAAAGATGATTTTCTGCCTTTTGAACGCAAATATAAGGGAAATGTGTATGATCATAGCGGCAAGGAGTTGACATGAGGAAAGGGGTTCAATATTTTTGTTGTTTGCTGATTTCCGTATCGGGAATCACGGCGGCGGCGCAAACGCGGGAGCTTTCGTTCTATGAAATCCGCCCGACTGCCGCCGCTCCGGTGATTGACGGCAAACTGGACGAGGAATGCTGGCGGACCGCCAACCGGCATTCCGCTTATTATGAGTATTTCAAGCCGAATCCCGGCCCCGGAGCATTAAAGACGGAATTCCGGATGGTTTATGACGCCCGTGGGCTTTATCTGGCCGTCATCAACTACGAAAACAGGATCGGGGAACTTCGCAAAAACATCACCGACCGGGACAACCCGGAGCTGTGGACCGACGATTGCGCCGAACTTTATTTCGATCCGGCCGCGGACAGCATCGGCTTCACCAAATTTACGGTCAACGCTCTGGGGACTTCCGGTGACATGCGGCGGATCGACAATGCCGTTTCCCTGCCGGAGTGGAACGGCAACGGCTGGCATGTCGCGACCTCGATCGAAGCCGACCGTTGGATCATTGAAGCGTTTTTTCCCTGGGAGGACTTAGGGCGCAGCGCGGCAGCCGGGGATTTATGGATGTTCTGCCATACCCGTTATTCGTTTATCGGCAATAAGTTTTGCGGTGTGACGTCTTCGCCCGGCGGGAACTACAATGCCACCGGCAATTTCGGCTATCTCTATTTCGCCGGAGAAGGCAAGGACGCACCGCTTGAACAAATTGCCGCATTGCTCGGGAGCCGGATTGTCCCGCCGTGGAGTTTGAGCATGGGTGAAAAAATGGTTTTCGACCTGGGGCAGGGGACGCGGATCCTGCCGGTCGCCGGAATTTACCGGGAGGAATGCCATCGGGTCGAACAATTGATCGGGGAACTGGAAAAATATACGGAGAATCCTCTGGTTCAAGATGCCCGCGACGCATTCATGAACGTAAAAGAGGAATACCGGAAGCTGCTGTCGGACAACGGAACGGGAAGCGCATACCGTGCTGTTTCCGGGATTCGCAATCGACTGGATGATATGAAATGGCAATGGAAGTTGAAAACACAGTTCAATTAATAAAACCGAGGAATCACGTATGATCGGAACAAAAAAATTTACACTCATAGAGCTCTTGGTGGTAATCGCGATCATCGCAATTCTGGCGGCGATGTTGTTGCCGGCATTGAACAAAGCCAGAAATCAGGCGCTGAAAGCCAAATGCAGCGCCAATGTGAAACAGGTCGGCAGCTATTTTCTCTATTACGCGGAAGATTATGAGGAGCGTCTGCCGTCGCCGTACTATTCTTACCTGCATGCTGATCCGCAGGAGTGGCACTACCAATCTTATTTGTACGGGCAGTATTTTAATAGAAGCGTTTCCATCGGGCCGTCCGAGTTGTTTCGTTGTCCGGTTTCCGGGCCGATCATCAACCAGGAGTACATCAGTGCCGGATTGTCGTGGGTCAAAAGCACTTACGGAGGGAGTAGTGTTGGTATTTCCGGGTGGGTTCCTGATACGCCCGGCAGTTGGGCGCATGTGCCGCGTGGCCGTAAACTTTCGCAGATCAAGGCACCCAGCCGTGGCGCGATGGTGATTGAGAATTATGGACATGGCATGACGTCTCAAAATAGAACGCCAATCGAAACCAACCGGGACCGCCCGAATTTCGTTCACGACGGAACTTGCAATGTCGGGTATTTTGACGGACACGTCAATGCGTTGAAACGCCTTGAACTTCCCTGCCGGGAATCTTATCCGGGAGACCCGCCGGGGGATTCGGCGATGGCGAATACGTATTTCTGGCGTGGAAGCAAGCCGTACAATGAAAATTCGGCGTCCTTTACCGTTGTCGGGCTGTAATTTGAAATTGAATTATAATCATACAGGAGTTTTTATGTGTAAAAAAATAATCATTCTATTATTACTGTGCGGGGTGATAGCCCCTGGCGCGTTCGCCAGGCACGACGGCGCGTATCTGCATGATATCAAGCAGGAATACCAGACGCCGTACCTGAACTGGGGCGGCCCGCTGAACGGTGAAAAACTCAACGTCCTTTTCATTGTTCCCCGGCAGGGCGCCCGTGAAGTGGCGGAGTTAGTACAGCGCATGCCGATGGAATATACGCCCTATATCACGTACAATCAGCACGTGGCGGCGGTGGAAAACATGTACGATGCGGCGATTGCCGGAACCAGTGTGTACGAGAAGAAACAGGAATTACTGGAAAAACTGAAAAAAGATTATGACCTGATCGTACTTGGCAATTTTTCGCTCACCGCCCTGCCGGATGAAGCGCAGTATCAGATTTTGATGAAAGTCGTCAACGGTTGCGGTCTGTTGATGGTCAACCCGATCCGGGTAGCGCGCCTGCCATATCGGAAAGTCTATGAAAACCCGGTGTCGAACATCGATTTTATCCGGGAATTTCCGGCGCGGAACCTGCCGGGGACCAGAACCGCCCCGGAGAAAATATTCAACGCCTGGCAGATGGGCAAGGGGCGCGTGGGCACCATCGGTTATGAAACCCGGCAGTCGCCGGGGTTGAGCCTTACGCCTTATCTTCCTTACTCGCATTCATGGCAGGCGGAATACGAAAGTATGATGGCGTTTGTGGCCCGTTGTGCCTGGTGGACAGCCAAAGGCGACGCTCCGGCGGCATATGTCGGAGAAGAACTCCGGTCCGCCCCGTCCGTCGAATATGGAAGCGCTTCGTTTCCGGTCCGGGTGGACGATGATGCCAAGGCAACGGCGCGTATCCGCAACGTTGACAACCGGGTTCTTGCCGAGGTTGAAATCCGCGACGGCAAATTGACGCTTCCGGCGCTTCCCGCCGGGTCCTATTATTGCGACATCCTGTTGGAAAAAGATGGAAAAAATGCGGCGTTCGGCTGGTATACGTTCCGGGTTGCTTCGCCGGTGGGCAAACTGGTTCTTTCCGCTCCCGAAGTGGTGGATGATCGGCAGAATTTCAGTGGCTCTCTGGAACTCGAAAAAAGTTATCCGGGACCTTTGACGGCGGTGGTCGAACTGCTGGATTCGCCTTATAACCGTATTTGGTTCCGCAACACGGTACAGCTCCCCGCCGGTGAACGGAAGCTGGATTGGAAGATCGGCGGATATCATCTGCCGACGTTGGCGGGTTATGTCCGGATCAAGCTGCTGGCGGGTCCGTCGGAAATCGCCTGGGCGGAGCAGACGGTGTTCTTTCCGGATTACCGGATTGGCGGGTATTTGCAGATGGGATGGGATATCCTGCCGGAAAGCACCGGGGCGCTGTACGCGCCGCAACTGGTGGACCGGTTCGGCTGGAATCTGGGGCTGTCGCATCCTTCCGCCGAGGGGGCGAATGCCCGGGTGACGGCGTTGCTGAATCAGCGTTTCGTGCCTTATCTGGTCCGGGTCGGGCTGAAGAAATCGGATACGGGTTCGATCGAACAGTATTCCTGGTTCTTCCTGCCGCCGGCGTTGAAAGATGAACCGAAGAAACTCGGTGGAGACCAGAATTTTTACCGTCCGGAAGTACAGAAACTCTGGGCGGAAGGGGTCGCGCACCGTATCAAAAACCTGCCGAAATACAGCCCGGTCATTTACAATCTGGGCGATGAGAACTTTTTCAGTGCCGAAGGGGCTTACGGACCGTCGGACGAACAGTATTTTCGTGAATTCGTCAAGAGCAAATACGGCTCCATTGACGCCTTGAACCGTGAATGGCGCAGCGCTTACAAAAGCTTCGACGAAGTCCCGCACCTTTCATTGCAGGCCGCGCGTGAAGCCGGAAATTTCGCCGCCTGGTTCGACCACCGGCAGTATTCCGAGAAAATGTACGCCGATCTGCACCGCTTCCTCTCCGCCGAAATCAAGAAGCATGATCCGCGGGCGAAAGTTGGTGCCGAAGGCTCTGTCCCCGGTGACCTGGAAGAAACAATTGACGGTTTGGAGTTTTGGGGGCCGTATTCTGATCCGGTGGAGGACGAAGTCCTGCGCAGTTTCGGCGGTGACCGCATCCGTATGCTCTGGTGGGGCGGTTACATGAGCTCGCACGGCGGGCGCAACCAGTATCCGTTGGCTATACTCGGCGATACGCTGAAAGGCACCGTGAACGGCAGCGCCTGGTATTCGACCAATGTGATTGATCCCAGTACCGGTTTCGCCGTGGATTATTCACCGGCGCAATACCTGAAAAATTATATGCCGTACCTGGATAAACTGCGCGGCGGCATGGCGGACCTGCTGATTGATACGCCGATCAAAAATTCGGATATCCTGGTATATTGGAGCCATCCGTCCGCCTCGGCGCGTCTGCTGGATGAACGCTGTCCGAACCCGAATGACAGTTTGAATCCGCTGATCCGTTATTTTTATCAGCGCGGCATCGGGTTTGAATTTGTTTCCGGGCGCACGCTGGACCGGTTGAGCCAGGGGAAGGTCCTGTTCTTGTGCGGTGCTTCCGCGTTGAACGAAAAAGAAACGGCCGCCATTCTGGATTTTGTGAAGAAGGGCGGCACGGTGATCGCCGACATGAATCCGGCCATCCTGAACGGCTATCTGCGCCCGCAGGACGCCAATCCTTTACGCGAGATTTTCGGCAATATCGTATTCAAAGACATAACCGCGCCGAAACTGCTTCCGGTCAAGGTTGACGCCAGGCTGGGGGCGCAAACCGTGAAATTTCAGGCAAGCAAAGGGCTGACCGCCTCCGAGTCTGAATTCATGAAAGTGAAGCGTTACGGCAAAGGGACCGCCGTACTGCTGAACTTCGGTTTATCTGCCGCGGAAAACACCGCCGATCCGTCCACGCCGCTCGCCGGATTCCTGGATTCCCTGCTTCGCGGGGCCGGGTTTACGCCGGAATATAAGGTGGCGGACAGTGACCGCTCGACCGTGGTGCGTATTCGCTCCGGCAACGGGTTCGAACTGATCGGCGCACTGGTGCCGAACGATAAAGTTGGAACCGTGCTGAATGTTCAGTTGCCCGGCGACCGTTATATTTATGAGTGTTATCAGGGCTTGGTCGGCCGCGCCAACGTGCTGAAAATGAATTTTGCGGACAGTCCGTACCGTCTGTATGCGTTGTTCCCGGAGAAGCAGACGCCTCCGGCCGTGACGCTGACTGCCGGGCAGGCGAAGCTTGGAACTGCCGCCATGCTGGATCTGTCGAAACTTCCGGCGGGACGGGTCTATTATGTCCGGGTGTTCGACGCGGACAAGGCGGAGCAATTCAACCGCAATCAGGTGGTCAAGTCGCCCGTTGCGGGCGGCGCTGTCCCGATTCCGCTGGCTTACAACGACATGCCCGGCGCATGGACGGTTATCGTCATGGATGTCGCCACCGGGCTGGAAACCGAACTTCAACTGAACGTTATACAATAAACAGGAGGCATTATGAAAAGAATATGGTGTATTGTTACTCTGTTGGCCGGCTGTGCCGTTTTGTCCGCCGCCGAACCGCACATCAAGAATCAGGAAAAGGAATACGCGCTGGACGGCGTACAGATTCGTGAAAACGACCGTTCGATCCAACTGGATACCGCCCGTCTGATCTACCTGACCAAGTCCGAGAAAGACAAGAAAGCGCTTAGGACCGGCAAGTGGGGCGAATTCTTTTTCGGGTTGGAGTTCGGGCGTCCGGTCCGGTCCAACGGCGGATGGAGCATCTGGAACTTTATCGAGATTTTTTACTGGAAGAACCAGCGCTATAATAACGCGGTCGCCCAGTACTGGCCGGAAAATGTGACCCTGACCCGGTTCCCGGACCGGACCATGCTGGATATCACGACCCGGCTTGATGACGATCGGGCGGCGGGAGCCTTGAATATCCGGCTGTTTCAGTTCAAATCGCATCCGAACTGGGTTTTTGTCCGGGCAAATTTCGAGAGTTCAAGCTTCACGCCGTGGCGCATCAACCTGAACGCCTATCCCGGGAATTCGAACGAATCGAAAGAGCGCGAACGCTGGGCCGCCACCCGCGAAAATCAGTATAATCTGAGCTCGGCACCGGCGGAATTCAAACCGGTTTCGCCCGGCATTATCCTGTTCAGCAAGTTTGTCCACGAGGACTTCGGCAATATGATCGTGTTCAACCCGGATGAGTTCGAAAAAATCGTATTTCCCAAGGCCGGAGCGAGTGTTTCGACCCATTTGTTCCCGAAAAAAGGCGTGTCGGAATTTCATTTCGCCCTCAGCTATTTTTTGGAAAAGCCGCTCAGCGACGTCATGCCCCGTTTCCTGAACGAAGACGCGGACCATATTTCGACTTTCCTGCGCGGGATTGATTGGAACCCGACGCCCGACAGCGATGCGTTCGATAAAGCCGCCGACGAGGTCGCCGCCACCCTGCAGGGCATGAAAAGCCGGGGAACCGATGTGGGCGCCATGGAAAAGGAACTGGCGTTCATCCGGGCGGAATACAAGGCCGCGGTCGAGCGGAAAGACCCTGCTGCCGGAGCGTCTATGGAGAAGTTGGAAAAAATGAAAAAACAGACTGCCGGGGCCGGCCTCGACAGTTTTAAGTGATGGTTGAACGATGAAAAAGTGGATTCTTTTATTGATGATGGCGGTATCGATGATCAGTGTCGCCGGGGAATTGCCGACGGAATGCAAACCGGTTCCGCGCGGCGACTGGTGGCCGAATTATTTCAAAAACATGCTCCAGCGGGAATCGCGCAATACCGGACTGGTCTTCCTGGGCGATTCGATCACGATGATGTGGCGCACGCAGTCCGGCTTCGAGGGCGGCAGCAATGTCTGGGATAAATATTACAAACCATTGAACGCCTGCAATTACGGCATCAGCGGCGACAAGACGGAAAATATCCTGTGGCGCCTGACCGAAGGCCGGAACATGGAGGGCTTCAATCCCCGTGTCTGCGTGTTCCTGATCGGGATCAATAATCTGTTGCAGGGCTCGACGCCGGAGAACACCGCCGCCGGAATCACCGCGATTGTGCAACGCCTGCGGGCGGACCACCCGGATATGAAAATCCTGCTGTTGGGCATCTTTCCCTGTTGGCAGAAACCGGAAAATCCGGTCCGTCAGAAGGTCAAAGACACCAATGCCATTATCGCGGGACTGCATGACGGCAAACAAGTCTTTTTCGCTGACATCGGCGCGGTCTTTCTGGAGAAAGACGGCAGTATTTCCAAGGAAATCCTGCGCGACTATCTCCATCTGTCGGGAAAAGGCTATCAGCGCTGGGCGGAAGCCATGCAGCCGCACCTTGAACCGTTGCTGAAAGCAAACTGAAGTTATTCCACGGTCACGCTTTTGGCGAGATTGCGCGGCTGGTCGATCTCGCAGCCGCGTTCACGGGCGATATAATAGGCGAACAACTGCAGGGCCGCCACCGTCAGGATCGGAGCGACGTATTGCGAACAGCGCGGAATCCGGATGACATCATCCACCATTCCGCTGACGTCGGCGTCGCCGTCCGTCACGGTGGCGATGACCGGTGAACGGCGGGCGCGGCATTCCTGAATATTGCCGAGCATCTTGTCCTTGCCCGGCAGGTCATTGGCCAGGGCGAGGACCGGAACCCGCTCTTCGAGCAGGGCGATCGGACCGTGTTTGAGCTCGGCGGCATGATAGCCTTCGGCATGGATGTAGCTGATTTCCTTGAGTTTAAGAGCCCCCTCGAGCGCCGCCGGATAGAGGTAGCCGCGCCCGATATAAAAGAAATTTTCGGCCTGCGCATATTTCCGGGCGATGGCGGCAATGTGTTCGCGGGATTCGAGGACTTCCGCGACCAGACGGGGGATATTCTCAATTTCGGCGATTAGTTCAAGCGCCGCCTGACAGGAGAGCCGCCGGTTCCGCCCGAGGTGTATCGCCAGCATCAGCAGCACCGACACCTGGCAGGTAAACGCTTTGGTCGAGGCTACGCCGATTTCCGGCCCCGCATGCAGATAAATGCAGCGCCCGGATTCACGGGCGATGGTCGAGCCCACCACATTGCAGACGGCGGTGACGATGGCGCCTTTGTTGGCGGCTTCGCGGACCGCCGCCAGTGTGTCGGCGGTTTCCCCGGATTGACTGATTGGTATGACCAATGTTTCCGGATGGATGATCGGGTTGCGGTAACGGAATTCGGCGGCCTGTTCCACGTCCACGGGAAGGGCGGCGAGGTCTTCGAAATAATAACGCCCGACCATGCCCGCGTGCATACTGGTGCCGCAGGCGGCGATGACGATTCGTTGAATCCGGGCGAGTTCGTACGGCGACAGATTCAAGCCGTTCAACCGGGTGTTGGCGGCGCGGACGTCGAGGCGGCCGCGAATGGCGTTGGCAAGCGCTTCCGGTTGTTCGCAGATTTCCTTGAGCATGAAATGGTCGAAGCCGCCTTTTTCGGCGGCCTCCGGTTCCCAGTCGATGTTGGAAATATCGCGGCTGACGGCGGCGTTGTCCAGGCTGCGAATGTCGGCTTTGACGGCGGTGACCAGCGCGAGATCGTGGTCGTTCAGGTAGATCACCTGCCGGGTGAAACCGGCAATCGCGGCGGCGTCGCTGGCGATGAACATTTCGTGATCGCCCACGCCGATCAGCAGCGGACTGCCGCAACGGGCCACGATCATGGTGTCCGGATGGTCTTTGCTGATGACGGCGAGGGCGTAGGTGCCTTTGACCTTTTTCAGCGCGTCGGCTACGGCGTCGAACAGACTGCCGCGGTAGTGGCGGGCGATCAGGTGGCTCAGGACTTCGCTGTCGGTTTCGGATTCGAAGTGGACGCCCTGTTCCTCCAGATGCTTTTTCAGAACCTGATAGTTTTCGATGATGCCGTTGTGGACGATGGCGAAACGCCTGCCGCCGTCGAGGTGGGGATGGGCGTTGGCCACGCTCGGGTAGCCGTGAGTGGCCCAGCGGGTGTGGGCGATGCCGATGCCGTTTTTAAGGTTCAGACCGACCTGTTCGGCGGTCTTTTTTTCGAGATTGGCGACCTTGCCGATATTCTTGATGGCGATGATTTCCGAGTTGTTCAGCAGCGCCAGCCCGGCGGAGTCATAGCCGCGGTATTCCAGACGTTTCAAACCTTCGAGCAGAGTGACCGGGACTTCCCGGCGTCCGATGTATCCTGTTATTCCACACATTTGCCGTCATTTCCTTGATTGTGATGATCTGGATAATATAGCGCAAAAAACGATTTACGCAAATTTACGCAAATTATTTTTTTGTCATTCTTTTTCTGGAAGGCGAATGACGGAAGTTGAATATTCAGTGATTTCACGATATATTCAGCAATATGGTCTTTGAGTTATGAATATTTGAATTTGAGCATTGTGCCAGGATGAAATACGAATTGGGAATCAGCCCGGACGGGCGGTTGTTTGTTTTTGAATCGTCCCGAGAGGAAGCGGTCGAATTGAGCACCGGCCTGCGGGAAGCGTTTACCGCCGGGACAGGGCGGGGGCTGCTGGCGCTGCTGCGCGAACACGCTGCCGCCATGCCGGCGGTATTCCGGTATTTCATCGACTTCGGGCGTGAACTGATTGGTGCGATATGTCATTGCCCGGAAAGTGAATCCTTGGAATCATTGGAAGCGACAGGCGTTGATTGGACATTCCGCGTGCTGTCGGCGCCGCCGATGCCGGGTGGCGAATACCTTTCGGCGGAACTGTTGACTCAAGTTCGCCGGGAATTGCTCAGCGAAATCGTGACGGAACTGAACTCCTTCGGCGGCACCCGGACGGAATGGGTGCGGGCTTTGAATCCCGCCTGGGCTCAGGTGGGCAAAGTCAGTTTCCATCTGGCGGAAAACAAACAGGACCGGAGCGGCGAGCGTCCGTTTGCGTTTCTGGCGACATTTATTCATAAACTGTCGGCGTCGGATCGCCCGAAGCACCTGCCGCTGGGCGAGGCGCTGAAAGCTTATGCCGCGGACCGTAACGCTTTGCTGTCGGTGTTGAAGCCGATTCAACAGGCGGCGGAGGGCAGTGAATTTCTGAAAGGACTGCTGGACGGAAAAACGATTTACGCGCCGCAGGCATGGTCGGTGCGGGAGGCATACCGATTTCTTCAGGATATCCCGGTTTTCGAAGAAGCCGGGGTTCTGGTACGGATCGCCAATATCTGGAAGAACTCGAAACCGTCGAAGGCGAAGCTCTCGATTACCATCGATGCGGAGGAGGGGGGCAAGGTCGGCATCGGCGCGATGATGCGTTGCGCCGCCGTTTTTACCGTGGACGGCAAACCGTTGAGCGACGAGGAAATACAGGCGATTTTGAATTCCCATGACGGTCTGGTCAAATTGAAAGGCGAGTGGGTCGAGGCGGATTCCGGGAAGATTTCGCAATTGATGGAGGTATGGGGCAGGGCCGAGGACGCCATGATGTCCGGTTTTTCGTTTATGGATTCGCTGCGGATGCTGTCCGGTATTCAGAAACAGGCAAGTTTCGCGCATATGCCGGAGCTCTACCGCAATTATTGCCATGTCCAGCCCGGCGGCAGGCTGAAACAGATGCTGGACGAACTCTCCTCGCCCGGAAGCATCCCCTTGCCGCCGCTCCCGGAACGGCTCGGATCGATATTAAGACCCTACCAGTTGGACGGCGTGAAGTATCTGTGGCGGGTGACGGAGCTCGGGATGGGGGGATGCCTGGCGGATGACATGGGACTGGGGAAAACCCTGCAACTGTTGACGCTGGCGGCATTGTGGAAAAAACGCGGCGATACGGAACGCGCACCGATACTGCTGGTGCTCCCCGCGTCGTTATTGAAAAACTGGCAGAATGAAGCCGCGAAATTTACGCCGGAACTGCGCTTCCGGATTCTGCATCCAATGGCGCTGGCGCCGGAGGAAAAAGAGTTGTTAAAGGATGATCCTGAGATGCTTTGCGCCCGTGCCGATCTCGTCGCCACCACATACGGGATGTTAAAAACCGTGCCGCGGTTGAAAGAACTCCATTGGACCGCCGTGGTGGCCGACGAAGCCCAGGCGTTGAAGAATCCCGCTTCGCAGCAGAGCCGTGCGGTGAGGGCGTTGAAAAGCCTGCGCCGGCTTGCCCTGACCGGGACGCCGATTGAAAACGGCCTGACGGACCTCTGGAGTATTTTTGACTTTATCCAGCCGGGTTTGCTGGGCAATCTGGCGCAATACGGCGAATTCGTCAAAGGGCTGAAGAACCCGGAAGGGGTAACGGACTATACCCCGCTCAGGCAGTTGACCCGTCCATTCATCCTGCGCCGCCTGAAAACCGACCGGCGGATCATCCAGGACCTGCCCGACAAAACGGAGTTGACCGCGTATTGCGCGCTGGTCAAGCCGCAGGTCATGCTGTATCAGCGTGCGGTCCAGAGTTTGGCGCTGGAATTGAAAGAAGCCGAGGATATTCAGCGCAAGGGGCTGGTCTTGAAATATCTGATGGCGTTTAAACAGATCTGCAACCATCCGGCGCAGTTCAGCGGCAACGGCGATTATGACCCGGCGCTGGGCGGCAAATTCAACAGGCTCGGCGAAATCGCTTCGGAAATCGCGGCGAAACAGGAGAAAATGTTGATTTTTACGCAGTTCCGGGAACTATCCGAGCCCTTGCATGAGTATCTGGCGGGGTGTTTCGGCAGGCCGGGGCTGATTCTTCACGGCGGTACGCCGCTTAAACAGCGCCAGCGGTTTGTAGAGCAGTTTCAGGAGCCGGGCGGAGCGCCGTATTTTGTGCTGTCGTTGAAAGCCGCGGGGACCGGGCTGAACCTGACCGCCGCAAATCATGTGGTGCATTTTGACCGCTGGTGGAATCCGGCGGTGGAGAATCAGGCAACCGACCGCGCGTTCCGGATCGGCCAGCACCGCAACGTACTGGTCCATAAATTTGTGTGCAAGGGAACGATCGAAGAAAAAATCGACACCCTGATCAACAGTAAGCGTGATCTGGCGGAAAACCTCTTAAGCGAGGGCACCGAAAAACTTTTGACCGAAATGAGTGACGAGGAACTGTTGAATTTCGTCGCTCTGGATGTAAATTCCATCTGAAGCACAGGATTTTTCAGATATGGATGATTATTACGACGACGATTATTCGCGCTATGTCAGCGCGGCGGAGCGGAAGGGGCAGGCCGCGAAGCAATTGGAGAACATGCGGCGCAAGGGCGAGGAACCGGAGCCGGTCACTGTCACGGCCAGAAACATTGCCAAAACATTCTGGGGACAGGCCTGGAACCGGCATATCGAATCTTTTCAGGATTACGCGAGCCGCCTGCCGCGCGGGCGCAGTTACCTGCGGCAGGGCGCGGTGGTGGATTTAAAGATCGGTGAAGGCGAAATTCGAGCGCAGGTGCTTGGTTCCGAACTCTATCAGGTTCATATCCGGATCGATAAACTGGAGCCGGAGCGTTGGACGGCGATCCGCAAGGCCTGCGCCGGGCGGATTTCGTCGCTGATCGATTTATTGCAGGGCAAGCTGTCGCCGGAAATCATTGCCGTGCTGTGTGAGCCGGATACCGGACTTTTTCCGGCATCAGACGAAATTAAATTGATCTGCGATTGCCCGGACTGGGCGGATCTGTGCAAACATCTGGCGGCGGTGCTGTACGGCGTTGGAGCGCGGCTGGACGAAAAACCGGAGCTCTTTTTCCTGTTGCGCGGCGTGGACCGCCGGGAACTGCTGGAGGCCGACTGGAGCGAGAACGTGCAGGGCGAGACGACCCTTGACTCCGAGGACCTGGGCGGCATGTTCGGCATTGAACTTGATCAATTATAAGGATGGATGGCCATGAAGAAACGTCTGATGATTTTATTGCTGTTATGGTTCGGCGTATCGGCATTGTCCGCCGCCGAACTGGTGATTCTGTATACGTCCGATACCCACGCGCATTTCCAGAACTCCGGCGGAGGCTGGCTGAAGCTGGCGCCGTTGATCCGTCAGGAATTCAACGATCCCGCCAATATGTTGTTGATTGACTGCGGCGACACGCTGCAGGGGACTCTGGAGGGCGCATACGACAAGGGCGCGGCGGTTATCCGCACCATGAACGCGCTGAAATTCGACGTGTGGGTGATCGGCAACCATGATACGGAGTTCGGTTTTCCCGCATTGAGGACAAGGACGTCGGAGTTTGCGGGCGCGGTCCTGGCCGGAAACCTGGTATTCCCGGGCGGAAAAAAAGAACTGGCGTCCTGGAAAATGTTCGAGCGGGCCGGGCTGAAAATCGCCGTGATCGGCATGACGCTCCCGAACATGCACGACGACGTCCGGTTCGCCGATCACATCCGGGGGTATTCGGGGGGGATTATCGAAGACATTTCCGGGATCATGCCGGAAATCCGGGCGGCAAAGCCCGATCTGGTGGTTCTGGCGATGCATGCGCCGCAGCGCGCGGCGGATTTCGCCGTTTTTGACGTGGTTAAAAGTTTCCCGGAAATATCATTGATTCTCGGCGCGCATTCGCACAAGGCGGTGGCCGGTGAGAAGATCGGGGGCGCCTGGTATGCACAGGTCGGTTGTCACGCCCGCGAGCTTGGGAAAGTTACGGTGGAATATGATACGGCAAAACGTCGCGTCAACCGGGTGTCGTCGGTGCTGCTGAATGTGCCGGAAGATATCGCGCCGGACCCGGAACTGTCCGAAATATTGACGGATTACCTGCGGCAGACCCGCGAGTTTGGTGAACAGGTGGTGGCGCACACGACATCGTTGATTACCGGGCCGGTGCCGGAAAATATGCTGAATGCCCCGGTGGGCATGCTGATGGCTTCCGCCATGCGGCGGAGCACCGGCGCGGATCTCGCGTTGCTGAGTGTAAACACTCGTACCGGACTGAAGGGGGCGATCCGGGAATATGATCTGTTTCAGGTCATGCCTTATGAAAATACGGTGGCGGTCTTGACTGTAAACGCGTCGGAACTTCGCGAAATTCTCAATGAGCAACTGTCCAACAATCGCAGCTATTATGCTTCGATTTTTCAGGGATTGAAAGTGACGTACCGGAAAAAACAGGTGACCGGGATTTATGACGCGCAAATGCGGCAAGTCCCGGACGAGACGGTTTTCAAATTGGCGGCCGCGAATTATCTGCTGATTTCCAACCGCTTCCCGGTATTGAGGAAAATTGCTTCGGCGCGAAAATTGGAAAAACTTCCGGCGGACCCGTTGATGCGGGATTGCATCCGGGATTATATCCGCCTGAACTCACCGCTTGAACCGTCGAACGAGCAATGGATGATTTCCGAACGCTGAACAAAACGGTCAGAGCGGCCAGGCATCCTGTTCCCATTCCAGCAGGCTCCAGAAGCAATTTCCCAGAACGGAAAGATTGAGGTAGGGGGCATAGTTGTTTGCCGGAGTGCCGTGCCAGCGGCAGCGAAGGGAGGGGAAGGTACTTAAATTGGCGGCGAATTTTACGTTCGTATAAGGATTGATGTCGTTGGTCATGGCTTCGCGCTTGACTTCGTTCCAAGAGCGGGTGCCGAGTTCACCGCCGATTGCCCAGTTGCAGGGGGCTTCGGAGAATTCATAAAAATAGCTGATGCGTTCAACGTCCGGGTTCGGGTTGCCGCCGTACAAGCCGAGATTGCCGGGGCGGTCGTAGGCGTTGCTGAATTCACTGGTGTTGCCGTCCGGATGGGTGGCCCATTGAACCGGGGGCGTATCCGGCGGATTGCCGTCGAACGGACAGTGGTAGATGGCGGTGGTCGTGATGTAGGAGGGATAGAGGCGCGAAACCCAGGGGGCGAAATGGTCGTTGTTGTCGTCGCGATAGAGTTGAATGAATACCCCGAATTGTTTGAGGTTGTTGATGCAGGCGGTCTGGCGGGCCTTGTGGCGGGCGCTGTTGAGCGCGGGCAGCAACATGGCGGCGAGAATCGCGATGATCACGATCACGACGAGGAGTTCAATGAGAGTGAACGTCTTTTTCATGACTTTCCTCCGAAATGTCGGCGCAGAGGCCGTGATTGGTTTTTTCCCAGTAAAACGGATTGGTGAATAGCTGAATGAAACCTTTCCAGGCGGCAAATGAGATCAACAGCCAATAAAACGGCATCAGCAGCACCATCGGAAGCAGGTGGTAATAGCGGCGTTTGAGGCAAGCCGCCAGGTGAATGCCGATAAACAGAAAGTTGGCCGCCAGCAATACCATGCTGATGGCGAACAGCACGATCGACAGCCACGCCCATACCGCGCCCTCCGTCGGCCCCCAGTAAAACAGCGGCCAGGCCTGTATGCGGAAGCCAAGGAGGTTCAGTCCGGTATATCCGTTGAAATTGTGCGGTCCGATGATCATTTCGCTTAAGGTGTTTCCATGCGCCAGCGCATGCCACAAAAGCCCGAAGTAGAGCAGTCCCGCCGCCCAGAAAAACACATTGGCCAGCATCATGAACGACGATGCTCCCACGCTCAGGTAAAATCCGATGTAACCGCGAAGCCCCAGTCTTCGCCAGGTGTCCAGTGGATGGCGCACATGCACCAAGTGGGTTTGCAGGAACCCCTTGACCCAGCGGGAGCGCTGGCGGACCCAGTTCCAGAGCTGTGAATTGGCTTCCTCCCAGGTGGTCGAATCCAGCACGCAGGTGGTGAAGCCGTCGGTGTAGAGGCGGATGCCGAGGTCGCAGTCTTCGGTGACGTTGAACGGGTCCCAGCCGCCGCATTTTTTCAGCAGTTCCGTGCGGAAATGGTTGGACGTGCCGCCGAGCGGAAGCGGGACTTTCATGGTGCTGAGCCCCGGCAGCAGCAGGTCGAACGTGGTCGAGTATTCAATCGTGAACAGGCGGGTCAGCCAGTTGTAGCGCGAGTTGTAATAATTCAGTTTGGCCTGTACGCAGGCGAGTTTGGAGCCGGAACGGCGGAACACACAATAAGCCTTTTTCAACTGGTCCGGCTCCGGGCGGTCCTCGGCGTCGAAGATCACGCTGAATTCGCCTTTGGCGCGGGCGAGTCCGTAATTACAGGCGCGTGGCTTGGTTTTCGGCATCATGCCCGACACGACAATGACTTCGTAATAATCGGGCAGGGGGCATTGGCGGACGGCTTCCTGTGTCGAGAGGTCATCGCTTTCCAACAGGATTTTGATGTCGAGTTTGTGTTTCGGATAATCAAGCTGCGACATATTGTGGACGATTTTGCCGGCAATGTTCGCTTCCTTGTACAACGGCAGGAAAATGGTGTAGACCGGCAGCCCGTCTTCGTCGATGGCCGCGAGCTCCTCCGGCGATATTCGGATTTCACCTCGCCCGAACAGCGACAATGCCGCCGCCGAACAGCGGAACAACGCCGCACCGAAGTACCAGAACGCCATCACGATCGTGACCGTCATGACGAAGTAGTCCCAGCGGTATTTCAGGAAAAACAGCAATCCTGCCGCCAGCAGAATATAAATAATGGTCTGCCGTCTGCTGATTGTGACACAGGCGCATTGATCCTCCATGCGCGCCATGAATTCGCGCGTCAGGGCATCGATTTTATTTTTATCCATGATTTCCGGTTTTAATGTTGCATTTCAAGGCTTCCGATATATTATACCTTGTCATTAGTTTTTTGCATCCCTGTTTTCGAAATTTTACTTGAAATTGTGATGATGAAGAAAAATAGTATACTTTTAGCGCTTTTCCTGGCGTTTGCCGCATTCGGCTCCGCATGGTTTGGCGAGAGCGGCGGCGCGCGCGTCCGTCTGACCCCTTCCGAATCCGGCGAAGTGACGCTGAAAGGCGGCGCAGACGGCGGAACCCTGGTTTATCAGAAAAAAGACCGTACCAAATTTCGGATGACGAAAGAGGAATGGAATCGGGAAAAACTGGTATTCGAAGTAAAATTCACTTCGGACACGGTGCGCGAACTGCGCGGTTGCGCCTTTGTGAAAGACAAAGACGGTTGGTGGTTTCAGGACCCGAACGAATTCCGGATCATCCCGGATGAATGGCAGCGCATTGAACTGAATATTACTCCCGAGCACAGTCCGTTGATGCCGATCGGCCATCAGGGAGCGTGGAGCGGATATTTCGCGGCGGCGCGCCTGACTGCCGGACTGTCGATTTACGGGGCGGGCGGCGAATATACCCTGCTGTGCCGCGAACCGAAGCCGGAAGGCGTCCGGCCGGAACCGGTTCTGGCGATTCAGCACTGGGACCTGCCGGAGTCGACGCCGTGCAACGACGTCATGCAAAGTACATTCCGGCTGACGAAAGAGTTTTTCAATCCGTTCGATCCGGATGAAATTACGGTTGACTATGAGGTGCGGATGCCGGACGGACAGATGCGCCGTTTTCCCGCTTTTTATACCATCGATTATTCGCGGCGGCGGCATTTCACCGCGGAAATCAATGCGCCGGTGGGGCGTCCTTATTGGGCGTTCCGTTTTACCCCGGAGGCGCCGGGCGTGTATGAGTTCCGTGTGGTAGCGAGCGAACCGGGCGGGGCGTCGGCGGTTACGCCGTGGCGCAAAGCGGAGGCGTCGGTTTCCTCCAACCGGGGATTCGTCCGTGTGGGGCCGGATAATCACCGGTTGATGTTCGGCGGCAACGGGACATTGTTCTATCCGGTCGGGATCAACATTCATACCAACGTCGATTTGCGCAGCGAATACGATTTTGACTTCGGGCATCTCCCGGATCAGGGCACGTATGATTATGACGCCTACTTCGAACAGATGACTCAAAATGGGATCAACGCCGTCGAGATCTGGATGGCGGCGTGGGGACTGGCGATCGAATGGAACAGTTCGCGCCAATATTACCACGGGCTCGGCCGATACAATTTGTGCAATGCCTGGCGGTTGGACCATGTACTGGCCAATGCACGCTCGAAAAACATTTATGTCCACCTGACGCTCGACAACCACACCAAGCTGACCCATCTTGAATGGGGCGACAATCCGTTCAATACGGCAAATGCGTTCGGCGTGGCGAACGGGGCGTTTTTAACCAATACCAACGATTTTTTCACCAACGAAACCGCCCGCAGGCTGAATCGCCAGCGCAACCGTTACATTGCCGCCCGCTGGGGGGCCGAACCGGCGATTTTCGGCGTTGAGCTCTGGAGCGAAATCGATCTGGTGCCGAATTTTCAGACACTCTACGACAACGATGCCCTGGTGAATTGGCATACCGAGGCGGCGTCCGAATTCCGGGTGATGGATCAGGGGCGGCACCTGTTGACCACGCATTATTGCGGGGACTACAATCGCCTGTTGCGCTGGTACAAGCTGATAACGCTGCCGGTTTTTGACTATGTCGCCGGGGACGCTTACCGCAATCCCGCCCGGGTTCATTTCATCGACCTGATTCAGAACCACGCGCGGAGCGTCAAGTATTTCGAGCGCCCGGTATTGATCACGGAATTCGGCGGCGGCAGTTCAGGGGCCGGACAGGCCGGATACCGGCTTGGCGACATTCACAGCGCCAACTGGCTGGGGCTGTTCCTGAACCTGAGCGCTTCGCCGTTCACATGGTGGCATGATTTTGTGCATATCAACAATTATTATCCGCATTACCGGGGCTTTGCCGATTTCATCGGCACGATCGACCTGACGGCGCCGTATGACTACGCGCCGCTTTCGGTCGGGAAGCGAACGGACTGGCTGAACCGCCCCCGCCGGTACCACGAACGGCGAATGCTCAATTTGATCTTGACCACCACCCAGCCCCGCAGTCATCTGGACGTGGAGTACAACTACACCGGTTTGCCGGTCGGGCGGAACTATGTCATTCAGGGATTGTCGATGAGCCGGAGCAACTTCATGGCGGGCTGGATTTTCAGCCGTGAGCATATGCACAGCTATCCGCCGCCGGAAAAATGGCTTCAACCGTTTACGGATTATGTGATTCAACTGGACAAAAACCTGAAACCGGGGCGTTACCTCGTCACCTTTTTCGATACCGTCACCAACCGGATATTGGACCGCCGTCCGGTGGAAATCCGCAAGCCCGGAGAAGAAATATTGGTCCCTGTACCCGCGTTCCAGATCGATACGGCGTTTAAAGTGGAGGCGCAACCATGAAGAAAAAATGGATTGCAGTGATTTTCTGCTGTATGACAGCGCTGTGGGGAAACGATCCGGACTGGCAGGTGCCGGACGCGGAATTCCGCCTGATCGTCGAATCGGATCGTCCGGCGGAAAACAGCTATTTGAACTTCGGCGATTACGCCTTGCCGACACTGTTGGGGAAGGGGATTGATGTCCGCGATCCGGACGGAAATAAAGTACCGTTTTATCTTCACCAGACGCTGGGGTTATTGCTGGCGCCGGTGCCGAATTCGGAGCGCCGTTACATTTATTTCGGACTGCCCCAAACGGCACAACCGGATCAGTGGAGCGAAACCTTGGGGGGCGTGCCGCCGGATCACACCCTTTACTGGTCGATCTATGGACAATGGCACCAATACCGGACGGGTAAAGAGTGGTTGGCGCACCAGACACGCTCGCTGGAAATCCGTTTTCAGCGCAGTAATGCCTGGATGTGCAAATATTTGCAACAGAGTATCATGCTTGGGGCAATCAGTCCGGAACAGTCGTTTTTGTGGCAGCCGGTCCGGGATAAACGGGCCGAGCCGGTGGTCGATACGGACTGGAACGGCGCGTTTGACCGCGAAGATTATAAGTGCTGGCGGCATGCCGACCGGGTTCGCCGGTTGACCTCTTTTTCCGACCGGGAAATGAAGAATTCATACCGGGAACCGTATCGTTTTTCGCGGGCGCGGGTGGATTGGGCGTGGCGGCGGCTGTATCTGTCGCGCAAAGCTATTTTCAAAGTGCTGCCGGACCTGGAGACACGTGCGCCGGATGCGCCGTTCAAAGAGTTTACCAATATGTTCAAGCCGCCGCACCGCAATCCGTCATACACCGGGAATCAGTTATTTTTCCATATGAGCGGTGGTGCCTTCAGCGCGCGCCGGAATCTGTCGGCGGTTGTGGAGGGAAGGCTTGTCGTGCCGGAGGACGGTGAATACGAGATTAAAATCGAAACTGCCGGTTCATTTATCCTGTATCTGGAGGATGAACAGAAGCTCAGCAAATACAACGAACCCGGCGAGGGGAAATCCTTGAAAGTGAATTTGAAAGCCGGATTGGTGAAGCTGAAACTCTGCTTTCACCGGCCGGACCTCAGTGCCCTCACGGTATTGTGGAAAAAGCCCGGCTCCGATGATTTTACGGTTCTGTCGTGGGATGACTTCGCCCCCGCATGGCCGTGCCGCCCGGTGGCCATGCAGGAACGGGAACGCGGCGATATGCCGCTGTTACGGGAACATATCCAGTATGATTTCTTCACCGGGAAAAACGAAAAACTGGAATGGCGTGACATCTCGGTGATAAGCCGTCCCGAAGCCGAAGAACCGTCCACGGTCACCTGGCTGGTCAACGGCGTGCCGGTATTTGCGGGCAGGCGGACGCCGCTGATCCTGAAAAAGGACGACCTGTTCGGCGCCATGACCGGGAGTTACCCGCCGGTGCGGCTGTTGTGGCTCCGGGAATACAAAGGCGATAAACCGTGGCTTCATGCCGAAGTGGATCTGAAAGCTCACCTGCCGGATTTCATTTATGACGACGAGGAACTGCAACTGTTTATCGAGGTAAGTTCCGGGCTGCCGGTCGAAAGCCGGAGCATTCTGTCCGTTACTCCCGGCAGTGCAAATTCCATGTTCGCGTCGGCTGAACGTGAAATCGTTATTCCCGCCCGGCGTGAAATGCAGGAAGGCGCTTATGCGGCTGATGGAACCTTCAAATACCCGGTCCTGTTGAAAGGACGGGAGTTGAAAGGCGGGCTTGAGGTGACGTTCAGCCTGCGGGCGCCCGGGCTGACCTTTGCCGAACGGCGGCTCCGTTTTATCCCGGCGGACCGGCTGCCGGGATTGGCGCTGGATGCGGCCGGGAATTTCCGGGATGATTCCGGCGCATGGGTGGTTCCGGTTCTGCACCGGCCGACCCTGAACGAACTGCGCAGTTGGGAACTGCCGGTGAAAATCAAAAACCACGTCATGGCAAAGAGCCGGATGCTGTTCATCGGTGACGACCCCGGAGGGTTCAAAGAAGAACTCGAGCGGGCCTTGAACGGCAAAAAGCTTGAGCTGACGTTCATCGACTGGAGTCGGCAGGGCGCGCCACTGAGCCGGATGCGCCATGATTTCCCGGCTCTGCTTTCCGCGATTCCGCAGTGCAGGGCCGATGTGGCGGTTATTGTTCCCGCGGCAGACGATTTACTCGGCAATATTCCGCCGCGCAGTCAGGCGCGCCAGTTGGGGGCTCTGCTTCAGGTCCTGCGGGCCAATTCGAATATCCAGACCATCTACCTCTGCACGCCGGTGCCGATTCCGGGCAGAGAGGCGGCGGAAGCGGCTTTGACGGAAAAATTATACCGGCTCGCCCGCGATTTCGGCGTGGAAGTCATCAATCTCAATCACCTGCTGCGCATGGAAGCGGCGGATGACATGGCCGGGCTTTGCCGGTTGATCGTCCGCGAGGCCGTGCGCTGATCAGGAGAGGTATTTATCAACGTTGTGGGCGGTGATTACCCCATAATTGGCCGCACCCAGCCAGCCGGACATGATGATGCCGACCGAACCCGCATGAAACAGGCCGCCGACTTCCTCCGACAGCGCCATGCTGACTTTCAACCCTTCGAATTTGGTGCCGAACGACGAACCGTTGCCGTGCAGTGTGTAACGCTGGAATGTCAGCGGAGTTGCGGCTTCGGCATAATCGATTTTGGCACGGATGCCGGGGATGTATTTTTCAAGGGCGTTCAGCGTGTCGTCGATCAGCCGTTCCTTGGCGGCAGTGTATTCGGACGGGGTGTAACCAGCCCAATCCTCGTACCGCGCGTTCATCGAAGCCACGATTGTGTAATCATCTGAACCGGGGCGGATTTCCGGGTAATAGACCGAATAGGTGCGGCTGCCGCCGAAATGTTCGAGAATGGCCTCCGGGTCATAGACCGGATGGTCCGACGTAAACAACAGATCGCCGATGTAATCGATTGTTTCTCCGGCTTTGAGCCCCAGGTAGACCTGGCAACTGCTGGTGTTCAGGCGGACCTGGTCCGTCTGCGCCAGAAAATCATCGGAGAAGTGTTCGCGCCCGGCATAGCGGTTGACCGTGGTCAGGAGGTTGCCGTTGGAAAGGACGGCGCGGCATTTGAACCCGCGTCCGTTGATGACCGCCCCGGCAACACGTTTATCGTTGATAATGATTTTTTCCAGCGTGGCGCGGGTGGCGATGGTGACGCCGTTGCGCGTCAATTCCTCCTCCATCATCTTCAGCATCCGGTCGGTGCCGCCGGCGAAAGTATAACACCCCTTGCTCATGAAGTTTGAAAACACAATCCCGTAGGTGATCGCTTCTTCGGCCAGCGTGGAACCGTTGGCATAGGTGATCGGCTCCATCAGCAGCCGCACCACGTCGTTGCGGCCGGGGAAGTATTTGTCGAACAGTTCACGGTTGCGCATCGGGTTGGCGTCGTAGAAATTCATGGCGGCCAGTTCGCTGTAAAAGGCGTTGACCGTGTCGCGTTCGAGTTTGAATTCCCGGACCAGGATTTCGGTGAAATCTTCGGCGGTGAAGGTGGTTTCCACACTGAATTGCGGGTTGTTGAAGCGGATGCTTTTGACCCGGATAATCTGGTCGGCCATTTCGCGCGACCAGTATTTGCGGAGAGTTTTCTGCATGCCGATCGGAAAACCGTGCAAAGCCACATCGAAAATATGCCGTCCGCGGCGAAAATACGTAGCCAGGCCACCCAACTGAAAATGCTGTTCGGCCAGCAGTACGCGGTGTCCCTGCCGAGCCAATACGTTGGCGGCGGTAAGCCCCCCCAATCCGCTTCCGGCGACGATGACGTCGAACTCCGCCGGTATATTCCCGATATCCTTTATGATCACTGTTTTTACCTTCCGTGCGTCGGTTTACATTGAATATATCGGGCTAATATAACATCTTTTCTGGAAAACACCATTCCGTTTCCGCGAAAGGAGGGAAAAACTCTCCGTAAAGTTCCTCCCTGCGTCAACGTGCTATTGAATACGATAATGTCGATCACGGTTTCAATAAAATGAGTCTGTAGTCATGACGTGGAACTGTCGTCGATATTCTGTTTCGTTCAATTTGAATATTGTCCTCATACTCAAGTTCCTTTGCTGAGACAATAGATAAGCCAAGCTTTTCCATATCCAGGTCGATGGTGAAATTCTCCTTTTCACCAAGATTGCTCAGCATCATCAGCGCCTGATTCGATTGTTTCCATACAGTAACCAGCAGGTCTGGGTGCTCATGACTGGTTACTTTGTAATTGCCTTTTGCCCAGTATGGATACAAACGGGGAGGATGATGATAGAAATCGAGGTCATTAATGATTTTGTGCCAGGCTTTAACCGGTTGCCGGTTTTTCATTGCTCCATCCCAAAGGCCAATGTCATGAGGAGCCATCAGGGCAATCCAAGCGCGCGTATGGTGTCCGTCAGGTTGAAAGTGTTTACTTCGGTACTCGTAAATCAAAAAATTATATTCGCCTGTATGATAAAAGACAAGAACAGATCGATAAAAAACAAAATGATATCGGGTATGATCTTTGGCGTTTAGAGCTTGAATCCAAGGAAAGTTTTTACGCCTCTTCTGCACTTTATG
>DHTZ01000002.1 GCA_002408885.1 Lentisphaeria bacterium UBA5247 | reverse complement strand
GATCAGGGTGTAGACGATGATGATGACGTAATCGAACCAGACAATGTTCATTATCGCTTCCCCCAGCTTTCACGAAGCGCCCGTGTGATGTAAGGATCGAAATCATCCGGGTCTTTTATCATTGAACAGTGTTCATGGAGGGCCCCGCCGCCTGCCCGAGAACGCCCGAGGTACAGGATATCGCTGTAGAGCTGTTCCCCTGAATGCATGGTCCGCTGTTTGTAATTGACCATTTGAATCCACATCATCACGCTCGCCGAGCCGGACATGGCATGGACCGCGTCCGCATAAAAATTACCGATATCCCGGTATTCCTCGCCCGACGGGATGATGCCATAATTGCCGCTGACCGCATTTACCAACAGCTCGTCAACCAGTTTTTCCCGAATCCATTCCGGCCAGTTCTGCGGCAGGTGCGATAAATCGGCGATCAGTTTCACCTGCGGGTATTTACGGTCACGCATGGCCTTGACTTCCCGGTAGAACTCATTCATCAGATCGGCCCGCAGCCGGATCAGCCGGGTTCCATCGCGTTCCGGCTGGAAATCGCTCAGGAGATCGACGCCGTATCGCTTGGAAAACTCATTCACCACCGGAGCGTTAAAACCATATTCCAACAACACCTTGTCGCCAAACCCGGTGGTATGGCTGCGCGTACTCATGAATACGCCGTCCACTCCGTAACTCATCAATTCATCGATCAGGGCAAGCCGCCAGGCGCGGACTTCCGGATAGGCATAGCAGGGGACGCCGTTCAAATATTTGCCATCGCGGCTGGACCACTGAAACTGCGGATTTTGCCGCAGGAACGCGGGTATCGCCTCCGGGGTTTTGCCGTCATCGTTCAGGAGGGTCCACGCATAGATTTTCAAGCCGAATTCACGGGCGTACTTGACGGCTTCCGCCAGGGGGTCGCAATGCTCGATGGCTTCCGCCATTTTTTCGTCATAACGGTTCAATGCGTGTTTCCGGGTGAAAACCGTACCGGCCTTCGTGTGATAAAGCTCCCGGAACGCATGGGTCCGCCACAATACGCCATCGGCACCGATGGATTTCAGTTGACGCATCGCTTCGCGAATATCTTCCTGCGGCGTCAAACCGCGCTGGCCGCCGAAACCGTTCGGACCGGCCCATTCCAGATTGAAATTGTCACTGTAATCGACGTTGACGAAAAATAATTTACCATCGCCCTGTCCTTCTTTTTCCGCCGGAGCAGGAAGAACCTTGAACGCGAGATCGGCGTTGGCAACCTTGCCGGGCTTGCCCCTCATCCAGCACGAAACCATCTCCCCTCCGGGATACAGGTCATGCAGATAATCTTTGCCGAAGGCGGCTCCGGCGTTCGCGGCGGCGGGCAACGCACTGTCCAGCCGTATGAACAGCGGTTTGCCGACGGGAACCGTCAGCGGCTGTTCAAAACGGAATGTCACCCACCCGTCCGGCTTCGGGATGGCGGAGGCCGGCATCCTGCCGGTTCCAAGGCTTGCGCCATGCCATTCCCCGCGGATGCTGAGCAGGATTTCACCTTCCTGGCGCGGCGCCCGCAGATAAACGGATACGGCCGTGATTTCCGGCTCCAGGGGGATGAATTCCTGCCCGATGGAAAAGTGTTCATTCAAGGACGCAAAATGTTGCGGGACCGGCTGCATCGGGTTCACCCCCGCAGCCATTTCAACCACAAACCCCAGCAATAAAAGCAGACATATTCTCATCATCGTTCCTTCGATTAATTTGAAAAGTTCAGCGATTCCACATCGTTGATCCAATTAACATGACCATCCCCGAAAAGAACATTGAACCCCTTGTTGTGGTTACGTTTGAATAACGCAGGCGTATTCAGCAGTGTTTTGAGCCCGCTCCCGAAGTTGGCCGCACCTTTGAACAGTTCACCGGCCTCATAACATTCCATCAGAACAGGGATGTTGCTGATATCACGTATTTTGTCCAGCGAAGTATTGGCGAAAACCTGATTGTAAACCAAATGGTTGAACGCAATTGTCGCTGAAACCGGAACGCTCGGACAGAGGAAGAAACGCCGCCCCCCGATATCCGGCCAGACCACGCCCCCCAATTGCAGTCCCAGCATCCCGTCCCAGCGGGGAGAGACGCTGTAGGGCTGCCCGCCCCACGAACCGACCGGAGGGAGACGCCCCCCATTGGTATCGGCATAGCTGTGGACGGCAATTGCCATTTGCTTCAGGTTATTCATACAGTTCACGGCTTTGGCTTTTTCACGGGCGGCATTCAGGGCCGGCAGCAGCATCGCCGCCAGAATCGCAATAATTGCAATCACTACCAGAAGCTCGATAAGCGTAAAAAATTTTCGGTCATTGATCATCATTTTCTGAATCCTTTCCTTAGCGGTTGTTTTATAGGTATTTCAGTAACGTTTTGGTTTCATCTTTATGCAGGTGGCTGATGACCTGCTTCAAATTGCGCACCTGTCCGCCGGTGTGCTCGCGGAAACTGGCTTCGGCTTCGGCCCCGCGCCCGTTTCGGATGTGCTCGAACATTTCCCGGTGTTTGTCGATCGTCAGTTTCAGGTTCAATTCGAAATAGTCTTTTTCCGTAAAGCCCGGCGATAAAAACTGGTTTGTACTGTTCGGGATGCGAAGCGTCAATTCGGACGCCTCCGTCTTGTTGCAGAAAAACAGCGCGATAAAATAGCCGATCATCTGCATGTGATTGAAACGGCGGTTGCCGCTGTTCTCCACCACCGCCAGATGGAAATTCAGGTCCAGTATATTCAATTTCCGGTTGTCGCAGTGTCCGGACGCGGCTTCCGCTTCGAATTCCTTCAGGTATTTTTCGAGCATCCGGATCACTTTCGGCGGGCGGAGTTCGGCCAGGCGGCGGGCGGCGATGGGTTCGATGGCTTCGCGCATTTCGCGCCATTCCAAAAAATCGTGCAGGGTGAATTTGCGCAGCCGGTAGCCGCAATAAGGGATGTATTCGAAAATATCCCAGCCGACGATCTGGTTCAGCGCTTCACGCACGGCATTGCGGCTCAACCCGAATTCATCGGCCAGCACCGATTCCCGGATCGGCTGCCCCGGCTCGAAATCGCCGCGCTTGAGTTTATCGATCAAACGCTGCAGGGCGATAAGTCCCGCCGGTTGTTTTTCTATTTCCATCGTCTTCATACTGCGGTGTAAATCCTGTCTGTTATTTATAATTATAACATGTCTCGAAAATTTGTCAATAGTTTGATTTAAAATTGTTGACAATTTTCTTTTTCTCCTGCTGAAATCATGGTGAAAATAAAGATTTTCTCCAAAAGAAAAAGGATACGGCGGAAATTCCGGAACCCGAAATGAACCAGACAGCCATCGCCTGCTTTCTGTCCAATGATTCAGTCATACTGCTATTGACAAGCGCCTTACGTCATAGTATATTCTCCCACGTAGCGAAAATACGGGTTTTCAATACGGTACGAAGCCGTATCTGTCAAATATCGTTAAGGGAAGGATGATGTCCATGAATGCACTGACCTGGAATTGCCGGCAGACCTCGCCGGAATTGATTGCCGCCCTGGAGTTGCTCGGCAGCGAGTATCCGATCAGCGAGGGGGAACAGCCCAATCTTTCGTTCACCCGGACTCAAACGCCGGGAATCACCTGTTCCGACGGCATCTACCAGATCGACTGGAGTTCGATTTCCGGGGCTCTGCGCGGCGTGGGACAGGCACTGGCGGAGCTGGAAGCATCCTCGGACCGCTGTGACTTCAAAACTTTCGGCATCATGGTCGATTGTTCCCGCAATGCGGTCATGACGGTCGATTACGCCAAATCCATGCTGCGCCGCCTGGCCCTGATGGGCTATAATCAGGTCATGCTTTATACCGAAGACACCTACGAACTCGATTCCGAACCGGCCTTCGGCATTCTGCGCGGCGCGTATTCCGCCGCCGAAATCCGCGAACTGGACGGTTACGCCGCCGTTCTCGGCATCGAACTTTGCGGCTGTATCCAGACGCTGGGGCATCTGGAGGTTTTTCTCCGCTCCTGCGGCGGCGCCGAATACCGCGACACACCGGGAATCCTGCTGGTGGATGATGAAAAAACCTACTACCTGATCCGTCAGATGCTTCGTTTCTGGGCTGAAAACTGCCGTTCCCGGCGAATCCATATCGGCATGGACGAAGCCCACGACCTCGGGCGCGGCAAATTCCTGGACCGCAACGGCTACCAGAGCAATTTCGAGATTTTCAACCGTCATCTGAGCAAAGTAAGCGCCATCTGCGCCGAATTCGGCTTCGAGCCGATGCTCTGGTCCGACATGTATTTCCGCATGGGCAGCAAAACCCATGACTACTATGATCTGGACGCGGACATCCCCGCCGATGTCCGCGCCGCGATTCCGGCCGCCAGCAAACTCGTATACTGGGATTATTACCACCTGGATTGCGAGTTCTATGATAAAATGATCGAACTTCACCGCGGCCTCGGCAAAGAACCGGTCATGGGCTCCGGTCTGTGGACCTGGTACCGGCTGTTTTACGACCACGGCCGCAGCGTGGAGCGGGTATTGCCGTGCCTGGAATCCTGCCGCAAAAACCAACTCGAAGAATTTTTCTTCACCCTGTGGGGCGACAACGGCGCCTACTGCAATTTCCCGACCGTTTATTCCGGCCTGTTGTGGGGCGCGGAACTTGCCCACGGACAGCCCGCGGACGACGAACGCCTCGAACGGCTCAGCCGGGCGCTCAAATTGCCGTCCTACCGTGAAACCATGCTGGCGTCGTCCATGAACGTCGAACTCCCGAACCGCGAAAACGGTGTCGGCACCCTTTCCGTGGTGTTATGGGACGACCCCCTCCTGAAAAAAGGCTGGCGCAGCCTTGGCCTTGACCGGGAAGCACTCCGAACGGACTTCACCGGCCGCCTCGACGCGGCGCTCTCCGGACTGCCTCCGGAAAGTTATTTCCATCAAACCGGCACGCTGCTCCTGACCAAAGTCCGCCTGACGGCGGAGCTCGAAAGCGCTTACCGGAACGGCGACGCCGCCGGACTGCGGAAAATCCGCGAGCATGACATTCCGGCGCTGATCGCGCTCTACGACGAATTCCAGCGCGGCTTCCGGGAACAGTGGCGTTCCTGTTACAAACTCAACGGACTGGAAACCATTCAGGTACGCCTTGGCGGGTTGTGCGCCCGTTATCGCGAACTGGCTCTCCGGCTGGAGGAGTTCGAACTCGGAGTCCTCCCCGATATCCCGGAATTGCTGCCGGGGTCGGGTAATCCCCGCCGCAACCCGCTTGCCGAACGTTACAGTGATCTGGCGTTCAGCGGTTGTTTCTGAAATTTATGAACCCCATACGTGAATTTTCATTATTTTTGTTTTTTCATCGTTTCGGATGGAACATTTTCATCGAAAGCCGTGTCTTCAACGATAATTGCCGGAAGGGGGCTTGTCTGAATATTGACGACTTTTTTTAAACAACCGATTTGTTTTTAAACAAAGTATCGTATATTATATTGAAATAATGTTAATGAAATGTAACTAATAACCTAGAGGAACCAATGGAAAACAACAAGAGGCTGCGCGAGTACTACGAGAAATCGGGGACGCTGATGAAGCTCTCAATCATCGGGGGCGTCTTGAGTCTGATCGGAATGGTCGTCGTGATCGTGCTGGGGATTTCGACCTGGTCGAAATACGGGGCGTGGGCGGGAAGCGACATCTTCGCCCTGATTGTGGTGCCGTTTGCAGTAGCCACGCTGTACTCCATCGCAGCGGCGATTTACGGCAACATGGCCAAAAGCGCCTATATGGAAGAAGAGGAAAAAGCCAACCTGGAGAAACGCAAGGAAAACATTTCCGCGTTCAACGTCAACGAAGACGTGCGTTTCACCGCCGGTCGAGCGTTCCGAAACTTCAAGAAATACGGACCCTATGTCATTGCGGCCCTCGGGATGATCCTGATCGCCGCAATTTTGTTTTCATTCTCCCGGATGTGGGGGGGGCGGCAGACCGGAGTCACGCCGATTCCGGTGGATGCCATGTACACCGTCGTGGTGTCGCTGGTGTTCATGCTGTTCAGTTTGCTGTTCGGGGCGTTCTTCATCGGACAGTCCAAGGAACCGGTCTACCGCTGGCTGAGGCCGGTGGGGGCATGGATGATCGCCGCGTTCGTCGTGGCGGCGCTGGCAATGATCGGCGGACTGTACTATTACTACAAAATACCGCAGCCGAACCAGATTTTCACCCGGATCGTCTATATCTCCTATATTGTACTGGGGTGTGAACTGGCATTCAATTTCATTTCCGAATTCTACCGTCCGCGTTCGCTGGAAATGCCGCGTCCGGTATTCGAAAGCCGCATCCTCGCCCTTTTCACCGAGCCCGGCGGCGTGGCCCGCAATATCGCCAACATGCTCGACTATCAGTTCGGGTTCAAAGTGTCCGGCACCTGGGTTTACGGTTTTCTGGAAAGAGCGCTGTTCCCGCTGCTGATCGCGTGGTTCGTCATCATCTGGCTGTTCACCTGTATCGCCGAAGTCGGCCCGAATCAGGTGGGTTTCCGCATGCGCTTCGGCGAAGTCACGAACAAAACCCAGCCGCTGACCTCCGGCATCTATTTCAAACTGCCTTATCCCTTCGGCAAAATCCTCACCTACTCCACCGATGAGATCCACCAGATCTTCATCGGCGCCTCGATGATCACCGAAGACGGCAAACAGACCCGCCCCGACACCGTGGTATGGGGCAAGGTCCACTATGGCTCCGAGGTCAAATATCTGGTGGCGTCCCCCACCGACGACAAGAGCTCGGCACCTGTTTCCCAGTTGACCAGCAGCATCCCGGTCCAATACCGGATCAAGTTGGACCAGCTCTATGATTTCGCGTTCCGCAACGAAGACGCGGCCGCGTTCCTGAAAGACATCGGCGAACAGGTTGCCGCCAAATACTTCGCCAGCGTATCGATCTTCGATATCATGTCCGGCGGACGGACCCAGGCGGCCCGGGATCTGCACAAAATGATCCAGAACGAGGCGGACCGGCTGGAGCTCGGCATTGAAATCGTCCGCGTCAACATCCACGACGCCCATCCGCCGGAAGGCATCGCGCCGGAATTCCAGAAAGTGCTCTCCGCCATGGAAGAAAAGGAAACCGAAATCTACAAGGCCAAAGCCTACGCCAACCGGGTCCTGCCGGAATCGCTCTCGGAACAAGCCCGCCTGATCTCCGAAGCCACTTCCTACGCCTTCTACACCAAGACGGTGGCCCAGGCCGAAAGCGCGCGTTTCGAGCGTCAGTTGGGCGCCTACAGGATTCTGCCCCAGTACTTCATGCTCAGGTCTTATCTGGAGATGCTCGAGCAGAATATACAGGATGTCCGCAAATACATCCTGAGTTCCTCGCTTGAATATGAAGTGTATGAGTTCAATTTCGAACGCAAGAGCCAGTTGGACCTGATCGACACCGATCTGGACCAACTCATGAGATAATTAGTAATTTGGTAATCATATAACAAACACAAGGGAGCCTGTAAAATGAGCACAGACGCCGAAAACGTAACTTCTAAAAAGCCGTGGGCAACAATTATCCTCGGCCTGATTGTCGCGGCCATCTTTTTAACCATCATCTTTTCGTATCAGGTGGAAGAACGCGAAACCGCTCTGGTTGTAACCACCTCCAAAGTGTCCGACACCCCGGTCGGGCCGGGCTGGCACTTCCGCTGGCCGTATCCGATCCAGAAGATCGTCAAATTCGACAACCGCTTCCGGATTTTCGACGGCAACGTCGGTCAGCTGGAAGAAACCATGACCAAGGACAAGCACAACGTGATCGCCGCCATCTTCGCGATCTACCGCATCAAAGACCCGGTCACGTTCTACCGGAAACTGGTCGATATCACCAGCGCCGAAGAAAACCTCAACACCTGGATGCGCAGCACGAAAACGGAAACGTTCGGTCGCTACAACTTCAATCAACTGGTCAACGTTGACCCCGAAAAGATGCAGCTCACCCTGATGGAAAAAGAGATGACCGAACACCTCAGCAAGATCACCGCCACTTATGGCCTGGAGATCAAAATGGTCGGCATCAAAGCCATCAACATTCCGGAATCGGTGACGACCGGGGTTTTCGAGCGCATGAAGAGCGAACGCCAGGCGGAAGCCGCCATCTACCGTTCACAGGGCGAAAGCGAAGCCAAAATCATCCGTACCAACGCCGACACCAAGGCCAGCAACGTCCTCGCCGAAGCCGAAGCCGAAGCTCACAAAATCCGCGCCAAAGGCGATGCCGAAGCCGCCCAGTTCTATGCCGCGTTCAAGCAGGACCCCCAACTGGCGTCTTTCCTGCGCAAGCTTGAAGCCCTGCGCAGAGTCATGAAGGACAAGACCACCTTGATCCTCGACACCAACACTGCTCCCTTTGACGTGCTGAAGGTAAACTCCGACTCTCTCGAACAGCCCAAAGCCGCCAAACAGTAACCGCCGGAGGCCAGTTTCTTATGGACAACTTAATCGAAGAAAGAAAAAACCACAGCGTGGAACCGGGCGGCACATACGACCAGGGGCTGAAAGCCCTGGTCCATATGGCCAAGTTCATGTTCTTCGCCATGGTTCTGCTTATTGTAGTCATGCTCTGCTACTACATCGGCGCCAGCGGGCTTTGTTCCGTGCCGCCCCAACAGGCGGCGCTGGTGATGCGTTTCGGTAAATATCAGGAAACCCACATGGAGGGGTGGCACTGGTATCCGCCCTCCCCGATCTATTCATTCGTCTACATCAAGACCAGTCCGCAGATGGTGGATGTAAACTTCGAATCGATCACGGCGTCCCGGATGCAGAATCCCGACATGCTGCCCGAAGGCAGTCCGCTGGTACCGGGTTCCGACGCCTATCTCCTCTCGGGCGACGCCAATATCGTCCACACGGCCTGGTCGGTCGAATACCGGGTAACCAACCCGCTCAAGTATTATGAGACCATTCTCGGTCCCGTCAATCCGCTGGATTCCGATACCACTCAATTTGACCCCGTGACCCGGATGGATCAGGGACTCCGCGGACCGCGGACCATGATCGCCGACCTGCTGCGCAGTGTCGTGATCAGCGTCAGCGCCTCCAAAAAAGCGGACCAGCTTCTCAATAACAACCGGGATTATTCGACGGAAATCCAGCAGCGCTTCATCAACCTGGTTACTGCCCTGGAGCTCGGGATCGAAGTCAACAACGTGATTCTGAAGCAGGCTTCGCCTCCGGCCGGCACCCGCCGCGCCTTCAGCGAAGTGACCGAGGCCAACCAGATCCGCAGCACCGAGATCGAAAAGGCGCGCGAGTACCGGGTGAATATCGAAACCACCACCCAGGCCAAAGTCCGCCAGATTCTGGCCGACGCCGAAGCCTACCGGATCCGGACCGTGGCCCAGCTCGAAGCCGAGAGCGCGTATTTCAAGAGCATCTACGAACAGTACAAGGAAAACCCGGACACGGTACTGACCGCACTGTACAGCAGCATGCTGATCAACGTGCTCAGCCACGTGGACGACAAATACGTTGTGGGCGACAACAACAACGGCGACAAACGCCGTCAGGTCCGCATTCAGCTGAATCCGGAACCGCGCAAGCCCAAGGCGAAAACAGAAAGCGAGGTACGTTAATCATGGCTGAACATATTATGACCAACAACGCCCAGCCCTCCTGCGCCTGCGGCCACGATCACGACCATGAACACGGCTGTGACCAGAAACCCGCGCAGAAACCGCATAAGCACGAACACAAACACGCCAAAGGCTTCACCTGCCCCACCTGCGGAGAGGTTTCCGACGGTACCGGGCATGACCGTTCCATGGGACGGCTGAGTTTTGCCCTGCTCGGCGGTTGTTTCACCCTGAACTCGTTCCTGCTGGACAAATTCCTGCCCAACTACGAGCTGGCGTCCGAATACAGCGCCCTCGCCGGCGCCGTCATCCTGGCCATGCCGATCATTTGGACCGCCATCAAGGACCTGTGGAAAGGCAAAGTCTACATGAATGAACTGGTGGCGCTGGCCATCCTCGCGGCCATCGCCGGCGGCGACTTCCAGACCGCCGGGCTCATCGCGTTCTTCCTGCTGCTGACGATCATCATCGAAACCCGTACCGCCAGCGGCGCGCAGCGTTCGATCGAAGAACTGATCAAGCTCACGCCCAGCACTGCCCACGTCGTCCGCGGCGGGGTGGAAAGCGACATCGAAGCCACCGACCTCCTGGTCGGCGACATCGTCCGGGTCCGCGCCGGCGACAATTTCCCGGTGGACGGTACGATCATCAAAGGCGAAAGCACCGTGAACCAGGCCTCGATCACCGGGGAATCGGTACCGGTGGACAAAGCCGTGGGCGAAGACGTTTACGCCGGTACCCAGAACCTGACCGGCGGCGTGGAAATCCGGGTGACCAAGGTCGGCGAAGACACCACGCTCGGCAAAGTCAAGGAAATGATCCTGGCCGCCGAAGGCTCCAAAACTCCGATCGTCCGTATTATCGACCGTTACGCCAGTTACTACACGCCGGCAGTGCTGATGCTTGCCGCCGTGACCTGGTGGTTCTCCCACGGCAATATGAGCCAGGTCATCACCCTGATGGTGATCGCCTGTCCGTGTGCCGTGGTTCTGGCAACCCCGACCGCGGTTGTCGCGGCGGTAGCCGCCGCCGCCCGGCTGGGCATCCTGATCAAAAACGTGGCGCACCTTGAACTGGCGTCCAAAATCCGTACGTTCGTCTTCGACAAAACCGGAACGCTGACCAACGGCCTGCTGTCGGTGGTCCGCCTGAATCCGTTTGAAGGCACCGAACCGGCTGAACTGCTGTCCGTCGCGGCAAGCGCCGAACAGTACAGCAACCACCCGACCGGCAAGGCCATGCAGCGCCTGGCCGCCGAGGCGGAACTTAATATGCTCGAAACCGCCGACTTCGAAGAAATCCACGGCAAAGGCGTCAGCGCCACGGTTGCGGGGCGCAAATGCCAGATCGGGCGCGCCAGCTGGCTGGAAACTCTCGGCTTCGCCATTCCGGCGGAAACGGAAGAAACCGCCAACATGAGTATCGTTTATGTGGCGTGTGAGGGCAAACTGATCGGCTGGATCGGCCTGCGCGATAAACTGCGCGACGAAGCGCCTCAGATGATCGCCAACCTGCGCGAGCTCGGCATCCGCCATTGCGCCATGGTCACCGGGGACCGCGAATCGGTGGCCGAAGCCGTGGCTGCCCAGATTCATATCGATGAATACCGCAGCGAATGCCTGCCGGAAGGCAAGGTCGAATTCGTGAAAAACGCATCCAAGAACTCGATTGTGGCCGTGGTCGGCGACGGCGTGAACGACGCCCCGGCGCTGGCGGCGGGCGACCTCGGGATCGCGATGGGAGCCATCGGCAGCGACGTCGCCATCAACAGCGCCTCGATCGCGCTGATGACCAACGACCTGCGCCGTATCCCGGCGCTGGTGTCCCTGTCGCGCAAGATGTGCGTGATCATGAATCAGAACGTCTTCGTCGGCTTCCTCTTTGTGGTCGGCGGGATGATCATGGCCCTGCTCGGGCTGCTGACGCCGGTGGCGGCGGCCGTGCTGCATACGCTCAGCACGATTCTGATTATCTTCAACAGCGCACGCCTGGTGCGGAGCGGCGAAGAGATAACACTTGACCGTTCTCCGGAACAGTTATAATCATTAACGGGATGAGATCAGATGATGACAAAAGAAAATAACCCGCCGGTCGCCAGTGCGGTCGGACTGACCAAGATATTCCGGGATTTCTGGGGCAGGCCAAAGGCCAAAGCGGTGGTGGACATTGACTTCAACGTCTATCCCGGCGAGGTCATCGGCCTGCTCGGGCCGAACGGTTCCGGCAAATCCACCACCGTCAAAATGCTGCTGGGGCTTCTTTACCCCACCGCCGGTACGCTGTCGGTCCTCGGGCGTTCGCCCCGGGCGGTGGATACCAAGCGGGAAATCGGCTACCTGCCGGAAGAGTCTTATCTGTACAAATACCTGACGGCGAGTGAAACGCTCGACTTTTTCGGGGCGTTGTTCGGCCTGTCTGCGGCGGAGCGCAGACTCCGTACCGAACAGTTGCTCGAAATGGTGGGCTTGAGCCACGCCAAGCGCCGGCGCGTCGGGGAATTCTCCAAAGGCATGGCGCGCCGCATCGGTCTGGCCCAGGCCATGATCAACGACCCGGCGCTGCTGATCCTCGACGAACCGACTTCCGGGCTCGACCCGCTCGGCTGCAAAGAAGTGAAAGACCTGATCCTGCACCTGAAAAAACGCGGCAAAACCGTCATCGTGACCAGCCATATGCTCAGTGACGTCGAAGACATCTGCGACCGGGTCATGATCATGTACGGCGGCAAAATCCGCGCCGAAGGCACCCTGAACGAACTCCTGACCATTACCGACGCCAGCCGGATCACCACTCCGCAGCTTTCCCCGGAAGTCACCGCCAAGGTCCTGAAGATTTTGCGCGAAAATTTCGGTTCGAGCGAAGAATTTCAGGTGGACCATCCGCGTAAGAGCCTCGAGGAGTTCTTCCTGGAGGTCATCGCCTCGGCCCGCCGCGACAGTGTGGAAACGGCCGGGGTCGTCAGCGGCGGTCAGATCGCCGGCTATCTGAACGACGACAAGGATTCGCTCCTCCAGACATTGACGAAAGGCGAAGCCGTACCGGAAGCCAGACCGGCCATTCCGGAGCCCGCTGAAACCTCCCGCGCCGAACTGGAGGCGGACAACATCCGCCTGAAGAAGCTGACTGCGGAAGCCCCGGCAAAAGCCGAGCCCGAACCCGCCGCCCACCAGGCGGCGGAAAAACTCGCCGAAGCCAATGATAAATTAAAAGATCTGCTGTCCGGAAAATGACGGCTTAACTGAGAGAATACATATGGTGCCATTTTTAGGAATTGTGCGACTGACACTGAAAACGGCGGTCAGATCCAATATTTTCCAGTTGCTGCTGCTGGTCCTGCTGGTCTGTATCGTCGCCCTTCCCGCCACGATCAGCGGCGACGGAACGGCGCAGGGTTATATTCAGATTTCCCTGAAATACAGCCTGGCGGTGACGGGTTTCGTCCTGTCGCTGTCCTCGGTGTGGCTGGGTTGCTTCATCATGTCGCGCGACACGGAAACCTATCAGCTTCACATGGTAGCCACCAAGTCCATTTCGCGAGTCACCATCTGGCTCGGCAAGTGGGCGGGGATCGTATTGATTCACCTGGTGCTCCTGCTGGTTGCGTCGCTGACGATTTATTTCATCGTCCAGTACCAATACCACCGCCAGGAATTTTCGGCAGCGGAGCGGCAGCGGATTCAGAACGAGGTCATGGTCGCCCGGCGCGTCTATTACCCGGTCCAGCCGAATATGGACGAGCTGGCGCGCAGGGAACTGGCACGCCGCATCGAAGTGAACAAACGCAGCGGCCGTGCGGTGGACGAGTCTCAGATGGCGCAGGACCAGATGTATCAGGACATCAAACGGGAAATCGTCGGCAGTTATTCCCAGATTCCGTACGGCGGGGCCCGGGAATGGCAGTATAAAAATCTCCCGACAGACTACAAGGGGCCGGTTTTTCTGCGGTTCCGTTTTTATGTCGCCAAGATCGGCGGCAATGAACAGCGGGCCTCCAGCGGCCTCTGGATTGTCGGCATCCCCTTCCCTGCGGAGGAGGAAACCGGCACGAAAAACATTACCGAACAGAAAGAAATTAAAGAGAAAAAATATAATTTCTCTCCATACCCGACCACTCAGGCGCCGGAACAGATCATGTCCGGGGAATTCCATGAGCGTTTGCTGAACACCGAGCTCATCAGCCCGAACGGCGAAATGCTGGTCGCATTCCAGAACTTCGACCCGAGCCGGGAAACCATGTTTTTCCAGCTTGGCGACGGGCCGAAAGTCCTGATCAGCGCCGGCAGCTTTACGGACAATTACTTCCGGGCGGTGCTGGTCGTGTTCATCCAGTTGCTGATCATGGCCGGGCTGGGTTGCGCGGCGGCGTCGGTATTGAGTATGCCGACGGCGGTGTTCCTGGTTATTTCGTACATTATTTCGGGAAGCCTGGCGGTGCTGCTGAGCGGCACTACCTATTTCAGCGGGGCGGCGGATTATGTGGGGTCGTATATGGGCAAGATTCTGTTGTTGTTCATCATTCCCCTGCAGGCATTCGACATATCGTATTTCGTAGCGGGTGGAGAATTGATTGAATTTTCGGTGATCGGGATGATTTTCCTGCAGTATTTTATTCTGCGGGGCGTGCCGTTTTTCCTGCTTGGAATGTTTTTGTATAGACGCAGAGAACTGGGACTGGTAATCAGAAAATGAACAATAAATTAAGAAATCTGGTATTGATCCTGTCGCTGGTGGCAGTCACGGGCATTTTGTCCATCGCCCTGAATTCGACCAGCGACCGGCTCAATACAATCATCAAAGCACATCATCTGCACGCCACCGGGCAGATCAGCAACGCCCCGCCGATGGTGGTTTTCACAACCATGGCGCTCGGCAGTTTCCGCGGCATTCTGGCGGACGTTCTGTGGCTGCGAGCCGCGTCGCTGCAGGATTCCGGAAATTATTTTGAAATGGTCCAGCTGGCAAACTGGATCACCGAACTGCAGCCGCGTTTTTCCGGAGCCACGGCCTATCTGGCCTGGAATATGGCGTACAATATTTCCGTAACCTGTTCGCTGCCGGAAGACCGCTGGCGCTGGGTCATGGAAGGCATCCGCCTGATCCGCGACAAAGCCATCGACTACAACCCCAACGATCCGGTCATCTACAAAGAACTCGGCTGGATTTTCATGCACAAAATGGGGAACGTGCTGGACGACGCCAACAAGTATTACAAAAACCGCCTCGCGCTTGAGGTCGGCAGGATCATCGGCGACAACCCCGACTGGGCAAAATATATCAAAGCCCCGAAAGATGAGGCCGCGTTCAAAAAACTCCATCCGCAGACAAGCCCTTTCTGGAAGGCCCTGACCGGAGCCGGTTTCGCCAATCTGGAAGCGCTCTACCGGCAGTTTGTCGCCGACGGCGGCAAAGTCCCGGAAGAACTGACCCGTCTGCTGGCGGAGGAAAACCTCCATATCGACCTGGACCACTACCTCCGCCGTCAATGGCTGATGCGGGAATACCGCCTTGACGCCGACCTGATCAATCAGATCAATGAAAAATACGGCAAACTCGACTGGCGCCTGCCGGAATCCCAGGCGGTTTACTGGGCCACCAAAGGGCTGGAAATGACGATCGGGCACCGGGACCTCTCCTGTGAACGCATGATCACCCAGGCGTTGAGCAACGCATTCCAATCCGGGCGCATCCTCTGGCTCGACAAGGACAATTACTCAAACATCATCATGGTGCCGAACTTCAACGTTGTGAACGCCGTGGAAAAAGCCTATCAGGACGCCTGGGAACAGAATGATCAGCAATCCAGTTTCCGTTCGGCAAAGATCAACTTCTACAAAGACGCCATTTCATTGCTCTACAACTACGGCAACATGAAAAAGGCCGCCGAATTTTACGCCAAATTGCGTAAAGAAGAACCGGGCGCGCATCGTCTGCCGCTGGATGAATTCGTGATGAAGGAATGGGCCGAAGACGTCCGCGACGCCAGCGTCAAGCAGGCGACCGACCAGATCAGCGGCCTGATTTACCAGAGCTGCCTGTATCTGGCACTGGGCGACGATGAATCGGCCATCGCCCATGAACGCATGGCGCGCTACCTGTATAACAGCTACATGAAAGCAGTGGATGGCATTGAAGAACGCGTCGGACTCCCGTCCTATGCCCAGATGAAACAATCCATCGTGGAATTCTGCATGAAGAGCTTCCCGCCGGCGCTGGGCGCGATCCTCCAGGACCGACTGGCGCAGGAGGCCGCGGCTCAGGGCAGCACTCAATTGCCGAATGCCAGGACTCCGATAGTGCCCGGCAGCGGCGCCATCCTGCCCCTGCCCGCAGCCAAATAATACCGGCTGGAGAGTTCAAGAAAAGTCAAAGATCCGCTCTTTCGGGCGGATCTTTTTTTATGTCAGCCTGGCATGCGTGCATAAAAAAAGCGGAACCGTGTCAACACGGTTCCGCTCCCCCGCCTTCGTTCCCCGTCAATGTTTATGATCGGGAAAGTAGCTGTGTTCGAATTGATGAAGCGTTTCGCGCATCGCTTCCGGAATTTTGGGATCGATGTTCTGTTTGCACTTCATGGCGTTGACTAACAGTTCATGCATCAACGTCAGTTCCGTGATGTATTTCTGGTAGGCTTTGTCTCCGGGTTTGGCCGGAATCAGGCGCTGGGTCATGAAATACTGACTGACAATGTGCTGGAACTGATCGGCATGGTTGTCCTTGGTCGTAATCCAGCGCACCAACTGATTATAGTTGACCGGAGCGGCCTTGGAAAGTTTGTCGATCTCGACCATGCTTTTGGCGATGGTGGCGATATGCTCGTACATCAGCCGGACCCTGGCCTGATCATCATAGATTCCGCAGGGAACTTCGCAATGCCCGAACGACTGGATGGCGACGGTCAGCAGGACCGCGACGGCAATAACGTGTTTCATCATGTTACTCGCACCTTCTTTTTTGTGTTTTTCCCCGGCAGCCTGCGGCTGACCAGGATGGTTACGGTCATAAGGACTCCGAAAAATCCCAGTCCGACGAAAATCGACAGAAAGGTGATGTTCCGGGTATACTGTTGATGGGTTTTCAGGTCGTGGATCATCACCAACGACCATTCATTAGCCGCCAGCGGCACATAATACAGGTTTCCCTTGCGGACTCCGAGAACCGGATATTCGATCCGGATCACGCCAGAAACACCCGCCTCGATATCACGCCGAAACTGTTCGCCCATTTTAACTTTGTTCCGGTCATAGGCGATGGAATAAATGGTTTCGGTCATGGCCTTGGAGATATCCGGGCTCGACAGCAGCCGCCCGAATTTAGACACCATGAACATGTATTTGAAATTATGCTCCTGCCGGGTATTCAGAAAACGCTGCAATTGCGTCAGCGTGATATCCGCGGTGGCCACCCCGGCAAACTGTTTCTGTCCATCCACAAGACGGTAAAACGGCATTGAACAGGTCGTCATCAGCATTTCGCCGGCGCCGGAGTCGAAATACGGCTCCGACCAGATGGTCTGTTTCAGATATTTCGGTACGCAATACCAGGGGAAATTGAAGTAGTGGTATTCCCCGTTTTTGTAAATCGCCGGTTCATCTCTCTTGCTCGAACGGGCGAAAAACATGGTGCCTTCGGAGTCGCCCGGCAGGATATCCGGTTCCAGGGCGACCGCCATGGCATAAATCCCCAATTCCCTGCCGGCGGCATGCCGGAGCGACTGCTCCAGCCGTTCCGTTATCGCCTCCCGGGTCAGGACCGGCATATTTTCAAGGGCCCGGCCGTTGGCTTCGGCCACGTCTTCAACCATCTGCAGGCGTTGATTCAGATAAATGCTGATCCGCACGCTGTTTTCCAGATTTTTCTGATCCTGGTAAGCATACAGTTCGTTGGAGGCCTGGATGCTGAAAAACGCAGCCCCGCCCGCCACCGCCACCCCGATCACCAGCATGGCGGGAAAAATGAAAATACGGCGTTTATTCATTGTCCGGCGGCTCCTGTCTGAATTTTTTAGTGCTCAGCGGCCCGCGGTAAAACTCCCGGTATTCCGGTATCTTACGGATCAACCCATGTTTGAACAGCAGGCCCGCCGTTTCATCAAACGATTCTTTGTCCAGGACGCCGGCGGTCCGTTCCAATTGCGGCGTTTGGATGGTGTCGTTCAACTGCCGGATCATCCAGCGCTGAAGCGGCAGGGAAAAGGGAACCCCGGCACTCGCGCAGACATTCCGGATCACCGCCAACGTCCGTGTTTCCTCCTCCAATGCCTGCTGCCAGCCGCGAACGGTAGCCAGATTGAACTTGTACCAGAAACTGCGCGACTGATTGAAACGCCCCTTCAGGCAGTAAATGCCGTCGTCCGGCAGGTCCATACCGGAATCTTTGAGATACAGCACATTCAGGTCTTTCGGCTTCATCCCGCTCATCAGCAACAGGACGTATTCGTGGTAGTGCATCATAAACGCCGCATCGGCGATCCCCCACAGGAAAACCTCATCCACATTCATCGTGTGAATGATTTCCATGTTCAATCCGTATTCTTTGCAGAAAAGTTCGGCCCGGAACGAAAAATTGCCGGGGCAGACCGCCATGCGCTTGCCGTTCAGGTCCTCGATCCGGCGGATTCCTTTTTCCGCCCGGGTCACGATCACGGCGGAAGACTGCTGGAACATCTGTCCGATATTGATCACATCCGGGTTACGGTCGTGCAGTGTGATTCCTTCCGCCAGAGACGCCACGATTACATCCGCCTGTCCGCTTTCCAGCAGTTTGACGGGGTCGTCGTGGATGCCGCGGTGGCGAATTTCAAGCGTCGCGCCCAGGTCACGGTAGAAGCCGAGCTCCTGCGCCATATAAAAACCGGCGAACTGCGCCTGCTGCTGCCAACTGGTCAGCAACACAATTTTCCGCAACGGTTCATCCGCGCCCGGCAGCATCCGGCAACAGAACAGCAGGGCGGCGGCGACCAAAAATTTTTTCAAGATCCCCATCTGGCATTCCTTCATGAAAACTGCATGGAAAGAAATATAATTCCGTTTTGCCGCGATTACAATAACTCTTTACTTTTTTGCGTTTACGATTTGGCTTATTTCGTTCAAGGGAGTAGATTATAAGGAAGTAGATTATAATTTTTACACGATTTACGCGAACCCACTGCGAAGGATGATACATGAACGAACAGAAAATGTCAATGTCGAAACTTGAAGCTCAGGCCCGGGCCTGCCGCGACGCTCTCCAGGAAGTGATGGAGGCCGTCTTTGTCCATAAACGCCCGGCCGACCGGACCCTGAACAGCTTTCTGCGCAACAACAAACAGTACGGTTCGCGCGACCGGAAGCTCCTCAGCGAAGCGGTCTTCGCCGTCTTCCGCTGGTGGGGAGCCATACGCAAACTCTTTGACCGGGAGGAACTTGAAGTTCTGGAAAGCGAAGTCCCGGAAATTTCCTACAACGGCGCCGCCGCGCTCCTGCTGACCGCGATGGTCATGGAAAAACGCGAATTGCCGGAAGTCGCCGTCATCTGGATGCGTGAACTCGGCCTGCGCCAATCCGAAGTCAACGACCTCGTCGTGACCGGCAAAGGTTCCGACGGCCTCGACGGCTGGCGAATCCTGGGACTGGTCCGCGCCGCCCTGCGCCGCAAAGCCCTCAAATCGCTGAAACTTACGCCTTTCGACCTCGTTCCCGAATGGTTCCCCAAGTACCTGCCCGCCGATATCAAGGCGGAAAAACTGGCCCTCTGGTTCCAGCGCCGCCCCCCGATGTGGCTGCGCGTGCAAAACAATGCCGACCCCGTCCGCCTGGCAGCCGACCTGAAAGAGAAATACCTGCTCAACGTTAAATCCAATCCGGCGTTCCCCAATGCACTCAGCATTGCCCGCCCTCAGGTGAACCTGTACGGAATCGAGGAATACCGCAAGGGCATGTTCGAAGTGCAGGACCTCGCCTCCCAGATGATCGGGCTGGTCTGCGCGCCGAAACCGGGCCAGCGCTGGTGGGACGCCTGCGCCGGAGCCGGCGGCAAAACCCTGCAACTGGCCGACCAGATGAAACAGAAAGGTACTGTCGTCGCCACCGATATCCGCGCCTACAAGCTTGATGACCTGCGGACCCGGGCCAAACGCGCGGGCTTCCCCAACATCGAATGCCGCGAATGGAACGGCAAATCCCTGCGTTCCAAACAACAGAAAGTTTATGACGGCGTCCTGGTCGATGCCCCATGCAGTTGTTCCGGCACCTGGCGGCGCAATCCCGACGCCCGCTGGAGCACCGACGAGGCCGAAATCGCCGAAATCAGCAAACTCCAGCTGGAAATCCTGAGCCATGCCTCGGGCGGCGTCAAGCCGGACGGCATACTGGTCTACGCGACCTGTTCCATCTGTGAACCGGAAAACACCGCCGTCGTCGAAGCGTTCCTGGCCGCCGATCCGGAGTTTGAATTGGAGAAATTCATCAATCCGCTGACCGGCGGGGAATGCAGCGGCATGCTCCATATTTACCCGTGGGACGGCGATTGCGACGCCATGTTCGCCGCCCGCATGCGCCGGAAAAAAGCGGAGTAAAGCATACGGAATATAAAGTGATTTTGCCGTGCCGATTGGTCGGACCTGATTTGTACGACAAAAAATATAAAAGTATCTATTTCATGAGTTGAAAATTTTGATTTTTGTGATATTGTTTCAAATGGTACTTTTATTTTTACTGAGATTTTGAACATATTTCAACGCCATTTAAAACTGGAGGTTTAAGCATGGCCAAAAAAATAACCATCGATGGGAATTACGCCGCTTCGTACGTAGCGTACGCATTCAACGAAGTTGCGGCAATTTACCCGATCACCCCGTCTTCAACGATGGGTGAGTACGCTGACATCTGGGCCAGCCAGGGTCAGGTAAATATGTTTGGCGACGTGGTCACCGTTACCGAAATGCAATCCGAAGCCGGGGCTGCCGGCGCCGTGCACGGGTCGCTGAGCGCAGGCGCGCTCACCACCACTTACACCGCCTCGCAGGGCCTGCTGCTGATGATCCCGAACATGTACAAGATCGCCGGTGAAATGCTCCCGACCGTGTTCCACGTGTCCGCCCGCGCATTGGCCGCCCAGTCGCTGTCGATCTTCGGCGACCACTCCGATGTGATGTCCTGCCGCGGCACCGGTTTCGCCATGACTTCCGCAGCGTCGATTCAGGAAACCCACGACCTGGCGCTTGTCGCCCACCTCGCCACGCTCGAAAGTGACATCCCGTTCCTCAGCTACTTCGACGGATTCCGTACTTCCCACGAAATCCAGAAGATTGAAGTCCTCGACTACAGCGAAATGAAAGAAATGGTCGATATGAAGCATATCGAACGTTTCCGTAACCGCGCTCTCCGTCCGGAAGCCCCCTACGCCAAGATGGCCGCCCAGAACCCCGACGTCTACTTCCAAGGCCGCGAAACCACCAACCTGCTGTATGACGCCGTCCCCGGCATCGTGCAGAAATACATGGATATCGTCGCCGCCAAGACCGGCCGCAAGCTGAACCTGTTCGATTACGTCGGCGCCGCGGATGCGGACAAGATCATCATCGCCATGGGCTCCGGCTGCGAAACCATCGAAGAAACCATCAACCTCCTGAACGCCAAAGGCGCTAAACTCGGCCTGGTCAAAGTCCGTCTTTACCGTCCGTTCTCCATCGAAGCCCTGATCAAAGCGATCCCGGCCTCCGTGAAGAAAATTGCCGTTCTCGACCGCCTGAAAGAGCCCGGCTCCCTCGGCGAACCGCTCTACACCGACGTCAAGGCCGCTCTGTCCGGCAAGGACATCGTGGTCATCGGCGGCCGCTACGGCCTGGCCAGCAAGGAGTTCACTCCGTCCATGATCAACGCCGTCTACAAGCACCTCGACGGCAAATGCACCACGAACTTCACCGTCGGCATCAACGACGACGTATCGAACCTGTCGCTGCCGGTGGACGAAGAAGTCATCATCGACCAGGACGGCCTGACCGAGTGCATGTTCTGGGGCCTCGGCGCCGACGGCACCGTGGGTTCCAACAAGAACTCCATCAAAATCATCGGCGACAACACCGACAAATTCGTACAGGCGTATTTCGAATACGACTCCAAGAAGTCCGGTGGTATTACCATTTCTCACCTGCGTTTCGGCGACAAGCCGATCCTGTCGCAGTACACCGTCACCACGCCGCACTTCGTGGCCTGTCACAACCCCGCCTACATCGGCCGTTATGACATGCTCAACGGCATCCGCAAAGGCGGCACGTTCCTGCTGAACACTGAAGTCCCGGCGGACCAGGTTTTCGCCACGTTCACCCGTGAAATGCAGGAAACCATCATCCGCAAGGAAATCAAGGTCTACGCCATCGACGCGCTGAAGATTTCGATGGACGCCGGCCTCGGCGCCCGTATCAACACCGTCATGCAGGTCTGCTTCTTCGCCCTGGCCAAGATTATTCCCCAGGAACAGTCCATCGGCTACATCAAGAAAGCGATCGAGAAGACCTTCAAGAAAAAAGGCGATGAAGTCGTCGCCAAGAACATCACCTGCGTGGACAACGCCCTGGCCAACCTGAAAACGGTCCCGGTCCCGGCTCAGATCACCGAATCGTTCACGCCGCCCGTCCTGATCGCCGACAACGCCGGCGACTTCGCGGTCAAGCTGATGAAGCCGATTCTGCACCAGAAGGGCAACGACATCCCGGTTTCCGCCATGAGCTACGACGGCTCCATGCCGATCGGCACCTCCCGGCTGGAAAAACGCGGCATCGCGCCCCAGGTCCCGAAATGGCATTCCGACAAATGCATCCAGTGCAACCAGTGCATCATGGCTTGCCCGCACGCCGTCATCCGCGCCAAGCAGATTGCCCCGGCCGACCTGGCAGGCAAGCCCGATACCTTTGAAACCGTCGTTTCCAAGACCAAGAACGACCGCGACCTCCAGTACCGCATCCAGGTCTATATCGAAGACTGCACCGGCTGCGGCGTCTGTATCGAAACCTGCCCGGCTAAGGAAAAGGCCCTGACCTTCGAACATTTGGCCGACGCCCGCAATGCCGGCCAAGGCGAGAACTACAAGTTCTTCGAAGAACTCCCGGACAACGTGATCGACGGCGCGCCGATCGACACCGTCAAGGGTTCGCAGTTCATGATGCCGTATTTCGAATTCAGCGGCGCTTGCGCCGGCTGCGGCGAAACTCCGTATGTGAAGCTGATTTCCCAGCTCTACGGGAACCGCATGATCGTGGCGAACGCCACCGGCTGTTCCTCCATCTACGGCGGTTCCTTCCCGTCCCTGCCCTACTGCAAGGACAAAGACGGACGCGGTCCGGCCTGGGCCAACTCCCTCTTCGAAGACAACGCCGAATACGGCTACGGCATGCGCGTGGCGGTGGACAAGAACCGCGAACAGCTCCGCAAGAATGTGGAAAAAGCCCTCGCGATCGGCATTCCCTGCGACGATATGACCAACGCCTTCAAGAAAGCGATCGAAATCTGGACCAGTACCGATGACGAAGCCTTCAAGAACCAGAAAGCAATCGGCGAAATGCTCCCGACAGCCATCGAAAAGTCCACCGGTGAACTCAAGGGAATCTTTGCCAAGATCGCCGAACTCAAGGATTACTTCGTTGACAAATCCGTCTGGATCATCGGCGGTGACGGCTGGGCCTATGACATCGGTTTCGGCGGCCTTGACCACGTGGTCGCTCAGGAGCGCAACGTCAATATCCTGGTGCTGGACACCGAAGTGTACTCCAACACCGGCGGCCAGGCCTCCAAGGCTACTCCGATCGGCGCGGTGGCGCTTTTCGCCAACGCCGGCATGCGCCTGACCAAGAAGAACCTCGGGTTCATGTGCATGAGCTACGGCAATGTTTACGTCGCCTCCATCTGTATGGGTGCGAACCGTATGCAGACCCTGAAAGCCATCCGCGAAGCGGAAGCGCATCCGGGGCCGTCAATCATCCTCGCCTATTCTCCGTGTATTGCACACGGGATCAAGGGTGATATGAGAATGAGCCAGGTCGAAGCCAAGCGCGCGGTCGATGCCGGTTACTGGCCGATGTACCGCTACAATCCGCTGGCGGAAAAGCCGTTCACCTGGGAAACCAAGGCTCCGACGGCCAGCTTCATGGACTTCATCAAGAGCGAACGCCGCTATACCACGCTGCAGAAAACCGCTCCGAACGAAGCCGAAGCCGTGTACGAAATGGCGGACAAAGACGCCAAACGTCGCATGGAATTCTACCAGAAGCTCGGAGAAATCCTGTAATTTCGATTACACCGAAATTCAAAATCCCGACCGGAAATTTCCGGCCGGGATTTTTTTTTGGTGCGCCCGGCAGGACGCACCAAAAAAAAAGAGCGGTTTTCACCGCTCTTTCATAATCAATCGGCCGCAAACGGACCGTATCGAATTTACTTGGTTGCCGGAGCTTCAGCAGCTTTCGGGCAAGCCTTGTCGCATTTGGCTTTGCCGCAGGCTTCTTTGCATTCCTTGGCGCATTTGCCGTCTACGGCGCATTTATCCTTGCAGACCACCGCGCAGGCTTCTTTACCGGCCTTATCGCATTTGGCGGTGCTGCAACAGCCGGCGGCGACGACGGCGACGAACAGGGCGGCGAACAGACTGACTACCAGATGTTTCATAATTTCAACTCCTTAGTTGGTTGGTTGCTGGTATTAAAATAGTCGCAATAATTAGAAATGTCAAACCCATCCCTACCGCTTTGGTTATTTTTTCATAAAAAAAATGCCCTTACGGATCATTTACGCCCGAAAGTCCATTTGCAGATTATGCGCAAGCCTGATGCGAGAAGAAAAACCTTTTGAGGAAAGGTTGTTTCCTTCTCGCGCTCTTCCTTTTCCAAACCTGTCTGCGTAACGCTGCCGCCGTTGGCTTGCCAGCGGCGGCAGCGTGAGTTTGTCAATCCGGACAGCGCCCGAGCATTCGATAGCCATCAGGGCATCATTTTTCACAATAATGCTTGATGATCAACTTACGCAAGCCGCCCTTGAAGAAGCTCATATCTTCTTCCACTCCCCATTGCTTGCGGGTATGTCCGCCAAATATGGCTGTTTTCACATTCCTGGCTTTTGCGGTCACGGGATAGGTTTTACTTTGACCGTTGATTTTGATGGTCAGGTTTTTGCAGTCATAACTGATCTTGACATCCGACCACTGTATCCTAATTTCTCTGGTCTACGGTCAAACCCCACGCCTGCACGACCTCTCCAACGAAAAATGCCAAACCGCCATTCTCGGCGCAGCAGTATTATTACTCCTGCAACTCATCCCCCTCGCCATAATCCACCTGATAAAACGCGCCGCAAAATCAAACCTCAGCAAAATCATCCTTTTCTTCGCTATCATCACCGGTATAGCCGCAATCCTGCTCACCGCCATCTACATCACGGCATTCTGAATAAATCCGTGCAATTTCAAAGTGGTCGAATTCGACCACTTTAAAATCTATTGAACATCATATCATGAAAAAGGAATGCTTCGCTTATGAATATTTATTCTTCTGCTTTATTTTTCGCACAGCCGATATATATTACCAAAGTCTATGCATTGTGATACAGAATGCTTTGAGCACTAATAACAAAATGTGGAATTTATGAAGAAACGGATATTTTTAAGCAGCGTTCAAAAGGAATTTGTGGAAGAGCGCGCCTTTTTGAAAAATTATATTGAGCGCAATCCGATCCTTAGCCGTTTCTTCAGTGTTTTTGTCTTTGAGCAGGATGTCCCTGCCGCTGATAAGAAGACGAATGAAGTTTATCTGGCGGAATTGAGTCAGTCAAATCTTTATATCGGGCTGATTGGGAATGATTACGGCTTTGAAGATGGCTAGATTAAAGTTTGAAGTGCACCACTTGAGTTGAAAAAAGCGGGAAAATGGTCGATATTATGTTACCATTTTCCACAACAGCCAAGGAGGTCGTAGTGTCACAATATCGCCATGTATCCCAAGAGAAAAGATATATGCTTTCACAGCTTTTACAAGCCGGTATGTCAAAAAGAAAAGTCGCAGATGTACTTGAAGTTTCGCACTCAACAATCATTCGTGAAGTGCAGCGAAACTCCAGCCAATTCGGTTACCGTTATCGCCATGCGCAATCGCAGTATCAATTGCGACGCGCCAAAAGTTGCCGGTCGCCGGTAATGACTCAAAAGCTTTGTGAACAAATTGTTGTCAAGTTGGATGAAGACTGGAGTCCTGAGCAAATTTCAGGCCGCTTCCGCAAAGAAAACATCTCGACAGTTACCGTAGCACATCTGTTTATTTTCTGCAACTTTTTCCTTTCCCTCCGACGAGCTCAACGGCTCATTCTCGGAAAAGGAAAGTTGCAAAGTTCACAGGGGATAACATACAAAAAAGCCTGCTCAAAAGCAGACCAAAAACATATATCAAAAACGGCAAAATACGCACTTTAAACAGTAGTATCCACAAGCAATTCGATAAGTGTGAATTTTTTTCTCATGCATCCATCCTTGTTTTTATGTTTTTACGACATGCTCAAGTTTTTCGATAACAATGGAGCGGGTGCTCCTTCCTCTCCCAACGCCATCCGTGCGCCGCCGAACGATTTTTGACCGGTTATCGGAAAACTTGAACATGGCATGGTTTTACCGTTATGGTTTTGAAATTGACGCCGACTCCCGCCAGACGACTTTCATATCGAATATATGAGCGGGTTTCACTTCCTTCCCGTGCAGAATCGCGTCAAGCGCCTGCCGAACTCCATCGCCCGGGACCTCGATCGAGGTCAGGCGCGGATTGGAATAATTGCACAATTCGAGGTTGTCGAAACCGATTACTTCCACGTCACCGGGCACGCTCAGGCCATAATTCCTCAAGCCGTCGATGAAGGAAAGGCAGGAATAATCGTTGTGCAGAATCACCATATCCACTTTCAACAGCTTGCGGGCGGCCATAAATTCCTCGGCCCAGATATGCCCTTGCAGATAAGCGTCAAAAATATTGTTGTAGCGGAAGACCCGTCGTGTGTCCGGCACCAGTTCCTCCATCAGGCGGAAACTACTGACATCGCACATGATATCCGATTTGCCGTTCTTTTTCAATACATCGAATAACTGAGTCATGCCCTTGCGGCGGTCAACGCCCCAGCGGTAGATATTTTTCGTCAGCAGCGTATCGTCCTTGATCGGAAATTCAAAATCGATGGCAAAGAGCCTCATGTCATTTTTCAACAGCGCGGCCAGCCGGGCGATATCCTCTTTTATCGCCGGGTCATTGCTGAACCGGCAGACGTGCGACGGCGGCATGTCCTTGAACACCCCGTAATAAATAATATCCTGCACCCGCATCCCTTTCAGATACGCCACCACTTCGGAAACCTTGCCCCACGGAATGATCTGCACGATGAATTCCTGTCCGGCAATCCGCAGTTCGTCCATCGCCTGCCGCAGGCCGTTGTAGTTTTTATCGGGACTGATCCCGCCTGAAATCAACAATCCGACCGGCGGCGACGCCGGACGCGAAAGCTGGCGCGCCATCCGGTTCGGCACATAACCGTGCTGCTCGGCGTATTCGCGGACGCGCTTGACCGTCTTGGGGCTCAGGCGGTACTTGCCGGGGTCTTCGGAAAGACACATCGACACCGTGGGCGGCGCGAGATTCAATTCTTTTGCGATTTCACGTAGCGATTTCACCGGGATTCCTGATTTGCTGAATATTTGCTGAACCGTTTCAACAATTATATTATACAACCGAAAAACAAAATGTCAATCGTTGAAAACAGAAATCCCGACGATTCTCCCGCATCCGCTCCGCCGGACCGCAAGCCCCCTCCCCGGCGCCGGAAAACCGGCACGAAAAAGCCGCCGCCCGGCAAATAACCGGACGACGGCCGATCACGCTCTCTCCTGCTCCCGGTTACGGCTGGTAATCGTATGGATTCACCTGATACATGACGCGCCCGGTCTGGATATATTGACTGACGCCCATGTCATGCCCCACTTCGCGCAGGTGGCGGTTGAAGAATTCATGATAGCACATGTCCGGCAGTTCCTCGTCGAACGGCGCCCATGCCGAACGGGCGCTGGTCGTGAAAATCGCCCACATCCGTTGTTCGCGGTTCCAGTTCCAGGTCGTTTCCAGCATCCCCATCAACCCTTCGCGGGCTGCGAAGCGCCCCTGACTGCGGATGCCGTCCTTATTGACCCACGGACAGACCAGCACCTCGAATTCGTTGTCCTTGAAAAACTTCGCCGTCGACCAAGTCGGTTCCCGGCCGTCGGTTTCGGGGTATCCGTACTGCCAGTCGCAGATGATCATGTCTTTCGGCAGCTCCCGGTAGAGCTCCTCCAGACCGTCATCCCGGCGGCCGCAGACCGTATAACGGTCCCAGCGTTCGTCTTCGCGGCAGAGCAGCATGTCGTGCCACATCATGGCGCGGGCTCCGCGCTGTTTCAACAGGTCATGGAAATAGAACAGATGCTCTTTCAGCAGCGCCGGGTAGTCCGCCCGGCGGCAGGAAGTACAGCTCCCGGCGTTGTACGCTTCGTCGCAGCCGATGTGGAAGAACGGCGGATTGCCGAACAGTTCATGCATTTCGAGCACGATATCGGTCAGGAAACGCCGGGTGTCCGGGTTGCTGATGCACCACGTCCAGCCGTCCGGTTCGAACAACCCCGCATATTCCGGGTGAAAATCAAGCAGCACGTGCTTGCCGCTCCCGGTGCGCGACGCCGTCGCGTGTCCGAACAGATTCACCTGCGGGAAAATCACGATCCCGAGTTCTTCGCCGATCTTCACCAGACGCTTCACCGCGTCCGGTTCCACGGCGAACTCGCTCCAGACGAATTCCGGGTGCGAATTCAGCCGGATGACGCCCCACGATTCAATGACGACATAGTTGAATTTGTAATACGCCGCCAGCCGGAGCTGTTTTTCGATTTCCCACACCGGGGTTTCGGGGAACCAGCAGAGATGGATGCCGCGGAAACCCAGCGCCGGTTCGTCTTCGATCCGGACCGACGGCAGGATGTGGTGGGTATGCCGCGACACACCGCGTTCCGACTCCGCCAACTGGCGGAGGCTCTTCATCGCGTGCCGGACGCCGGACGCCGACGCCGCCGAAATCTTCACTTCCGCCGCGCTCACCTCAATCGCATACGCTTCCGCTTTCAACGACGAATCCGGCGGCAGTATGGTAATTGCGGGTTCGACGCCCCAGGCACGGCGGGCGTCCGCCGCCACTTCCGCCGCGTCGCCGCCGCAGACCGTGAAACGGCATCCGTCTTCAATCCGAAACAGTTTTTCATCCGTCAGCGACAATGATTTTACCGGCGGGATGATCCTGGCGTGCAACAATTTTTCTTCGCGCTGTTTCATGGGCTCCAAGCTCCTCTTGTTCATGCCGGACGGACCGGCGTACGGGTGGAAATACTTTCGTAACAGGCATTCATCGCCTGAATGGTCTGTTTGTGCCACTTCAGGTTGATTTTCGGCTGTTTGCGGTGGCGGACGCAATCCACGAATTCGTCGATCAGCCCGATCCATTCATCGAAATACGTGTACTGCACGGTATAGCGGTCGTTCGGCGCGCCGTTGTGGTAAACGTTCGGGCCGAAGCAGTCGCAGACCAGCACGCCGTTCTCGCCGGTGACGGTGATATTCACCTCCATCCGTTTCGGGAACACTTCCCAGCCCGGCGCGGGCACTTTCAGCCGCTCCTCCATCCGTGACCACGAGGGGTCGAACAAAAACGCGGTGCCGTCCTTCATCCGTCCGTTCACCAGCAGCATGTCCTCGACCTCGATATCCGGGCGCAGGTTGGGCGCGACCTCGGCGAACAGGCAGTCGAAATCGGAACCCGTCAGCCATCGGATCATGTCAAACACATGCGGATGGTCGCACAGCGCCCCGCCCCGGAAACGGCGGTCCCCGGCGCGCAGCGGCACCCGCGAACCGAAGCTCGCCTCCGGCACCCCCTGCCACGGAAACGCCCACACCGGCGACAGTGTAATGTTGGTCGCCTGTACCGAAAGAATCCTGCCGACAGCCCCCTCGCCAAGCAGTTTCTTCAACCGCAGTACGACCGGATTGTAATGCAGTTCCAGCTCGATCTGGCAGATGATGCCGGCTTTGCCGCACAGTTCAATCATTTTATCATATTCGTCCATATCGAACGTCGGGATCTTCATCGACAGGATATCGATCCCGCGCTCCGCGCAAAAACGCACCTGTTCCAGGTGCCGGTCGTTGGCGGAAGCCAGTACCACCGCCTCGATATCCGGGTGCTTCCGGAACATTTCCTCCGCGCTAAGATAGCACGGCACGCCGGTTTTGTAAAGTTCGTAAACGTCTTTTGCCGCCTGGTCTTCGGCGCAGGACGCCACCCAGTCGAGTTTGCTGTTTTCCCGCAGCGTCTGGTAATATTTTCTGGTATGCCCGTGGGTCAGGGACATCATCGCGATTTTCACCGGTTTCATATCTGCTTGCCTCCCTGCAGGTTGATCATGACCGACGCGGAGTCGGATTTCCGGACGGCTTCGGCCAGGCCGTCCATGACGGCGGCGGCGGCGTTCCAGTCGTCCCCGAGCGCCGGGTTCGACAAGGCCGCGAAGGCCGCGCGGACCAGGCGGATCTGCGCCTCGCCCAGCCCGAACAGTTCGGCGTCGGTATCGGTGTAACGCGCCCCCCCCTGCCCGGTGAACGTGTAGATCGACGCCTGCGGCACCTGCGTGTCCACCACCCGGTCGGACGCGATGCCGCGCCGGGCGATGATTTCATGACGGTCGATCGTCTCCGCCCCGGCGGGCAGTTTGTTGTTGCATTCGATGCTGGCGCTGATGTCGTTGGCGAGCTTCGCGATCACATTCGCCGCCGCGTCGCCGGAGCATACCGCGAACAGCGAGACCACCGGCGCGCCGCCGAGCCACGCCGCCAGGTCGAGTTCGCGCACCACCTGATTCATCAGGCGGCCGCCGGCGGTCATGGAGCTGAAACGGAACGTCGAAACATCTTCCAGCGTCCGGTTGGCGATCAGGTTTCCGAGTTCGGTGAAGCGGCGCTCCACCCGCCACGGCAGCAGGGTGACATCCCCGCTACCGCAACGGACGCGGAACACGCCGTCCTTTTCGATGATTTCCCCGCTTGCCACACTGTACTTGCCGCACAGGAAGCCGAGGGCTTTGTTCAGATCGGTTGTCATGGTTATAGACTCTTGATTAAGGGTTTGTATTTTTTCAGATATGCGGCGTTGAATTCGTCGCCGCCGGGGGCGTTGGCGCTGCGCCAGACCGGCGGCGTGACGCCGCGCTCCACACATTGCCGGATGCACTCGATCTCCAGAAAGTGCGCGATGGCGAAATCCACCACATTCGACACCGGCGCGATCGGCGTGTCGAATCCCGGCACGTTCACCACCGCGTCGCCGACCGGGTTGTAGTCGTCGATGCAGACGTCGGCCAGGTCGAACAGGTTCTTTTTCGACGGATGGCGGATAAAGTGGTCCTCCGACATTTCCTCCTGCCAGAAACTGCTGGAAACGGCGATAATCTTCACGCCGTTTTTCTTCGCTTCCAGCGCGGCGTCAATGGTGGCGGCATTGATGCCGATGTTGTGAAAAATGATCAGCAGGTCGTCTTTTTTCAGGTCGTAGTACTTGACGATCGACGCGCCGTAGTTGACGCAGCGCTCCAGCTCCAGGTACTTCAGCGCCTGATTGAACACCGACAGCCCCGTTTCCATGATCGGGTTGATGTTCGACAGCCCCCCGGCCCGGAAAAACATCTCCCCCATCACCAGCGTGGTATGCCCGCCGCCGCCATATACGCTGATCAGCCGGTCCGCCTCGACGGCGTCGGCCATCAGCGCGCCCGCGGTCCGGATATTGTCGCCCTGCTCCTCCGTTACCCGGCGGATATTGGCAAATGCCGCCTCGACATAACCAAAATCATTCAACTTTTCCATAACGCCTGTTCCTTTGAGGGTTATTGGCTCATTTTTATTATTTTTTCGGTCTCTTCCGCTATTTTCGTCAAATTGCGCGAAAGGTTTTTCTCCGCGTTCGCCCGGTCCGGCGCCAGTTCCGCCAGCGGCGTCGCGTAGAAACGGTCCGCCACCGTTTTTTGCCACGCCCGGATTTCCTCCTCCGGGTGATTCGGCAATTCGTGTTTCCCGGCGCCAAGGTGCGCCTCCAGTTTTTCCGCCATCAGGTCCAGCTCCGGCAGATAAACCGCCGTGGACAGTTCCGTAATATAGGGCCTGCTGAACCGGAAGGGCTATGCCGCTTTTTGATATTCATATAACTTTTCCGGTATTTCTGCCCTGAAAACTGAAGTTGAAATCAGGAACAATAAAAGGAATCCCGGCTCCTGCATCCATCGGATGAGATTGGCGGTCAAGATGGTGGCGGAGCATGAAAAGATTCATCCGTTTTTTGAGAATCCAGTCGATTTCCTGTTTCCACTCCGCGAAATCCCAGTGCTCCGCCTGAAAACGGTTCAGGCTGCGGTGCGCGAAATAACGCAGGCCGCGGTATTCGAACCGGGGCTTTTCATGGATATCCAAACCGGAAATATCGATGGACTGCCGCTTCGGCATAATATCGCCGTCCCAGAAATAACGGCAATCCGCGCGAAGTTCAAAGAACCGGTAAACCGCGTAAAGGAGCGCCCTCGGGCGCCCCCCGGCGAGAAACAGCAGTTTCCTGCCGTTGTCCGCCGCTGAAACGATGTCGTAATCATCGCCGCCGGTAGTGACGGCAAAATCACGAATGGTTTTGTCCATGATTTTCCGGAATGCAAACGCATTCACCGCATCCGAGCCGAGCACGATCAAGTCCTCGCAATCATCGGCGTCGGCGGTCACGGAAAGCTCCTGACCGGTCACCTGACGCCAAAGCGAGGCAAATTCATCCGCGGCTATCCGCAAAATTCCAGTTTTGGAGGGAACAAAAATCTTCAACATGACAAATCCCGTCCTGTTTATTTTTGCAAAACCCGTTTATAGTTTTCGCCGATGCGGTCCCACAACTTGAGCGCGTCCGGCGCGGCCAGCACGGTGCCGTAACCGCCGCGATAGGTCCAGGAAGCCAGGCGGTCCACGCCCAGGCGGTCGTACAGGTCGACCACATCGTCGATCTGCTTGAAATCCTTGGGCTGCTTGTAATAACCCATCAGCCAGCGTTCCGATTTTTTGTTATAACGCTTTGCAACTTCAACAGTGCGGCGGGTGATCTGTTCGAAAAATCCCTCCGGCAGCTCCCAGTTGATGATGGTGGTGGAGAAAACGTCGAAATACGGACACGCCGCCACCATGTCCCAGTTGTCGTAGCCGCGGTGTTCGGTGACGTAATAACTGTTCAGCGTGGCGTGGACGCAACAGGTGATTTCCAGTTTCGGGTCCATTTCCTTGATCTTGCGCGAGGTGTCTTCGAGGATGAACAGCGCTTCGCGCCAGCGGAACTGCTTGACGTCGTCGTTCATGATCCGCGGCATTTCGTAGCCGTAATAATCCTGAAATTTTTTCATGCAGACCGGACAACGGCAGCTCCATTCGTCCGCCGCGCCGCCGGTGATCGACGCATAGGATTTGGGAAACGCATAGTGCGGCTCGTCCCAGAAAAACCCGTCCGCCCCGGCCTCGCGCGCCAGCGCCAGACAGATACGCTGGAAGTAGTCGCGGAAACTGTTGGTGTTGAAACAGGCGAACGGCAGTTTCTCGCCGGTCAGCGCGGAAACCTGACGGTTCTCGGTGTTGTTCTGCAGGAACAGACTGACCTGTTCGCCGCCGAAGTATTTGCCGATGCCCCACGGGTCGAGGAGGACGCGCAAGCCCAGTTCATGCGCTTTGTCCACGATTTTCGGGATGTTCGGGCGCCAGAAGTCGAAATCGAATTCCGTCACCGCCAGGATCACGGTAGTACAGCCGTGCTCTTTCATTTCCAGAAAGTCCATTGCGGCGTGTTCGACGTAATTGAGTCCATAGTAACTGATTGCGGTTTGAGTGACAGCCATTGCCTTGCTTCTCCGTTGATTGGTTTTATGGTGAATGGACGAATGTTTACGGTTTCGTGCTTTCGCGGACCACCAGTTCGGCGTTCACGTATGAACAGGTATCTTCGATCCTACCGCCGAGCTTCAATCGCGTATAAAGCGCTTCGGCGGCAATCCGCGCAATCGCCTCCACCGGATAGCGGACGGAGGTCAGCGGCGGCGACAGTTCCTCCGCAATCGGCAGATCGTCGAACCCCGCCAGCAGCACCCGCCCGGGGATGTCGATTCCTTTTTTATGGCAGAGCATCATCACGCGCGAGGCGAAAAGATCGTGGTAGCAGAAAATGCCGAGCCGCCCCCGGTAATTCCGGTCCAGCAGGGCTTCGATATCGGCCAGGTTGCGGTCGCGGTCGCCGTAATCGCTGTGGACGATATTGGCGGAGGGCAGTTCCAGCCCGCGTTCCGCCAGCTCGGAACGGAACCCGAACAGGCGTTCATCCCGGCGGGCGACGGTCTGGCCGAGGTAGGCGAAGCTGTCACAGCCTTCTTTGACCAGGTGCGCCGCGACTTTCTGGGCGGCGCTCTGGTTGTTGACGATGACGGTTTTGACCGGGACATTTTTCAGCCTGCGCCCGATCATGACCAGCGGCACCGGGACTGAGCGGTAGTACTCCTCCTCGGCCTCATCCGCCCACGGGCAGACGAAAACGCCGGACACGCCGGCGGCGACAAACGCATTGATCCGTTCCTTTTCGCGCTGAAAATCATATTCGCTGGACGCCACCAGCAGACAGGCCCCGAACTGGTGAACTTCCTCCTCCAGACAGCGGACCAGCAGGGCGAAATAAGGGCTGTTCAGGGTGGTGACGACACAGCCGATCAACCGGGTCCGCTCCTCTTTTTCCCGCTCCGGGATCAGGCTGTTGACGAAATAACTTTTGCGTTCCTTGGCGATGAAACCTTCTTCGTTCAGGATGCGGAACAGGGCAAAAGCGGTTTTCAGCGAAATGTTTTTCCGGGCGGCGAACTCGCGCACCGTCAGGAATTTTTCACCGACATTTCCATAGGCTCCGTTGTTGAATTCCGCGGACACATCCGAAATAAGTTGATCGATTTTCGCCATCGTTATACTTTTGTTATAGTTCGGCTCGCTATCACTAGAATAACGTAAAGCACGGCAAAAATCAACTTTTCAAGAACGAAAGCACGGTAAAAACAGCAAAATTAAAAGCCGTCCCGCCATTTTGTTCTACTTTTGTTATAAAATACAAAGCAAAAAGTCCCGTGGACAGCACAACACTGTCCACGGGACAAACCCGGCGAAGATCAATGCCGGGGGCCGTCCCTCACTTCACAAAGCCTGAAGCTTCTCAATCCAATCCGCAATCTCGTTGCGCCCGTCCAGAAGCAACCGGTAATCCGGGGTCCGGTTCCACTGATCCGGGACCACCCGCCGGATAAGCGCGTCAAACGCCTGCCTGGCTTCAACGGCTTCCGGGTGCTCCCCAAGCCGGTCAAGCTCCTTTTGAAGCAGGACAAAGTAATCGTAATCGGCAACCCCGGCGGCGAAGTTGACCAGGCGCGAAGACCACAACGGACTTTTCTGTCCCTCCATCGGCGGATAAAAAATAACGCCGCTGGTGTTGCCGTGCTGTTCCGGGGTAAAGTTCTTCGGCCAATGCATGCTGCCCCAGTGGTGATACCCCTTGAAGCCATAACGGAACGCCCGCCACAGGATCCCCCGCACCGACGCCGAACGCGCCGTCGCCGTCAGGTAATCGTTGTCGTACTGCCAGAGTTCCTTGCCCGACAGGTCGAGGCGGTCTTTGACGCAGTTGAAATAGATCTCCGAATGAAAAGCGATGATGTCGCAGTTTTCCAGCAATCCCCCCACCCGGTCGTTCCAACCGTTGATCGTGGTGAAAACCGGAATTTCCGGAAAGGTCTTTTTGGTCAGGGCGGCGTAATGCGCCTGGGTCTCCAGGCGTTTCCGGTCGTGGGTTTCATCGCCGAGCTGCCACAGCAACCGGTCGATGACGCCGGCATCTTTCAGGACTTTGCCGGTGAATTCCGCATGACGCTTCACGGCTTCGTCCATTTCCGGCGAATTCATTTCAAACTGCCCGGCGAATCCGCGCAGGTCAAAAATCCGCCCGACGCGGTAGGTCGTATCGTGTGCTTCCCGCACCGCCGCGCGGATCGGCGCGATGACCGCCGGGGCGACCTGTCCTTGATCGTTGTAATGAACCGGAAAAGTGAAGCCGGGCGACAGCCGGAGGAAGCGCACGTCGTCCCGGTACGCCGATCCGGGCAGGCGGTTTTCCGCCGTGGTGTACTGGTCGCCCCAGAGCAGGAAATCGGCGCGGAACGCCGGGTATTCCGGCAAACTGAAGTTGCGCACCCGCAACGCCAGCGGAAGCGTTTCGCCGTTGACCGTGACCGCCCCCCGATAGGTTCCCGGGGCTGTACCGGACGGAATTTTCAGGCTGAACATACAGGAATAATTCTTCCCGGGCAATAGATTCCGGTGCGGAACCGTATCCAGCAGGTCCGGGCATTCCCCGTTGAAATTGGCGGCGGTCGCCTGATTGTACGCCCGGAACGCCCGGGGATAGAACCGCCGGACCGACGACGCGGGAATGACATGCCCCCGCTCATCCCTGAAATCCGCGAATTCCACTTCCATGCCATCCATCCGGGAAGCCGGAGTGAACAGAAGTTGTTCATGAATGACTTCGTTGCCCGCGCCATCCAAGACCCACGCGTCCGCGGCGCGCTCCGGAAGCGCGGTGTCGGAAAGAATATGCTCGGCCCCGCGGCAACGTTGGTGGAGCAGCAGAGAATATACCGGCCGGCCATCTGGCGTCCGAACGTGTAATGGCGGGTAACTCCGGGAATGTATCCGTTCAAAGCCAGCCACGGTCCCCAGTAAGGAACCCTGGCGTCGGTAATGCCGGCAACACTGCGGGACGAAGAATGGTCCCGGATGATGGAACCGTTGTGATCATCGCTGTAGTTGGACAGATCATGAAACATCTGCTTCAGTGAATTGAGACAGCTTGTATTGCGCGCCGACTCCCTAGCGCGGTTCAAGGCTGGGAGCAGCAGAGCGTTATTTCGATTCCGGCATGGCGCCGATCTTCCAACTGAAGCAGCCGAGAAGCGGCGATTTGATTTCGATCGCATCGCCGGGCTGCAACGGACCGATCCCCTCCGGAGTGCCGGTGTAGATCATGTCGCCTTGGCGCAGTTCCCAGAAACGCGAAATATCCATCAGGATTTCCGGCACCGGGAAAATCATCCGCGAGGTATGTCCATCCTGACGGATTTTGCCGTTGACAGCGCACGAAAATGAAATATCGTCCAGCCGGATCGAACGGTCGAACGGATGGATATCCCCCAGCGGAGCGCTGAAGTCGAAACCCTTACTTTTTTCCCACGGCAACGCTTTTGCCAGCAGTTTACTCTGCACGTCACGCAGCGTGAGGTCCAGCCCGATCGCCAGACCGCCGATATAATTCAGCGTGTCCGCTTCGTCGCGCGGAATGCCGTCTCTGCCCAGCACCACCACCAGTTCGACTTCATGATGCAATACCCGGCCGCCGCGCGGAAACGGTATTTCCTTTATCGACGGGCTCACCAATGCCGTTTCCGGCTTGCAGAAAACGACCGGGCTGTCCGGCAATTCGTTGTTCAATTCCTTGATGTGCGCGTGGTAATTGCGTCCGATGCAGAATATCCGTGCCATGCTCAACCTCCGTGGCGTGTCAGTTCGGCGGCCCAATCCGACAGGGAATTGTCGCGCGCCCCCATGATCAGAATCAGATCGTTCGGCCCGGCTTCGGCTCTCAGCAATGCGCCCAGTTCCCGGCGCTCGCCGCAGACCCGGTAATCGCGCCCGCCCTGCGCCGCGTATTCCGCGGCCACTTCCTGCGAAGTCGGCTTGAACGACGAAGTCCCGCCCGCATAAAACGGCGGCAGGAAAATAAAGCAGTCATCCCGTCTCAATACGCTTTCCAGCGCGGGCAGCAGTTCGCCGCGCATAAACCCGAGCGGACCGAAGCCGTGCGGCTGGAAGACCGCGAAAACCCGCCCGTCCGGCGTCAACTCCTGCGCCGAAGCGATGCAGGAAGCGATTTTCTCGACATTGTGGGCGTAGTCGTCGTACACCCTTGCTCCGGCGGGAGTCCGTCCGGCGAAATCGAAACGCCGCCAGACGCCCTTGAATTCTTTCAACAACGGCACGGTGCGCTCCGCCGGAACCCCCAGCAGGTCCATCACCGCCATCACCGCCACGGCATTGACCGCGTTGTGGCGGCCGCTCAACGGCAGTTCAATAATCTGCGAGCCGTTGACTTCGGCGATAATCGTGCCGTTGGCGGCGCGATATCCGGTCAAACGCCAGTCGCCCTCCACGCCGTCGCCGTCAAAGACGACCGTTTTCAAATGCGGGGGGATGTATTTTTTCAGGCGCGTCCACGCCTCCCGTTCGACCACCAGCCCTTTTTTCAGGCGCCCGATAAAGCGTCCGAACACTTCCGCCAGTTCTTCCTTGGAGTAATGATCGGTGCCGATATTCATGATCAGCCCGTAGTCGGGCGAATAAGCCACCAGGCTGCGGTCGCTCTCGTCGGCTTCGAACACCATATAACCGCCGCGTCCGTGGCGGTAATTCCCGGCGCAGGCGTCCGCACGGAAACGGTTCATCAGCCCGCCATTCAAACAGGACGGGTCAAGCCCGGCCAGATACATGGTTTCACCCAGCCAGCCGGTGACGGTGGTCTTGCCGCAACTGCCGCTGACCGCAATCGAACAACAATCGGTCATCGCATTGATGGCGGCCGCCAGAGTCACGGCGCGGTGTATGCGCGGCACCCGCGGGGCCGCAACGAAATCCGCATTGTCCTCCTCGATCGCCGAGGAGTAAACCAGAAAGTCCGGCAACCCATCTCCCGCGAACGAACCGTCCTGCGCGAAAATCCGGATTCCGGCCCGTTCCAGCGCGCCGATGATCCGTTGGTTCTCCGGCTGTTTCGCGCCGCGGTCGCTCCCGGTCACCCGATAGCCCATCCCGGCCAGCATCCCGGCCAGGCCGCTCATGCCGATGCCGCCGACGCCGACGAAATGCAAGGCCGCCCCCGCCGGCAAAACCGGCAAAGGGCTGTTTTCAAAATCTTGGCTCATCTTCCACTTCCCGGTTTATCCTGCTGGTATCCGCGCCGGTAGTAATTGCTGTCGAGCGGGACGAATTTCCGTTCTTTCTTCTGTTCCGCCGCCGGGCGCGCCGGGGCCGAACCTGTCGGCGCCACTGGAGGCTGAGGCGCGGGTCTTGGCGTCGCCGGGCGTGCCGGAACGGCAGGGGCGGTCGGCCTCGCAGGGGCGGCAGTCGTGTTCTGCGAACGCCGCGCAGTGTCCTCCGGCAACAGGGCCGGATCGGGTTTCACGTCCAGAAAACGGAGCGTCCGGGTGGCGATTTCCTTAAACGCGGGGGCTGCCACCACGCCGCCGTAAATGCTTCCCTTCGGCTCGTCCACCACCACCACCAGGACAAAAGCCGGATTGCGCGCCGGGACAAACCCGGCAAACGTGGCGTAGGATTTACGGTAAGAATATGCTTTTTCCTCGGGAACCCATTTGCGGCTGGTCCCGGTTTTTCCGGCGACTTCGTAGCCGGGGATCGCGGCGCGGAACGCCGTCCCGTCGGGCCGGGTCACAGAAGCCATCAGGTCAACAATCTGGTTGGCGACGGCAGGGTTCCGGTAAAGCGAGACCGGAGCCTCAGGAGGCATATTTTTGATTTCGCCGGTTTCGGGGTCCTCCACCCGGTCCACCAGGCGGAGCTTGCGCAGTTTGCCGCCGTCGGCCAGCGCGCAGTAAGCCCGGACCATCTGGACCGGCGACACCCCGACCCCGTATCCGATCGGGAAACGGGTGATCGAAAGCCCATCCCATTTATGGACCGGCATGAACTGTCCGCGGGTTTCAGGTTTCAACGGAATTCCGGTAAGCGACCCCAGGCCGAAACTGCGCAGGATGCGGTCCAGATTCTCCTTGCCGAGCAACAGGCCGATCTTGGCGGTGCCGATGTTGCTGGAATGCTTGATGATGTCCGCCACCGATACCATTTTGGCCGGATGAGTGTCGCGCATGCTGCGCCCGGCATAGATCCAGGTGCCGTTTTCACAGTCAATGGTCATGCCCGGCGTGACGAGCCCCATGTCCAGCGCCCCGGCCACCACCATCGGCTTCATGACCGAGCCCGGCTCGAAAGAATCCTCGATGGCGCGGACGCGCCAGGAATCGCCGGTCATCTTGCTGCGGTCGTTCGGGTTGAATGTCGGACGCTGGGCCAGCGCCATGATGTTGCCGGTCCGCGGGTCCGCCATGACGGCGTAGGCGGTCAAAGGTTTCCATTTCTCCATCACCTTGTCCAATTCTTCCTCGACGATGGATTGGATGGGCTCGCTGACGGTCAGGTAAACGTGTTCGCCGTCGCGCACATGTTCCTGCGAACCGTCCCCGTAGGGGAGCCGGAGCCCGCTCAAGTCGGCTTCGAACTTTTCCTGTCCGGTTTCCGGGCGGGTGGTATCCTGGCGTGCGGTTTCCACGCCGCCGCCGCCGAGAAAGCCGAGTACGTTCGCCATCAGGTGGTCTTTCGGATAAAAACGCCGGTAGCCCTCCGGGAAAGTGACTCCCCGGATGCCGTTGACTTTCAATAAGTGTTCAAACTTCGCCGCTTCCTCAAAGGGAACTTCACGGACCAGCAGGGAATAACGCCGCTTGACGGTTTCTTCGGTGCCGTCTTCTTTCTTCCGTTGGCGCGTTTTGCGCTGGAGGTCTTTGAAGGTTTCATCGGGATCAAGCCCGAAGTAGGATTTCAGCAGCAGGGCCAGTTTCTCCGCCATGATGTCGGTTTCGACATTGCACGGGTCGGCGACAAGCTGGGCTACCGGGACATTGCCGACCAGGAGGTGACCGTCGATGTCCCGGATTTCGCCGCGCTTGCCGGTCTTGGTGCGGACGGCGGTGTATTTACGCTTGGCTTTCTCGTAAAGCTCGTCGTGGCGCGCAACCTGCAGGAAATAAAGCCGGACGCCCACGTAGGCAAAAAGCCCCAGCAAGACGGCGACCACTATATATATACGTACCCTTACGCCATCATTGCTGGTCAACATCACTGGACTCCCCGAACAGCCTCTGTCGTGGTGGTATCGGCAGTCTGATGAGCGAACATGCCGATCCGGTTCAGGCCGTGGTCTTCATAGTTCACGGTCATGCTGTAAACCTGATTGTGCTTCGGCTGCTGCAGCGGCAGCCGGAACTGCGCGATCCGCGTCTGGATATGCGCCCACGAAGTCAGAGACTCGCGCTGAGTGGTCAGAAATTCAACTTCGCGCTCCAGGTTGTGGATTTCCCGACGGATTTTTTCCGTCTCGCGGGAAAGCGCCACGCCCTGCGAGTTGTATTTCAACCGCAGGCTGATCGCCGTGAAAATACCCAGTCCGAGAATGATCACAAAAAATAAAATGTCAAATTTGCTCCAGATCGTCTCTTTCGCCGCCGCCGGACGTTTCCGTACCGCGGTGGTAGTTTTCTTCGTTCTTATGTTCATTCCATACCTCCTGGATTTTTTATTTTTTCAGCAACCCGCAATTTGGCACATGCCGAGCGGGAGTTTTCCGCCAGTTCATCCGGCGCCGCCGTCACCGGCTTTTTCGTCAATACCTTCAATGTCGCCCGGCTGCCTCCGCAGATGCAGATCGGGCATTTCGGCGGACATACGCAATCCATTTCCGCCTCCCGGAAAAAGTTCTTCACCATCCGGTCTTCCAGCGAATGAAAACTGATCACCGCCAGCCGCCCGCCGGGCCTGACGATCCGGCGCGCCGCCTCCAGGCCGCGTTCCAGTTCGCCCAATTCATCGTTCACCGCGATCCGCAGCGCCTGAAAACAGAGCGTCGGCGTCGGAAGTCTTCCCGGCCGCGCCCGCCCCAGCACATCGTCACAGAACCCGGCGAAATCCGCCGTCGTGTCAAACAACCGTTCCGTCCGCCGGGCGACCACCGCCCGCGCCAGCAACCGCCAGCGCTGGACTTCGCCGTAATCCCGGAAAATCCGCCCCAACTCCTCCTCCGGCAACCGGTTCAGGAGCCGCGAGGCGGAATCCGGACTGCGCCGGTCCATCCGCATATCGAGCGGACCGTTCAGGCGCAGGGAAAACCCCCGTCCCGCGTCATCGATCTGCGGCGAGGATATTCCGAGGTCCAACAGGACCGCATCCGCGCTGTTCCAGCCCGCTTCCCGGGCCAGGACGTCGAGCTGACTGAAATCGCCGCGCACCAACCGTACCCGGTCGCCGGCAAAAGCCAGGGTCCGGGCGGTCCGCGCCAGCGCATCGTCGTCACGGTCGATCCCCAGCAGTTCGGCCGAGGGATTCGCGCGTAATATCAAAGAACTGTGACCGCCGCACCCGAGAGTGCCGTCGATCAACCGCATCGGCCCCGCCGTCCATGTCAGGAATTCCGTGACTTCGCGGTGCAGGACCGGATAGTGACGGAAACCATCGCCCGTATGATCGGAGCCGGTTTCAAACATGGTCAAACCTCATTTCCCGTTGCTCAAGTGATTGAGCAGCTGCGACATGATATCGCCGCCGCCGTCATTGATCTTCTCGACTTCGGCCAGGCTGATGCCGCCGCCGTCGTCGGCGTTCCAGTTCTGCGGAGCGCACAGCTTGATGTGCGTCACCCCGCCGATCATGGACACCTGATCGGCGATGCCGACCGCGTCCAGATGTCCTTTTTCGATACGGATACGCCCCTGTTTGTCGCAGCGGCATTCACGCGCGCGTGAACCGAATTTCTGCAACGCATGCTGCGCCGCCGGGTTGGCAAAAGAAACTTTCTGGGCCTTGATCAGGAAACTTCTGAAGGATTCAAAGGGAAACAGCAACAGGTCCCGTTCCTCTCCCTGAAACAGGATGAAACGGCTATCGCCTTCGCCTTGCCGCCAGTCGCTGGGTATCGCTACCCGCCCCTGGCTGTCGAGCGAATGCTCATACATACCGAAATAAAAGACTTCATCCATTTTTCACCTGCGCCGGGATATGTTCACCAAAATACCCCTTTTTAACCCTGTATGCCCCTATAATATCCCTGAATGCGCCTTTTTACAAGCATTTTTCATTTTTTTTCGTAAAATTTTTTGCCTTCCGGGGTGGTCCGGCTATATTGTCCGTAACCACCGGAGAACGCATGACGGCAAGCAACTGGACCAATGAAGCGGTCGCCCTGATCCAGAAACAGGAAAAGATCATCGATGACCTGATGAATATGATTCAGGAGCGGAAAACCCTGATCCTGACCCAGCGAGAAATCATCGACGCCCAGGATGAACAAATCCGTCTGCTGAAAGCCATGCTGGCGGAGAAAAACCCGGACTGACGAAATCTGAAAAAGTAAGGAGGACGTTCATGAAAATGACCACCGTGCCGGCATTGCGCCTGTTCTTATTCTTAGCATTCGCCGGTGGCGCGCTTGCGCTTTCCGCGCAAACCAAGCCTTCGTCCCGCCCGGCGACTCAAACATTCCGCGACAGCAAAGGCCGGATCACCGGAACGGAAACCACCACGCCTACTCCTTCGGGTTCATCGGTCACGACTTATCAGACCGGTTCCGGGAAGCCGGTTTCGTCATCCACCAAATTCCCGGAAGAAGGCTCCGGCACGCTGGTTCACAAAAACGTATATCCCGCGAATGCCAATTCCCAGAATACGTTCAAGAGAATCGAACCCGTCTCCTCGCCGTCTGCCAAAAACACGGAAGAAAAGAAGCCCGCACCAGACAAACAGACCGCCGAAAGTAAATGAGAGACATCCGTTTCGCCCTGCGGACGACCAGCGCGGTCCGCGCGCTGGACTGCGCACGGCAACATGCCGCCGCGACGGACTGAAGATTAAATCGGTTTCAGGATATTTGCGAGTTTGCAGTGATTGGCGACCGCGCCGTCATTCAGGTCGAGCCGGAGATTCCGGGCAGCGAGTAAAGCCAGCCGGTTTTCGTATTCCGCCAGATCGGCGGTTTTTTCCGGCGGCAAGCCCCGCATCGAACGAAGAAGCGCCAGCACGTTTTCGATCAACTCCGGCCGGTAATGATGCGAATACGCCAGCGCCCGGAATGTACCGCCTGGCGATTGGAACTGCCAGTATACCGGGCGCTGCCGGTACAATTTCAGGTGGTCCCGGTAAAAATCATAGGCGAAATAACGACGGAGGTTTTTGCCCAGCGTGTTTTCCAGAAATGCTTCCGCGGCTTCCGCCTCCCCCGCGTCGAACGACTCCAGCAGAAACTCCCGGAAGCGCCCGGCCATGTCATTGCTGAAATATTCGTGCGTTGTCACCGGAACGGCTTCACCGCGCGCCGCGCCCGCGCCGTAACGCCCGAAAATACAGCCCACTCCATACGAAATGAATTCCCGGACCGTATCCTCCAGCAATTGTTTCTCCAGATTTTCGTCAAATGGGAACTGTTCACGGTCTGCCGACTGTCCCCGGTAACGGTGCCAGGGGTTGCCGATCAGGGTGATTTCATGCCACGGCACCGGTTCATATGCCATGCCGTAGAGAGCCGAAAAAATACGGTCGAGTTCGTTTTCCAGCGCCCGGACTTCGGTTGTCCGTTCCAGCCAGGTCCGCCGCAACGCTTCCCAGCGCCCGGCCAGTCCCCCCTCCCCCCGCTGTTCCATCAACGGATGAACCCGGAAATCCCATGAGGTTTCGAACGAATCCCAATCCGCCCGCGCCAGCTCAATCAAACGTTCCACCAGCGGGCAAACGTCATCTTCGCGCCCCCGGATCACCGGCAGGGCGGCCAGGTGCCCGGCTTCAAAATTCAACGTCGGGGAAATCGTTTCCAGCATCAACCGGGCGGCGCGCGAATTGGTCAGTCCGAGCAGATACTTGAGGTCGGAGGCGTCTTTCGTAAAAATCGAACACCCCGCCACGTCGAAAATAAATCCCGCCGGATAATAACGGGTCGTCAGGCCGCTGCCGCTGATTTTGGACCAGCCGACCGCCGGTTTGAAATATTCGGAGATGCTTTTCAGCGTGCGGGTGGGCGTGCCGTAAAGTTCCGTCGCGAATTCCCGGAGCTCGCGCCCGCCGTCCTTCCAGTTGACGACGAACTCGGCGTTGCCGTACCATTTGCGCCCGTCGCCCCCCTTGTTGTACGGAAACCAGGTACGGCCGGAACGGAGCGCATCCTCGTGCGAGGCGGCGCCGAATCCGATTTCAGTACGCGGCACCTCGTGCCAGCGCCTCAGGAACCGGGCGTTGTCGCTGGTGGCCATCCCCTGCCGGGTGTCGCCGATCTCTTTCAACGGGATGCCGTTCCGGTAGCCCGCCGCCACCGTGGCACCGGTCCAATAGGCGACCGGCATGCCGGGAACGCCCCGGAAATCCTCCGAACGCCGCCGGTAACAGTTGCGTGCCCGGAGCGCGTCGAAAAACAATTGCCGCTTCTCCTGTTCGTTCCCGCCGCCGGTGAGCCGGAAATAATACCCCGGATACTGCAAAAATGGCGTATTGGTCAAGGTAAACGCCGCCGTTTGAACCACTGCGCCGATGATCGAATCGAATCCTTTCGGCCCGATATGAAGCATGGTCAGGATCGTGTCCTCCGCCAGAATCTTCGCCCGCAACGGCGCGAACGAACGCAGGAACATCCAGCTCTGCATCGTCACCAGCCCGGCGATTCCGCCGGGTTCGAGCATGGCCAGGCAGCGTTCGATGAATACCGCGAAAAGATCGGCGCCACTGTCCGGATAATGCCGCAGGATATAGGATTTCAGCGCCGGGTCCATCTTGCGCCGTCCCATGAACGGCGGGTTGGTCACCACCACTTCACAGCGCTCCCCCTCCTCCTCCGTCAAAGAACCGTAAGCCAGCGGGTCGTCCGGCACCGTGATCATCGGCGGCGGCGCGCCCTCTCCGCCTTTCACGGACAGGGCGAATGCGGCCAGCCCGGCGGCCCGGGGGTCGATATCGATTCCGCGCAGGTTTTTCGTCAGGATCAGCGCCGGGATTTCCGCCGCCGGATACCCGCATTCCTGATAAATCCGATACAGCAGGTCATAGGCATACAGCAGCATATTCCCGGAGCCGCAGCAGGGATCGCACACCCGGAGCTGTTCCGGCGATTCCAGGCGGGCGAAGTGCGGCGGAACTTCGGCGTCGATGTAATATTCCATCGATTCCGCCAGGCGGGAATCGGGACGGTTCAGCATCCACAGCCGCCCCAGTGAATTTTCCACCAGATACGCCACGATCCAGCGCGGTGTGAACAACTGCGTGGCGGACGGCGCATCCTCGGCGGACACTTTTTTGCCGCCGCGCGGTTTGCCGCCCGAAATAAAAAACTGATACAGCCACCCCAGAGCTTCCAAATCCCCCGGCTCCACCCCGATTTCCCCGCCACCCGCCAGATAACATTTGCGGCAATACCCGATAAAACGGTCACAGGCATCTTCCGCCGGGCCGTCTGCCGGCAATTTCTTTCTGGCGGCCAGCGCCACTTGTCTGAGGCGGGCGATATCCATGCTCAATCGCTATGGATTTCGGCGTTGCGTTTCAGGATATCTTCGAGCTTCCCGGCGGCGATCTCCCATTCGCCGGTGTAACGCTCCTGGTCGATCTGGAGTTCATGCAGCCGCCGGTTCAAAGTCGGAAAGTCCAGCGCCTCGCCACCGGCGAGCTGCTCCATAATCATACGGCTTTCAACGTCGGTCTGCTCGATGGCATTTTCCAGCCGGGCGACCTCTTTCTCATACCGTTTTTTCTCGACCTGAAGCTCCTGGCGCAACCGGGCGCGCTCGCGGCGGCGCTCCTTGCGCTGGTCCGGGCTTTCCACGCCCGCGGATGACGCGGAAGCGGCGGCGGCGGCGGTACTCAATTGGGTCGATTTCTCCAGATAGTATTGATACGTGCCCGCGTATTTCCGCACGCCCGAGGGTTCCATGGCGATGATGGTTTCGGCGGTGCTTTCGACGAATTCGATATCGTGGCTGACCATGCAGACCGTCCCCTGATACTGCTTGAGCGCCGCCTGCAATGCTTCGCGCGCGGCGATATCCAGGTGAGTGGTCGGTTCGTCCAGCACCAGCAGGTTCGGGGGGTTGACGAAAATCCGGGCGAAACAAAGCCGTATTTTCTCGCCGCCGCTCAACACCTTGATCGGTTTGTCCGCCTCGGTGCCGGAAAACCCGAAAGCCCCCAGCACCGAACGCAGGGAGTTCGGCGGCGTGTTTTCCCCGGCGGCGGCGCGGATCACGTCGTACACCGTGGATTCGGCGGGCAGGATGTCGGAGAACTCCTGCGCCTGATAGCCGACGATCACGTTATGCCCCAGCACCACCTTGCCGGAACGCGGCTTCAGGTAGCCGGTCAGGAGCTTCAGCAGCGTGGTCTTGCCGGTGCCGTTGTACCCGACAATGGCAATTTTATCGTTGCGCTTGATCTCGAAATCCACATTTTTCAACAGCGGCTGGTCTTCGCGGTACGAGAAGTCGAGATTCTCGAAACGCGCCGTTTCCACGCCCGACGGCGGCGGCGGCGGCAGCAGAATCGAACCCGAAAACCCCAGCCCGTCCATTTCCTCAACCCGCTCGATCTTATCCATTTTGCGGATCAGGCTCTGAGCCATCGCGGCTTTGGACGCCTTGTAACGGAAGCGGTCGATATTCTGCTGCATCTGTTCGAGTTTCCGGTCCTGGTTGCGCTTGGCGGCCTGGCTGGCGCAGCGCCGGTTTTCGCGTTCCCGACGGTAGTAGTCGTAGTCGCCGGGGTAGCGGGTCAGCGCCGCCTGGTTGATTTCGACAATGATCGACACCAGCCGTTTCAGCAGGAAGCGGTCGTGCGAAATCAGCATCAGCGTCCCCTGAAAAGACTTCAGGAAGCGGCACAGCCACTCCACCGCCGGGATATCCAGATAGTTCGAAGGTTCGTCCAGCAGCAGAATATCGGGGTTGGCGATCAGCACCCGGGCAAGCTGGGCGCGCATCTGCCAGCCGCCGCTGAAAGAAGTCAGCGGCGCGTCAAAGAGTTCCAGACGGAAGCCGAGCCCGGTCAGCGCCGTTTTGGCGTCGTTGCGGAGGTGGTATCCGCCCAGCGCGGCGTAGCGGCTTTCGAGTTCGCCGTGTTCGCGCAGCAGGGACGGCAGCGCCGGGGCGTCGGGGGGCAGTTCGGCCAGCAGATGGTCGAGTTCCGCGATCCGGGCGGCGCCGGTCTTCAGTTCAGGGATGGCGTCGGCCACGTAATCCAGCAGCGAACGCTTTTCCGTGCCGGGCGGCAACTGCTGGCGCAGATGGCTGATCCGCATCCGGTTCGGCAGCAGGATCGAACCGGAATCCGGCGACATTTCGCCGCAGATCATGCTGAACAGCGTACTTTTGCCCGAACCGTTGGGGCCGACTACACCAACCCGCTCTCCAGGGTTGATCCGCAAATTGACGCGCTCCAGGATTTCCTGTGCGCCGAACGACTTGGATACATCTATAAAATCAATCATGCCTGTTTATTCCAAATGAGAAACATAACGGAAACCGACCTTGTTGAAACCGGCTTCCTCCGCACCAAGAGCCTGCATCACCGGATACGTCAGGGCATTGACAATCCGCGGCAGGGTTCCGTCAAAAACAAATTCATGGGCATCCGCAAGCGAACGCATCCCGAATGCCGACTCCATCCCGTTGCCGCCGTTCACGGCAGGGAAAAAAATCCCGGTCTTCCATTCATAATTCTGCCCGCCGATGGAGGCGCGGCGGTATTCTTCCAGCGTCGGAAGCGACAGCTTCAGGCCGCGCTTGCGCCCCAGCCATTCGCAATAGGCCCGGGCCGCGTCCAGCGTAACCCCCGAAACCGGCTCATCGCCGCCGCAGTCCTGGAGGATATTGCCGTCACGGTCGAAAACATTCAGAAATTCCCGTTTCCGGATCAGTTTCGGCATGTAGTCAACGCGCAAATCATCCGAGTCCAGCGCAAGCCAGAACTGCCGGTATTCACCGAACGTCACCGCCTCGCGGCTGATGAAAAACCCCGGGACTTCCCGCCAGACCAGATTCTGCCCGTTCAGTTCGCCCGCGTCGTTAAAAAACGCGGCGGAGCCGCCCGGCACATACACCATTCCCTCGGGAACCGCGGGCGGCAGCGACAGCGACAGCCGGGTATAATCGCAGATTTTCACCAGACAGGAATCATAAAATGTTTCCGCGCCCGGCGCCTCCACTTTCAGCAGATACGGCCCGCTGGCCAGCTTGAAGTCCGCAAACGGCGGCGGCGGCAGGGGCGTGAACGCATCCGCCTTCGGCATCAGGAATCCCCGCGGCGGCAGCGGATAATATGATACCCGGATATCCGGCGCGGCATAAACCGACAGCCATCCCATGTCCCGCCGCACCATCCGAACCTGTTCGTCCAGCTTGAGATCGGCGGCCAGCGCGCTGTAAAGGGCGCCCCGCCTCTGCGAACGCATGTCGCTCAGGAGCCGGTCGGTTTCATTGAAATTGCGGGTCTCGATGCTGAACCGCAGGCGCTTCAGGAAAATCTGCGCCAGAAACGGTTCCGTATGCGAACGCGGCGTCGATTCCTCCGCCCGTTTCAAAAGGTCTGTCGCCAGATCATAATAATTATTGAATTCGACCACCTGCCGCGCCAGGTCCGTTTTCAGGTGTTCCCCCGGACGGTTGACGGATTCGCCCCGCCGGAAACGCGCCATATTCTGATAGGTGTTCCGCGCCCTCAGCAGAGCCAGGTCCCCGTTGGAAATATAAGTATCCGCGGCGCGCAGATACGACATGCTCCGGGCGGACGTCTCCACCCGCCCCAGTCCCCAGATGCCGAACATGGTAATCGTCGCCACCAACGCCACCAGCGGCACCAGCGGATGCCGCCTGAACAACTTGAACACCCGGGAGTAAAACGGTATCGGATACGCCGCCACCGGAAAATGAGCCATATAATTGCGGAGGTCCTGTATCAGTTCGTTGACCGTCCGGTAGCGGTGTTCCTTGTTGTACGCCATGGCTTTCATGCAGATGGCTTCCAGTTCTTTCGGAATCTTGAGCCTGGGCGAACGCTTGCACGGCGGCCTGATCTGTCCGCAGCGGGCCTTGGCCAGAATATCGGACGGCGATTCGCCCTCCACCGCCGATTCCTCCAGCGTCAGCATCGAATACATGATGCAGCCGAGGCTGTAAATATCGGTCCGTTCATCGATTTCGGAAATATTTCCGGCGGCCTGCTCCGGGGCCATGTAGGCCGGAGTCCCGGTAATCGAACCGTCGGAGGTTTCACCGGAGTCGCCGGACAACGGCATTTCGTGGTCCAGCATGGCCGGTTCGTCCTCCGTCTCAACGGTCAGATTCTTCACCAGTCCCCAGTCCATGACCTGAACTTCGCCGAAGTCCCCGATCATGATATTCGACGGTTTCAAATCCCGGTGCACCAGCCCGCGGCTGTGCGCAAACGCCACCGCGTTGCAGGAGGCAATCAGGATCTCCAGCAACAGTTGAGTCGTGTATTTCCTGCAGTATTCCGCGTTGCCTTCGCGAAGAAACTGAATGATCGAGCGGAGATTTTTCCCCTCGACCTTTTTCATGGTGAAATAGATGCCGGCATCCTCGAAAATCCCGAAATCATGAACCGGCACAATGTTCGGATGTTCGATCTGAGCCGTGGCGCGCGCCTCGCGGATGAAACGGGCCAGATAATGCCGACTGTTGCGGTTTTTCGGGCGCAGCACCTTGATCGCGACTTCGCGCCCGAGCTTCGGGTCCACCCCGGACATGACCATGCCGATACCGCCGAGGCCGATCGTGGTCAGGTTCTTATAATGCCCGAGGGTATTGGGCTGCGGCGGCAGGAAATCATTCTGCTCTTTGCTGTCTACAAAGTCATCGCCGTAAAAGTCGCCGCCCATGGAAATGGTTTTATCCAATCCGGCTTCCTGCATTTTCCCGTGAGCCGCTTCAGCCATATGCAAGCCCCCTTACCGGGCCTGCGGCGTATATTCGGCGTTGAGCCGGGAGGCCTTTTCCTGAAGTTCCCGCAACACCCGGACGAATTCACTGTAGTGCTCCTCGTCCTCACCCTTGCCCAGCGGCAAAGCCAATGTGTCTTCCGGATCGATTTTCCCGGGGAAGATAAAGCACTGGGCCTCCTCCCGGGTCCCGAAGTCATAACTGTGCACCGCCACCACCATGCCGATGAACTGCCCCTGACGGCTGATCACAAAATCGCCCTCTTTAGCCGCCAGCTCGCTGCGGTTGCGCACGGAATTGCGGATATACATATACTGCCCGTCGCCGGACAGATTCAGCGAACAGCGACCGTCCAGCGATGCCGTTTCCTTGCCGAAACTCTTGAATTTAAAAAGCGTCAATCCGTCCAGCCCGCGTTCCTTGAGCCCTTCGTAAGTCAACGCTTCAAGCGCTTTCCCCACCGGTTCCACCGCGACCAGAGCGGCGCGGTTGTCGGCGTTCAGCGTCAGGACCGGGCCGGTCAGGGCAATGACCTCGCCTTCCAAATCCGGCTTCCGCATCTGAAAGTCCAACCGGGAAACCCGGTTATACCCGGTGTGAATCTCGGTCGTGCCGGTCAACGCGCGAAACGTTGACGCCAGATAAGTTTTGCCGTCGATGACGATTTCAGGCAGGTAAATTTTCTCCCGGATTTTGGAATTGAAAAACAGCCGTTCGTTCTCCAGCTCCAGGCGGACTTCGACGGCGGCCGCGGCGTAACTCGTGAGCGCGTCGCTGCGCAACTGTTCTTCTGCCCGGACCAGGCGTTCCCGGGTGTCTTTCAAATTGGCGCGGTCGGACTGCGCTTCCGCTTCGACTTTTGCCAGCGCCACCTTGGCCTGTTCGCGGTCTTTCAGGGATACGCTGAGCTCCTGTTTGGCGCCGGACAGCTCTTTCTGGGTTTTCGAGAGGTTGCTGACCGCGTCGTTCAACAGGGCTTTCATATTCTCAAGCCGGGTCCGGGCTTCGCCCAGTTCCACTTCGGTTTTAAAAAGCGACTGTTCCGATTTCCGGACAGAGCCTTTCGCCTCCGCCAACTCTTTTTCCGTGACATTCAGCTTGCCGGAAGTCATGGCCAATCCCAGTTCCGTTTCCCGCATCCGGCCCATGGAAAGTTTCAATTCATTTTCGCGGGCCGCCAACTGTTCCCCGGCACGCCGGGCGTCATCCCTGGTTTTCTGCAGGTCAACGCCCATGGCGACAATCTGCGAACGGGTCTGCACCAGTTCGATATTCATCACTTCCTGGCGGACACGGGCACGTTCCAGATCCAGTTCTTTTTCAGTCATCTGCGAACGGGCTTTTTCCAATTCCGCCGTCTTGAGATTGGCTTCGTTCCGGGCCTGCGCCAGGATCGCCTGTATGCGTTTCATTTCCGCTTCCAGACGAAGCCGTTCAGCCTCCAGGCGGGCTTTATCGGCGGCCAGACGGTCCTTGTCGGCCTCGAGGGAGGTTTTATCGGTTTCCAATTGAGTCTTATCGGTTTCGAGGCGGGTCTTGTCGGCTTCCAATTCGCGGTTTTCCTGCTGAACCTGCGCCCGCTTGTCAAGCTCGGTGCGCATCTGGTCCAGATAGGAACTCCTGGCCACCTCCGCACTCGCCTGGACAACCCGCCCCCGGGGAGCAGCGCCGACGCCCGTGTCTGAAACCAGAGACAAGGCTGAAAGCACCAGAAAATCGCAGATGATAATCAGGATCGACCGATTCACTCTTTGTCGGCTCCATTTTTGCTGATCAATTTCTGTTTCAACGGGTACTGCATCACCAGACGCAGGACAACACTGAAAATAATCCCCATCAGCGTGGCGGAATAGGCAATCAGCTTACTGATTGACGGATTAAACGTGATGACGATAAACGCCGACACCGTGCCGAACAGTCCGAAATAAAGCGGAAGGTCCAGGAAGATATCGGCGTTTTCCAGTTTCTTGACCCGTATTTCATAGGGTTCCCGGCTTTTCCGGATGCCGTTGAACACCCAGAAAGCCGTAATGAACGCAAAACATTGCAGCAACATGATGAAAATCAGAATAAAAAAGGAAAGCCTGCCGGTGATTTCCGCGTTCCGGTCCGAAATCGCGTTGATCCCTCCGCTGTCGCCAACCTGAACTTCGGTGACGACGCCGCCCTCGAACAGGGAACGGAAGAATTCACTGCTGTTGTAGAAATACAGCATCGACAACACAATGACCAATGCCAGCCCCACGTACACGGAGCCGATGCCGATCCATTTCCATAATTTATTCATAATGATCCCTCATCAGGCTTTTTGAATCTTTTTATCGCCGTGCCACCAGGCAATCAGGGTCGTGCAGATGTACATGGACGAGAAGAATCCGACCACCGTACCGATCGACATCATGAATACGAAGTCGTTAATCGACACGCCGCCGAAGAAGTACATGATCACCAGCACCAGCAGCGTGGAGCCGAAGCTCAGCACGTTCCGGCTGAGGGTCTGGTTGACGCTCAGGTTGATCAGCGACCAGAAATCCGGGGCCGCGGCCAGGTTGACGTTTTCGCGGATACGGTCGAAGATCACGATCGTACTGTTCAGCGAATACCCGATGACCATCAGGATCGAGGCCACCACCGGCAGCGAGATCTGTCGTCCCAGCAGCAGGTAAATCCCCACGGTGATGACCACGTCGTGAATCAGCCCGAGCATGGCGGCAAACCCGTAGTTGAATTCAAAACGGATCGCCACGTAGACCATCATGCCGAGGAACGCGACGATACAGGCGATGATCGCCATCTTGCCGAACTGCCAGCCGACCAGCCCGCCGACCGAGCTTTCCTGTGCGCCGGAGAATCCGGCTTCGGGGAAATTCTGAGCCAGAAGGTTCATCAGACGGGCGCTGTCCGCGGCCGCGTCGCTGCTGCCGTCGTCGTTCTTGCCGCTGTCGGGAACGATGATTTCCAGTTTCTTGTCCGTGCCGCCCGTAGTTGATTTATAAGCGATACGGCTTTCGGTATATCCGGCATCCTGCAGGACTTTTTCGATATCCTTCTGCGGAACCATGGTCTTGTAGTCAAAGGAAATCTGCTGGCCGCCCGTAAAGTCGATGCTGAACACCGAACTGCCGCGCACCATGAAAACGGCAATACTGCCGATTACCAGAATCGTAGCAACCGTCCAGATCACCTTGCGGTATTCCACATATTTGAAATTCGGACGCTCGAAGAGCTCCATCATCGTCAGCCGCTTCAGCGGACTGACGCGTTCAAGGATGTCGAACATCAGACGGGTCAGGAACAGCGCGGCGAACAAGGTCGCGCCGATACCGAGGCACAGCGTCACGGCGAATCCCTTGATCGCGCCGGTACCGAAATACATCAGGATCAAACCGACGAACAGCGTCGTCAAGTTCGAGTCCAGGATCACGGTAAAGGCCCGGCTGTAACCGGTGTCAATGGCGCTGGACACACTTCGTCCCGCTTTTAATTCCTCTCGGATACGCTCATAAATCAACACGTTGGCGTCGATCGACATCCCGATGGTCAGGATGATACCGCCGATACCCGGCAACGTCAGGGTCGAGTCAAACGCCGCCATGGCGCCGACCAGAACCACAAAGTTACAGCCGACGGCGACCGTAGCGACCACACCGGCCAGACGGTAGTAAATCAACAGGAAGGCGGCGACCAGGACCAACGCGATGGAACCGCTGATGATCCCCTGCCGGACGTTGTCCGCGCCGAGGGTCGGGTCGGTGTCGAACATGCCGTCCACGCGGATTTTCAGGGGCAGACTGCCGCTGCTCAGCGCGTTGGAGATGTTCTGGACTTCTTCCATGGAGAAACGGCCGGTGATCTGGGCGTTGCCGCCGGTGATCGCTTCGTTGATGTTCGGAGCGCAATAAAATTTGTCATCCAGCACAATCGCCAGGCGACGGCCTTTGTTTTCCCCCGTGATCCGGGCAAATTCTTCCGCGCCCTGCGTGTTGAAACGCAACGAAATCATGCGCTGTCCGTACTGGTCCACATGGGGCTGGGCCGATGCGACGCCTTTGCCGTCCATGACGTAGTTTTTCAGATTCAGGAAGACGTAATCCTTTTGCGGACGGCCGTTTTCGCCGGAGGAATTCGCGCTCATCAGGGTATATCCCAGCGGAGCCGTAAAGGTTTCCGGGCTGGAAAGATACTGCTCGACCAGTTGGTCGTTGTCCTCGGGAACCAGATAGAAGCGGAGCTTGGCGCTCATCTTGATCAGGTCAAGGAGCTTCAGCTTTTCGTCCTTGGTCACGACCGGCACGCGCAGCGAAATGAAATTGCCGCCGGCGGGCGAGATTTCCGATTCGAAAATCTTCTGTTCTTCCATCCGGCTGCGGAGAATTTCAATGGCCAGGTCGCGGTGTTTGTCGAAATCCTCGGCGGCGTCGATTGTTTTCTTCTGGCCGGATTCGTCGTACACTTCCCGGACTTCGGGAATCAGCTCCAGCAGGAATTCAACACCGCCGTTCAGGTCAAGCCCGAACCGGATCGAACTGCTGGACTTCTTGCGCACCAGGCTGATCACGTCGCGGTTGTCCTGCAGGTCCTGTCCGTTGACCAGCGGGGACAACTGAATGTCCCTGCTTTCGGCAACTTCGAGAACCGCCTGGGACGGATAGACGGAGGCGTCGGCCTTCTGTTTGGCTTCGGCCTCGGCAATGACCTGGTTCAACACCGGATCATTCGGGTCCTTGGCCACCGATTTAAGAGTCTGGTAAAAATCGCGCGGGGTCAGCGGGTACATGGAAATCCCGAAGACCAGAAGCACGACCAAGGCAATCACCAGACGCAGTACAAACGGACGTTTATTCATCTGTCTCTCCACCGGTCTTTCAGATTATTTGCTTTCGGTCTTGTTGTCTTCTTCCACAGCGCCGCTGACGCCGCTCTTGGCGACTTCCACACGGGTATCCTTGGCGATTTCGACCATGAAGGTCTTGTCCTTCACTTCAACGATATTGCCGTACAGGCCGCCCGCCAGAACCACCCGCGAACCCTTCTGGAGTCCGTTGATCATCTGCTGATGGCGCTCGCGCTGCTTTTTCTGCCCGCGGCTGGAAAGCCAGATCATGGCGACCATCACCACCAGCAATGGAACCCAGATCAGAAATCCTCCGCCCTGGGACTGCTGGGAAGCGCCCTGCGCGGCGGTATCTGCGGCGGGTTCTGCGGTGGTTGCGGCTTGAGCTAAAACAGTGAACGTATTAAGCATTTTCGTTTTCCTTATCCTTGAATGTTTTGGTTTGTTCTAACTTGAAATATCAGAACAAAATACATCAAAAATGCCGAATAGCAAGCAACAGTTGCAGTAAAATTCGGATTTTATACATCCGGACGGTCGTTCCGGAGGCCGGAATCCGCCTCCTCCGATGGGGAATTTCAGCGATTGACGCGGTTGGAAAAATAGATTCCGGGCAGCATCAGCAGCGCCGAGGCCAACAGCGGCACCACATACGTACCCGTCCACTCGAACAGCCACGCCCCGATCATGCCGCACAGCAGCAGCGGCGGCGCCATCGCGATCGACATGAGCGCGCTCCCCTTGGCCCGGAGCCGTTTGCCCGGCAGGTTGATGATCATGCTGGACGCCACCGAGTTCCAGCAGTCCTTGCCAAACCCGAACAGGAAGAAAATGAACATCGCCACCAGGATATTGCGGCAGAAGATCGTCAGGATAAACGTCACCATGTAGCAGACCAGCGCAATGATCTGCGCCTGTTTCAGCGGAAAACGCGAACTCCAGTAGATCGTGAAAAAGTTGCCGGTCACCGCCCCGACCACCACCATGATCGTAAAAATCCCCAGCCAACTGTCGCTCAACTCCAGGTCGTGGCAGATTTTGACCGGGATAAAGGCGATGCTGATATAGGTCGCCCCGAAAAAAATCCGGGCAATCGTGAAATTGATGATATCCTTGTTCAACAGCACTTCCCGGTAGCCCGGAGCCGGCATCAGCGACCGTTTCGTGCCCGCGACCGCCTGCGGCTCGCGGATGCGCGCCATGAAATAGACGGCCGTCATGATCAGCACCCCCGAGATGAAAAACAAAATGCCGAACCCGGCCCTGCCGGGAAACCATTGCAGGATATATTTGATCATGAACCCGACCAGAATGCCGAACAACGACGCCAGCCCGAATCGGATGGCGAACAGTTTCGGAATATAACGGGGCGGCACCGTGTTGCCGCACATCGAGTTCCAGAACGGCGCGATGATCCCGGTCAGGATACCCATCCAGATCACCGCCAGCAGGATCGAGTGAACAATCGTGCTTTCGTCGGCGCAGAACCAGGCGATCAGCGCCACCAGCAGAAACGCCGCGCGCTGGAGAATGCAGACCGGCACCAGGATCGGCAATTTGTAGGGCACCCGGTCGGCCCAGCCCGCCATAAAGACGGTCGGCAACGCACTGGTGAACAGGAACAGCACCGGGGTCAGCGCGATCATCATCGGCGAACCGCCCAGCGATTCGACGATTTTCGGCATGACCGTTTCGTAGCTGACAAAGCTGATCCCGGTCAGGTAGAGAACCCCTTCGGCGGTATGCAGCGTGAAATTATCGATTTTGCGCGCCATAGAACTCCGGACGGGATTCCCGCATACGCGCCAGGCAATCCGTAATGGACAACCGTGTTGTTACTGATCCTGCTCTTTCAGCTTTTTCAGGTCTTTCTCGGCGTAATTGATCACTTCCTTGAATTTTTCCTGATTGGCGGCGTCGGCGTCGACCAGCGTTTTATGCGCTTCCACCACCGTTTCGGCGGTTTCCAGCATATCCTGCGGGCCGTCGGCGGCAAATGTTTCGCCGGTGCCGGGCGGGTATTCCCCTTCCACAAAATGGAACAGGTTGGTCAGCCCCAGGCTCTTGAGCAGGCTCTGGGTATACTCCGAAGAATTGACGATTTCGATAGGCGAATTGTTCTTCTTGCTTTTCAGCCCGAGCATGGCCAGAATCCCCATGAAGGTGCTGTCCATGGCCACGCACTCTTTCAGGTCGATCCGGACCAGGCCGTAATCATCTTCGAGGCTGCGGACAAACGCGCGCAGCGGCATTCCGTATTCGAAGTTCGCACGGCCGGCGACTTTTATCATGTAGCCGTCCGGCATGCGGAGAATCTGCAGATCCTTACTGTTCATAGGCCTTATCCCTGATTTACCAGCACAGCCTTGATCCGGCGGACACCGCGGCTGGAGCTTTCTTCCTTGGTTATCTTGAGTCCGCCGAGGTCACCGGTGTTGGCGGCATGGGGCCCGCCGCAGACTTCTTTGCTGAAATCTCCCATTGTGTAAACTTTCACTTTTTCACCGTAGCGGTCGCCGAACAGCCCGATGGCGTTTTCCTCGCGGGCGTCCTGAAAGGTCATTTCCCGGCAATCGATCGGTATTTTCGCCTGAATCGCCTCGTTGACCAGTTTTTCCACTTCGGCCAACTGCTCCGGCGTCATCTTGTCGTTGTAGGAAAAGTCGAAGCGCAGGCGCTCCGCGGTGATATTCGAACCGCGCTGTTCGACGCCGTCGCCGAGGACCTGCCGCAGGGCCGCCTGCAGCAGATGGGTCGCGGTATGAAGCCGCGCCGTCTGGTCCGAATGATCGGCCAGCCCGCCTTTGAATTTCTGCTCCGCGCCCTGGCGCGAGAGCTCCTGATGCTTTTCGTAAGCCGCCTTGTATCCGTCCAGATCGACATCGAAACCGCGTTCGCGGGCCATTTCTTCGGTCAATTCGATCGGGAAGCCATAGGTTTCGTAGAGGAAAAAGGCGTTCTTGCCGCTGACCACCTTCCGGGCGATGTGAGCGGGCACGCGGTCGATCAATTTCTCAAACTCGCGGGTCCCGTGTTCCAGCGTGGTATTGAACTGTTTTTCTTCGACCTGAAGTTCTTCCAGAATGATTTCGCGGCGCTCTTTCAGCTCCGGATAAACACCGCCGAAGTTCTCGATCACCACTTCCGCCACGGCGGGCACGAAATTCGTCAATCCGAGCTTGCGTCCCTCGCGGATGGCGCGGCGGATCAACCGCCGCAGCACGTAGCCCTGATCGACCTTGCCCGGCGTGATGCCGTCGCCGATGATGAACACCGCCGCCCGGGTATGGTCGGCAATGATCCGTTCGGAGTTGCAGCGTTCGGCGGGGGCGGCGTCCAGGCCGCGCAGTTCGTCCAGCTTGCGCAGGAGCGGCTGAAAAATTTCGGTTTCGTAGCAGCTCGCCTTGCCCTGAAGCACGGCGGTGATGCGTTCCAGCCCCATGCCGGTATCGACATTGGGCTTGGCCAGCGGCTCATAGGCGCCGTCGGCGGTCTTATTGTACTGCATGAACACGTCGTTCCAGATTTCGACCCAGAGCCTGTTCTTCGGATCGAATACTTCGGGGGCTTCGCCGCCGCCGGTCCAATAGAACATTTCGGTATCGGGGCCGCAGGGGCCGGTCTGGCCGGCGGGTCCCCACCAGTTGTCGGCTTTGCCGAGCCTGGCGATGCGTTTCCCGGAAACGCCGAGCTCGCGCCAGAGGGCGTAGGCTTCGTCGTCGAACGGACAGTTTTCGTCCCCGGCGAACACCGTAAACGCCAGCCTTGAAAGCGGAATCCCGAGCCATTCGGGGCTGGTCAGAAACTCGAAGCTGTAACGGATGGCTTCTTCCTTGAAGTAATCGCCGAGCGACCAGTTGCCGAGCATTTCAAAAAAGGTCAGGTGGACAGGATCGCCCACTTCATCGATATCGCCGGTACGGATGCATTTCTGATAATCGCAGAGCCGGGAACCAAGCGGATGTTCGGCGCCGAGCAGATACGGCACCAGCGGGTGCATACCGGCGGTGGTGAACAGACAAGTCGGATCGTTCTCGGGAATCAGCGGAGCGCTTTTGATCTCGAGGTGCCCCTTGGATACGAAAAATTCAATGTATTTTCTTCTTAATTCATTTGCTTTCATAAATCTTAAATCTCTTTAGGTTATCTCCGTAATATAAACCGATAAAGCCGCGATGTCAAACCGCAAAAAAGCAAGAGAAGTTTTCTAAGTCAAGAAAAATGCATCTTATTTCATTCCGAACAGAAAAAAACGCCGCCGGAAACACGTCCCGGCGGTGTCATTCATCCGAAAACGGTTATTCCGCCGTATTTTCCGCCAGTGCGGCGTTGACGCGGCAGCGCAGATTCAGCAGCCATGCCGCATCCTGCGGATACCGTTCCATCGTGAGCTTGTAATAAAGCCCCTCGTGCACCAGCTCCAGCACGGCCTGCCGTCCGGTTCTCTCTTCCAGCAGCCGCAGGGCCCGCAGGTCCTGGAGCCCTTCGGTGAACACCTCGTGCCTCAGCGAATCGACCGGGCCGTCCGGGCCGGGATAAACGGCAAAGGAATCGCCGCCGGGGAAACTCCCGCCCGCGTCCGTCACCTGGAACGGATTGATATCCTGTTTCAGCGAGAACTGGGTGTACCAGAAGTTGTATCCCCACTGCAGGAAACCGCTGAGGTCATACACATAGGAGAGCACGCCCATGATCCGGTTGCGCGCCGACGGCATCGCAAAGAAGCGGTTCGGCACCTTGTCCCACTGGCTGACGCAGAAGTAGGTGAAAAGCTGCGAAATCCCGCGTTCATAAAACGGCTCGATGTGGTTGTTCGCCGGGATCGGAATCCCGACCACGCCCTTGTCGTAGAAATCGATATTTGACAGCGCATCGATCACCGGCGCGTCCCCGATCAGCGGGCGCAGCAGTTCCGCGCCGTAGCGGTAGCTTTCCAGATGGTCCAGATGGGGCTCGTCGGAGATATGGAAGAAGATTTTGCCTTCCAACCCGGCCTGCCGGACCACTTCCATCAGTTGCGGAATCAATTGTTTCAGGAAAGCGGCGTATTCCGGCGAGTCGGCGGGGACATGCCAGCCGAACAGTTTTTCCTCGCGCCCATCGACGTTTACGATGATTTTCGGTGTAAAACACGCCCCCCACTGGGTAAAGGGATGGGCGAAGTCGAAATACTCGAAGCCGCATTTTCGCCCCAGCTCGAACCAGCGTTTCAAACGGCTGAAATCGAACTCGTACCGGTCCCCGCTTCTGGTGATTCCCAGCAACTGAACCGTCGGGCGTTCTCCGTTCACGGCGGTATCCAGCGGCGGCGTCCACAGCGGCGTCAGCAGCATATTGATGCCGTGCCCGGCCGCGTTGGCGAAATATTTCTCCAGCAGCGTCCAGTGTTCCTCGCTCCAGCACCCGACCTTGTAAAAACTGTACACGCAATCGCAATGAAACCATTCGCTGCGGATCAGTTTCTGCGGCGGCAGCGCCGCGTCGATCACTTCGACGGTGAAACGCGCGGTCACCGGCTCAAGCGTCGCCGAGGCGGTTCCGAGCGGTTCGATCGGGCGGACCTGAATCTCGACTTCATAGCGGCCGGGCTTGCAGTCCGCCGGCACCGGCACCGAAACCCACAGGGACTGCCACTGGCGCTTGCGCAATATCCAGCGGTCGTCTTTCAGCGGCATCAGCGGGTCGGGATAGAGGCCCGGCGTGGTCCGCAGGTAATTTTCGTCGAAATTGTAGCTGGCCAGCGTATTGGGCACGAGCTCCACCCCGCGGACCGTGACCGCGCCGACGGAACTTTTCGCCCCGACCTCAATCCACTGGCGCTCCGGGGCGCACAGCACCACTTGAAACGACACCATTTCACCGCGCAAAGCACTGCATCCGCAGTACTCCGACGCCCGCAGCTCCTCATCGCTGAAAATTTTCTCCAGCGAACTCACTGTCTTGCATTTCAACATCTCACAATTCCTTGATTGATTCCCTGAAAACCAGGTTTGGTGATAAAAAACGGTTTCCGGCCGGAGCGCCGCCGCGGATGCACCGCATCAGCAGTTCGAGCGCCTCCCGGCATATTTTGTCGATATCGATCCCGACGGTGGTCAGCGGGACCGGGTACAATTCCGAACTCAACACGTTGTCGGCGCCGGCGACCGAAAGCTGGTCCGGCACCCGGATTCCCTCTTTGAAACAACGTTCGATCACGCCGAGGGCGCACGGATCGTTCTGGCAGATCACGGCCGTGAATTCCCTGCCGGAAGCCAGCAGTTCGCCCATCACCCGATAGCCTTCGTGACGGTATCCGCCGCAGGGGACCATCAGTTCCGGCGCGACCTTGCGCCGGTGCCGCCGGAATGCCCGGCAATACCCGTCCCGCCGTTCGGAACTGGACGCCAGCAGGGCAATCCGCCGGTGCCCCATCCGGATCAGGTGCGACGTCATCTCATAAAACCCTTCCTCCAGGTCCGGCATGATATAGGAACAGTCCAGTCCCGGCAACCGGTACGGAATACCGACCAGACGATGCAGATTTTGTTCCAGGTATCCGGTTTTCTGTATCTTGCCCAGGCCGCTGCCGATGAAAACGCCGTCGCACTCCGACAGCATCACGGCGATTTTTTCATGCGGGGGTTCGAAACAGGGATCGCAAACCACCATCAACGGACGCAGGCCGGAGCGGTACAGATATCCGATCAAGGCGTTCTGAACCCGGGTCTCGTATTCGCCGATCACCGGATGGGCGATCAGCCCGAAACGGCCGCGGATTTTGCCCGCGATATCGCCCGGATAGTTGACCATGTAGCCCTTGCCGTGAATCGGAGTGATCAATTTTTCCCGTTCCAGTTCGCGGCAGGCGCGGCGGATGGTGGTGCGCGACATGTTCAGTTTGTCCTGAAGCGTCCGCTCGGAATCCAGATATTCGGGACGCCGCGCCGCGATGTCTTCGCGGATATGCTGCATCACCTGAAGATAAAGTTTTTCTATTTTTTCCTGCATCATTCACATCTGCCGTTTCAAAACTGGTAGCTACCAGTTATTAAAATAACACAGAACTTCCGATTAGCAAATACATTTCATCGAAAAAGACGATTTCCGCGGCAATGCGAAGAAACCCTGAACGCCTCTGACTGCTTTTCATCGGTTAAATTGGATTGTACGTAAGCGCCCAGTCACCGCC
>DHTZ01000065.1 GCA_002408885.1 Lentisphaeria bacterium UBA5247 | reverse complement strand
ATTTCGCCCGTTGGGCGACCAGCGTTCCGCCGCTGGACCGCGTGCGGGCACGGCCCGCCGCGAATGGACGATGGGAGGGGGGAAATGTTTTATTTCGCAGGGGAAACCTTGACGCTTCAAGGTTCCCCCTTGCATCCCTCCTCCAACAGCGATACCGGACCAGGGTTTACTCAACCAGAATCTGGAATGACTTCAACACGAAGGTTGGAAAACAGTATCGCAAAGGACCCCCGGATTTGTCCGGGGGTCCTTTGCGATAAAAAAATAACTTCGCGGCGGGCCGTGCCCGCACGCGGTCCAGCGGCGGAACGCTGGTCGCCCAACGGGCGAAATCCCTTCTTCTCTCTTATCCCCCCATGCGTACGGTTCCGAATACTTTCTTCGGGTAATATTGAGGGCGGGGGGGATTTTTGATTTGAATTTCGGCGGGAGCGGTATTACATTGACGCGTTGTATCGAAGGAAATTGATCATGTTCACTGGACTCATAGAAATAACCGGGACCATCCGGGAGCGCAAAATGTCCGGCGGGAACGGCAAACTCGTGCTTTCTCCCCGGAAACCGTTTCAAGGCGAACTCCGCAACGGCGACAGCATCGCCTGCAACGGCTGCTGCCTGACGTTGGAACGGGTCCTTGGCGACGGTTCGTTTGAGTTTCACGTGATGGAGGAAACGCTTCGCCGCACCAACCTCGGCAGTCTGCCGCTGGGCGCGGCGGTCAATATGGAGCGTTCGATGCGCGTGGGCGGGCGCCTGGACGGGCATATTGTCACGGGGCATATCGACGGTACCGGGCGTTTTCTCGGGACCCGCCGCCGGGGGGCCGACCTTGAGGCCTGGATCGAACTTCCCGAGGTGCTGAAACCGTATATGATCAGCAAGGGGTGCATCGCCATCGACGGCATATCGTTGACGCCGGTGGAAGTCACCGCCGACAGTTTCAGCGTCCACCTGATCCCCCTGACCACGGACGAAACCGCCCTTACCGAACGCAAAACCGGCGACCTGATCAATCTGGAAAGCGACCTGCTGGCCAAATACGTGCGCCACCAGCTCGCCCTGATGGGGTACGGAGAGAAAAGCACCGTCACCATGGACACCCTGTTGAATGCAGGATGGTGAGGCGGTTATGATGACTGATAAATTCGGTATCAGTTTGCTCCACATGCCGTCGGATTACCCGCTGCCCCAGTTGAACGGCGTATTCGACGCGGTCGAACTGCCGGGGGCGCTGCTGAATTCTTCGCTGTCGGTGAACAAACTGCCCCCGTTGTTTTATTTTAACGGGCTGATGCCCGGCGAACTTACGCGCGACATCGCCGTTCATTCCACGCGAATCCAGGCATATTTCCTGCAACAGATGGCGGTCCTGCTGGAATCCGCCGGGCAACTGGGCGCGGCGGGCGTCGTCGTCAATTTCGGGCTGGAGAGCTGTTTCGGCGACCCGGCGCGGCGGCGCGAAAACATCGCCCTGATCCGCCGCCTGACCGCCGACCTGCTCCGGACCGGGCAGACCCTGCTGCTTCCCGTCCGGATTCCGTTCATGCCGGAGGCGGGTGACTCGGCGGAGCCCTATCTCTGTTTCCTGAATGAACTGATGTGCCCGAACATCGGCTTCGTCCTGTCGGTGCATCCGCACGAGTTGGCGGGGCGCGAGTTCAAGCCGGCGGAAATGCTGCACTGGCTGCGTTTCGACACCCGGATGATCCATTTTGTTTACGAGCCGGAAACCGGCAACCGCCTGGTTTCGCGGCTGATCACTCCGTGGACGGAACTGCGCCGTGAATTCCGGCTTGACCTGCCCTGTCTGGTCCTGCCGCTGATGTCGCGGCCCGAAACGCTCGAACACGAATTACCGATCCTGAAAGATTTATTTTCGACATTCAATACAACCAATACAACAGGAGGAGTCTGAATATGTTGAAGTTAGGAGTCAACGTCGATCATGTCGCCACTGTCCGGCAGGCGCGCCTCGCCCAATACCCGAGCCCGGTCGAAGCCGCCAGAATCTGTGAAAAAGCCGGTGCGTGGGGCATTACCGCCCATCTCCGCGAAGACCGCCGCCATGTGAATGACCGCGATATGGAAGAACTTAAAAACAGCGTCAGCTTCCTGAACATGGAAATGGCCGCCACCGCGGAAATGCTCGACATCGCCTGTCGCCTGAAGCCGAACAGCAGTTGCCTGGTCCCGGAAAAACGCCAGGAACTGACCACCGAAGGCGGCCTGAACGTCCTCGGGCAGACGGAACACCTCGGCGCCGCCATCCGCCGCCTGCAGGAAAACGGCATCATCGTCAGTATCTTCATCGATCCGGACCTCGAGCAGATCAGCGCGGCGCAGTCGCTCGGCGCGGAATACATCGAACTGCACACCGGTTCCTTTGCCAACACGTCCGGGGCACGGCAGCGCGCCGAGCTTGACCGCCTGATCGCCGCCGCCCGTCACGCCCATGAAATCGGGTTGAAGGTCAACGCCGGGCACGGCATCGACTACCAGAATATCGCCGGCATCCTTGAGATCCCGTACCTGCAGGAACTCAATATCGGACACAGCATCGTGGCGCGCGCCGTCATCGTCGGCATCGACCAGGCTGTGCGCGAAATGCTGGCCCTGATGCGCCCCTACAACAAATAATCAGGAGGGAACCATGGCCAACACCATTCTCCACAACCTGCTCGATTATGCGGTTTCCAACGGGGCGTCGGACATTCACATCAAGGAAAACGCTCCCGTCGCGGTGCGCCTTGACGGGCAGATGGTCGCCACCGACTTCGTCCCCGACTACGAAATGCTGGCGCATTTCCTGAAAGAAGTCGCCACCGACAAACAACTTGAAGTCTTTCACAAAACCGGCGACCTCGATATCTCCCATCTGGAAGACGACATCGGGCGTTTCCGCCTCAACATCCACCGCCAGCGCAACTCGGTCTGCATCACCATGCGCTATGTGAAAAACAAACTCATGAGTTTCGAAGAACTCGGCCTGCCTCCGGTCCTGAGCCTGCTTTCGGAGCGTTCGCGCGGGATCATCCTGGTCACCGGGACCACCGGCTCGGGCAAATCGACCACGCTGGCCGCCATGCTCGAATACATCAACCAGAACGCCACCAAGCATGTCATCACCATCGAGGACCCCATCGAATACGAGTTTGAAGACAAAAAATCGTTTTTCGAACAGCGCGAAGTGGGCATCGACACCGAATCCTTCGCCAGCGCCCTGAAGCACTGTCTGCGCCAGGACCCCGACATCATCATGGTCGGTGAAATGCGCGACCGCAACAGCTTCGAAGCCGCGCTTCAGGCCGCCGACACCGGGCATCTGGTCATCACCACGCTCCATGCGTCGAACGCCTCGCAGTCGATCACCCGTATCCTCGACTTCTTCAACCGCGACGAACAGGATCAGATCCGCGAATCGCTGGCCACCAACCTGGTCGCGATCGTTTCGCAGCGCCTGGTGCCCCGCGCCCTCGGCGGCGGCCGCGCACCCATCTGTGAAATCATGCTCAACATCCCGCTCGTTTCGAAAATGATCCTCGACGATAAGCTCGAAAAGCTCCCCGGCGCCATCGCCGCGGGCCGCAGCGACGGCATGCAGAGTTTCAACCAGGACCTCTACGACCACGTTCAGGAAGGGCTTATTACCGAAGAAGACGCGCTGGCCGCCTCGGACAACCCGGGCCAGTTGAAGATGAACTTCCAGGGCATCTTCCTGTCGCAGGGCGATGGCCAGATCATCGGTTGAACGGAGAGTCCCCCGCATGCCGACGTTCGAAAGGGTGCCGTCCGGACTGGCGGGCTTCGACCGCATTGTCGATTCCATCCGCATGGGCGACAATGTGGTCTGGCAACTGGACAGCCTTGACGAATACCGCTATTTCGCCCGCCCCTTCGCGGAGCGGGCCATGGCGGACGGCCGCAACATCATCTATATCCGCTTCGCCGCGCACCCGCCGCTGCTGGACGAATGCGCCGGGCTGAAGATATTCCGCCTCGATCCCGAGGCCGGGTTCGAGAACTTCACCGTCCGGGTTCATGAAATCATCGCCGTTGAGGGGCGCGACGCTTTTTATGTGTTCGATTCGCTGTCGGAGCTCCAGAGCGCGTGGGCGTCGGACCTGATGATGGGGTGCTTCTTTCAGGTCACCTGCCCGTATCTGTTTGAACTGAATACCGTGGCGTATTTTGGAATTCTGCGCAACCGCCATTCGTTCGACGCCGTCGCCCGGGTCCGCGATACCACCCAGCTCCTGCTCGATGTCTTCTCCGGCGGCGACGCCATGTACGTACAGCCGCTCAAGGCCTGGAACCGCTACAGCAACACCATGTTCACCCCGCACCGCCTGACCGGGAGCGGACAGGATATGCGCCCGCTGAACGACGCGGTCGAGGCTCAGCGCTTCTACACGCTCCTGAACGAACGCGGCGTCAGCCCTGTCGACTGTTCGCTGGATAACTGGGACCGGACCTTCATGGAGGCGAAACGCGAACTCGCCGCCGGGAGCGATTCCCCCGCCACCCGCCGCCGCCTGATCGCCATGCTGACGGGGCGCGATTCCCGGATCGCCGAAATGGTCGAGTCTCATTTCACCACCGCCGACCTGCTGAACGTCAAGGAACGCATGATCGGTTCCGGGGCGATCGGGGGCAAGGCATCGGGCGTACTGCTCTCGCGCAAGATCGTCCGCAACAGCCTGCCGGAGCTGGCGGGGCGGATCGAACCGCATGATTCGTTCTACATCGGCGCCGACGTGTTTTATTCCTATCTGGTCGGCAACGGCTGGTGGAAACTGCGGCTGGAACAGCGCACCGAGGCGGGATTTTTCTCCGCCGCCGCCGAACTTGGCTCCAGAATCCTGAACGGCCGGTTCGCCGGGAACCTCCGCGACCAGTTCCGCCGCCTGCTCGACTACTTCGGGCAAAGCCCGATCATCGTGCGCTCCAGCAGTTTGCTGGAGGACAGTTTCGGCAATGCTTTCGCCGGTAAATACGAATCCGTCTTCTGCGTCAACTCCGGCACCCCGGAACAACGCCTCGAAGCTTTCGAAAACGCCGTCCGGCGGGTCTACGCCAGCGCCATGAACCCCTCCGCGCTCGCCTACCGCCGCGTCCGCCACCTGGACCGCAACGACGAACAGATGGCGATTCTGGTCCAGCGGGTATCCGGGTCGAATTACGACGGATTTTTCATGCCTTGCGCCGCCGGGGTGGGCTATTCGCACAATTCCTACGTCTGGCACGACGACATCGACCCGGCGGACGGACTGCTCCGCCTGGTGGCGGGGCTGGGGACCCGCGCCGTGGACCGGGTGGAATCCGATTATCCGCGCCTGGTATCGCTGAGCGCACCGGCGCTGATGCCGGTCGCCACCGACGACGACCGCGCCCGGTTCTCGCAAAAATCCCTTGACCTGCTGGACCTGGGCGAAAACAAGCTGACATCGCGTCCGCTCCCCGACATTGCGCCGCACCTGCCGCCGTGGCTTTGTTCGCTGTTGTTCGAACACGATACCGCCGCCGAGGCTTATTACCGCGGGCGGGATCTGATCCGCGACGTTTATTTCTGCAGTTGCGCCAGCGTCGTCGCCTCCGCCCCCTTCATCGCGGACATGAAAAGCATTCTCCGGACGCTGGAACAGACCTATCAATACCCGGTGGACATCGAATTTACGGCCAATTTCGCCGAAACCGGCGAATACGCCATCAATCTCCTGCAATGCCGTCCGCTCCAGATTCACGGCCGCGGCGCGGAGGTCCATATCCCGCCCGCCCGCCCGGAAAATATCTTCTT
>DHTZ01000038.1 GCA_002408885.1 Lentisphaeria bacterium UBA5247 | reverse complement strand
GCGATGGAGGCTTCCAGCGTATGCCCCGTGAGCGGAAACGGCTTCGCGATGAAATCGTTCGCCCCGTTCCACAGCAGCTCGGAGGCGTACTCCGCCTTGTCCAGCATGCGCCCGGTGATGACGATGACCGGCAGCGTCTCCTTTGCATGCATCTTCCGGATTTCCGTGAGCAGCGACTGACCGTTCCGCACCAGCGGGGTTCCGCCGTATTTCGCCGGGATCTCCATGTCGAGGACGACATAGTCGTACCGGCTTTCCGCAAGCATCTGCCGCGCCTCCAACGCTGAGGTGGCGCACTCATATTCATGATCCAGGACGGCGAGCATATCCCCGATGGTTTCAAGTATCCCGAGGTCGTCGTCCACGACGAGTCCTTTTAATTTCCGCATGTCATTTTCCCTCCTTGGCGGGAAGGAACACGGCGACGGCCGTCCCTTCCCCTTCTTTCGAGTCGATTCTCAGCGTCCCCTTGTGGTCGATGATCTTCGCATAGGCGATGGCAAGCCCGAACCCCGACCCGGTTAGCTTCTTCGACGCCCCGCGCGGACGGAACTGGCGGACCACCTTCAATTCCTCCGGGGGCATGCCCATGCCGTCGTCCTTGAAAACGATCTCGATCCCGTCGTTGACCCGGCGAGCCGCCACCTCGACATTGCCCCGGTCGGCATATCTGTCGACGCCGACCAGAAACGATTCGTATGCGTTTTTGAGCAAGTTTCTGAAAACCCGGATCATCAGTTGGCGCGACACGCGGAACGTCAGATGCGGATCGACCTCCCACGTCACCGCGATCCCGGCGATCTCCCGCTCCTTCGCCGAAAACTCGTCCATCAGCACGTCATGGGCGTTCCGCAGCAGGTCGAGGACGCTTTCCCGCGTCCGTCCCTGCGGGGTTTTTCGCGCCAACGTCTGGATGTCGTCGGTCATCCGCTCCAGCATCTCCGTCCGGTCGGCAAGCATCGCCAGACAGCGCCTCGCCTCCTGCATCTCCTTGACCGGGAGCTTGCCGTCGATGACGATTCCGAGCTGGGCCACCTTCGCCTTCATCGGCGTGATGATGCCGCGGATGTCGTGCGCGACCGAGCCGACCGTGACCTCGTAGGCGAGCGCCACGTCGCGCCGGGCAAGCTCCACGGCTTCCGGCCCGAACTTCTTCAGGAGCGTCTCTTCGTTGCGGAACAGCGTCGATGTCTGGCGCTCCCGCTTCCTCGCCCCGTCGACGTAGACGCTCCGGCGCTGGAGCGTCCGCTTCGCCGCCGCCGCGACGAACGAGTTGACGTCGTGTTCGAGGAACATGAACCTCGGCAGATCGTTGTCCGGCACGTTGAGCATCGCCTCCGCGACGGCCTGACGCACCTCCCATTTCTCGTCGTCGATGAAGCCCGCCAGTCTTTCGACCGCCGCCGCGTCGCCGTAGTGGTCTTCCAGGTGGGAGCGGACGCCCTCGACCTCAGCCAGGCGTTCCGCCCATGGTTTTTCTGAATTTTCCATGGCGCACCTCAATATGAATAGCGTTCTTTGCGCTTCTTGAACGCGTCCTCGCCGCCTTCGAGCAGCGACACAATGTCCGCCTTGCACCGGTCGACCGAGCCGCAGTTGCGGACGTGGCCTACCTTGCCGTTCGACTCCAGCACCAGAATCCGCTCGGCGTCGCCGAGTACCGGGATGTTGGGGTTGTGCGTGACGAACACCAGCTGGCGGTTGTTCTTGACCGCGAGGACGCTTTCGACGATGGTCTTGTGGACGAAGCCGTTGTCGAGGTTGTCCTCCGGCTGGTCGATCAGCAGCGGGCGGTCGCTGTCGAGGAGCAAGATCGGGAGGATGGTGTTGCATTTCTGCCCCGTCGAAAGCGTCTCGGTGGTCTTGTAGTTGCCGTAGTCGGAGAGTTCGATCATCGGCCAGTCGGGCATGTCGACGATCTCCAGCCGGGCGAGGAACTCCTCGTTCCGCAACGCCTGCATGACCGCCTTCGCCTGGTTCTGGTTGATCCCCGAAGTGTCGATGAGCTGCTTCTCGTTCCCGTCGCGGACGAGGGTCGAGAGCTTGGCGGGTGAGATGAGCTCGGCCAGTTTGGCGGCGACCTGCTTGTGCTGGATCTGGCATCCTTTCAGCCCCTCGGCGAGAAGCCCCTGATAGGTATCGCGATTTCCGAACTGCTGGATCGAAACCCGGATGTTCGGCATCAGGGCGGCGTTGATGCGGTTGACGATCTCCTGCCGTTTCAAAAAACGCTCATCCAGCAACTCCGACAGCGAACGCAGATAAGCAGCCCGCTCACTCTGGAGGGTTTCCTGCTTGCGTTTCGCCTCGGCGAGTTCGCTCTGCTGGGCGAGCAGCCGGTTGCGGTCTTTCTCCAGCTTCATGCGTTCGGCGGACTTCGTCTGCTCCTCCTGCCGTTTTTCAATGAGCTGAAGATTTCTGGTTGGGCGTTGAATTCTGAATACTTTTGCGCCATATTGCACGAGTTGCGGGACGATGCCAGTTATCGCGCCATCGTCGATGCATTGGTTGTCGTTCCCGAAGCTTCGGACACCCGTGATACTGAGGCTGTGAAGCGAATAGCAACCGGCTATTTGAAGTTGCTTTTTCCACATGTTCGTTCTCCATATGACGTTGACCCACAGGAGTTCAAACGCTATTGCTTAAAAAGAGCAATGTCGATGCGACACCATATCAAACTGCAACTTGGCATATTAGATGAGGAATATAAAGGCAAGAACATTCCTGCTTTTACAGTCAAGGATATTCCTGAAAACGAGAGAAAGTAGCAATGACAAATAGAATAAACTGCTATATCTGCGGGAAGGAAAGTCTGACACGCAATGAAATCGGTTTAAATAAGAAACTCATCGGGCAGAATGTAAAAAAAATCCATTGTTTGTGTTGTTTGGCTGAGTATCTGGAAGTTACAGAAGAAGAGTTACTTGCCAAGGTCGAGGAGTTCAAAGAGCAAGGCTGCAAGCTATTCTGACGAGAGGATGACCGTGATTTACGCCGATAATGCCGCAACAACAAAAATATCTGATTATGCGCTTGAGAAGATGCTACCGTTTTTGCGTGACCAGTATGGCAATGCCTCTAGTCCGTATTCGTTCGGGACAAAAGCAAAATACGCTGTGGAGCATGCTCGCCGACAAATCGCGACCTCTATCGGAGCACGGCCTACGGAAATAATTTTCACCTCCGGCGGTTCAGAAGCAAATAGCTGGATATTCCATGGGATTACTGAAATATGCCGAAATCAGCCGATACATATAATTACTTCTGCAATTGAGCATCACTCTATTTTGAACGCTTGCCGTGCACTTAGACAAAAAAACGTGACAACCACTTATTTGCCCGTGAATTCGGTTGGGCTGATTTCAATCGAAGATCTTGAAACCGCGATAACCCCGCATACCAAACTAGTGTCAATTATGTTAGCCAATAATGAAATAGGCACGATTCAGCCTGTCGCAGAAATTGGACATATCCTAAGAAAAAAAGGTATTTTGTTTCACACCGACGCCGTTCAGGCAGTTGGGCACATCTCTACTGATACATTAGCTTTAAATGTCGACTTTCTAACTGCCTCCGCCCACAAGTTTAATGGTCCCAAAGGTACGGGTATTCTATACAAGCGTTCCGGTATCATTTTACCTCCAATGATATGGGGAGGCAAGCAGGAGCATGACGAACGAGCAGGGACAGAAAACGTAGCGGGAATTGTTGCCGCTGGTTATGCGCTTGAGGAGAATACTGCAAAAATGGAAGCAAACGCACATTGCCAGAGGAGAATGCGTGAAATTATAATTGATTATCTTGTAGCAAAAATACCAAATGCTCAGTTAAATGGCGATCCGAGGAATAGCCTACCGGGGCTTATCAGTCTTTCAATTCCGAATGTATCAGGAGAAGCATTGCTTCATGTTCTTGACATGAAGGGAATCGTAATTTCAACGGGTGCTGCATGCAATTCCAAAATCACAGAAGTATCTCACGTTTTGAAAGCCATCGGACTTCCTGAAATATTGGCAAAAGGAACTGTTCGAATTTCTTTTGGACGGAATAACGTAGAGCAAGATTCTCTGATCATTGCGAAGGAGATTATTTCATATTGCCAAAAGGTGAATCCCGCGTGCTTTGATCCTAAAAAAATGAAAAGAGAAGTGGCTGCTCATATGACACATAATCATGGTTCAACGGTTCAAGGCCACTCATCGATAGCTCGGTTTGAGCAAGGAGGGTTTTATGCTTGCAAAAACGGTGATGGGTATCATTGCGAAAAAGTTGATCGAGAAAAAAATATTGTCTCCTTTTCGGCAGATGCTTCCGTTCACAGGCATATATTTGACTGCATTCTCAGGTCAAATGCTGAAACCGAATATACCTGCAACGAATCGGAAGAAGATTTGACTTTTGAGCAACTTCCAAATACGATAAAGGCCAATAACTTATTTTAGGTAAATGTTTTCTCTACCAAGTGGATTCTATGATTCTTAAGATGACAAAAAAACGTGGGGGGGTGCGTAAATTCATTTAGGCTTGATTTTTGGGTTCTCCAATGGCATATTACACATTTGCCACGGAGGGCTTATGAAGCAGACAGACACATTGAAGCGGTTGAACGCCGTCATGAAAGATATAAACGGGGATAACACGCAGGTTCTGCGGACGTTGCAGGATCAGATCGACTATTTGCAGGAGAAGGTTGGCATTCTCGAAGAAATCATCGAGACCGAGACTGGCAGGGAGCAACCTGTATTTTCGGAAGACCAGAAGCGGCGGTTGGCGTATCGCGGGCGGAAGCTGAACGAGTATCTGCTCTCGGTAGTCGAGGCGACATTCGCGCCGGGAACCGTTCACGGTTGGTATCGGGAACTGATAGGGCGGAAGTACGACAGCACGGCACCAGGACAACGGAAACGCGGCAGAAAGCCGATCTCGCCGGAGATCGTCGAGAAGATTCTGTTCTTCCAGACGCGGAACCCTGATTGGGGCTACGACCGCATTGCCGGAACGATGAAGTATCTCGGCTACGATGTTTCCGCGACGACTATTCGAAAAATTTTAAACGACCACGGTATCGTTCCCGACCCGGAACGCCGGAAGCGGGGCGACTGGCAGCAGTTCATCGAAACCCAGCAGTACGTCACCGCCGCGACGGACTTCGCCACGGTCGAACTGCTGACGGAGCACGGACTCGTCCGGGAGCATCTGCTGTTCTTCATGGACATCGGCAGCCGGGAAGTCCGGCTCGGCGGCATCGCCCATAATCCCGACAGCAACTGGACGACGCAGGTCGCCCGGAACATGTGCGACATGTGGGACGGCTTCCTGCTCGGCAAGAAATATCTGATCCACGACCGCGACAGCCTGTTCAACAAGCGGTTCGACTCGATCTTCGAATCCATCGGCGTGACGATCAAGCGGCTACCGCCGTTCTGCCCGATGATGAACGCCCGGTGCGAGAATTTCATCCGCGCCCTGAAAACGGAATGTTTGGATAAAATCATCTTCTCAACGCGGGAGCAGATCAGGCTTGCCGTTTCGGAATTTCTGGAATACTGGAACCGCTACCGTCCGCACGAGGGGCTTGGCGGCAAGATGATAAAACCATATCCGCAAGACCCCGATGGCGAGCTGGTCGAGGTGTCATTCCTCGGCGGACTCCTGCATGGCTACAAAAGGGAGAAATTGGCGGCATGATGGGAATAGGGAATTTACGCACCCCCCGTGTGGCGCGGTGTTTTTCGCTCCCCGAAAAATTCGCATTTCCCCCGAAATGCGAAATTCTCCGCAAGGCATAGGAGGTATGATGAAAAGTTCAGCGCGGCGACCTAACGATAATAGCCAATTTAAGCTCAACTCCGTTATCCCGGAAATGGGAAACAGAGAATTTTTCCGGTGAAATCGAAATCGGACATCGTTAGGTCTATAATGCAATGCTTGTACCTCTGAAAAAACGGAGAATCGCAATCCGTTAATCCTCAATCCGTTGCAATGGCAGAGAATAATTGCGGTTTAATTAAACAACCTCCACGAATATTACTGGGAAGGGACATTTTTTGCCTTTTTTGAGATTCCGGCTTGAAAAACCCAAGCGAATAGGTTATAATAGTAACGGAATTTGAAAACTCAGGAAATTACTGTCATGCCGACAATTTTGAGAATCGGGCCATACCGGTTTTTCTTTTTCAGCAATGAAGACGGGGAACCAATTCATATACACGTAATAAGAGAAAAAACCGAAGCTAAATTCTGGATCGAGCCGGAGGTTTCGGTTGCCTGCAATGAGGGCTTTTCACAGCATGAGCTGAACAAGATCATGAAAATGATCATTGAACACAAGGAGACCATCAAAGATGCCTGGAACACATATAAAAATTGAAGTGAAAGTCAAAATGCTGATCCCGGAAGGCGTTTACCTTGTCGTGGAAGACAAAGGCTACTTCGCTTCTTTCGAGGATTTTCCGTATTTGGCGTCGTTGCCGGCTTCCGAGGTATTCGATGTTGAATATTGCGGACACGGGCACATTCGCTGGGACAAGGCGGACATTGATTTGAATACCAAGATTCTCGCCAATCCCGAAAACTATCCGATCATCATGCATCCTGTAAAGACGGCGGCGGCACAACTGGGCAGAAAAGGCGGCTCCGTCCGTTCTCTCCGGAAATCCACCGCCAGCCGCGCCAACGGCGCGAAGGGCGGCAGACCGAAGAAAAAACCGGAGCCGAGCCTGACCTAATCCCGGATAAAAACCTCTTTCAAAATCGAAAGCGGCGCTTTGACCGGCGCTTTTGCTTTCCGGTAATAGTTCAGCAAGCGGCTTCCTCTTGCCTGAAATTCGCAAATCCCTTTCACTCAAGCTATAGCTCAACAGGGAAACTTGCAATCAGATAGCAGATCACTGTGGTCGCTGCCAGACCCCATATCGTCACCTGTGGCCATGCCGCGGCGAGTTTCTTAAAACACTTTTTCATTGATCACTCTCCCTGTTTGTTGGTCAGCTTGTGGATTTCAGCGGAAAGGCTGGCCTGCAGCGCGATGGCGGCGTCAAGGACCGTGGCATCGGCGTTGGCGCAGGTATTTGCCGCCGAAAAACGCACTGCATCGAGTGATTTCAACTCAGTGGAGGAGACCTCACCCCGCTTCGCCCACTTGATCCTCTCGCCTGCGAGTTGCAGGATGCGCCGAAGCCGACTTCGAAGCGCTATATCCTGACGCCGGAAAACGTCCGCGCTATATACCTGCAGTTCTCCGAGGCCGATCCCCGGACCCGAACCGCCCCGGCTTTCCTGGATTAAAGCCCCCGCCTTTTCACCCAACCGCCCGGCATCATTTGGTACCGGGCTTTTTTGTGCCCGGATTCCGAAAAAATATTGCCGCCGTTAATGTCTTTAAAATAAACATGTTAATGCTGTTTTTTTTGAAATCGCTTTCCGGTTTTCGCCCTTTTCGCCCTATATATGAAGGGCTGTTTTTATCGCATCTCCTATCGTGTTTTCAGCCCTTTGGCCGGGCGGCTATGACCTCTCTCCCACTCCCACATAGCCGCCCGGTCTTTTATTTTTGAACCCCTCAGGAAAGGGGCCGCGCATGCCAGGGTTTGCACGGTGTGCGTTGCGGCGGAGATACCGGGGGCGTACCGGCGGCGCCGGCGAGCTGGACCAGAACTGCTATTCGTGGTGGAACCGGATTTACGCGGAGGACCGCTTCCCGGTTTCCCTGCAGGAGATCGACCGCCATTCGCGGGCGCATTTTGCCGAAAAACTGGGGGAGAACTTCGCCCATCTGGTCAATTATCTGGAACCGGAACGACTGGTGGTGGTGTTCGAACAGGCGCCGGTCGAGGATTTCTTTCTGGCATTCCGGGAATCACTGCTCAAGCACCTGATCTATATCGATCCGGACCATTTTTCGGTCGAGCTCTCCAGTGATGGCACCGGGTCGACCATCCGCGGCGGGCTCGCCCTGCTCCGCGAAACGTTTTTCAGCGACAACCACCGCCTGAACAGCCTCTGCACTCCACTGTAATCTCCTCTTTCCGCAACGAAAAAGCCCGGCCGCATAAACGGTCGGGCTTCTCAGTTATAAACGCTTTATCCGTGACGGAATCAGTCGTTGGCGTGACCGGCGGAGCCGAGCACTTCTTTATTCTTGCGGATATAGAGCTGTTTGAGCATATCGCGGGCCGGGCCCAGATATTTGCGCGGGTCGAATTCGGACGGCTTTTCAACAAACTCCTTGCGGATGGCGGCGGTCATGGCCAAACGTCCGTCGGAGTCGATGTTGATTTTGCAAACAGCGGATTTGGCCGCTTCACGGAGCTGGTCTTCGCCGATGCCGATAGCGTCTTTCAGCTTGCCGCCGTGCTCGTTGATGATCTTGACGAGGTCCTGCGGAACCGAGGAGGAACCGTGCAGCACGATCGGGAAGCCGGGAAGGCGTTTTTCGATTTCAGCGAGAATGTCGAGGCGGATTTTCGGGTCCTGGCCGGGCTTGAATTTGAAAGCGCCGTGCGAGGTGCCGATGGAAATCGCGAGGCTGTCCACACCCGTCTTGCTGACGAAATCCTGGACTTCGCTCGGCTGGGTGTAGGTGTGCTCTTCGGCGCTGACTTCATCTTCCACGCCGGCGAGCACGCCGAGTTCGCCTTCCACGGTCACATCATAGCGGTGGGCGTATTCCACAACCTTGCGGGTGAGCGCCACGTTTTCCTCATACGAGTGATGGGAACCGTCAATCATGACCGAGGAGAAACCGTATTCGATACAGTTTTTGCAAAGCTCGAAGCTGTCGCCGTGGTCGAGGTGCAGAGTGATCGGAATGCCTTTGCCGTTGGTCAGTTCCTTGGCATATTCGACGGCACCCTGGGCCATATAGCGCAGAAGGGTCTGGTTGGCGTATTTACGGGCTCCGGAGGAGACCTGAAGAATGACGGGGGAGTTGGTTTCGCAGCAAGCCTGGATAATGGCCTGGAGCTGTTCCATGTTGTTGAAGTTGTACGCCGGGATCGCATAGCGCCCTTTCATGGCCTTGGCGAACATGTCCCTGGTATTGACCAGTCCGAGATCTTTGTAATTGATCATGATTATCTCCATTTTGGGTTGACTTCATAGCATACGCTATAATATGCCTCAAAACGTCGGAAATACAACTGATTAATCGGAGATTTATCCATAATTTGTTTGCATTGCCGTTTTTGCAATATTATAGTTTATCCAGATCATTACAAAACTTTATAACTGAAATAAACTATGAATAAAAGCACCTCTTCTCTGTCGGATGTTTTCAACCGTCACGGCGTCGCCATCGTCATCGTCCTCCTGCTGATCCTGGGATTTTTCTATACCGCGTCCGAAGTCACCATGGCCGGCAACGAAGCCACCCGGCTCGGCACCGTCCAGTGCCTGGTGGACCTCGGCACCTTCGCCCTCGAGGACGGCATGTTCAAAACCGTTGACCGGGTCATCATGAACAATCACATTTACAGCGACAAGCCGCTGCTTCTCTCCACGCTGGTCAGCGTCCCTTACCGGCTCATCAAAAATCTGCTGGGTTTCAGCTTCAGCGAACACTATTACCTGATGGTCTTTCTGCTGAATTACATCTGCTTCTACTCGCTGAACATCCTGATGTTCTGGCTGTTTCACAAGATGATCCGCGAAAAACTGCCGGACTCCGCACCGTCCTTCCTCCTGTTCTGCTCGGCGGCGCTGATCTTCTCGACCATGCTGTTCAGCTACAGCGTGGCGATCAACAACCACACCCCGGCGGCGGCGGTCACACTGATCCTGCTTTTCTGCCTTGGCCGTTACGAAAAGAACCCCGCTTCATGGCTCGCCGCGGTGATCGGGGTACTGACCGGAACCCTGCTGAATTTTGAATTTGTTTTCGGCTGTGTTTTCGGCGTCAGTTCATTTTTTCTGGTGGCGCTGTCGGGCGAATGGAAAATCCGGTGGCGGCAGGCCCTGCTGTACGCGGCCGGAGCTTTCGCCATGATCGGCGTGAATTTCGGCTTAAATTATATCGCATTCGGAACAGTGATACCGCTCTATTCGGAAACACACAAAATCGAATGGAACAGCCGGATCTTGATTTATATGTTCAACTCCACCTTCGGCTTCAAGGGAATTTTCCTCTACATGCCCGCGCTCCTGTTTATCATTCCAATTGTCCTGAAGCTGAAGCGGACGGCGAAGGAACGAATCAAAACCGTCATGTTGCTTTCCCTCGGCATCGTCATCGTCCTGTACTGGTTGTTGACTGGGGAATACGGCGGCTGGAGCTTCGGGTTCCGCTATCTGATCCCGGTCGTCCCGATCATGTTTTATTACATCGTGCTGGACCTGCGGAACTGGGGGCGCGGGCTGAAACATTGCCTGTTTTACCTGTGCGTGGGCTGGGGCGTGGTCGTCTCCCAGCTCGGCGCCTACAATCCCTGGTGCATCAGCTACGAAGCACATATTACAGGCGAACGCTATGCCAGGTTCAAGAATTCGTTTCTCGGCAATTTCTTCTGCTGGTCGTTCGAGCACTACCCGGAGCACCCGGTCACCCGGTGGCAGATTGAATTTTATGGGAACAGGCCGTCGGCGGTCTTCCTGATGGATTCTTACGTCAACACCAAAAACATCGAAATGATGCAGAAAACCGCTGAGCGGTTCCAGCACCTCAGCCCGTCCGAACCGGTCCAATAAGTACCGATTCGCATTCCATCCGGCCCCGCCGCAACTCTTGTCGGTTAACGAAATATTTAACCCTCAAAAAAAATTCCGATTTTTTTATTAAGCAAATACTAAATAATTAAACAACACAATTCAATTAAGACTAAACCACGCTGATTTCAGGCAAAAGACACGGATTGATTTTTCATTTTTCACCGGTATAATATTAAGCAACAACTTAATATCGGAGAGAATATGGAATGCTACGGTAAATTTTATAACAAACAGACGGAATGCAAAACCTGCCAGCACCGGAAATGGTGCGCCGATGCCGGCGAACCGGAATTGCTGACGGATAAAATGACCAGCCTGAACGGATTCGCCACAGGCGCGGAAGAGGAACTGTCGCTCTACGCGCTGGGGTCCAAACCGATCCGGAAAGGGCGTCCGGTCTACACCAAGGAGGATTTGTTTGAAGTCATCTCCTTTTTTCTGGCGTTGGACTGGCAGACGCTCGAAATGCTGGAGGAAAAGCTGAACCACCCGGAAATCAAATTCACCGACATGGGGCGCCAGCGCAAAATCAGCAAACAGGCCGTGCATAAATTCATCAAATCGCGCTGCGAAATGTTCCCCGAACTCGAACCCTTTTTACGCAACCGGAAAAACCGGATCGTCAATAAACCCAATGAAACCTTTATGGAGGCCGTATGCCGAATCAAAAAGACCACGTACGAAACGAAATCGAAAAAACCAGAATCCGCCTGTCCATCCTCGAAGAACTTGACCTCCTTGACTCGGAATTTGGACTTATCAAGATTGAGTATCTGCAAAGGCGCAGAATTCTCGAACAAAAGCTAGCCGACAACGCCCCCGCCTCACCGGAAGAAGAAACGGAGCAGGGCTCCCCTGCTCACGCCTCCGGCGAATAATTCACGCCGCGCTGGTTCATCCGCAGATTTCGCCCTGCGGACAATCAGCGGCGGGCACGACCCGCCGCGAAGCACGGCCGGACCGCGGACGGCAACGCATCCGCCCGCAGTCCAGCGTCACCAAATCCCACGCAAGTCGAGAAATATTAAGATATTTTCATCAGAGGGGATTGACTTTCACTGAATTCCCGTTATTATATTTGATATAACAACTGTTATTACAGATGGAAATATCATGGTGATACGCAATAAAACCGAAATCAGCCTGCCGGGACAGGCCCGCGAACGGATTCTTGAAATGCTGGAATCCGGCGAGCTCCAGCCCGGAGATCCGATTTCGGTACGAATGCTGGCCGGACGGCTGGAAATGAGCACGCTTTCCGTCAGCAGCGCCCTGCACGGCCTTGAAAACGACGGGCTGGTTGTTTCCCGAAACCGCAGCGGCAGCAATGTCGTCGTGATCTCTCCGCAGGACATCTGGAACATGGTGCAATACCGGGTGGCGCTGGAACAGCGCGGCGCCCGGATCGCCTGCCAGCTCGCCACCGAAGCCGAACTGGAAGAACTGAAAGTACTGGCCGCCCGGGCAGACGGAGCCGGAACCACCGACGAACAGGAATGGCTTGAAGCGGACGACCGTTTTCACCAGGCCCTGCAGAGTTGTTCGCATACGCCGAGCCTGCTTTTTCCGCCGCACTACCTGCGGGTTTTCCGCTTGAAACTGGAATTATGCTCCGGGCTGAAACTTTTCCCGGATTTTAAACCCGACGGGTCATTGATCGTAGCTCAGGGTCATCGCCTGATCGCAGATTTAGCCATGACACGGGATATGGAACAGTTGAGTTCTCTGGTGGAAATACATATCTGTAACGCCATCGGCCTGCCGGAATTGACTTCCCTTAGAGAACGCCATTGGGAAAAGCTTCATGAAATCACTGATTTTCTGGATCGAAATAAACGAAAATCCAGAGTGCGAATATTCAAATAAATCGAATATCTCTACATGAAATAAGATTTAAAATCGGAGGAATTTTTATGATCGGTCGACGAGGAAAGATTTTTACACTTATCGAATTATTGGTTGTAATTGCTATTATAGCGATTCTTGCAGCGATGCTTCTTCCTGCCTTGAATCAGGCCAGGGAAAAAAGCAAAGAGAGCCTGTGCATCAGCAATAAAAAACAGGTTTTACTCTCCGTTCAACATTACGCAGATGACTTCAATGAGGAGTTTTTTATCCGCGGCCAGCTGATGTATCCTTCCCCTGCCACGTGGCGTACTTGGTCCGATCGATTGTATTACTCCGGATACTTCAGCGGAAATTCGCTTAATATCATTCTTTGTCCGACAATTCAACCGCAAGGAGTCAATCAGGCCGATGCGGCCTGGAATCAGTGGACTTTCGGTATGCCTCGCAACCTGAGCAACTGGGAAGCATATTATGGCAATGCAATTACTTCGCCTGTGGCCAATTATCTGAATCTCAGCTTCAAGGCGCTTAAAAAAAGCCTGCCGCTGCTGAGCGATACTCTCTATGATGCAGGCAAAAAGCAGTTGTTTGCCTGGGGATTGAACTCCGATTCCGGTTATACGGCGTTCTATCATAATCAACGAAATACCGTGGGTTACACAGACGGGCACGTGGCGTCTCATACGGTCAAAGAATTATATGAAATTCTACCTAACATGACTCGTTATTTCGACCACGCCGGCAACCTGCGTTCTTATCCGTAAAACAACAACATAATCCACTATAAAAAAGGAATTCATCATGAAAAAAACATTCATTTTCGGAGTGTTGCTGGCTGCGGCCATAACTCTCCATGCGGCTGAGACCAATGAAAAACGACTGAACGGCGGCAAGCTGGTTCCTGTCAGCCTGACAATGATCGAAGCGGCCCCGTATCATCTCAACTTCTGTTTCGCCACTCGTTTCAGCGATGGAACCATTTACCTGAACCATTCGACCGGCATTCACACGGTCACCGAAAAAGGATGCAGAGACATCTCCACCGACAATGGAGCCACCTGGCAGAAAAGCCCGTCGCCCATCGCCGGAATGAACGCCTTTGAAACCCTGAACAAAATGAGGCGGGTTGTGGGATGTTGGGAATCAAAACCCCGGAAAGAACATGATTTTCACATTTTCACTTTTGACGGAGACAATCGCAAAATCGATGAAAAGAAATTTCAAGTTGTCATGCCTTACATCACTTCCTGTCTGCTCCACCGTGACATTAAGCGTACCTCGGATGGCCGCTTGCTGCTGACCGGCTACGGATATAAGGAAGGTGCTAATAAATTTCACAATTTCCTGCTGGAATCAAAGGATGACGGGTTGAGCTGGAATTTTGTCTCGGTAATCGCCGAAGATCCGGCCGGAGAATTTCCTGAAGGTCCTTGCGAAACCGGTATTGAGGTCCTGTCAAATGATGAAATTCTGGCGGTTTATCGCGTTGGAAGCACTTCCCCGATGTTCCAGAAACGTTCGACCGATGGCGGCGCCACCTGGTCGGACGCGGTAAAAATCGCTTCTTACTCCGCCGCCCCCTCTCTGCTGCGCCTGAACGACGGAACTCTGGTCTTGATTGCGGGACGTCCGAGACTTTATCTGATGGTCGATTTCTCCGGAACCGGCAAGCATTGGCAGGATGTCGCGATTTACAACCATCACGCAACCAGTTCCTATGCTTCGGTGCTTGAAACCACGCCCGGCGAACTTCTGGTCATCTATGATGAAAGTGACTTCGGTTCCTGGCGCAATCCCAGCCCGTTTCACCGCATTATGGGTGCCCGCTTCAACCTGGTCAAAGATGACTCCATCCGAGCCGAGGAAGAAGCCGGTCCCGGTCTCTATTCGGCCAAAAACCAAAAATACCCTGAAGACATGAATATACGGCCCATCTACTATAAACGTAAATCCGCTGATCCCAACGGCAAAGCAACGTATGAAATCATCGAAATAGCTGAACGTCCTGACCCGGTCCTCCGGGTCGTGTCGCACGGCGACAACGCACCGGCTAAATTCGCTCATTTCAAATCTCCCGAATTTCCGGAAAACACAACCCGGGCCACCGTCGAATTCGAATTCCGTCTGCTTGACGCCAATGTAAAAACAGCGCAGTTCATGGTCAACAGCATCGTCGAACATAATGGTCAGAACTGGATCGCCTGGGTCTCCTTTGCCCAAGATAAAATCATTTACCTGACGGAAGGGAAAAAACCGGAACATCCTTACAACATCGGACTCGGTTTTCGAAGTTTCATCCTTGAAGCCGACGGCAAAGCGGGGACATACACACTATTCACCGCCAAAGACAAGCAGAAGGTACTGTCCGGCAAGCTGACCAAAACCGAAAATCGCCCCCAGGTACAATTCGGTGACGGAACCAGCACTGTTTACGGCTCGTTCGATCTCTTTTACTTCAGTTGGAAATACGAAAAATAATCATGCGTAAAGAGCTTGCCATTGAGACTTCGCCCCGGACCGGAATTGTCCGCATGGCGGATGCGTATATGCGCCGGGATACCGACAGTCTTGAATTCGGAAACCGACACTATCACCGCCGGGTGGACCTGAGCCGGGGCTATCCGGCAACCGTTTCGCTGGCACACGCGGACGGCCCCGAATACGGCGGGCCGAAAATCAGTTGCGACTGCGGCTTCATCGGCATCAACCGGCCGGGTTATAACGCCACGGCGTACCGGATCATCGAAGTCACCGTGGTGCCGTGCGCCGATGCCGTTTACGACTCCCCGCATCTTCGGATCGGGATTCATTTCACGGATACGGTACAGGAGGTGGAGTTCCTGCGGGAAATCTTCGTCTATCCAGACCTTCCCGCGCACAGCGTCCGGAATTCCATCCGTTCCCGGGTCCTCCCCAATCTGTACTGGAACTACCGCACGGAACTGTCCGGTTCCGGAAACACCGCCCGCTACCCGGATCGCCATCTGGAATCCACCGGCGACTCGCTCCGCCTTGCCGACGGCTTCCACCCGGCCAAGGCGGTGGAGTTCTCCGCCCGGACCGACTACACCGATCAACTGGTCATCGAACACCGGGCCGACGGCCAATCCCGCATGAACGGAAACCTGCTGTATGTGCAGAATGAATCTTCGGCGGGGTTCTGCATATTGCAGGAAGCCATGCCTTCCGCCGAAAAACGGGACTTCGAACCACACGATTTCCGCTGGCAGGACGGTGAAGTCCTGTCCTGTACCTGGGGTATTTCTCCGGCCGAGTTCAAGCTCAATACATGGATGGCCGGTTGCCGCCACTCCCTGATTGTTTTCCGAAGCCGAACGGAAGCCGCCCGCAACCTGCAGGAATACCTGAAGCGCCGTTTCCCGATTCGTCCGCACGAACGGTTCATCACTGTAAATCCCTGGGGTTGCGGACGCTTTCAGAAATTATTCTCGGAAACATTTCTGGAAGATGAAATCGAGGCCGCCGCCAAGTGCGCCGCCGACATCTACCAGATCGACGACTCCTGGCAAAAGGGCGAAAGCCTGATGTCTCTGATGCACAACCATCACATCAAACCGGATTTCTGGGATATCTCCCCGGAGCGTCTGGGACAGGATTCGTTCAGCAACCTGTGCATCTGTGCCCGGCGGCACAACATCGATCTGGCATTGTGGACCGCGCCATCCGCCAATACCGCGTTCAGTGATTGGCGGGCGTTGGCCGGCAAACTGCTGGAGTACCACCGGCGGTACGGCTTCCGCATGATCAAAGTGGACGGCGTACAGCTTCGCTCCTACGAAGCGGAATCCAACCTCGAACAACTGTTGAAAACGCTCCGCGAGGCATCCGGCGGAGCCATTTATTTCAATCTCGACGTGACCAATGGACAGCGGGGCGGTTATTTCCGTTTTCTGGAATACGGCAACATTTTTCTCGAAAACCGCTACGTCAACCTCAAAAACACCATCGGCTATCACCCCGAAAAAACCCTGCGCAGCCTCTGGCGCCTCTCCCGTTATGTCCGTACCGAATCGCTGCAGATCGAGATTCCCGCGCCGGACGACGTCCTGCCGGAATTCTATGAATCCCTGCGACTCGCCAATCCCTGTTGCTATCCGCTCGAATACTGGGCGGCCATCCCGATGTTCGCAAGCCCGCTGCTGTGGTTCGCACCATCCACGGTAAGCCCGGAAACCCGCGAAACCGTTCGACGGATGATGTCTCTGCACCGTTCCATCCGCGACGGTGTTTTTGGCGGGCATGTCTTTCCCGTCGGGGAAGAACCGGACGGCGGCGCCATTACCGGTTTTTATGCCGATCGCGGCTGGCTGCTGGCTTTCCGGGAGGCCGGATGCGGCAGAGACACTATCCAATTGGAACTGCCCGCCTCTATTCCCCGCATCCATCCGGAACTGCTGTCCGGCACCGGATCGCTGGAACAGAATTCCGATGGAATCTCGCTGACGCTCCCGGAGCGTTGCGCCTGCGCTCTTTTTAAACTAAATCCATGAAATAAAGGTTCTAAACAGATGCAAATAAACTGGATAGACTATCTGGTCATCATCGTCTACACCCTGATC
>DHTZ01000023.1 GCA_002408885.1 Lentisphaeria bacterium UBA5247 | reverse complement strand
TTCACAAAATTTGGGACAATAACAACATTTCTCTAATCCTCAACTAACAATAACGCGATAAATTATATATCAAAAGGCAAGGGAACAGTTCCCCGCCGGAAACTAGGAAAAGAACAGTTTGAGTATGAAAAAAACCATCATTGGAATGTTGGCCGGATTAGTCGCGTTATCCGGGGTTGCCCAAGATTCAAAACCTGTCCTGAACGGAGCCGGCGCCTCTTTCCCCGCACCTGTTTACCGGATCTGGACCTATCAGTACACCGAAGAATCCGGAGTCCGGGTCAATTACCAGTCCCTGGGTTCCGGCGCCGGAATCAACCAGATCAAAGCGGGAACCATTGCTTTCGGCGGCACCGACAACCCGCTGACCAAAGAAGACCTTGACCAGAGCGGCCTGATTCAGTTCCCGATGCTGATGGGCGGCGTGGTGGTCATCGCCAACGTGCCGGGCATCAATGCAAACGACCTGAAGTTGAATCAGGAAGTCCTGAGCAAGATTTTCCTCGGCGAAATCACCTCCTGGGACGACGCCCAGATCAAAGCCCTGAACCCGACTCTGGCGCTGCCCAAGCTGAACGTCACCGTGGTCGCCCGCTCAGACAGCTCCGGTACCACCTTCATCTTCACCGACTACCTGACCAAGATTTCCAAAGATTGGGAAAGTAAAGTCGGCCGCGGCCCCGCCGTCAAATGGCCGGTCGGTATCCGCGCCCAGAAAAACCCGGGCGTCTGCACCGCTGTCCAGAAAACCCGCGGCGCCATCGGCTACACCGAATACACCTACGCCATCGAAACCAACCTCCCCATGCCGCAGCTGCGTAACAAAGACGGCAAATTCCTCGCCCCGACTTCCGATGCCTTCAAAGCGGCCGGAGCCAACGCCGACTGGGAAAACGCCCCCGGCTTCTACATGATGCTGACGGAACAGCCCGGCGAAAAGAGCTGGCCGATTGCCGGCCTGACCTACGTGTTGCTCCATCGCAATCAGTCCAATGAAGCCCTTGGCAAAGCTCTGCTCGGCTACATCAACTGGTGCTTTGACAAAGGCGGCGACAGCGCCACCAAGATGCACTACGTGCCGATGCCGGAAAATGTGGTGAAAATGATTCGCAAGGAATTCGAAAACATCACCTTCGGCAAAGTGGAGAAATGACATGCCCGTGATTAGGAAACACCTGATCCGGCCCGAAACCATTGATCGGATCTTCAAAGTCTTAACCTTGGCCGGGGTACTCCCGGCCATGCTTCTTATTCTGGGATTCTTCGCTCAGCTGGGTTGGAATGCCCTGCCGGCGTTCCGGGAATTCGGAGTAGGGTTTATTTTTTCCACCGACTGGGATCCGGTGATGAATTCATATGGAGCGCTCCCCGCGATCGTCGGTACCCTGGTCACCACCTTTACCGCCTTGTTGATTGCCGTCCCGTTGAGCTTCGTCACCGCGTTGTTTCTGGTGGAAACACGGGGCTGGCTGGGACAAGTGCTCAGTTACGGCGTGGATCTGCTGGCAGCAATCCCCAGTATCATTTACGGTTTATGGGGGTTGTTTTTTCTGGTGCCGTTCATGCAGCTCCATGTACAGCCGTACCTGACCTGGATTCCGTTTTTCGGCAAGAATTATAACGGATTCGGATTCGCCACCGCCGGTTTTATTCTGGCGGTCATGATCCTGCCGTTCATCTGCGCCATCATGCGCGACGTCTTCAAAATGACGCCGGCCATCCTCAAAGAAGCCGCTTACGGCTGCGGCACCACCCGATGGGAAACCACCATCGACGTAACCATGCGCTACGGCGCGCGCGGCCTGCTCGGGGGAATCTTCCTCGGCTTGGGCCGGGCGGCAGGCGAAACCATGGCGGTGCTGTTCGTCATCGGCAACTCGCCCGGCATCCCGAAGGCCCTGTTCGACAGCGGCACCACGATTTCGGCGACGCTGGCGAGCAACTTCGCGGAAGCCGACGGCATGTTCCGCCATGTGCTCTTCGCACTCGGGCTGATTCTGCTCCTGTTGTCGCTCGGCATCCAGGTGCTGGCCCAATGGTGGCTGAACTACTCCACCCGCAAAGTACAGGGGAGCAAATGAAACAATTCCGTAAAAAACCGATTTTCCGCCGCAAACTGCTTGATATGTCCGTTCGCGTCTTTTCATTGTTAACCCTCTGTTTCGCCCTGTTCTGCATGGGCTGGATTCTCTGGGCGACGTTTTCCCACGGCATCAAATCGATCAACTGGGACTTTCTGATCAACCCGTCCAAACCGTGGGGCCTTCCCCGAAACGGAATTGCGAACGCTATCCTCGGTTCGCTCCTGGTCACGGCGGGAGCCGCCGCCATCAGCGTGCCGCCCGCCATCCTCGGGGGCATTTACCTGGCAGAGTTCGGACGCAATACCCGCCTCGGCAACTATCTGCGCTTCGGGGCCAACATCATGATGGGGATTCCGTCGATCATCACCGGGTTGTTCATCTATGCAATCCTGGTGGTACCGACCGGAAACTTCTCCGGTTTTGCCGGTTCGGTAGCGCTGGCGGTGATCATGTTTCCGATCATCCTGCGTACCACCGAAGACATCCTGTTGATGATCCCCGACTCCCTGCGTGAATCTTCGCTGGCCCTCGGCATGAGCCGGGCGCGCGCCACGTTGAAGATCATCTGCCGCGCCGGGCGCACCGGGCTGGTCACCGGCATTTTGCTGGCAGTCGCGCGGGCCGCGGGCGAAACAGCCCCGCTGCTGTTCACCGCCATGTGGAGCGACGCCTGGCCGACCCATTACTTCACCCAGCCGACCGCCAATTTGCCTGTACTGATCAACGAATACGCCACCAATTCCCCGTATGAAGGAGTTCATTCGATGGGCTGGGGGGCTGCGCTTCTGGTCACTTTCGCCATTTTAGGCATGAATATATTCTGCCGGTTAATTTTTAAGGATCCCAAGCATGACTAACGAAAACTTTCTGATCAAACCTGCCGCCGCACCGACGGGGAACATCAAAATTTCCGCTAAAAACATTAACTTTTTCTACGGCACCAATCAGGTCTTGTTCGACAACAACCTGGAGATTGAAGCCAACAAAGTCACCGCGGTCATCGGTCCGTCCGGCTGTGGCAAGTCAACCCATCTGCGGATTTACAACCGGATTTTCGAATTGTACCGCGAACAGCGGGTCGAGGGGGAACTCCTGATCGACGGAGTGGACGCGCTCGGGCGTGACGTCGATGTGCTGGAATTGCGCCGTAAGGTCGGCATGATCTTCCAGAAACCCACTCCCTTCCCCATGTCGGTGTTCGACAATGTGGCCTATCCGCTGAAGCTCCATTACAAGCTCAAGCGTTCCGAAATCGGCGAACATGTGGAAGACGCCCTGCGCCGCGCCTCGCTGTGGGACGAAGTCAAGGATAAATTAAAAAAGAGCGGGCTCGCCCTGTCCGGCGGCCAGCAACAGCGCCTCTGTATCGCCCGCGCCATCGCCGCCCGGCCGGAAGTGCTGTTGATGGATGAACCGACCTCCGCCATCGACCCGGTGGCTACGTCCCGCATTGAAGAACTGATTCTGGAGCTCCAGCAAAAGTACACCATCGTGATTGTGACTCACAACATGCAGCAGGCGGCCCGCATATCCGACTACACCGCCTTTTTCTTCAAGGGAAAAATCATTGAATTCAACCGTACGGAAAAAGTATTCACCAATCCGTCGCATCCCCAGACCGAATCCTACATCACCGGCCGTTTCGGCTGATAATCAACAGGAAACACCTATGAAACGACATTTTGAAAATGAATTAACGTACTTGAAGGAAGCCGTTCTGGAGCTGAGCCAGGAAGCGGAACAGGCTGTCCGGGAGGCCATTTGCGCCGTGGGAGGAGCCGATACGGAAAACGCCCGCAAAATCATCGACAACGATGAGCAGATCGACCAGAAAGAGATCCGGATCGAAGAAGAATGCCTGAAGATTCTGGCATTGCACCAGCCGATGGCCGGCGACCTGCGTTATATCATCGCTCTGCTCAAGATGAACAACGAAATCGAGCGGATCGGTGACCTTGCCGTCAATATTGCCGAGCGCGTCCTGAATCTTGCGCAGGTAAAAGCGCCGGAGAAAAACGTCATCGACTTCGCTCCTATGCTGGAGGAATCCCGCAAGATGCTCCATAATTCCATGAAATCCCTGGTAGACCGGGACCCGCAGCTCGCCATCGAAGTGATTCAACAGGACGACGTGGTCGATGAAATGCACCATGTCAACTTCCAGAAGATCAGCGAAGAACTCCAGAAGTCACCGGAATACACCAATTTTTACCTCAGCATGCTCAGTGTATCCCGCAATCTGGAACGGATGGCCGATTGTGCCACCAACATCTGCGAAGATGTAATTTATCTGGTTCAGGGCCGCATTGTGCGGCATTGCAAAAACTGGACCTGACCGCCTGCAGCGCAAGCGCCGCAGAAAACGTGATTCCTGCAAAAAGCGCCGGGAAAGGCATCCGCCCGATCCCGGCGCTTTTCATCAAATACCGAAACGGTTCCGGCGCAAATCGGGATAAAATTCAAATTCATATTGACTTTTTTATCCGCCGATGATATTATAATTGAAAAAACTCAAGGCGCCATGCAGAATACTTCCAATATCTTTCCGCCGGTGAACCAGGCGGATTCCGATGGGTTTCTCTGTTACAGCCGGGAACTCAATCCCGATTTGATTCTGGAAGCCTACCGCAACGCGATTTTCCCCTGGCCTTACGACAACAAACACGTATTGTGGTTCTCGCCCCCGTACCGTTGCATCTTTGAATTCGAGCATCTCCATATTCCGAAATCGACTCCGCGCGAATTCCGCCGTGCGGGGTTCACACTGTCGGTCAACCAACATTTCGAAAAAGTAATCCGCCATTGCGCCACGGTCCCCCGCCAGGACGGCGGGACCTGGATCATCCCGAAACTGATCAAGGCCTATACTGAAACGTTCCATCGTGGTTACGCCATGTCATTCGAGACTCTCGATGCGGACGGAAACCTCGTCGGCGGGATGTACGGCATCCGGATCGGGCGTTTTTTCGCCGGCGAAAGCATGTTCCGCCTCTGCGACGGCGCCTCCAAGTTCGCGCTCCTGAAAGGGATTGAATATCTGGCGGCAAATCACGGCTCTACCTGGCTCGACGCTCAGGTCGTCAATCCGTTCCTGACGCAATTGGGGGCGCAGGAGATCACCCGCGCTCAATATCTGCGCAAACTCCGCGGCACACTGGCGGATTGATCAAACGCCCGCGTTGATGGCAGCCAGCCTGGCCTGATCGACAAAATCACGACAGCCCTTTCCGTCAAGCTGGCCGCCTTCGCGCAAAATCTCGCCGTCGGCTTCAACGCCATAAGGTTTCACGTTGCCGATGCCGACCGCCACGTTTTCCTTGCAGATTCCCCCGGTCAGATAGCTCGGCACGGGAATCCGCTGCAGCATTCTGACGGCGGATTCCCAGTTGGGATACCCCGCCGCCGCAGGCGCGGCGTCCGGTTCCGGTTCGGTGCAATTCAAGGACACCGCATCGATCACCGAGTAAATCGGGTCCAGTAATTCGAGGGGACGGTTGACCGCTTCCAGATGGCAGGTCAGGATGATTTTGGCATAATGCGGCAGTTTATCGCGCAGTTTCGGTACTTCCTCGGGCGTCCAACAATGCAGATTGACCGTATAAAGCCCGGTTTTCCGGACCAATTCCAGTATTTCGTCGCTGTTGGAAAGGTGCGTTTCAAGCACCGGCGTAATTCCCGGCGGCATCAAATGCACCAGGCGCGCCGCCGTGCTCGGCAGGATGAACAGCGGTGAACGAAAGAGCTGTCCCACAAAAATACCAATCTCATCGGCTCCGCTCCGGCTGATGACGGCTAATTCATTTTCGGACAGGAGTCCGTTTATTTTGATTCTCATAAATGATTCAATTCCCATGATTTGGCGACCCCGCGCAGGGTAAAATCGTCGCCCCCGTAAATAAGTTCCCGGATTACCCGGCAGAAAAATCCCGCATCACCGCCGATTCCGAATGCCATCGGCGTTTCGCCGCCGAAGACCGCTCCGGCACGCGCCAGCAGCTCCCGGGCAATTCCGACAGCCCCGCCGTCCACGCCCATCCGAATCGCATCCAGCGTGTTAAGCCCCGTTCCCGAAGGTGGTTCGTCATACATCGGAATCAACGGCAACTGGGCGGTGTATTGGTTCAGGGAGCGCCGCAGCAACATCCGTCCCGGCGCAATCGCACCCCCAAGAAAACGCTTTTTTCCGTCCACCATTTCCAACGTAACGGCAGTACCGAAATCCAGGCAGACGGCGGGACGCCCCTGCGCCCGCTCAGCCAGATAAACCGCATTCGCCAGCCGATCGGCGCCGACCGTACTCATATCCATCGCCGAAGTGTCCAGCCCGGTACGCATTTCCGCGCCCAGCCAGAAAATTCCACACTCCGACAGCTTCCGCCGCGCTTCCGGCACGACCGAAGCCGCGGCCGCCGGCATGGCGGAACGAATCATGGAAACTTCCAGGGAAGCCGTGGGGCAAGTCCTCAATTCGGACAGGCACGTTCCATCCCAAACCGCAGTCTGAGTGTTGGTATTACCGATATTCATGACGAAAAGCATGGAGGGCCTCAGAGGAAACTGTCCAGGTCCGGATTCGCCGCGATCCTGGCGATCAGTTCCTTGACCCGCTGAGCCGAAGGGGTTTTACAAACCAGCGTGGCGTCTTCGGTATGAACGATGATCATATCTTCAATATCGATCGCAGTCACCAGATGGCTTGAGTCACTGACAATGATTGAATTATGCACATTAAGCCCTTCAAACAACCCCTGCACCACGTTGTTGTCCGTATCCGGCTTGACCTGATTGCGCAGGGAAGTCCAGCTGCCGACGTCATCCCAGTCAAACGTGGATTCCGCCACCAGCACTTCTTCCGCGGCCAGCTTCTCCATGACCGCATAGTCAATGGATATCCGTTCGCACTTGCCGTATTCTTCCAGAATCGTCTCATTCATTTCGCCATCCGCATAGCTATGGCAGATCGCATCGGCAAGCGCGGCCAGCTCCGGAGCATGGCGGCGAAAAGCATTCATAATGGAACCGACGGTCCAAATGAATATCCCGCTGTTCCAACGATAAGAACCCTCAGCCAGCATTCGGGCCGCCGTTTCGGCATCGGGTTTTTCTTTGAAACCCTCGCTCTGCCGGATAACCGTCCGGCCGGGGCGTTCAAGCGCCGCGCCGCATTTTATATATCCGTAACCGGTACTAGGGTACTCCGGCGTGATGCCGATGGTAACGATCTTGCCGGTTTCCACAGCCGTCCGTCCGGCGTCGGCCAGCACCTCGCGCATGGAAGCGCTGTCGCGGATAATCTGGTCACTGGGAAGCATGCACATGACCGCCTCGTCATTGCCTTTCGACATAGCCCGGATGATTCCGACGGCCAAGGCCACACACGGCCCGGTGTCCCGTCCAAACGGCTCGCCGATGATATTCAGCGGATTCAGCTGCGGCATCAGCGAGCGCATGGGCTCCACGTAATCCCGATTGGTAATGATCAGGGTATTGTCGTCACTCACCAGCGGTTTCAAACGCTCCACCGTCTGCTCGATCAAGGTCAGATTGCCGATCAGCCGCAACAACTGCTTCGGGCGTGAAGCCCGGCTTTGAGGCCAGAAGCGCTCACCGCGCCCACCGGCCATCACCACCGCATAAAAATCGTCAGCCATCGGTTCCCCCTTGTCTGTTAACTGTAACCCGAATCCGTCCGGCGGTAAACATCAACCGAGTTTTTCGATAATCGTGATCATGGGCGCGAACATGCCGATAACAATCGTACCGACGATCACGGCCAGACCCACGATCATCAGCGGTTCGATCATGGACGTCAGCGCGCCTACGGCGTTGTCCACTTCTTCCTCATAAGTATCAGAAACTTTCGCAAGCATTTCCGGCAGCTTACCAGTTTCTTCGCCTACTTCGATCATACTGATCACCATGGCGGGAAAAACCCCGGTGGCGTTCAACGGCACGGCGATTCCCTCCCCTTCTTTCACCGCGTCATGAACTTTCTGTACGGCGCTGGCCACGACTTCGTTACCGGATGTTTCCCGGACGATTATCAGGGCGTTCAGCACCGGCACCCCGGACCCCATCAGCGTACCGAGCGTCTGAGAAAAACGGGAAATTGCGGTTTTGGAAATAATCGGCCCAAACAGCGGCATATTGTAGTAAACCCAGTGGATACCCCATCTGCCGTAGTCATTCTTCATGGCTAGCTTATACAGGATGACAATGACGGCGATTGCAATCAGAACCAGATAAATACGGTGCTGCAGGATATCGCTGATCTGCAGAATAAATACGGTAATACGCGGAAGCGGCGCTCCTTCCAACAGGTCATCAAATGTTTTGGCGAAGTTCGGCACAATGAAAATCAGCAGGCCGGAGGTAATGACAAGCGCAATTACCAGCACGACAACCGGGTAAATCATCGCCGATTTAACTTTTCCGGCGATCCGGGCGGCTTTTTCCAGGAACAGCGCCAGACGGTTCAACATGTTTTCCATAGCACCGGCCGCTTCACCGGCCCGAACCATGTTCAGGTAAAGTTTATCAAAGGTTTTCGGATGTTGCGCCAGAGCTTCGGAAAATGTGGAACCGGCTTCAACCAGATCGGCGGTTTCGCCCAGCACGATCTTACTGTTCGGGTCCTTGGTCTGGCGTTCAAGAGTCCGCAGAGAGCGGATCAGCGGCAAGCCGGCGTCGAGCAGGATGGCCAACTGGCGGGTAATTACGGTCAGTTCTTTGCGTTTGATGACCTTGGGGCCCAAGGACATATTCATGATATCGAAACCGCCGCCTTTGCCGCTCTTTTTGGCGCCTTTTTTAGCGCCGGGCTTCTGCGGTTTGTTCGCCGGTTTAATAGAGGTTGGGAAAAGGTCCTTCTTTTTCAGATCTACCGCTGCAAGTTCTTCATTTACAGCATCAATCTTACCCTTTACTTCCTTCCCGGTCTTGCCATCCATTGCGGTGTAAAGAAAACTAGGCATATACTACCTCCATCCAATTGCAATATACCATATGCTATCCATATAATAACGCCAAATCAATGATTTGCAAATCATTAATGGCTCATCATCTTCAATTTTTCAACAATGCGGCTCCGAGTCTGACACCCGGCGATCAATTCATCATCTTCAATTTTTCAATGATGCTGTCCGGATCCTGGCACATGGTGACCAATTCCGCATAAGAAATTTTTTCTTCCAGATAAAGGTTCATCAGGTGCGAATCCAAGGTGTTCATCCCATATTTTGTCCCGGTTTGCAGCTCGGAAGTAATACGGAATGTTTTATTGTCACGGATCAGGGCCTGAATCGAAGGAGTGGACACCATGATCTCGAATGCGGCCACCCGCCCCGGTTTATCGATACGGGGCAGAAGCACCTGAGAAACCACCCCGATCAATGAAGAAGCCAGCTGGGTACGAATCTGCGCCTGCTGGTTTGTCGGAAATGCGTCCACGATCCGGTCCACGGTACGGGCCGCGCCGGTCGTATGGAGCGTACCGAACACCAAGTGCCCGGTTTCCGCCGCGGACACCGCGGCTTCCATCGTTTCAAGGTCGCGCATTTCACCGACCAGAATCACGTCCGGGTCCTGACGCAGGGCGCGGCGCAGGGCCTCGGCGAACGACGGCACGTCGGTACCGACTTCACGCTGGATCACCAGGCTGCGCTTATGAGAGTGATAAAATTCGATCGGGTCTTCGACGGTGATGATGTGGCAGGCACGTTCTTCGTTGATGATATTCAACATCGACGCCAGAGTGGTCGATTTACCGGAACCGGTCGGCCCGGTCACCAGCACCAGACCGCGCGGGCGGTACAGCATGTCCTTGACGGAATTCGGCAACCCGATCTGTTCTATGGTCAGCAGCGCATTCGGAATCTGGCGGAGCACGGTACCGAAACATCCTTTCTGCTTGAACGCGCTCACGCGGAAACGCGCCAGGTCGCCGAAACCAAAACCGAAGTCCACCGAACCGCATTCCTGAATCTGGCGGAACTGTCCGTCGGAAGCAATGGATTTCACCAGGCGCTCCGTATCGTCGGGCGTCAGGACATCGGTATCCAACGGCTGCATATCACCATGCAGACGGATACAGGGCGGCACCCCCACTTCAATATGCAAGTCACTCGCCTTCAGCTCCACGACCAGGGACATCAATTCACTCATTTCAATCATATTATCACCTGTAAATGTTAGGTTAAGACGTACTTCAAGACTTCGTCAACCGAAGATTCGCCGTTCAGGATCGTGTTTATCCCGTCCACCTGAATCGAACGCATTCCCTGTTTAACCGCCTGCCTTTGAAGCACAGAAGTCGGGGCGTTCTGGGTAATCAAATCGACGATCGTTCCATCCACCACCAGCAGTTCGCAGATCGCTTTACGTCCTTTGTAACCGGTATCATTGCAAACCGGGCAACCTTTGCCGTAGAAAAACTTGCGGTCGCCGACCTCTTCACGGCTCGTACGCATCCGCTTCAGTTCTTCGTCGGTGGGGACATAACCGGTCCGGCAGTTTTTGCAGACGCGGCGGATCAGGCGCTGGCTCAACACTGCGACCAGCGAGGAACTGATCATAAAGGGTTCCACCCCCATGTCGAGCAAACGGGTGATCGAACCGGCCGCGTCGTTGGTATGCAGGGTGGAGAACACGAAGTGACCGGTCAGCGACGCCTGTACCGCCATTTGAGCGGTTTCAAAGTCACGGATTTCCCCGATCATGATACGGTCCGGGTCCTGACGCAGGAAGGCGCGGAGCGCCCGCAGGAAATCCATACCAACCCCGTCGTTGATCGGCAATTGGATGATGCCGTCGATTTCATATTCCACCGGGTCCTCGGCAGTCAGCAGTTTATCGGAAATTTCGTTGATTTCCCGCAGGCAGGAATACAACGTTGTGGTTTTGCCGGAACCGGTCGGGCCGGTCACAATCATGATGCCGTTCGGCATGCGGATAATTTCGCGGATTTTTTCGATCACGTCCATGCCCAACCCCAATACTTCAAGGTCAAGGTTCACCACGCTCCGGTCCAGGATACGAAGCACGGTGGATTCGCCCCAGGACGTCGGCAGGCACGATACGCGCAAGTCCACCTGTTTGCCGAACACCCGAAGCTGAATACGCCCGTCCTGCGGACGGCGGCGTTCGGAAATATTGAGGTGGCTCATGATCTTGATACGACTGATGACCGGCACCGCCATGCTCCGGGGCGGAGTCGGCATTTCGCGCATGGCGCCGTCCACACGGTAACGGACCCGGAAGTCTTTTTCAAACGGTTCGAAGTGGATATCCGCCGCCTTGTCTTTTACGCCCTGCTGCAGGATAACCTCCACAAAGCGGACAACCGGGGTTTCGTTTGCGGCGGCGTAAGTCTGGCTCTCATCGTCGGGGTTAAAATCTTTTCTCGTATTGCTGAGTTCCACCAGCATATCATGCACGGTCCCGATGGTGATCGGATAAAATTTTTCAACCGCTTCGGCAATTTGATCCTCGGCGGCAACGACAATTTGAATGTCCACTCCGGTGATAAAACGGAGTTCCTCACCGATCTGGTAGTTGAGCGGCTGGCGCGACACCACTTTCAGCGTCGCGCCGTCGAATTCAACCGGCAGGATTCCATAGGCCCGCGCCATTTCGGGGTCGATCATCTTGATGACTTCCCCGGGAATGGAAATATAACGGACATCCATCACTTCAGTCCCGAGGCTGTCGGCAATCAGCCGGAGCAACTGGTCATTGGTAAGCAATCCGAAATTGACGACCACTTCGGAAAACGGCTTGCCGGAGCGCCCGCATTCATCCTCGATTTCCTGAAGTTGCTCTTCCGTACAGATGTTCTCCGACAGAAGGATATCTTTCAAAGCCAAACTTTCATGATCAAGCATATAAAAACCTCAGTTATTGGGACTATTCATTGTCGGTCATGGTTACCCGGATCACTTCCTCCAGGGAGGTCAAGCCGTCGGCCGCCTTGCGGATGGCGTCTTCACGCAGCGTCATCATGCCGTTTTTCCGGGCGGCATCGCGCAAGACGTTGGTCGGCTTCCCCTGATAAACCAGTTCGGTGATATCTTTGCTCAAATCAAAAATCTCGTAAATCCCCATTCGTCCCTTGTACCCGCGAATACAGGCCGGACAACCGGCGCCGCGCTTGAACTGATGGGTGGCCAGATACTCATCCGAAAGGCCGAGCAGACGCGTTTCGCGCTCGCTGGGCGTATAAGGTTCGGCGCAAAGCTTGCACATCCGCCGGAGCAGGCGCTGCGCCATCACGGCGCGGAGTGACGAAGCCAACATGAATCCTTTTACCCCCATGTCCACCATACGGGCAATCGCGCCGGGCGCGTCGTTCGTATGGAGGGTACTGAAAACCAAGTGACCGGTCAGCGAGGCGTTAACGGCGATTTCACCGGTTTCCAGGTCACGGATTTCCCCTACCATGATGATGTTCGGGGCCTGGCGCAGCATAGAACGCAGTGCCGCCGCAAAGGTCAGGTTGACGCTCCGGTCCACCTGCACCTGATTGATCCCGCTGAGCTGATACTCCACCGGGTCCTCGGCGGTAATGATTTTGCGGGCGGGCGTGTTGAGGGTATTCAAAAATGCGTAAAGAGAGGTGGTTTTGCCCGAACCGGTCGGGCCGGTCACCAGGAAAATTCCGTCCGGCAGGCCGAGAATACGGTCAATGATTTTCATATCGTCCGGATAAAATCCAAGCTGCGGGATTTCCAGCTGGATACTCGATTTGTCCAGGATACGCATGACCACGCTTTCTCCGTGCACCGAAGGAATGCTGGATACGCGCAAGTCCAGGTCGCGGTCCGCCACCCGGATCTGGATACGGCCGTCCTGCGGCACCCGTTTTTCGGCGATATCCATGCGGGACATGATTTTGATACGGCTGGTCAGGTTGCTCTGGATGTATTTCGGGGGGCGCTCCAACTCGCGGAGAACACCGTCCACCCGGACGCGAACCCGGTAATAGGTTTCCATCGGCTCGAAGTGAATATCGCTGGCGCGCATTTTAAAGGCTTCCATGATGATCAGCGAAACCAGCTTGATCACCGGGGAGTCGTCGGCCGTGGTTTCTTCGGTGGCCCCGATGCCGCCGATCTGAACGCTGCCGAGCCCCTCGTCTTCATACTCGCGCAACGCCTCGTCCACCGAGTCGTTAATGGTATGGTAATGCTTGTTGATGATATCGTTAATCTGGTCTTCTTTGCTGATGACCGCCTCAACATCGCAGCCGAGCAGATAACGGATCGAGTCAATCACCTCCATATTGGTGGGATCGCTCATGGCAATGGTCAGGGTATTGTCGTTTTTCATGACGGGGACGACGTTGTACTGGAGCACGATCTCTTTCGGCAGCGCCGCCAGCACCTCGGGAGGGACCACGTAGCCGGTCAGTTCCATTACTTCAAGGCCGAACTGCTGGGCCAGCATGGCCTGAATGTCCTGCTCCGTCGTATAGCCCAGCATCACCAGTGCGTCGATAATATCCAGAGAACCATCGCTTTCATCGACTTTGGCCTGGGCTTTTTCAATCTCCGCAGGGCCGATAATGCCGTAGTCGGTCAGCAATTCCAGAATATATTTACTGTCTCTGCTCAATGATCATTACCTCGGTTTTATAGGATTATGTTAAAATAAACAGCCTGTCCTTTTCAGAAAAACAACCGGAATACGTCCATGCGGGTTCCCAGGAATCCTGTGCGGACTTATCCGTATCCGAAATATTAATTCTTCAAGACCGCTTTTTCAAGTCGAATTTCAAAAATTCTCTAAAACAGCACGGTTATTTCATGAGAAAAAATTCGACCGCCTGCATTGGCTACATTGGAATACGATAACATCATTCATTCCGTTTGCAGGTTTTTCACCGGATAAACAGACCATCCCGACCTGCCGCCGGACGGAAAAACATTCAGCCGCCATTCAGCAACCGCCGAAAACAATCAAAAGCAAGAGCAAAATCACAACAAACAACAAACAACCGCCGCAACCACGCACCACCACCGGATTCCGACCCGTTTGGACCGGAGTGCCGCACTCAAGGCAAACCGCTCCGGCTCTGCCGTTCGTCACCACGCCCGTCTGGATACGCTGCGAACCGCAACGCGGACAGGAAAGGGCCGGCGCCCGGCCCCCATCCCGCCCTCGGAATTCCCCTGTACTTCCGGAGAATTCCGCATGCGCTCCGTTCGCCGTTTCGCCGCCCGCGCAATACGGACAGTTCGGGGCGTCCGGACTGATTTCATTACCGCATTTCGCGCACTTCATGGGCGAATTCTCCGATCAGGAGCCGCAGCATTTTTTATATTTCTTGCCGCTGCCGCACGGACATGCTTCATTGCGCCCGACTTTCGGAGTGGTCCGCTGAAAAGTCACGTTGATCTCTTCGACTGCGGCCTCCGGGTTTTCCGGCAGCGCGGGAGCCTCCGTAATAGCGGCGTCCTCGAACTGGCTGAATTGCTGATGAATCAATTCCTGGGGCATCGCCCGCAGGATCCGTTCCCATTCCTCCACCGTGGTCAGAGAAGCCCGCATCAAATTCTTGGCGGTTTCCTTGAAAATCCGGTTCATCAGGTCGTCAAAGAGCTTGAATGCTTCGTTTTTATATTCGACCAGCGGGTCTTTCTGGGCGTAAGCGCGCAGGCCCATGCTGGAACGCAGGTGATCCATTTCGTACAGATGTTCCTGCCAGAGTTTATCGATCCCTTCCAGCACAATACGGCGTTCAAGCCATTTCTTCTCGTCTTCGCCGAGGTGGGCATGTTTCGCGTCAAAGGATTTCTCGATTTCCCGGACGATCTTCAGGCCCAGGGCATCCAATTCACGGGGAACGTCATCCAAACCGAATCCTAGCGATTTCTGGTTCAGGTTGACGGTCGGGAAAGTCAGGCGCAGCCAGCCCAGCAGGTATTCCCAGCCGAACACCGCGTCGCGGCTTTCCGGGGATTTCGAATTCTGCCCCTGCAGCGCCGCGTCATGGACGTACTTGATCACGATCTCCTCGATCACGCCGAACAGCACGTCATGCGGATTTTCGGACAGCAGCGCTTCTTTACGCAGTCCATAAACCACTTCGCGCTGTTTATTCATGACGTCGTCATATTCCAGCGTCCGTTTACGAATCGAGAAGTGATGCTGTTCCACCCGGCGCTGGGCCGTTTCGATCGAACGGTTCAGCCACGGATGCTGTAATTTTTCGCCTTCTTCCAGTCCGAAACGTTCAAAAATCTTGATGATACGGTCGGAACCGAACAGGCGCATCAGGTTGTCTTCCAGCGAAATATAGAATTTAGACGATCCCGGATCGCCCTGCCGCGAACAGCGTCCGCGCAACTGGCGGTCGATACGGCGCGCGTCATGCCGTGAACTGCCGACCACATGGAGCCCGCCGAGTTCACGCACCCCCTCGCCCAACTTGATGTCGGTACCACGACCGGCCATGTTGGTCGCCACCGTGACGGCCCCGAGACGGCCCGCTTCCGTAATGATTTCCGCTTCATGCTGATGGTGCTTGGCGTTCAAGACACTGTGCGGAATGCCTTTCCGTTTGAGCATGCGGCTGAGAATTTCGGAATCGTCCACCGAGGTTGTCCCGAGCAGAATCGGGCGCCCGGTGGCGTGAACCGCTTCGACTTCCTCGACCACGGCATTGTATTTTTCGCGGCGGCTCTTGAAGACCGAATCGTCCTCGTCCTTACGGATACAGGGCCGGTTGGTCGGAATCACGATCACGTCGAGCTTGTAAATCTGGTGAAACTCGTTGGCTTCGGTTTCGGCGGTACCGGTCATCCCGGCCAGTTTTTTATACATTCTGAAATAGTTCTGAATGGTGATCGAGGCCAGAGTCTGCGTTTCATCTTCAATAGTCACGCGTTCCTTGGCTTCAAGGGCCTGATGCAGACCGTCGCTGAAACGGCGCCCGGGCATGATACGGCCGGTGTGCTCGTCCACGATCATCACTTTGCCTTCCTGAATCACGTAATGAACGTCGCGCTCGAACAGGCAATAGGCGCGGAGAAGCTGCGACAAGTCGTGAAGCCGTTCGCTTTTCTTTGAAAATTCCTGCTGGTATTCCTCTTTGCGTGCCGCTTTTTCTTCTTCCGGTATGCCGGTGTCTTCCTCAATGGTATGAAGGTCGTTGAGCAGGTCCGGCATAATGAATGCCTCGGGGTCCCCGGGCGACATGGCGTTGCGGCCTTTTTCGGTCAGGTCGGCCCCGTGCCCTTTTTCGTCGATGGAGAAAAAGAGTTCTTCCTGGACTTCCTGAAGCATCCCGCGGTTGTTGTCACTGCGGACACGGGATTCCAGGCGTTCGACATCTTTCAGCACCGAGCCGTCTTCCAGCACGTGCAACAGTTGTTTGTGCGTAGGCATGCCGAAACGCACCTGAAGCAGTTTGGTAATGGCGCCTTCGTATTCCTCGCTCGACGGGGTTTCCTTGGACAAAACTTCACGAGCCTCTTTTACCAGGCGCGAACAAAGGTTATTCTGTTTGAAATAAAGGTCGGCCACTTTGGGCGTAAGCTCGTCAAACTGATGGGAACTGTTGCCGGCAGGCCCGGCGATAATCAGCGGCGTTCTGGCTTCGTCAACCAGGATGCTGTCGATTTCGTCCACGATCGCATAATAATGGTCGCGCTGCACCATCTGTCCGGCGTCCATCGCCATCCCCATGTCGCGCAGATAGTCAAAACCGAATTCGCTGTTGGTGCCGTAAGTGATGTCGCAGGCATACATTTCGCGGCGAACCTGCGGCGGCTGCATGTTCTGGAGGCAGCCGACGGTCAGGCCGAGAAAATTATAAACCACGCCCATCCATTCAGAGTCGCGGCGCGCCAGATAATCGTTCACCGTGACCAGTTGGCAGTTGCGCCCGGTCAAAGCGTTCAGGTAAAGGGGCATGGTACCGACCAGGGTTTTCCCTTCCCCGGTGGCCATTTCGGCGATATTGCCGCGATGCAGGGCAATCGCGCCCATGATCTGGACGTTGAACGGAACCATATCCCAGACCATTTCCTGCCCGCAGACCGAAACGGTGGTTCCGACCAGACGGCGGCAGGCGTTTTTAACGGCCGCAAAAGCCTCGCACATAATGTCGTCAACGGTTTCGCCTTTTTGCAACCGCTCTCTGAATTCAACGGTTTTAGCTTTAAGCTGTTCGTCGGTCAACTGCTGGTAACTTTCTTCAAGCGCAACAACTTTGCGGACCAGCGGCAACATTTTTACCGCGTCACGCTGGGATTTCTTGCCGAAGACCTTTTCGAGAATATAAGTAAACATGAACGAATCGTCCTTTCGAATATTATTCCGATATTATTTGGAACCGGGACGGTCAAGCGAAGCGCCTTCCCGGCAGAGCGGACAGGCGTCCGGCTCATAAGTCGCCAATTCCAGTTTGAGCAAGCTCTGGTGCGGTACGTCAAAGGAAGCCTGGCCGCCGCTGCGGTCCACGATCACTGCCACGCCGACCACATCCCCGCCGTGGGCGCGGACCAGGTCCATGGTCTGCTGGACACGGCCGCCGCGGGTCACCACGTCTTCGGCCACCAGCACTTTTTCGCCGGGGGCGATGCTGAAACCGCGCTTCAGCACGAGCTCGCCGTCTTCCTTATCGGCAAAGATTGCGCGGACGCCAAGGGCGCGCGCCACTTCCTGTCCGACGATCAGGCCGCCGACGGCAGGCGAGATCACGCAGTCGATTTTCTGTCCTTTGAATTTCTCGGCCAGAGCACGGCAGGCCTTTTCGGCCAGGTCGGGATATTGAAGAAGCAGAGCCGCCTGAAAAAACTGATTGCTGTGCAGTCCGCTGCGCAATTGAAAATGTCCGTTCAGAAGCGCCTTGGCGTCAATCATCATCCGGGTAATTTCCTGAGGTGTCATTTTAAAATCCTGTTGTTTCAATTCAAAATCGTATCATCAATTAAACGTGTCTGCGGAGGCCGGTTTGATCCAGAGGTGGAAATCAACCTGCCTGCCGCCCAGATCAAGCGTAATCAACGTATTCAACCGGGTCAACAGCAATGCGTACGGAATTTTGACGCTGCCGCCGGCCACGTTCACCGAAACGTTGCTGGAGCCGAGAATATCTTCGGCGTCACCGATGGCTTCGACCAGGATCAGCATCCGCCGCAGCTTGTCTTTGAGCTCGGCGTCGAGCATATACGTGCGATGGCATTTCGGACAGACCGCCTGGAAATCACGTCCCGTGATATCCGCCAGGTTGAATTTGACCACTCCCTCGCACTGGTCATTCAGGCAATGAAAGTCAATCAATGCTTTAATTTTTTTATCGGCCTTTCTCCGGGTCGCTGCCATTCTATATCTCCTGATGTTAGCCTTATCCTAATAATTTATTCAAGTAATATAGAGCCTTATGGTAATTTTTAAAGCCGGAACCGAAATTTAAATCAATTTTTTCAGAATCCTCTTGAAAACCCGAAACCCCACTGTATATTATCCCTCCTGAATTACACAAGCGGGTGTAGCAAAATGGTTATGCTCCAGCTTCCCAAGCTGGCTACGACGGTTCGATTCCGTTCACCCGCTCCATTTTTTCCTTGGCATTCCCCCGTTGAATCTTCCTGCACTTTTGTTTTCGTTTTGAATCGCCGAAAAAAATTATTTATTCCAAATTCCGGATTGACTTATTGCGCCGAAGCATTATTTTTATCATATACAAAACCACATAAGGTACGTCTATTTATAATCATAATCCAAAAAGGCGGGATATCATGAAATTTCTTGCATTATCAGCCATGCTGCTGTTATCCGCGGCGGCCTACAGCCAACAGGCGGCCCCCACGCCCAAAATCCGGGTCGCCGTGCTGGATTTCACCACCGCGGACACCGAAGGGCAGAAACGCTTTCTGAATCATGAAAACAAAAAAATCGACATCCCCCGCGAATCAACCCTGAATATGGCCGACCACCAGACCATGAACAGCATCATGCAGGGCTATGTCCGGATGATCGACGCCTCGGACAACTCCGCCACCAATGCGGCCAACCGGATTTCCCAAATCCAGGACAATGAACGCAACTATGCCAAAACGCTTGAACTCTACAACACCGTCGTCAAAGGCGAGAGCCGCCCGGTCGTGCTCGGCGCGGAATACCTGACCGCCCGCCTTGCGAAAAACAACAACCTCTTTGCCCCGGTAAGCCCGCAGCTCGTCGCCGAAGCCATGAAAAAGCTGGCAACGGAAAGCGATTTCCCGAAGGATTTCATGCGTAAACTCGCCGAAGAAAGCGGCGCCACCCACCTGATTTACGGTACGGTTTCCGATCTGCGCAGCCGTCAGGATTCGTTTAAAGGCTACGGCGTCGCCACCGCATCCACCACCTACCAGCTCGACCTGATCCTGAAAGTGGTGGATTTGAACGCGCAAAGCGTCTGTTACGGCAACGTTTACACCGGCACCTACCGCGAACAGCAGCGCCCGAACGTAACCTCGGTCGATCACAACAAATTCCAGAACCTGATGACTTCCGCCGTCGAACAAGCCGCCGAAGACCTTGCCGAACGCGCCAAACCGGGCCCGGACAGCATGTTCCGCCCCGCCGTAGCGCCAGTCCGGGTCATCTTCGCGGTCGAAGGCGGCAAAAATTTCAAGCCGGATACGGCCACGGTCAAAATCAATGGCAGGGAAGCGGGCGACTCGACCCGGGTATTCGAACTGGCCCCCGGCAATTATTCGGTTGAAATCAGCGCGCCGGGTTATAAAACCCAACAGATCCCGCTCGGTCTGGACGCGGACCGCGCCGTCAAAGTAACGTTGCAAAAGGAGAAATAACCATGATCAGATATTTATCGACACTGTTGTGCTGCGCGGTTTGTTCCGTTACCGTGCTGCTGTCCGGGGCGGATAAACTCGCCATAGCCGAACCCGTCGCCAAGGGCGGCGTGTCTCCCCAGGAGGTCGAAGCCCTGTGGGGCATGCTGGAGGCTAACGTCGGCGGCTTTGAACTCATTTCCCGCAGCGCCCTCAAACAGATGTTGGCCGAAATCGGGTTCACCGACACGTCGGGGCTGACCAATCCGAATTCCGTCCAGAAAGCGAAACTCGGCGAAATCAAAACCGTCCAGTACATTCTCATTTCCGAGGTCAACCGCTTTGGCGCCCGCTATAACGTCAACCTGTTGCTCGTCGATTCCTCGACCGGCTCGATCAATCCCGACAAACGCGGCTCCGTCACGGTCAACAGCTTCGATGAATTCAGCGACAAACTGCCCGATACCCTGCGTGAAATGGGCCTCGGCCGCCCCGTCGCCCTGTCGGGGCGCGCCGCCCTGCTCGAGCCAGTCATCAAACAGGCGGGTACGCCTCCTTACATGCGCGATCAGTTCAACGACCGGATGCAGGCGGCCCTGCTGGAGAACGGTATCCGCCTTTACCAGCTCCAGAACATCCGCCGGATTCTGAGCGCCAACAACATCGCCGCCCTCGACGAAGCCGAACCCGCCATGTACGCCCGCATCGGCGAACTGCTCCGGGCGGATTACCTGATCCAGCCGGTCATCACCACCTTCGCCACCCGGATCGACCGCAAATTCATCAAAGCATCGAACCGTACCGTAATCAAATGCATCGGCGATATGAACGGCAGCGTGAAAATCGTCAATGCCAAGACCGGCGACCTGCTGGCCAGCATCCCGTTCCGCAACCGCATCGATTTCGCCGACCTTGACGACGACATGACCGACTGGACACCGGAAGATTACGGCAACTACCTGATCGAAGCCACCCTGAAAGAACTCGCCCCCAAAGTACTCGAACGGATGAAAACAGAGGCAAAATAAGCATTGCCATGCACACCCATCGAATACTCAGCCTGTTCATACTGGCGGCCGCCTCGATTCTATTCGGCGGCTGTTCCTCCATCATCAACTCCCATTATCAGAAAGAGCCGATGCTCGCCGATTATCTGCGGGGCGACTCCGGCGCGGTATCCGAGTTCATCACCGATAAACTGGAATCAACTTCCGGCTCCGGCGACGAGTTGATGTGGGTGCTGGAGGCCGGCAGCATGAAATTTTTTACCGCCAACTATCCCGCCAGCATTGACTATTTCCGCAAGGCCGAAGAACTGATCGCCGAATACGACGAACGCGCCACCGTCAGCCTGCGCGACGGCGGTTCCGAAGCGATCATGGCCATGACCAACCTGAACGCCCTGCCCTATCGCGGTTTCTGCCGCGACCGGATCATGCTGTCGTTTTACAAAGCGCTGGCCTATCTTGGCGAGAACAACGAAGAGGCTTTCCGCTCCCAGTTGCGCCGCCTGCGCGACGAACAGAAAAAAGTCATGGAAGACTACCAGAAGTTTTTCGAAGCCGAACAGGAAGCCATTCGCCAGGCGCGCGCCAAAGACCCGGAACTCGCCCAAACTATCAACCAGACCAATGAACAGTCCATCAGCTCCAACGTTGACAACAGCGAGTTCTCCGAACGCCTCAAAAATACCCGTGAAATTGCCAATCGCGGTTACGGGGATTTCCTGAATCCGGCCGCATTGTTTCTTTCCGGCATCGGCTCTGTCCGCGAGGGCTACTACGACAACGCGGTGATCGATTTTCGCCGCCTTTACGAAGCGATGCCGGACAATCCGACGGCCCGCCGCTATTACGTGACGGCCCTGCAATGGGCCGGCATGCCCGTCCCGGCGAACCTGCAAAGTGTTCAGCCGTTTGATTTTCCGCTGGGCGCGGATTGCGTATACGTGCTCTTCGCCAATGGCCGGAGCGCCGCTTTTCAACAGGTGGCCATTTATTTCCCGGTCATGACCGCGTGGCCGGTCTGCGAATACTACCCGGCGCCCTACTCCGGATTCCAGGTCAATGCCGGCGGGTTCAGCGGCAAGAGCGTGCCGCTCGCGGATATGGACGGCATCCTCTCGCAGGAATACACCCAGCGGTTGCCCGGCATGATCACCCGGATCGTGATCAGCACCGCGTTGAAAGAGGCAGCTCATTATGCGGGAACCTGGGCGGCGGGTCAGGAAGACGTCGGCGCCGGGATAGCGGTGTTCCTGGCCGGTTTGATTTACAAAATTGCGTTCAACACCGCCGATACCCGGAGCTGGGAGCTCCTGCCGAAAGAATTTCAACTGGTTCAGTTCCCCATGCCCGCGAACCGCAGAATCACCATTACCCCGGATGGCCGGGAAGGCCGAAAAAAAGAGATTACCCTGCCGGAAAAATATCGATCGGCGATTCTTTACGTGCATACGCCGTCCGAGCATGTTTTCGATGTCAACATATTGGGTTTCACCAGCAAATAATCAACAAGGAGAATGCGATGAAAATCTATGCTTCATTAGCCGCGCTAGGCATATTGCTTCTGGCCGGAACCGGCTGTCAGAACACGGTAAACACCGTCGAGACGGAAGATAAAAACATGACCGTGAACACGGTTAAAGACAACCGTTACGTCACCGACAGCTTTCTGCGGGACCGCCTGCGCCTGGTCGGCGTCAACACCTCCGAAACCCCGGAAGGGCTGATGCGCGCCCAGTTGACGGCGGTAAACGTCCGGACCGGCGTATTCGCCCAGGCCTGGAGCTCCATGACGAACGACAACCCGTACCGTGTCCTCTACAAGTTCACCTGGTTCGACGGCAACGGCATGGAAGTGGAATCCATCCTTTCTTCCTGGCATGAACGCAGAATCATCCCCGGCGAAACGGTTCAGTTCCAGTCGGTCGCCCCGCGCAAAGACTGCAAAGATTTCCGTATTGAACTCAAAGAAGCACCCTAAAAGAGGTATATTATGACTAGACTCCTGATCCTGACCACTCTGGTTCTGGCCGGCGGCATCCTGTCCGGCTGCAATTCAACGAAAACCACAACGTTCAATCCGTCCAATCCGAACGAGAGCAAGCTCCGTGTAATCGGCACCGTTTCCTATGCCGAGTGCTACGAAGCCGCCCGCGCCGCGGCGCAAAGCGCCATCACCAGCCCCCGGTTCGATACTTATCTGGCTCAGTACCGCCGGGAAAAAAGCGACGAACAGGCCATTCCGCTGATGCAGGTCGGTTATTTGAAGAACCAGACCCGCGACCCCGATCTCCAGATGAACCTCGTCACCGACGAACTCTGTACCGCGCTGATGAATTCCGGCAGGGTTGACGTGACGCTGGCTACCGGCCGCGACGTGTCGCAAACCTTCGCCGATGCCCGCGAACTGAAAAGCGACCCGAACTTCAACAAGGAAACCGTCGCCCAGAAAGGCACTCTGGAAGCGCCCCGGCTGAGTCTTGAAGGTTCCATCATCTCCAACACCGTTTCCGAGAACGGCACCACCGAACAGGTCTACACGTTCAACCTCCGCATGGCGGACATCAAAACCGGCCGCGTTCTCTGGTCGTACAACAAGCCTTTCGGCACCCGCAAAACCCGCAACGCGGTAGGCTGGTAATCACAGGACGCAACTCATGAAAAAATCATCATTGATCCTGATTCTGGCTGCCGCCGGAATCTTCGCGGGCGGCTGTACCAACACCGCCCGGTTCGATTATACCGGCACGATGGGCACAATGCTCAGAGTACCGGCAAACAGCGGCAAAAGCATTGCCGTCCTCCCCTTCATGGACCAGCGCGGACAGAAATACGTCGATCCCGCCCTGCTGGCCGAGGCCGAGGACTATCCGTACGGCGACAGTGGCTCGCTCTGGTTCGGAATCATCCCGCTGATGCCGTTCGGCTGGATCGGCAAGGAAGAACCGGAAAAGAGCCCTGAATTCATTTCCCTGGGCTATTTTCACGCCAACCCGCCCGCCAATCTGGCCGACGCCGCTGAACTCAGCCTGGCCACCTCGGGGTTGTTCTCCCGGGTCGCCCGGGTCGATACCCCCGCCAATGCCGATACGGATTATCTGTTCCGGGGCAGTTTCTCCAATCTGCATTACAGCGGAACCATGTTTTCGTACTGCGTGACCTACATCGGCGCACCGGTTTTCTGGATCCTCGGAGCACCGATGGGCTATTCCCGCAATGAACTGTGGGTCGACTTCGCTCTGGTCGAACGCGAAAGCGGCAAAACCGTCTGGACCTACCGTTTCCGCGACAAGGATTATATCGTCCACTGGATTTACGCCCGCGTCGGCAAAGACGCCAGCTTGTATGCGGAACTGATGCGCCGGGGGATGAACGCCGCGATCTACGACCTCAATTCCAAAATCGGGAATCTGTAATCAGAACGTCAGTTCTTTCTGCAGAACCGACAGCACGGCCCGCAGGGCGTTGCCTCCAATGGAGGAGTAACGCTTCAGCCAGACCGTACCGCTGCGCCCGATCGGCAAATCCGATTGCCGGTCGGGTTCAATTTCAATCATGTAATACGGCTCCAATGGCTGATACAGGCCGGTTCCTTCGGCCGGCATGCTCGGCACCGGGCCACCGAAGATATCCAACAGCGGCGAAGCGGGCAGCAGCGCGGGCAACGGACTTGCATAAGTGACGGTGCCGCCGTGCCGGGCCAGTTGATCGCGCAGGGCAACCGTAGTCCGGATGCCCGGATTGATTCCCTTATAATCACTTTCGCGCACATAAGCGACGATCTTGCGTCTTGAGGAATCCACGACTTCCCCGATCACCTCGCCCTTGCGCAGCCATTTCCCTTCTTTCAGGTGCAGATCGTAAAGGGCAAAGTTGCCGTCCAGCGGATTCACCACGTTCAACTGGCTTTTCTTCCGGGCAAGTTCCTCGATATTGGCGATATTGTTCTGCAGCGCCAACCAAAGCACCCGGCCCTCCGCCATCGTCTTGACATTGCTGAGCGACAGGTCGAATTCAGCGGTTCCCAGCAGTTTGTCGAGATAAGCTTCGCGGTGCGCCCATTCCAGATAAGGATTTTCCTGGCTGAAAATCGGTTGCCCTTTCAGAATCCGCTCGCCGTTCTGCACTTTCAGCGAATTCAAATATCCGTCGATCTGCGCATAGATGACGGCGGATTCACCCGGTTTCACCTCGCACGGCATGGTCAGATTCCACGGCAGCGGCAGCGCGATGATCAGGACAATGATCAGGAAACCGATCAATGAACCGATCAGGTTTGCCCGCCGGATTTTTTTCGACATGTGCATAATCGTTTTAACCTCCATATAAAACGGTCTGAAAAGCAACAGATAAACTTCCGATATCAACAGAATGATCCCGAGTGTTTTGGTGAACTGGAAATAGACGATCAGGATAATCGACGTATAAAGAAATAAACGGTAGACAAACGCGCAAACCCCGTATAATCCGGCCAGAAAGCGTCCGGTTCCCTTCAACATCGGATCAGGGTCCCCCATCTCAATGCCGAAAAGGATTCTGCGCCAGCCGCGCTTCAGGATCTCGGCGCTTCTCGACTGCAGGTTATCCATCCCCAGGATATCGCACAGGATAAAATAACCGTCGTATTTGATGAACGGGTTTCCGTTCACCAGCGCCGTATTGAGGATGCTGACCGTGAAAATGTAATAACAGATCGACCGTACCGCGCCGGGTCCCGCGTTGGCCCACAGCAGCGCCGCAATACCGCCGATGACGATTTCGCTGATGATCCCCGCACTATCGATCATGAACCGTTGTTTCCGGCTCGACAAACGCCAGGAGTCCGTCAAATCCGTGAACAGCCGGGGGAAGAAAAAAATGAACGCCACCCCGAATCGCCGCACCCGGATTCCGTACGCCTTGGCCGTATAGGCGTGACAGAACTCATGAATGCACTTGATAATGATCACCGCCAGCGAATAACGGACCAACCCCTGAAACGTCAAGGCATTGATGAACTGCTCCGCCACCCGCTGCCAGTTCGTGACCAGGCAGATATACCCGCAAACCGCCAGCAGCACCAATATGGTCAACATCCAGCGGTTGAAAATGAAATGCACCATGTCCGCCGTCCGGTTCAGGAATTTGTCCGGCTTGACCAGCGGCAAACGGAAAAACAGGTAGTTGGACAGAATCCGGGTGCCGAGCATTTTCTTTTTCATCATTTTCTGCTTGGCCACACGCGCTTCGGTCTGTCCGTAAATCGGCTGCAACAGGTTGTGGTTGCTCAGGAACACCAGCACGCTCATCACTTTTTTGCGGGGGAGTTGCATGCCGAGCGATTTCAATTTGGCGAGGAAATCATCCAGCTCCATGTTGGAGGTAAGCGCCGCGATGACATGGTAGTTTTCCTCGCTGAGCCGATAATAAATATCGCTCACCGGGTCATATAAGCTCCAGGTCGGAATCCCCGCGTGATCCAACGGCCCGCGGTAAAACTGCAGGTCGCGGCGCGGAGTACCCGTATAAACCTTGCGCTGTTCCGGAGCCTGATCCATGTTTAATCCCGCCTGCGCTTAAACACGCCGCCACCAGAGGACGATGTTACGGAAGAGGTAATAACCCAGACTGACCTTCGGCCCGGATATCCGCGCCACCCCGCGCATACCGCAAATCAATTTTTCATTTCCGGTCAGCTCCAGTTTGATCTGGTAACAGAATGTTTTCCGTTCCGTCAAGATCGGCTTCGGACTGATCGAAACCACCTTGCCGATTACCAACGGAACTTCGGGGCGGGTGTGCAGATACAGGGCATAGCGGGTATTGTCGCCGTCCAGCACCGACGCGTTGTGTTCATCCAGTTCGACCTGGGCTAAAAGGTTTTCCGTGCTGAGAACTTCAAACAATTTCTCGCCGGAGCGAACCGCCCGCCCTTCCATTTTCTCCCGTTCGCCGATGTCAAGCATTCCGGCGCTTTCGGCGACGATATTGCTTTTTTCAATATACCATTTATTTTTCTCGATGCTGATTTCGGCGCGCTGGCGCTGCAGTTCAAGCAAGCGTACCTGTCCGCGCTGCCGCGGGTCGCTGAAAGCACTCATCTGGGCCTGATCCAGTTGGACTTTGGTCTTGTTCAGGATATTTTCAGCGTTCATCAGGTCGAAGTTCCGTTCGTCAACGTTATACGAGAGAACCACATCGTCTTTTTTGACCATGTCACCGCTGTTGAAATAACATTTCTCGATCACCCCGTCGAACGGCGCGTAATAATACCCTTCATCGCCCGGAATCACCTCAAACCCCGCCGATACGTTGTGCGGAATGCGCACCACCACCAGCGAAAAAACAAACACCACCGCCAGAATCAGCAATACCCGTGACGGACGGAAAAACTTTCGGGGATTCAACATGCTCCCGATCATGCTTTTCTTTTCGAAAAGCACATAAAAAAACGCCTCGCTGTAATGCTGGCAAAGAAGCGGAAGCACACTGACCGCCGACCGCGCCTGCTCGGGGTCCTCAAATTCCATGACCCATAAAAAAGGGTCCTGTTTTTCGTCCCGGCTCAATACGTAAATCGGAGCGATCACCACCGCCTTCGCAAATTCATTCAAGTAAGCCAGCGCCTCAAAAGCGCCGAGGGCGCCCTCCTGTTCTTTCAACAATTCCTCGGTTATGATCACCGGTTTGTCAAGAGTCTTGAACGGACGAGCAAGGTTGATGATATGCCCGTTGTATTCCGAGTTCATATTAACTTCGGTCTGTCCCGCAATCGCCTGAATTTTCGGCCAGCCGCCGCGGGTTTCCAGCAGCACGGAACGGTCAAAATGCAGCACCATGTGGCTGTTATTGACAATATGGGTGGCCAGGGCTCCGAGATTGTTTTTCTGAAACGCTTCATGCCCGAGCCGCAAAATCCCGGACACCACATTTAATTTACTCTTCAGCCGTTGGGCGTCGTCTCTGTTTTCAGCCGCCATAAATCACTCCGCTTTCTTTGCCGGCGAATCTTTCACCAATTGCCCGGACCAGCCGGACGACAACTCGCCATCCGCATTGTCCAGCACCACTTTCACTTCAAAGGTCCGGCTGGCGGGGTCCGCCTCCGCCGATATCTCATACACTTTACCGAGATGGACATTGCCGGTTTCATCAATTTTGATTTTCGCCTCCTGTCCGATTTTCAAGCTTTGCTTGTCCGCCGAAGGCAAATGCATGACCGCCAGAATCCGCCGGTCGTCGATCACGCTGACCAGTTGAGTTCCGTAACGGACAAATTCAAAATCCTGCACCAGTTTCCGGACAATCCGGCCGCTGAACGGCGCCATCACCTTACAACCCGCATAATCGATTTCCGCCATCTTCAGGTTCGCTTTGTTGAATGCGACTTTGGATTGGTTGACTTCGACTTCCAGTTCACTTCGTTCAAGTTCCTGCAGGCCCAGAATGCCTTTATCGTACATATCCTTGTTACGTTCCAGGGCTTTCTGAGCGTGAGTCAGCCCGGCTTCCGCCTCGACCACGGCGGATTTGGCTTTTTCCAGCCGCTGTTCGTAACTGCTGGCATTCAAAGTGACCAACAGATTTCCTTTTTCGATTTTCTCGCCTTCCTTGAAACTGTAAGACAATACCTGACTGTCCACTTCGGCGGAAAGAACCGCCTGGCGAATCGGGAACAGCACCGCCTTCACCGGCATGGATGCCAGCTCGCGCTCCCAGGTTGCAATATCAACCACCCCCGTTTTTGGTCCCTGCCCAAACACCGGCAGGGTCGCCGCCAGTGATAAAAAAGCGCCAAAGACGAAAAATACGCCTCGTTTCTTCATGAATACCTCTGAATGTTGATTACTTGACTGAAATTAGTGGATAGCAGACAGGTCCATGCGCCGCAGGCGAATCATGGTGAAGAACATGAAAATGAACGCTACCGAAATGGTATAAACAATCAGGGAAATAATCAGCAATGGATTGTTGATACTGTCCTGAAAGTAAAAAAGATAATTCGGAAACAGATAACGCAGTCCGCCGATAAGCATATCGACCCCGGGCAGCATACCGTCCGGAAATAATGAAACTGTCAGCGGCATAACCGCCATCACCAGCGAAAACAGGGAATACATCACGGTAATCACCATCGCTCCCATCGAACCGCCGACCGTCGAGAATGCAATCGTAATGGTAATCAGCGGAATCAACATCAAAGCCGGCAGAAATTGACGGCATATCAAAGCAAACGTATAAGGCGTAGAACCCAGCCCAAGGACCCGGTTGCAAATAATCAACGCAATTTCAATCAGGATAAATACGCCGAAACTCATGATCATGGTGGAAATATATTTGCCGGCCAGGTACTGCACCCGCCCCAGCGGCTTCGACAACACGATCATAATCAAGCCGTTGTTGATGTCCGACGGAATTTCCGAGGCACTGTAAAATACCGCGATCAAAATGCAGAACAGCATCGCCACACAGGTCCCGATGGTAATCGGCGGCACAACAATGTCTTTGCCGCTGAGCGCAAACGAAAAAAGCGATCCCTGGGAAATCTGCCCCGTGATCGGGTCCGCATTATCCGCCATGACACAGATAACAACGCTGATCAGCACCAATATATAAAATGCGGCTTCGCGCATTTTTCGCAATGACAATTCAGTTATCGCCCACATAAATCATCCCCTGTTCGACATTGTTTCATGCATCGGCCGTATATCTCTGCTATTTTTAATGGCTTCGACCAAGGTCTCCGCTTTCTTTGCTGTTTCCTCATCCTTGGCGGCCACGGCCTTTTCCTGCAACTGCTCGATTAAAATCAAATAATCGCGGTATTCCGGGAGTTGTTCCCCCAACGGTTTCAGATAATTGACAAACACCGCCGGACTCGCCTTGATCGAGCTCAGTTGGCCGAGCCCGGCTTCCCATGCCATAAAAACGTCACGGGGATCTTTCAGCGTTTTCAGAAAATCATGATATTCGGCAATCGTCACCTGCGGAGAAACCCGTTTCTCCAGCAGCATGCGCGCCATCGCCGCATAATAGTTTTTGGAATTCACATATTCAGGATTATTACGCACGGCCGCCAGCAGCCGCGAAGCTTCACCGTTATCTTTATCGAACAACAGCGAGGCCAGTCCGATAATCGAGGAAAGGCGGATGTCGGCATCTTTGGCGTCTTCGATGCTCTTTTTATACTCCGCGTACCGAGTCCGGAAATCGAGAGGAGCCTGAATGATGGCATTGGGAATGCCTCTCCGTGCCTTTTTGATTTCATCCCTGACGGCGGTTGCTTTCTGGACCGTCGCCTCATCCTGGAGCTTATTGGCATGCGTCTGGATATTCGCATAGAAATTATCGAAATTCGTATAGATCATCTTGTTTTCAAGCAGCGGGGCAAGATATTCCAGATGAACCCGCGGGGCAACCCGTTTGGTATTCAACTGCGCCCGGCCCGCATTCCAGGCGGCAAGCTTGTCTTCATCCCAGTCCAGGCTGTCGATGTGTTGGTGATAGTCTTTGATGCTCAATGCAATTTGTGGATTGTCGCCAAGCAGAAGTCGCGCCAGGGACTTGTAGGCCCGGCGGGATTTGCGATATTCGGGATTGAGCGCCACTTCGGCCAATACGGCATCGCTGCCTTTTTTATCCTTGACCTTGATATAATCGGCGAAATTGAACATGGCTTCAACCCGGGTATCCACGTCACGGGCGTTTTCCATTTTTTCTTTCCGATCCAAGTACTGAGCGCGGTATTCCACCGCGAGCTTGGCGCTCTTTGGAAGCCAGTCGACCAACCGCGCATATTCACGCGGCTGGTCGTCTTTTTTACCTGCGGCCAACGTATTTGCCTGCAGGATTCCTTCAGAAATCAGGAAGGCGACAAACGCCAGAAAGAATGCCAGCCCAAATAAAAAGGATCTTTTATTCCATCTGAACTTTTTCATGCCGCCCCCCTCGCCTGTTCCTGAATTAGAGTTTCTGTCCGGTCTTCACGCAGAATTTGGCTCCGGGGGTGAGCACTTCTTTGCAGAACGGGCAAAGACCATAAACAATGACCTCAGTACCGCAGGCGCCGCAGAACTTATCGCCGGGGCAATAAGCCGTAGCGCAGCTGTGGCAGAGATGGGCATCGCTGAACACTTTCTTCGTGATTTCGTCAGCCAGTTTGACCGCTTCAGCCGTCGGTTTGTAGTCTTCGGGCGGGTTTTTGGTATTGCGGACGGCCAACAGGAGGCGTTCCTTCAGGTCCTGAGAGTTGTACTCGGAGGTCGGAACGTCACCGCGGCTGTTCAGGATGGCGTCATCCCATTCATTGAACAGCACTTGCAGCAGGGCATGACGATCATCCAGCTTTTTTTCACCCGCCAACACTTTGGCCTTGGCGCGATAGTAGTAGCTGGTGTAATAAGCATTGCCCTGATCCTTGCCGCCGGAACGTTCGATCGCCATCTTGAAATAGCGGATCGCGTCTTTATGGTTGGGAGGGGTCATGTGCTGAACCATCACGAAACCGGCATAAAACGGGATCTGGGAATTGCTCTTCAGATTCGGGTTTTCACAGGCAGCATCCAGAATTTCGACCGTCTTCACGGGATCGGCGATCGAGATCATGGCGGCCCCTTCCTGATAGATTTTCGACAGGTTCGGGTCGTAGGACATCAGGCGCTCGAGCCGCGACACCACCTGCTTGACATTATCGCCGTCAACCGTGTTGAGCGAGCCGAGGTAGTTGACGAAAAACATCCATTCCACGTCGGAAAGGAATTTATGGAAACCGCCGAGCGGCAGCTTGGACAAGGTGGCGCGGGTCGGCGAAAGTTCCAGTTGTTTCTGATGCAGATTTTGGGCGAGAAGCCATCCGCCGAGTACCGCAACAATGATGATTACAACATGAATTGCATTACGTTTCATAAGAATAGTCTCCCTTTATTATCGGATGTCTTTGCGGCTGAAGATCAGGCTGGCCAACGCCGTGGCAAACAACGCATAGGCAATCCCCCAGAGCGCGACCAGAATCACGTAGTTCCAGGTAATAGCCGTATTGTAGACCGCATCCGCTTTGAAGTTAAACAGGTCAAGGTCCGGAATAATCCCGCCGTAAACCACCGGGATATTGAACAGCGCGGCGCTGGAATGAGCAAACCACACCACCAGCACGGTGACGATCGGCGCCACGATTTCCGGCAACGCAATGGAGAACAGAACGGCCAATGCCGCCATCGGGATCAGGGACAGGATGACCATGATCTGGCTCTGCAGCATGATCATGCCGATCGGCTCGCTGAACGAAATCTTGAAGATGAAGAACGAACCAAGCGCAATCAGCGAACAGACGATGACGCCGACGACCACATAACCGACCAGCTTGCCGATCAAATAATGGGTTCTGCCGAGCGGCTTGGAAAGCATTGTGGAGGCAACGCCCTCTTTCAATTCTTTCGGGATTTCAAACGTCAGTGAAATGATCACCAACACTCCGGCAATCGTGTTCAGCAGCAGCGAGGCGTCGACCAGCAGTTCTTTGTGCAGGCCGAGCGACAGGACGTCATAGTTTAAAGCGCTGGTCACCAGTACCCATACACAGAATACCAGAAAATAGACCACTTTCAGACGCAGAACATTTTTCCATGTACTGCCGGCAATTGCGATGATTTCATTCATTGTTTATCATCCTCATTTTGTTCTTGGTTGCGTGTTTGTTTCCAACTTCTTTTGTCGTTCTTGATAAAAAAATACCATTTTCCTCATCTATACTAATAACATAGCTTGCCGAAGTTTCCACAATTTTTTCGTGAAAACCTCAATTTTTTGTTATTTTTTATTGTTTATTGTCCTCCTTGAGAGTCCGGAAGAAGAAATCCTCCAATTTTTCATATGCCGCAGTAACATTGATTTTATCGGATGATTTGCTGACGACCGCATCGACCTTCCCGCGGATTTCATCGTCCGCCGGGAACGTAAGAATCCAGGCGCCGTCCTCTTTGCGGGAGGTCTTGGCCGCCATGGTAATCAACTCCTTGAGAACTTCGTCGTTGTTCGGGGGAATAATAGCGGTGAATCCGGAAGCGCCAAGCAGTTTATTGAGCCGTCCGGCACAAAGCAGTTTACCTTTGTTGAGAATGGCGACATGGTCGCAGATTTCTTCCACGTCCGAAAGGATGTGGCTGCTGAAAAAGACGCTGGCCCCCCGAGCCTGCTGTGTCAAAATAATCTGCTTGAATTCCTGCCGCCCATAGGGGTCCAGTCCCAACAGGGGTTCGTCGAGGATCAACAGGTCAGGCTGGTTCAAAATGGCCTGGGCCACCCCGATCCGCTGCAGCATGCCCCGGGAGAACGATCCGATTTTCTCCCGCATATGAGGCGCCATTTTTACAGTTTCCAGCACCATCTCAATCCGGGGGCCGCGCTCTGCGGATGGAATCTTGAGCAATTTGCCGCAGATATTGAGAAACTCGTAAGCCGTCAACTGCGGGCTGAACGCCGGAGAGTCGGGCAGGAATCCGATCCGCTCCTTGATCTCCACGTCATAAGACGGCTTCCCCAGGACATATGCGGTTCCGCCCGTCGATTTGATCAGGTCCATCAGGATTTTGATGGTGGTTGTTTTGCCGGCTCCGTTCGGACCGAGAAAACCATACACCGCACCCTTCGGCACGGAAATGGTCAGATTATCGAGAGCCTTTTTCCCGGCTTTGAAAAGCCGTTTGTAAACCTTGGTAAGATTTTCGGTCTGTATTACGATTTCCGCCCCCATAGATCACCATGTATGTTTGGATTAATATTTACCATCCGCGGCTCATGCTGCGGAACATCACATATCCTGAACTATATAAACAATGCCGCACCTTTCAGGAAAAGCAAGTCCCGATTCGTAATTTCACTTCATGTTTTCGATGAAAAACGGTTATCCGACGCTTTTTTTGGCAAAAATATCCCGCGACGACGTCCCGAAATACAAGGTATAGCTGCCCGGCTCCACTTCCCATTTCCTGAAATCAGGATTCCAGAAAGCGAAATCCCGGCGCTTCAGCGACAATTCAATTTCCGTACTCGCCCCCGGCTCCAGAGAAACCTTGGCAAACGCTTTCAATTCCCGCAATGGCCGTTCATAGCTGCATTCATCATCCCCGATATAAAGCTGCACCACCTCCGAACCACGGCGCCCGCCGGTGTTGGTGACCCGGACCCGAGCCGTCACCTGATGGTCCCCCGGAATATCGCAGGAAAGCAGTTCGCACTGAAACGTCGTATAGGAAAGGCCGAAGCCGAACGGAAAACGCGGTTCGATTTTTTCGCGGTCAAAGTAACGGTATCCGATAAACAGCCCCTCGTCGTAATTCACCTGCGGATTGTCGTCGCCGCGTACGCCGGGATAAGACCCGTTCGCATGGCAGGCGTAATCCTCCAGCCGCTTCCCCCAGGTACAGCAGAGCTTGCCGCCGGGTTCCGCTTCGCCGAACAGGACTTCCGCAATCGCGTTGCCGCTTTCCTGGCCGGGATACCAGCTTTCCAGAATCGCCGCCACCCGGTCATGCCATTGTTCGATGCTGACCACGGAGCCGTTCACCAGCACGACGGCGATATTCCGGTTGACTTCCGCCAGACGGGCAATCAGCTCGGCTTGCGCGCCAATCAGCTCCAGGTCCGGGATATCGGCTCCGATAACATCGCCCCAGCCGATCGCTTCCTTGTCATAAAGGTGATTGGTACCGCCGAAGAACAACACCGCGTCCGCCTCGCCCGCCGCTTTCAACGCATCGTCGAAGCCGCTGTTTTTCCCGGAGGCCCACAGCAATTTGAACTCGGGATTTTTTGTCGTGGTATAGAATTCGATAGCCACCGGGTACGCCCGGCCGCTCTCCGCCTGAAACTCGTGAAACGCGGCGTTGAACCGGGCAGTCCCGGTTTCCAGAACATCCACTCCGTCAAAACGGACCTTCGCCACGCCATGCAGGCAATTGACGCCCAGGCGGCATTTGCCGGCCGTATCCGGCGTGATCGTCCCGGTCCAGCGCACCGCGAAACCATCGGTCGGCAATCCGTCGGTATTGGAGCCGCTGACTTTAAAAAGCTCACTCCAGGTCAACGACATATTGTGGTCGTTCCGCCGGGCGAAAGGAACTCCGCCACCGGCCATATCCTCGCGGCTGCGGAAATATTCGGCAGTCAGGCCGTTTCCCAGCAGGGGCGACGGCACAATCGTCTCGCTGTCGAAAACAACGCCCGGCACATGCAGGATTTCGACCTTGTCGCCGCAATAGGCCCGCAGTCCTTCCAACGGTGAAATCTCATAAGGCGGATGCACCGCGCCGCTGCCGCCGCACACCTCAAGCGCTCCCATATGGTGCTTGAAATCGGCATTCGGCCCGACAACGGCAATTTTGCGGACTTTTTCAATATTCAGCGGCAAAAGGCCGTTATTCTTCAGCAGAACCATGCCCTCCCGGGCAATCCGACGGGCTTCCAACTGATGCTCAGGCGTATTGCAGGCGCCCTTCGGCAAGCGTTCCGGCTCGAATATGCCGGTCCGGAACAACAGGCGCAGGGTGCGCCGGACTTTTTTATCGATTTCGCTTTCCGGCACTTCGCCGCTCCGCACCAGTTCCAGCAACGGCTTGCCCATGATGGAGTTCAGCCCCTGCCCCATTTCCAGGTCCAGGCCGCCCAGCGCGCAACCGCGGGTATCGTGAGCGCCGCCCCAGTCGGAAACCATAACGCCGTCGAACCCGTATTCGTCTTTGACAATATCCTCCTGCAGCAGTTTGCAGGCGGAGGCGTAGGTTCCATTAATCTTATTATAGGAGGACATCATCATCCACGGGTCCGATTCCTTTACCACAATTTCAAAAGGCACCAGATAAAGTTCGCGGATGGTGCGTTCGTCGGCATTGACGCTGCCGGTCGTGCGGCAAATTTCCTGATTGTTCATCGCCAGGTGTTTCGGCGTAGCCGCCACACCCTCGCCCTGACAACCGCGGATATAACCGCAGGCGATCCGGCCGGCCAGAACCGGGTCTTCGCCGTAATATTCAAAATTCCGCCCGCATAACGGCGTACGCATCAGATTGAAACCCGGGCCCAGGCTTACCCGAATCCCGTGAAATTGCCCCTCACGTCCGATCACCCGTCCGAAGCGTTCCGCCGCCGCCGGGTCCCAGGTACAGGCCAGCGCAATCCCGCAGGGCAGCGCCGTCGTGGTATTGCCGTCTTCCAGGCGGAACCCCTGCGGACCGTCGCCCATCTTCAACCGGCCGAGCCCCAACCGCGGAATATCGCCGATCTCCATCGCGGAAACCCCGTGGCACAGGCCCACTTTTTCTTCCAGCGTCAGACGTTTCAACAAATCTTCGATCCGTTGTTCCAGGAACAGCGTTTCATCCTGATAAGGGTGCATTTCGTTCTCCATTATAATAATATCTTCTTAATAATCATAATCATCTTCTTCGCTAGCGTCGCCGCCACCGCCGCCGAAAAGCCATACCGGAAAATCAATAAACGATTTTTTCAACACCCAGAAAGGGCCGCCGACAATATAAGCCCCCGGTATGCCGAAGTATTTCGCGGACCAATCCAGCGGAGGCGCCATCGCCTCCCCCTCAAATTCCCCATGAAACGCATTCCAGGTCGCCTTGCACGGCCAGCCGATCACGTTGCCGACCGCAATAAAAGCAGTCCCCCCGACCATCGACGGAAACAACCAGATGAAATCCGCCGGTTTCGCCTCCGCCCAATAAACCCCGAACGGAATATGGTGATTGGGACGCGAAGATGCATAACGGCCGGAGCCGGGCGATTCGATCAAAATGGGCATATCCATACTGTTCCTCGACGGTTCCGCGACGGACTCGGAAGCCGCCCCGGCGCCATCCCCGGAGGCATGGGCCAGCAGAAAGCACGAAGAACACATCAACAGAAAAAGCGCATATTTCATTTTAGACATACCTGTCACCCGTTTTATAAAAATACCCTGCAATCCCCCAAAAAGCAAATCAAACCAACAACATACAATCGCCATAGCTGAAAAAACGCATCTTCTCCCGCACCGCCAACTGATAAGCGGATAACACTTTTTCACGGGAAGCGAACGCCGAAACCAGCATGATCAATGTACTTTGCGGCAAATGAAAATTCGTCAGCAGCATATCCACCAACTGCGGCCGGTACGGCGGATAGATGAAAATATCGGTGTTCCCGCTTCCGCTCGTCGCCCGGCCATCAGCCGCGCAGCTCTCCAGTACCCGGACCGATGTGGTTCCCACCGCCAACACCCGGCCCCCGTCCGCATGGGTACGGTTCACCAGTTCCGCCGTCGCGGGGCTCAATTCATAACGTTCCGAGTGCATCCGGTGCTCGCGCACATCCTCCACACTCACCGGCTTGAATGTTCCCGGCCCCACGTGCAGAGTCACCGCGCTCCGCCGGACCCCTTTCGCATCCAGTTCCGCCAGAATGCCGTTGGTGAAATGCAGTCCGGCGGTCGGCGCCGCCACGGCGCCGGGTTCCCGCGCGTAAACCGTCTGATAACGTTCGCGGTCCCCCAACTGGTCCTCGCGCCGGATATACGGCGGCAGCGGAATATGCCCGCAACGCTCCTGTAACAACTCAAAATCATCCGTATCGAATTCAATCCCGAACGTACCGTCCTCGAAACGCTCCCGCACTTCAAACCAGTGACCGGAACCGCCATCCAGAGTTCCTTCCCGGTCGAGCAGCCGCACCCGCGAACCGGGCGGCACCCGTTTGCCGGGCTTGATCATGCACTGCCAGGAACGGCGACCGGGCGGATTGAGGGGATTGACCAGCAGGACTTCGATCAGGGCAGCGTCGGCAAGTCCGTTTTTACGGCCATACATCCGCGCATTGATCACTTTGGTATCATTGAAAATCATGGCGTCGCCGGGCTTCAGGAATTGAATGATGTCACAAAACGGACGGATTTCACATTCTCCGCTCTGCCGGTCCATCACCATCATCCGGGATTCCCCTCGGACGCCACTGGGAAACTGGGCGATCAGTTCTTCCGGCAGCTCGTAATCGAACAAAGATGTTTTCAAGGTTGTGCCGCCGCTTAATGTTTGCCGTAGCGCTTCCGGGCTTCGTTCAAGACGGCGCGGTCTGCGTCGCTCAGGCTGTTGGCACCGTGCCGCGACAGCTTATCCAGAATCTCATCCACCTGTTGCTGGGAGATATCGGTTGTTTTCCCTCCGTTAGCAGGCACATCCCGGGGCGGCGGCGCAAAACCGGGTGCACGCATTGAGTCTTTTCCCTTGCCACCCCGCAAAAAAGCAAGCGGGTCCCATTCCATTTTGTTCCCGTAAGCGATCTTCAGGTAAATATATGCGCCGACGAAACCGCCGAGGTGGACCAGATGCGCGATGTTGTCCTGAACTTTCCACTCGCTGATAATTTCGATGATGGCGTAAATCACCACCAGCGTTTTGGCCCGGATCGGCATCGGGAAAAACAGCATCATGAACATCACGTTCGGGCGGAACATCGCCGCCGCCAGCATCACCCCGAACAGCGCGCCGCTGGCGCCAAGCAAATAAGAGGGAGAACCGTGATTGAAGGCCAGCCAGATCAGGTTTCCGGTGATTCCGCTGATGAAATACAACAGCAGAAAACGCAGAGTCCCCATGCTGTTCACAATCAGTTGCCCAAAAATATAAAGCCCCCACATGTTGAAAAACAGATGAAAAAAGCTCCCATGCATAAACATGCTGCTGACCACCTGCCACCAGTATCCCTGCTGCAGCCCCGGCCAACTCAGCACCAGCATCTGGTACACCTCCGGGATTACCTGCCGCCCGCCCGGGTAAAATGTCGGCTGCGGTACGAGAAAAAACGCTACGGTATTGATGATAATTAAACCGAACAGCATCTGCATCGGTTGGATGCCGCCGGTTTTCTGCGGCCGGTCGCCCTGCGGGCCTCTCATATAATCGCGGTCAGAAAGCATAACGCACCAATTCCTTAAAAAAAAATTCTCTGCTCAATATCACTTAATATAGCATTGCAGGAGCGAACATGCAAAAAAATTAGCCGAATCCGATTGAATTTAATTACTTTCCATGCTAAGTTCCATACCTCATACATTTCACAACTCCAAATCATAACTTCAAAAGGTGGAATCCATTTTGGCAGCACGTACGAAAAAAACCACAAAAAATCCCGGAAAATTGATTCCAAAGAAATATATTTATATTCTGCTGGTCCTGCTGGGCGCGCTCCTCGGCAATCTGGACCGTCTCGGGCGCTTCGGCCATACGGCCGGGAAATACGGCAGTTTCCTGCCGCGTTATGTGCGTCTGCTGATTCCGGGATTCGGAGCAGGCTACGGCGCCGCCGAATCCGGCACGGAGCTTTACGGCAAAGTGTTCACCGTCAGCGACGGCGACACCATCACTCTGCTCTCCCCCGAGGGCGATCAGAAATATAAAGTCCGCTTCTACGGCATCGACGCCCCGGAATCCAGCCAGCCCTTCGGCAAAGAATCCGCCGCGGCTCTGTCCGACATGATCGACGGCAAATTCGTTACGGTCAAAGTCGTCACCGTGGACCAGTACCAGCGCCATGTGGGAAAAGTCTTCTGCGGCGAGCAGTACGTGAACCTGGAAATGGTCAAGCAAGGCATGGCATGGCACTACGAATCCTACGCTCCCCGCGACTATGAAATCAAGCAGGCGCAACAAAATGCCCGCCGACTCGGCCAAGGGCTCTGGAAACAGCAACGCCCCCAACCGCCCTGGGAATACCGTCGCGAAAAGAATTGACCCCATCCCCCGCAACACCCCGAATTTCTGTAAAAAAACGGGATTGACCTTTTACGAAAGGGGGCAGTTCAAGGCAGCCTCAACGGAGGCCGACCGCCCGGCGAACCTTGTCCATCGTCTTTTCGGCTTCCATTTCGGCGCGCTCGGCGCCTTTGCGCAGGATTTCATGGACATAATCAAGATTGCTGACCAGTTCCTCGCGGCGCTTGCGCATCGGGGCGAAATAATCCTGCATGGCTTCGAACAGCGCCTGTTTGGCGTGTCCGTATCCGTAACCGCCGGCGCGGTAGTGCTCTTTCATCTCCTCCAGCTCTTCCCCGGAGGCGAAAAGCCTGTAGAGGGCGACGACGTTGCAGGCGTCGGGGTCTTTGGCGTCTTCGAGTCCTTTGGAGTCGGTGACGATCGACATGACGATTTTGCGAATCTCCTTATCCTTGCCGAAGATCGGAATCGTATTGTTGTAACTCTTGGACATTTTCTGTCCGTCCAGCCCGGGAACTACCGCCACCGCTTCCGGGATGAAGCATTCCGGGATGGTGAAAATATCGCCGTAGCGTTCATTGAATTTGATCGCCAAGTCACGGGTGATCTCGATGTGCTGTTTCTGGTCTTTGCCCACCGGAACCATGTCGGACTGGTAGAGCAGGATGTCCGAGGCCATCAGCACCGGGTAGGAGAACAGGCCGTTGTTGGCTTCGAACCCCTTGGCGATCTTGTCTTTGTAACTGTGGGCACGCTGGAGCAGCCCGACCGGGCAGACGTTGTTCAGAATCCAGGTGAGCTCGCAAACCTGCGGCACATCGCTCTGGCGAAAGAAACAGACCTTGTCGGTATCAAGCCCGCAGGACAGAAAATCAATGGCGACTTCCAGTACACGCCCACGCAAGTCGGCGGAATCCGGGTTGGTCGTCAGCGAATGGAAATCCGCGATAAAAAGATAAGTCTCTCCTTTCTGCTGAAGCTCGATCGCCTGCTTCATCATACCGAAAAAATTGCCGATGTGCAGTTTGCCGGACGGCTGGATGCCGGATAGAATTCTCATCGCCGCACCACCTTACCGTACCAGTTTGGAAATAGTCTTGAACGCCGGATGCTTGGCGGAACCCAGCAACAGGAACAAAATTGCTTCGGCGGACATCACCTGAACACCGTTGGCGGCCATCAGCTTCAAGGCGGTACAGCGGTCTTCGGGCTTGCGCGAAGTCACCGCGTCCGAGGCCACGATGACCTGATAGCCTTCGTTGACGGCGTCCAGCGCGGTCTGGCAGACGCAGACGTGGGATTCGACGCCGGAAATGATCAGGGTTTCGGCGTTCAGATTACGGATCAAATCGCTCAAATCTTCATCGCCAAAGCAGGAAAACGAGGTTTTGGAGCCGACGGGCCATTCCTCGCGACAGGCTTCTTTCAGTTGCGGGATCGTGGAGCCAAGCCCCTGCGGGTACTGTTCGCTGATAATGACCGGCAATTCAAGGGCGGCGGCGCCCTGGAGGAGCAGGAGGTTGCGGTTGATGCAGTTTTCTCCATCATGCATGGCGGGGAGCAGTTTTTCCTGCATGTCCACCATCAGGAGGAGGGAGTTCTGGACGTTTGGCATTTTCATATGACGGTTCAATCCTTGTTGATTAATTCTTTGATCCGGGCCAGCAGGCCTTCGATATCGAAATCGCCGCCTTTGTGAATGACGGCGGCGCAGTAACGGTTGATTTTTTTCATTTCGGCGGGGTCCGGCTCCAGCCCGGTGACGGCGATGACCGGAATATTTTTCAGATGTTCGTGCTCCTGCATGAACTGAATGACTTCCCAGCCGGAGCGGACCGGCATCAACAGATCCACCAAGACCAGGGCGATGTCGCGGTATTTCGAATCGAGGACCTCGATCGCCTCGTCGCCGTCAGCGGCACTGAGCGCTTCGATCCCCGCACTTTTCAGAACCCGTTCGAAAAATGTACGGAAAATATCATCGTCGTCGCATACCAGAATCTGCGCGGGCTGATGTTTCGTCATGTCGTCACCTGTGATTATTGAATCTAGTGAAAGATAGCCCGATTTAGCGAAAAATCCAATTCGCCGAGTTGATTTCTTCAAAAAATGCGTTATATTGAAAGTGATGCACAAGTGATGTACTAACTAACGATGCGGTTGTGATGTATGGCTGACTTCAAATATCTGGAAATTGCAAAAGCGCTGGAAGAATCGATCGGGCGCGGGGATTATCAGGAACGACTGCCCGGCGTGCGGTTGCTGGCGTCCGCTTTCGGCGTCAACCCGCGAACGGCCCGCCGCGCCCTCGAAGTGCTGGTCAACCGCGGCACGGTATTGCCCGACGGCAACCGCGGCTGCCTGCTGCCGAAGCCGCACCAGCCGCGGCGGCAGACCGGCAATGTGATCATCTACTCCAATCACCCGGTGGAACTTGAGGGGCAGAGCCCCCGGAGCCTGCTCAATTGCCTGGCCGACGGCATGGAGGCATACGACCTGAAACCGGTCTTCATGAGCGCCGCCCGGGAGCAGTTGGCGGATGATATGGAATTCTGGCTCTCCTGCAAAGTGGACGGTTTTATCTTCGTATTCAGTTCGTTCCGGCAGGAAATCGCCAGCCAGATGGCGCTTCGCCGGATTCCGGTGGTGGCCGCCAACCGCATGGAGGAGAGCCTGAAAATCAGCTGGGTCGATTTCGACCACGAAAAAGCCGTGGAAGAGATGCTGGAATTCATGATCCGCGCCGGGCACCGGCGGATCGCGCTGCTGAATCAGTTGCACCCCTACGCGTTCGTGCGGGGGCATTTTGAGCAGGCGTACCGGAAGACCATGCAGCGGCATCGCCTGTACGACCCGCAACTGTTCTGCTTTCTCGAAACCCGGGAACGGCAGACCGAGGAGGTCAACGCCCATATTGAACGGATCATGGCGCTGCCGAATCCGCCCACGGCCATCCTCTGCGGACAGTTGGAGCGCGACGCGGCGGAGGCCCTGCGGGATTATCCGGTCCGGCCGATTCTGGTCCCGACCTGCGACGTGAACCGCCCGGATACGGGAACACGGCCGCGGCTGGCGTATTCGTATCTGGAACTGGGCGACAAAGTATTTGATGTATTTCGGCGGGTACGCGAAACGGGAGCGGTCATACAGGAAATGGTCCCCATGCGTATTGAGATATAGAAACAACGGAAAAAGGAAATCATGATCACAGCAATTATCGTCGGGGCCGGGCACCGCGCACTCTGTTACGCGGAACTGGCCAACAAACAACCGGAACGCTTCAAAATCGTCGGCGTGGCCGACCCCAATGAGTTCCGGCGCGAAGACACCCGCCGCCGGTTCGGCTTCCCGGCGGAAATGATGTTCAAGGATGCGGCCGAGCTGGCCTCGCGCGGCAAGCTCGCCGACGCGGTCATCAACGGCACCATGGACATCGACCACGTGCCGACCTCGCTCCTGCTGCTGGAAGCCGGATACGACATTCTGCTTGAGAAGCCGTTTGCCGTTTCCGAGGAGGAAGTCCGGGTGCTGGACGAAGCCGTCAAACGGACGGGTCGCCATGTGATGATCTGTCACGTGCTGCGCTATGCGCCGTTTTACACCCGCCTCAAAGACCTGGTGCTGAAAGGCGAAATCGGTGAAATCATCAACATCCAGACCGACGAACACGTGAGCTATCACCATATGGCAAACTGCTTCGTCCGCGGCAAATGGAACCGTGAAGACATCTGCAAATCAACCATGCTGATGGCCAAATGCTGTCACGACCTTGACCTGATCACCTGGTTCATGAGCGGCGTCAATCCGGTCCGGGTTTCGAGTTTCGGCAGCCGCAGCTTTTTCCGGCGCGAAAAGGCCCCCGCCAATTCCGGCGAATACTGCCTGATCGACTGCCCGATCGAGTCCGAATGCCAGTATTCGAACCGCCAGTTGAACCTGAATCATCCGGCCCGCTGGGGCGCATATGTCTGGCCGCAGATCGAGCATATCGAAAATCCCACCATGGAAATCTACGAACAGGAACTCAAGCGCAAAGACAATCCCTATTCCCGCTGCGTCTGGAAACTGGACAACAACGTGGTGGACCGCCAGTCGGTGATGATCGAGTTCGAAGACGGCGTCACGGTCACGCACAACATGGTCGGCGGCACCAGCCGTCCCTGCCGCAAGATTCATATCATCGGCACCAAGGGGGAACTCTCCGGCATCATGGATGACAATCGTTTCTCCATCTACAAGATCGACACCAGGCCGGAACACGAATACACCACCGAAATCATCGACCTGAACAACGAAGGCGATACCACCGGAGCATTCGGGGGACACGGCGGCGGCGACCTGCGCCTGGTCGAAGACTTCGTTTCCGTGCTCGAAGGTAAAGAACCCTCGATTTCCTGCACCACGCTGGCGGACTCCGTCAACGGGCACCTGATCGGCTTCACCGCGGATCGCGCCCGGATGGAAAACCGCGTCATCGACATGTAATCGCGCTCACCTCATGCGCCGTCCGTCCCGAAGCGGGCGGGCGGCGCAGATGCCATCCATGATCGTTTTCATTTCATGCACGGCCCCCCTGAAACGGGAGGCAATGCAGATACCATAAACCAGCAGGCCGTTTATTTGCGGCCGAGTTGCTCGGAATAGTAATTGTAATAGCGTTCGACTTTCTTCCGCTTGTCGCCGGGAAATTTTTCCAGATAAGTCCCGCCGATGGTAAAACAGGCGAAACCGCCGGACGCGCTCCCCCAGGCCACCGCTTCCACCAGGTCAAGATCATCTTTCTTCTGCGCCAATCCATTCACCAGAGCGGAAAGCACGCCACCGGCGAAATTGTCGCCGCAGCCGGTAGTATCGCCGCGGCTCTCCGGGTTGGCCTTGATATCCCTGTCCACCTGCTCACAGACCGGCAGCGCGGTCAAGTCCAGTTTCTTGAACAGTTTACCGCCGGACCACGCATAAATATTCAGGGCGCCGTGGGTCACGACAAAAGCCCCTACTCCCTTGCGGATGAAAAATTCGGCGGCGGCATTAATATCATTCGGCGCGCCGCTGATCTTCATGGCTTCGTCCCAGTCCATGATCAGCAGGTCGATCAATTCGATGGAACCGTCCTTGCCGAGCGGCCAGTTTCCGCCTGGATTGGTTTTTTCGTTGCGGAAGTCGAAAACGGTGGTGACGACGTTCACCTTGCCGAGCCGACGCCCTTTTTCGAGCAGGTCGTGAAGGTTGTCATGAATCTGCGGCACCAGCGCGGTCGCGCCGTAAAACAGGATGTCCCCGGCGAAAAAATCATCCCCCAACATGTCCGGCAAGTATTTGCCGGCGGCGCCGATGCGGTTGACGAACAGCCGTTCGCCCTTGCCGCCGTGGTGATTGGGGTCTGAAATACAGTCGGAAAAAGGCGACATGCCTTCGGTACGGACGTAGTGGTCGATATTCACCGGGGTCTGGCGGATGATGGAGAGAATGCGGTCGGCGGTTTTGTCTTCGCCGAGCGCGCCGTAAAAATTGAACGTGATTTCCGGATCGCGGTTCAACTGGGCGGCATTGATCAGCGCCACAATGCAGGGGCCGCCAAGGTTGACCGCGTCGGGTTCGCCGCCGCAGCCCAGTTCGGCCGCAATCTGCGGATACGGGACGCCGCTGAATTCCTCCAGGTCCTCGGCAAAAACAAGATGACCGGGACTCAAGCCGCCGTCGCCTTCTTTCCGGGAGCAGTATTTGTCGAACGCCTCGCCGGTGAAATCCGCTTTCGTGTAAAGATAATCCGCCAGAGAACACCCGACTGCCGACACTGTAAATTTACTCATCGTTATCAACCTCATGTTAAATTTTAATACTTATACCTCATAAAATACAATCATGAAAAGACTTTTCAACAACATTTACAGAATATTTCTTCAAAACCGCACCGTAAATGTTAATTCGTATCATACGGCGTTTTGGCAATGACACCCGGCAAGTTCATCGCGGTGCGTCATAACCTGCCGCCAGGTGCACTGCAACAATGAAACGCGCCCCGTTCACAGAGCGGAATACTCCGTTTCGCCCTCAAGGGCGACCAGCGCTATCCGCGCGCTGGACAGCGTGCGGCAACGTGCCGCCGCGAAAGTTCTTTCATTCATTACGGCATGAATTCTTCAAAAATATGATTCCAGGGGATTGATTTTTTCACAATCAACAGTATAATTACCTTATATATTAAATAACAATTAACTATATTCAATATTATTTAATTAAGACCATGAAAACATTTAAAAAAATCATCATTGGGGCCAGTTGCTGGAGCGCCGGGCGTATTTTGCAAGGCGACACCGAATGTCTGGTCATCGACCGCCACGCCGCCATCGGCAGGGAATACTTCGACACTTACCGGGAATGCCTCCCGAATGACGCGCCGCTGAACACTCCGGCGGCCCGCGAACTCCGTCGGGAACTGTCCGAACGGGGCAAGTCCGGCGACACGGCGGCACTGGCCCCGGCGCTCTATGCGAAACTGCACCATCTGACCGGTCAGTTCCGCCTCTGGACCGAAATCACCGGCATCCGGCGCGAAGCGGATTGCTGGCGTATCTCCATCCATGACGTTGAAGGCGACAAAGTATTACACGCCGAGAGCCTGATCGATTGTACCCCGGAATGCATCACCCGCCCGGATTTCGGACGGAGCAACACGGTCGGAATCCGCCTGAACGCCATTCTTTTAGCGCCGGGCTGCGGAAAATGGGAGAGCAGCAGCCTGCGGCTCCGTCCGGGACGGCGGGAGGATGAATTCGTTCTGTCCGTCCAGATTCCGCCGGGCACCGGCTGGGCGACTGCCCGGGCCCTGCTGCTGGCTGAATGGCGGAAGCGTCCGGAAAGCTGGAGAGATGCCCGCATCTGTACCATCGCAGGAGAATTCGAATACGAAGTCCGGGAATCTTCGGCCCGGCTGGACGACAACTACCATTATTTCAACTCCGCCAGGTTTTCCGATCCGCTGGCGGCCCTTGACGACGCAGGAGATACGATATGCTGAAGTTTGACTGTCAATACGATGTGGTGGTGGCCGGGCTCGGAACCGCCGGGGCGATTGCGGCGCTGGTCGCGGGAGAAGCCGGGCTGTCCGTCTGCGGGGTGGAAAAACTGCACATTGCGGGGGGAACCGCCGTTGCCGGAGGCGTGAACTATTATTATTATGGACTCCGGGGCGGGCGCTTTGACCGGATCGATGCGGAGGCGAAAGAATGGTTCAGCGATTTTATGGAGGGCGGCCTTTTTCATTTCGACGCCAAGGGAATGGTGCTGGAACAGAAATTGCTTGACGCCGGAGTGGATATCCTCTATGAAAGCGCCATCGTCAAAGTCCACCTCGACCCGGATGGAAAAAACATCCGCGGAGTTTCCGTAAACACCCGCGACGGTGTCCGTCATATCGGCTGCCGCGCCCTGATCGACGGCTCCGGCAACGGCGACATCAGCGCGATGGCCGGTGCGGGATTCCGCCTCGGGCGTTTGTCCGACGGCAAATGCCAGCCATATTCCAGCATCCGGGTGGTCCGTCGGGAAAATTTCAGCACGGCAATCAATTTCGACGCCGGATATGCGGCATGCAATGACGCCGCCGACCTCACCCGCTCCATCATTCACTCCAACGCTCTGCATGCGCAGGAGGAGCGCGACCTGTATTTCATCACCCGCCTCCCCGGCCTGCGCGAAGGCCGCCTGATCGAATGCGATGAATGCCTCTCCATCGAAAACATCCTCGCCGGAACCCCGACCGAAAATCACGTTCTCGCCTACGGTTACGCCAACTTCGACGATCACAGCCAGGACTGGGCCTTGGCGGAACAGACCACCCGGAACCTGATGGTGGTGTCAAGCCTGTGGGGCAAGCTGTTTCATGTGCCGATCACGCTGGAAATGCTGACGGTCAAGGGGTTCGACAACCTGCTCGTCGTCGGGAGGGCGCTCTCTGTAGACCATACGACGGCCTCACTCCTGCGGATGCAGCCCTGTATGCAGAAAAGCGGCGAAATCGCCGCCCGTGCCATCATTCAAAGCCTGCGCCGGAATATCCCCATCCGTTCCATCAACCGGGACGAACTGGCCGGAGAACTCCTCGCCTCCGGCTGCCTGAACACGGACCTGCCGGATTGCTCGTTCACCGCCGGCGAATCCGAATTACAAACGCGGTTGAACTCCGACAAGCCCGGCGAAGCCATCCTGTTCATGGCGGCGGACCTCCCACGTTACCGTCCGCTGTTGCTGGAACTGCTGAATTCCGGTGAAGCCTTGGCGGTTCCGCACAGCGCGCTGGTGCTGGCATTGGGGGGAGACGGCACCGGATTGCCAGTCCTGCGCGAACTGGTTCGGCGGCATGATGATTTCATCCCGGCCAGCAGCCGCTCCCAGAATCAGCCCCGTTTACTGGCCGCAGTCGATCTGCTGGGGCGTTTCGGAAAGCCCGAAGACGCGGAACTTCTTTTGGAACTGCTCTGCGCGGGAAATCCGCCGGGAGTCCAACTTGCCGGCCATTTGCTGCGCAGCCTGCTGGAACTGGGGGATGCATTGCCGGATTTTCGCGCCAAAATCAGGAATTCCATAGAGACTCTATTGCAAGATGAACGATTCGATGATATGTTATTGTTGAAGAACTCGTCGAATGTTTTGCACCGGGTCTGCGAACCGCTGAAGCCTTCGTTAAGGAAACTGGCGGAGCGGCATTTTTCGAAATGGAATCACAGTGATACAGGTAATCGAACGCTTTCATAAGATACTGGAATACGTCAGCACCAACTCCGGCCGCGCCTGCCAACTCGGAGAATTGGCGCAAATGCTCGGCGTGTCGCCCCCCGCCTGCGCCAACATCGTCCGAAGTATGGTGGCGCTGGGCTACCTGAATTCACTGGGGTCCCGGCGCGGCTACGTACTGGGGGCTGCCGTATTCGGGCTGTCGCTGAGTACTCCGTATCGTTACCTGATCAATGTGGCGCGCCCGGTCATGGAAGATTTGTCGCGTGGACATAATACCCTGACCGTGCTGGTGGTGGAAAGCGGCGGCAAACGCATGGAACTCCTGCGGATGGACAAAGAATCCACCATTACGGTTTCGCCTTATGCGGAGGGGCATTTCTTCAATCTGTTCAAGGTCAATACCGGATTGCTCCTGCTGTCGTTCATGGAGAAAAAGCGCATCCGTTATTTCTGGAACCGCGACAACGGACCGGAGAATATCCTGAAAATCGACAATTTCGACGCTTTTTACAACTGGACCCTTCAAACGGCCCAGGCAAAAGAACTGATCCTGCCCGGAACCATGAGCGCGCCGGTTTACAGCGGCGGCAGCGTCATTGCCGCATTGGGCATCACGTACAGGGATGGAGAGCCGGAAAAGACATTTGCAGAATTCCGGACGGCAATTCAATTACTCAACTCGCTCCTGTAATCTCTGGCGCAACCCCCAATTTATCAGCCAAATACTTCTTTTTTCCGGTTGAAAGTTCCTCAATTCGATAGTATTTTACCTTTTCGATATTTTTTTACCTTTTCGATATTTTTTTTATGGAGTTTTCGGCTTATGTTGTTTTTCTATAATCTGTTGTTTCCGCTGGTCTTTCTGTTTTTCCTGCCGGGACTGCTGTGGAAATTATGGCGTCGCCCCGGTTGGAAGAAGACATTCGGCGAACGGTTCGGCTCTTTTTCCAACGAGCGCATCCTCAAGCTCCGAAGCATGGAAAACATCATCTGGATTCACGCGGTCAGCGTCGGCGAAACCGTCGTCGCCCTGGGACTGCTCCGGGAATGGATGAAACGCCATCCCGGACGTAATTTCGTCCTTTCCACCACCACCACCACCGGGCAGGCGCTGGCGCGCGAAAAAGCACCGCCGGGCGTCGAAGTGATTTTCTGTCCCATCGACATGCTGCAATTTATCGCGCGGCCCCTGCGGATCATACGCCCCCGGATGCTGGTCATCCTTGAAACCGAAATCTGGCCCAACCTGATCTGGGGCGTCCGCCAGTACGAAGGAAAAATCGCGCTGGTCAACGGCCGCATGTCGGACCATTCCATGAAAGGCTACCGCCGTTTCCGCCTGTTTTTCTCGCCAGTCCTGATAATGTTCGACCGGATTCTGGTGCAGACTCAGGCGGACGCCGAACGCTATCTGCGGGTCAGCCCCGCCGCCCGCGTGGAAATCACCGGCAACATGAAATACGATCAGAGCGTGCCGGAAAACCTTGAACCGGCGGACCTCGCGCCGTATTTCGGTCCCGGCAAACATACCGTCCTGCTGGCCGCCAGCACGCATCCCGGCGAAGAAGAACTGATCGCCCGGACCTGGCAGGAATTCCCGAACCTGAAACTGGTCATCATCCCCCGCCATGCCGAGCGCGGCGGCGAAATCGCCGACACGCTGAAAAAGCTGAACGTCAACTTCTGCCGCCGTTCCACCGGCGAAATCCCGGCTCAGCCGACGGACTGCCTGCTGGCGGACACCACCGGCGAAATGCTCAAATTCATGCAGGCCGCGGATATCGTCATCATGGGCAAAAGCCTGGCGGGACAGAACGAAGGGCACAACCTGATCGAACCGGCCCTGCTCGGCAAGCCGATCATCACCGGCGCCGTGCTGAAGAACTTCCGTCAGGTACTGGAAATCCTGAAAACGGCCGACGCCCTGGCGCTGGTCCACCATGACGCTGAATTGAAAGAAATGATCGCCCGGCTCCTGAACGATCCCGAACGCCGCCGTCAACTCGGCGAACGGGCGCTCGCGGCGATTGCCGAACACAAGGGAGCCACCGAACGCAACATCGAAAAACTGGAGGAACTGATCCAATGAGCATAACTCAGATTGCCCGCGCCAAAGCCGGCGAAATCACCCCCGCCATCCAACGCGTGGCGGAACGCGAAAAACGTACCCCGGAATTCATCCGCGAGCTTGTCGCCGCCGGAAAAATCGTCATCCCGGCCAACATCAACCACGCCAAGCTCGACCCGATCGGCATCGGCCGCGAACTTTATACGAAGATCAACGCCAACATCGGCAATTCCGCGCTGTCGAGCTGCCCCCGCCAGGAACTGGAGAAACTCCGCCGCGCCATTTATTACGGCGCCGACACGGTCATGGACCTGAGCACCGGACAGAACATCGTCCAGATCCGCCGGAGCATCATCGAGGAAAGTACCGTTCCGATCGGTACCGTGCCGGTTTACGAAGTCCTCAGCCGCGTAAAAAACGCCATGGACCTGAGCCCGGAACTGATTCTGGATGTGATCCGCGAACAGGCCGAACAGGGCGTGGACTACATCACCATTCACGCCGGACTGCTGCGCGAACACGTGCCGATGGCCAAGAAGCGCCTCCTGCGCATCGTCAGCCGCGGCGGCTCGATCATGGCCAAATGGATGAAGGTTCACGAACAGGAAAACCCGTTTTTTACCCGTTTCGACGACATTCTCGAAATCTGCGCCAAATACGACGTCACGCTGTCGCTGGGCGACGGCATGCGCCCGGGCTGCCTGGCCGACGCCAGCGATGAAGCCCAGTTCGCCGAACTCGAAGTTCTGGCCGGGCTGGTTCAGCGCAGCCGCGCCGCTGGCGTACAGGCGATGGTCGAGGGCCCCGGGCACATCCCGCTGGACGAAATCGAAATGAATATGAAAAAAGAACGGGAGCTTTGCGACGACGCGCCGTTCTACATCCTCGGCCCCGTGGTCATCGACTGCGCGCCGGGTTATGACCACATCACCAGCTCGATCGGCGCTACCCTCGGCGCATTTCACGGCGCGGCCATGCTCTGCTACGTGACCCCCAAGGAACACCTCGGGCTGCCGAACGCCGAAGACGTCCGCAACGGCGTGATCGCCTATAAAATCGCCGCCCACGCCGCCGATGTGGCGCTGAAAAAGCCCGACGCCCGGCTCCGTGACGACGCCGTCAGCCGTGCCCGTGCCGATTTCGATTGGGAAAAACAGTTCGAACTCGCTCTCGATCCCGAACGCGCCCGCGAACTGCGCCAGGAGGCATTGAACGAAAAAACCGGGCATCACCCGAACGAAGATGACAACCGTTTCTGCACCATGTGCGGCCCGGATTTCTGTTCCATGCGAATCAGTCGAGAACTTTGATTGCATGTTGACTGAAACGGTAGTATATTATAGAAACAAAGAGGTTTGAAGTTTTATGAGAATGAGTAAACTGGTCGGGCGCCGCCTGAAAGAAGATCCGAAAGACGCAAAGACCGTCAGCCATCAATATCTGCTGAGGGGCGGCTATATGCGTATGGTTTCCACCGGCATCTATTCGATCCTGCCGCTGGGTTACCGGGTCATCAATAAAATCGAAACGATCATCCGCGAGGAGATGAACGCCGCCGCCGGACAGGAAGTCCTGATGCCGGTGGTCCTGCCCGCCGAACTCTGGGAAGAATCCGGCCGCTACCAGACGGTCGGCTCCGAGCTCCTGCGTTTCAAAGACCGCAACGAAAAGGCCATGCTCCTGGGCATGACCCACGAGGAAGCGGTCGTCCACATGGCCCGGACGGAAGTCACCAGTTACAAGCAGCTCCCCGTCATGCTGTACCAGATTCAAACCAAATACCGCGACGAGGCCCGCGCCCGCGGCGGCCTGATCCGCTGCCGTGAGTTCACCATGAAGGACGGCTATTCGTTCCATACAAACCAGGCGGACCTCGAGCAATACTATGAAGTGATGCACCAGGCTTATGTCAATATTTTCCGGCGGCTCGGCATGACCGACGTTGTTTCCATCGAATCGAACTCGGGCATGATGGGCGGCAAGGTGTCGCACGAATTCATCGCCATCGCCGACTGCGGCGAGGACACGATCATCATTTCCGAGGACGGCAGCTACCGCGCCAACCGCGAAGTCGCCACCGCCGACTGGAAATTTGAAAAAGCCCCGGTGCAGGAATTGGAAAAAGTCCATACGCCCGGCAAAAAGACAATCGAAGAGGTAGCCTCTTTCCTGAACGCCGCCGCCGAGAATACCGGCAAGGCGGTGTTCTACCAGAACGCGCAGAGCGGGCAAGTGATCTTCGCCCTGATCCGCGGGGATTTCGAAGTCAACGAAATCAAACTCCAGAACCTGACCAAAACACCGGAGTTGAAATTCGCCGACGACGAATCGATCCGCAAAATCGGCTGCGAACCCGGCTACGCTTCTCCGCTGAACATCGACAAGCAGAAAGTCGTGATCGTGGTTGACCGTTCCGCCGCCGAAAGCGCCAATCTGATCGTCGGCGCCAATGAGCCGGACTACCATTACCGGAACTTCAATTTCGAGCGCGACCTCGGCACGGACGGCATCCTGGTGGCGGACATCGCCACGGTGCGCGACGGCGACCCGGCCCCGACGACCGGCTCGCCCCTGCGGCTGTCGCGCGGGATTGAGGTAGGCAATATTTTCCAGCTCGGCACCCGTTATTCGGCCGCCATGAACTGCAATTATCTCGACCCGAACGGCAAATCGCAGCCGATGGTGATGGGATGTTACGGCATCGGCGTCGGCCGCGCCATGGCGTCGGTCATCGAACAGTGCAACGACGAATACGGCCCGGTCTGGCCGATCACCATCGCGCCTTACGAAGTCCAGCTCTGTTCGCTGGACCCGAAGAAGCCCGGTGTGGGCGAAACCGCCGACCGGCTTTACGCCGACCTGACCGCCGCCGGCCTGGAAGTCCTGTACGACGACCGCGGCGAAAAGGCCGGGTTCATGTTCAACGACGCGGACCTGATCGGGATTCCGTTCCGCCTGATCGTGGGGGCCCGGAATCTTGCCGAAGGCAAAATCGAATTAAAAATCCGCGGAGAAAAGGAGTCTACACTCCTCGACGCCGCCGAAGCCGTGGCGACCATCCGCCGGATGGTTACCGGAGAATACGCAAAATATCAATAAACGGTCATTGTGTCCATAATATCTTTACCACAAATACTATGTCCGCAATGCCATATTTAGATAAGGAGAAGGAACCATGTGGGATTATACCGATAAAGTGATGGATCATTTCCTGAATCCAAGGAATGTGGGCGAAGTGGAAAATGCCGACGCGGTCGGCGAAGTCGGCAACATCAGTTGCGGCGACGCGCTGAAACTGACGTTGAAACTCGATGACAACGGCCGCATCGCCGACGCCCGGTTCAAGACGTTCGGCTGCGCCAGCGCCATCGCCTCGTCTTCGGTGCTTACCGAAATCATCAAGGGCATGACGCTCGACGAAGCCGCCAAAGTCACCAACAAAGATATTGTGGCCAAACTCGGCCAGTTGCCGGAGGAGAAAGTCCACTGCTCGGTCATGGGCATGGAGGCGCTTCAGGCCGCCATCGCCAACTACCGGGGCGAAACCATCGACGACGAGGACGACGACCACGAAGGGCGGATCGTCTGCAAATGTTTCGGCGTAACCGACCATAAAATCCGTAAAATCGCCAAGGCGAACAATCTGCATACCGTCGAGGAAATCACCAATTACACCAAGGCGGGCGGCGCCTGCGGCATGTGCCTTGAAGATATTCAGGACATCCTCGACCAGCTCTGGAAAGAGAAAAATGAAGGGCAGAAGTTGACGCCGAATGATTTCCAGGAGCTCTCCACCGTGCAGAAGATCCTGAAAATCCAGCAGATTCTCGATACCGAAATCAAACCGCTGCTGGAAAAAGACGGCGGCAGTCTGGAACTGATCGACCTGAGCGGCAACAAAGTCAAGGTCCGCCTGCAGGGGCGCTGTTCCACCTGTCCGTCCGCCGACGTCACCCTGCGCTATCTGGTACAGGACAAACTGCGCGAACTGCTGTCACCCGAACTTTCGGTGGAAGGAGTCTGACCATGATCAACAATCCATTTAAACGCCCGATCTATCTGGACAACAACGCCACCACCGGCTGTTCTCCGGAAGTATTCGAAGCCATGAAGCCCTATGCCTGTGAACGCTACGGCAATCCGTCCAGCATTCACTCGTTCGGCGGCTCCGTCATGCCCGAAATCGAAAAAGCGCGCTGGGAAGTGGCGCGCCTGCTCGGCTGTACCAATGCCGACCCGAACGGGCATTGCACCGAAATCATTTTCACCAGTTGCGGCACGGAAAGCGACAGTACCGCCATCCGCAGCGCCCTGGAAATCAATCCGGCGCGCCGCAAGCTGATCGTCTCCAAGGTCGAACATCCGGCGGTGCTGAACCTGGCCCACGAACTGGCCCGTCAGGGCTATCAGATCGTGGAAGTGCCGGTTGACGCCAAAGGACGGCTCGACATGGACTATCTGACCGACGCGGTCGATCACGACACCGCGCTGGTGTCCATCATGTGGGCAAACAACGAGACCGGCAACATTTATCCGGTGGAAAAAATCGCCGCCATCGCCCACCGCTTCGGGGCGCTGTTCCATACGGACGCGGTTCAGGCGGTCGGCAAGATTCCGATGAATATGAGCGAGTCGCAGATCGACATGCTGAGCCTTTCCGGACACAAACTCCACGCGCCGAAAGGCGTCGGGGCGCTGTTCGTCCGGCGCGGCGTGCGTTTCCGTCCGTTCCTGATCGGGGGGCACCAGGAGCGCAGCCGCCGCGGCGGCACCGAAAACGTGCTCGGAATTGTCGCCCTCGGCAAGGCCGCGGAACAGGCCGCCCAAAGCATCAGCCATGAAAACGATTACGTCAAGGGCCTGCGCGACCGCCTTGAACAGGGCATCGTCAGCCGCATTCCTAAAATCCGCATCAACGGCGATACAGAAAACCGCCTGCCGAATACCTCGCTGATCAGTTTTGAGTTCATCGAAGGCGAATCGATCCTGATGCTGCTGGACCAGTACGGCATCTGCGCCTCCAGCGGCAGCGCCTGTACAACCGGTAGTTTGGAGCCGTCGCATGTGCTGCGGGCGATGGGAGTGCCTTATACGGCGGCTCACGGAGCGATCCGCTTCAGTTTGTCGCGTTACAACACGGAGGAAGAAGTTGATTTCGTGCTGGAAGTACTGCCGCCGGTCATTGAAAAGCTGCGTTCGTATTCGCCTTATTGGCAGGAATAACGAAATTCGCGCTTTCCGGATTTGCCCGCAGGCAATAACGTATTATATTACGTTGTTACGAAAAGGATTATTATGGAATTATATTATCTGATACAACTCGACAACGGCAATCGCTATACGGTCTGCGGCACCGATGATTTGTCCTTGAAAATAAACGACTGGGTGGTCGTCCGCAAGGACTTCTATCAGGACTACGGGCAAATCATCCGTGAGTGGAAGGAATTCAATGACGAGGAAGGGCGAAAAGACGCGCCGAAAGTCGTCCGCAAAGCCACCGTTCACGACAAAAGCATCGCCAACGAAAACCTGATGCGGGGCAAATCCGCGCTCCGAACTTCGGAAAAAGCCGTGGAACGCCTGAACCTGCCGATGAACCTGTTGAACACGCATTATTCGTTTGACGGCAAGCTGGTGGTGGTGCAGTTCACCGCTGACGGGCGGGTGGACTTCCGCGAACTGGTCAAGGAACTCGCACAGTTGCTCAATACCCGGATCGAGCTCCGCCAGATCGGCGTGCGCGACGAAACGGCCATCTGCGGCGGCATCGGCATCTGCGGACAGCAGCTCTGCTGCAGCCGTTTTCTGACCGAATTCGCCTCGATCAACGTCCGCATGGCCAAAGATCAGGATTTATCGCTGACGCCGGGCACCATCTCCGGTTCCTGCGGGCGCCTCAAGTGCTGCCTGAAATATGAACACGACGGCTATGTGGAAATGGAAAGGGACATGCCCCGCCGCGGCGAACACTGTCAGTGCGACGACGGCAGTACCGGACGGATCATTGACCGCAACCTCCTGACCCGTAAACTGACGGTTCAACTGGAATCCGGCAAAAACGTCATCTGCGCGGTTGACGACGTCAAACTGCAAGGGCGAAAAGGACAGGGACAGGGGCAGAAGCAGCAGGACCGGAAAAAAGAAAACGATACGGCCGCCAACACCTCGGTCAATGATACCGACACCGACATTTCCCTGCTGAAAGAACTTGAAGACTGAACCATAAAGAATCCGCGCCATGTTTCCAGCACTTGAAACAATCAGAGAAGACGATTTAGAAAGTCTGGCGATGCTGGATGCCGGAGGTTTGTTGATTGCACCCGGCGAAGATTTCGATTCTTTCCTATGCCGGATTTCCGGCTTGCTCGCTTTCCGCGAAAAAGTCGAACAGGAACTGGCTCAAGATCAAACGTTCAAACTGGAAGAAGGCTTTGACCTGCCGGCGGATAAGCGGATCGCCCCGGAAATTCTTGAAGAAGCGGCGGCCATAACCGAGCCGCTGTATGCGATTTCGGTACGCTGGGTTCCCGGTTTTTTCCTTTCGAAGAGCCTGGGCTTCCTCTGGGGCGGATGTTCCTATACCGACACCGACAGTAATTTAAACGTCTTTCTCATCCGCGGCAGCTTTGCCCGCAAAAAACGCTGGTTCATCTATCGCCGCGACGAACTGACCGCCCACGAACTGTGCCACGCCGCCCGCAGTGCCATGCGCGATGATACCTACGAGGAATATTTCGCCTACCAGACTTCGCCATTCCGCGGGCGCCGTTACCTCGGCGGATGCTTCCGGACACGTTTTGACGCGCTGTTTTTCCTGGCACCGGTGCTGTTGTTGCTGGTGGCGGAACTTGGACGCACATTCCTTTTCCATAACGCTTATCCGATCTGGCCGTTCTGGATGTTCGCCGGACTTTTCCCGGCCTTTCTGCTGGTACGCAACCAACTCGAGCGCAACCGGCTGAAACGCGCGGCAAAACTGCTGAAAGAAGCCGGTGTCCGCAACCCTCCGGCGATTCTGTTCCGCTGCGTCACCGAGGAGATCAAACGTTTCGCCCGGCTGAATTCCGGGTATGAAGCCAAAGTCCGCATTGATGAACTGGCCCGGCAGGAATTGCGCTGGCGGCTGATCAAATACCGTTTCGTGGAGGAGCAACATGATGAATACGATTGAACTGTCGGCCTACCTGAATGATTATCTGGACTTCCCCGCTTTCCGCGGCGATGTTTCAAACAACGGGCTGCAAGTGGAAGCCAACCCCGAAGTCCGCAAAATCGTGACCGGCGTCGACGCCTGCATGGCACTGTTCGAAGCGGCGAAACGCCGCGGTGCGGATTTGATCATGGTCCATCACGGCATGAGCTGGGGTGGCGAACCCCGCCGTTTCACCGGCGATGTCGGACGTCGCCTGCAATTTCTGTTCAACCACCGGATTTCGCTGTATGCCGCGCACCTGCCGCTTGACGCGCACCCGGTCCTCGGCAACAATGCCATCTTGGGCGAAACGATCGGCCTTGAAAACCGGCAGATGTTCTGCTGCTATGACGGCGCCGATATCGGCGTCCGCGGACAGCTTCCCTCCCCGATGACCGCCCGCGAGATCAGCGAAATGTACCGGGAAAAACTGGGCTGTGCCGGAACCGTTTATGCCGATTCGGGACAGGCGCTGCGGCGGATCGGCTGTATTTCCGGGGGCGCCGGGCATAGCGGCCTGGCGGCGGCGCTGGAAGCCGGCTTGGAACTGCTGGTGACCGGCGCGATGGAACACGAACTTTATCATCCGGCGCTGGAAGCCGGGCTGGCGGTGCTGGCGCTGGGCCATTACGGTTCCGAAACGGTCGGAATCAAAGCGCTGGGCGAATTGACCGCCGAAAAATTCGGGCTTGATGTCGAATTCATCGATATCCCCACTGATCTGTAATATACCGGAGGTTTATCTATGAAAAAACTGTTCTGCCTGATCGCGATTTCAGCCGTCTTTGCCGTCGGCTGCCAAAACAGCGCCAAGACCGACGACAAAGCCATTCAACACCTCAATGACCGGGAAATGAAATACCTGAAAGATTATGTTCTTCACAACATGCTTCAGGACCATCGGCTGACCGCCGACCAGCGCCAGATGATCGAAGAGACCGAACCGGTGGTCAAAATCACTTATGAGGATGACAAAACGGGCAAAGCGTACATCTCCTGGAGCATCCCCCAGACTCTCAAACACGCGGCCACCATCAAGGAATTCCCCGAGAGCATCGTCCCTTATAAAACCATCAACATCCGCGGCTACGGCGACCTGAGCGATCCGCACGGCATCCCGTGGAGCGTGTCACTGGTGGACCAGGGGGATGTCGTCGTGATTCGCCCGTCCACTCAGGACTTGAACAACAAATAGACAGCGGTGGCAACCACCACCACCTGGATGATGATTTCGAATGCCTTCTGGTTGATTTTGTTGATCAGGAGAATCCCCAGGAACCCGCCGACCAGCAATAACGGCAGCATCGCCAGGTCTGCTCTGAATGCTTCATAGGTAATCCGCCCCTGATAAATGAAAATCGGTATTTTCAGCCAGTTCAGAATCAGGAAATACCAGGCGCAAACGCCCATATACTCCTTTTTGGGCAGCCGCATGGCCAGGAGATAGATTGCCATGACCGGCCCCGCGGCGTTGGCCACCAGCGTCGTAAACCCGGCAATCAACCCGAAAAACGCCGTAAACGCCCAGTGCGTATGAATGTTGTCGGCGTTCTTCAAATACTTTGTCCGGAGATAATTCAGCGCCACCATCGCCAGGATAATAACCGCAATGACCGGACGCAACATATCATCGTCAATCCCCGTCCAGCGCCACGACCATAACGAGAAACCGCCCAGCGCCAGAACGCCCGCGCCGATTCCCGTCAACGCCCACGGCATCAGCCGCAGCACCATCACCCAGCTGGCGTGCCGCCGGTAATAAATCACCGCCATCACGTCCGCCGCGCCAAGCATCATCAACTGCAAGCCGGTGGAAAGCCCGGCTTCAAAAGACAACAGCAACAATACCACCGGAAGCGTACCGATGCCCGGCAACCCGGTTTTATTGATACCGATCAGAACCGCGGACACCATCAGGACCAGGATCTGAATCCCGGTGAAATCGCTAAAAAACCATTCAAACATTTTTCTTGTACTTTACTAAAAAAGGCACGGCTTTTTCAAGTCCGTGCCTGTTGGGGTTCAGATTACTGCCGCTCAACTGAGCAATTGGTCGAGCGCGCGGTCGATATCGTTCATCGTCCCCGGATGCCTGGCGAACACTTCGTGCGATACTCCGTTCTCGCCCACATATTCCTGCAGAAGCTTTTCGAGCATATCTTCTTCGTTCAGCTTTTCTTCTTCGATATAGTGGACTTCGTTGGCGAACTCATTGCCCATCACGCCGTAGGCGCCGTCCGGAGTACCGAACACCGTGATACGGCGCGCCCGGCGCGGATCGCTTTCCAGACTGGTCTGTTCGGCGCTTGAGGTAACGCCCAGCGGATTGGTCAGGACCTGGCTTTCCAGATAACGCTGCATCGCCAGCCAGGATTCAAGCCCGATTGATTCAGGCACGTTGATCCTGAACGGTCCGAATTTGCGCTGTTCATCCAGCCAGCGGCTGTAATCAAGCGGGCTCGGATCGAACGGATTGGACATATCGACCCCCTGGTTGGTGATGCTGAAAGTACTGGCTCCCAGGCCATAAAGTACGGTACTGAAATACGTATTGTCTACCCACTCAATCGGCAACAGGGTGGTCCCCTGCTTCCAGGCGCCGCTGATCCAAAGGTTGTAAACGGCCTTTTGAGAGTTGAAGTTATTACCGTTCAAAGCTTCGCTCCAATCGACCTGGACATCAAAGATGCCGTGTTCGCCGTAGCTATGGATGCTCCAGGTCGCCTTGACCGTATCTTCCAGGCTGCCCCGGATCGGATTATTGCCGTTGGTAATCGAATTTTTGAAACCGACGCCGTAAGCCTCTCCGATTTCGATACCGTTACTCAAAGCGATCATGCTTGCGCCAGCGGTGCTGCCGACCCAGAATTCCAGGGAACCGGAGTTGGCAACCTGCTTGAGCAGCGCGTTGTTGCCCATGACGAAGTAGTTATTCCAGCCGGCATTTTCGATGCTGTCCGCCACCATCAGGGTGCTGCCGTCATTGATCATGAACTGTTGTGCGTCATGATCGCTGAAGGTGAACGTATTAACCGTCAGGTCGCCGTTGAGGATGGCCATCGCCTGGCTGTTGTTCAGAACCAGTTCAGCGATATCCGCCCCGCCATACATGTTCAAGGTCTGCGCAGCAGTACCGTCGAGGGTAAGCCTGAAAGTCGTGAACGAAGCACCCCGGGCGAGGTTCATGCTGCCGCCGAGCGAAGTGCTCGCAGCTTCAAGCGTATTACCGGCCAGAATATTGATGTTGCCGGCAACGGTCAGATCTCCGCCGACCGTTGAGTCGCCGGACCCGTTCAGGTTCAGCGCGCCCTTGACATTGGCATCTCCGTCAACCGACAGTGTACCGTTGTTGATCGTCAGGTTTCCGACGTTGTCGATATTCTGAGTTACATTCAGCGTACCGTTGACGGTCAGGTTGCCGAACATGTCAATACTTTCGGTATTGATCCGGGTTCCGGAGGTCAGGGCCAGATCGGCGCCGGTGATTCCGGTGATGTTGCCTGCCCCGAAATCAATACTCCCGCCGGCGCTGATCGCGCTATTGCCGACCACATTGATCCCGTGATTGAACGAAACGGTGTTTCGCGCATTGACGGAACCATTAATGGCCACCGGATTGCTGCCGCTGTTGAAGACCGCGTTGCCGACATCGATCAGCAGAGCCGCGGAATCATTGTTCTGCAACAGAATATTGTCTGCGTTGACCGTCAGATTATTCAAATTACTGACTGAACCGACTTGAACATCGTTTTCCGCAGTAATAGTGAAATTACTGTTGATGTCTTCCGCTTCCACCTTGTTGAGGACATAAATACTGCCGGTGGTGGATTCCAGTAGTGCATTGCTTGCATCGCCGACGATCTTAATCTTATTCACGGTGAAGTCATTCTTGACCTTAAAGGTTCCGCTGAGATTGAACCAACCGTTGTTGTTGAGAACCAAATTGATATTGCCTTCATCAAATCGATTTTCACCCTCAATATGAACATCTTCGCAAGTAATGCTCAACGTGCCGTTGAAGTTGACGAGTTGCCCCGGTTTGATGCCGTTCAAGGTTGCATTCCCGGTGGTGATCACCCCGAAAGTTCCGCCACTGTTTATAATATTTTCCAGGTCGAACATATTATTACCGTCGGCCATGCCGATACTGGTATTGGCACTGCCGATGTTGTAATAAAGTTCAGCGCCGGAGGCAATACTCATCGGAGTGGCAATCTGCGCGCCTTCGGCCAGGAAATGATTGATGGTATTTTTCCCGCTCAAGGCATTGATCTCATTCACAACCAGCGAGTTGATCCCCTGGGTAGAGGTCCCGATCTCATAACCGGCCAGGTTCAACGCATCGCCGCTGATGTACACACCGCCGGTTCCCGTCATCTGACCGTCGGAAAGGTTGATATCGCCATCGTCGCCCGCACTGATATTGACGAGGCCGTTGGCAGAAGTCACATTACCGTCGATGCTGATATCATTACCGGCAGTGATGCCGATATTGCCGTTGGCCGCGACTCCGTCCGTAACAGTAATGGAGCCGCTGCCGTTCAACAGAATACTGCCGCCGGCATTCACGCTGCCGAAGCTGACCGAACCGCTGCTGATATGGGAAGCGGTGATATTTCCCAGAACATTCAGGGAACCGCCCTGACTGTCGAGATTACCGTTGACCGTCAGGTTACCTTTAACGACCGTCAGCGACACATCGTTGAGCTCAAGATCACCGGCAACCGTCACGCCCTTGGAATTGGTGTCGGCGGTTGTTTTGCTGCCGCCGTCAAGAACGAGCTTGCCGTAGCTGGAGCCATCCTTTGCCGCCAGCACAGTCTGCCCGTTGCCCTCCGCGATGTATTTGATGGTCGAACCGGCCGACATCGACAACAGGGCCACGCCTTCCGTAACCGCCTGGAGCACCAGCGTCGTCGTGTCGTTGACTTCGAAGTTGCCCTTCACATCGCTGCTGTTGATCGTCAGGGTAATATTTCTGCTCAGGTCATAGTTTTCCCAGTTCAACACAACTTTATTGTGTTCGGCAACTGTCCATCCGCCGTCTACCATATAGCTCTTGCCGAAGACGAATATCTTGCCTTCGCCATTGAAACTGAAATTTTCAGAACCCGTCATCGCCCTGAAATCATCAATCGACGGATCATAGATCTTCCATTGTTCCTTTATAAAGATATTGTCTTCACCATCATCTGTGCCGACAAAGAGATAGACGTCGGTATAAGCCGGGGCCGGGTTCATTTCATAAGCGCCGGCGGTGGCGTTACGGCCCGGGCGTCCCTGACCGGCCTGGTCATAGAGGACATCGCCCGGGTCAGCGACATGGGCGATTGCCGGGCTGTCATCGGTCATTCCGACCACCCAGGTATAGCGCTGGCCGAACGAGGAGGCGACTTCCACTTTGGTCAACGTGGTGTAGAGCCAGCCGTATTTGCCGTCGTCATCGCCGAGAATCACGTTGTGGTCTCCCGGATTGATGATGCTGAGATTGGTCACCCCGATGATATTCTGTAGGAAGGTTCCGGCAGGATGCGCGTTGAGGCCGTAAATGTCATTACGGGTATTGGCGCCCGCCCAGTTCTGCGCAATGATCGAATTAGTCACAGAAATACTGCCAATCCCTTGCAGATACAATCCACCGCCGGTTCCGCCGGCTTTGTTATTTGCCACGGTGACAAAATTAAAATCAATTTTACCGACAGCGTTATTGAAATAAACCGCACCGCCGTCACCAGTGACCCTGTTATTGGACAATGTGCTGTTCACCATGGTCAAGTCTCCGCCGGCGACATAAATCGCGCCGCCGCGTTTGGCGTTGACCAATGAAGCATCAGTGCTACCAATAACTGAACGACTTAATTCCACAGCAGTACCGCGAGTATAAATCGCTCCGCCGTCATTTGTTGCATAGTTGTTCAACAGTACAGCGTCCGTCAACGACAGCGTGCCGCCCGCAACATAAACCGCACCGCCATTCAGCGCGTGATTCCCGGAAAGAGTACCTTGATTTACATTCAGTTTTGAACCATCAAAATAAATCGCACCGCCATTGCCGACTGCACTGGCACCGGCAATCTGAATGTTATTCAGATTCAGCGTCAAATACCCATTTTGCGCAAGGATGCTACCGCCATTCCCGCTTGCATAACCTCCATTTAATAACAGATTGGTCAAGTTGACAGTAATTGCATAGTTCGTGGGAGCGATTCGGAAGTGACGGCTGTTGCCATTGGCATTCAGTTCAAAATTTTTGTCCGCTTGAATGGTCAAACCGGACTGAATGGTCATTTCGCCATGAATGAGCTCCATCGTATTCGTGTCATTGATCACATTAATCTGAATCACACCATTCGAATCCGTCAGGTGCACCGCATAACGCAAGGTGGTATTCCAGCCATTCTGATTGATGCCGAAGTCATAATAAATATCATCACCAATTGCCAAATCCTGCATCGCGACCCATTCGCCGCCACGCTCTACCAGCGTATCCATGGAAACATACATCAGCCGCTCATACGAGCCGATCGTGTTGCGTTCCTGCCCATGTGCGGAATCAACCGTCAAACCCCGTTGGTCGATATTGTTACTGTTGTAATCGTACGAACCCGCACCAATGGCAACACTGCCATCAAGAACACGATAGTTACGGGTCAAGCCGCCATTGAATTTCAATGAAAAATCGAGATTCAAGTTATGAACATTGCCGCCGGCACCAAGGATATCCGAACTGTCTCCTTGCGTCAGGAAATCAAAATAACCGCTCCCCGTCGTCCAACTGCCGATGATATTATTGTACTCGGTAATATCAACCGAAGTGCTGACGACAATATCCAGCCGCCGCTGATCCGTACCGCCGGATACATAGTTGTTGGCGATAATGTTGTTGGTCAAAACCAGTGTAGTATCGCCGGAGATCGCGACCGCCGCGCCATACGTGCCGCCGGAGTAGAACGTATCATTGTTGATGATTGTATTGCCATCCAGTGTCAGGCTGCCGCCCTGCACGGTAATCGCGGAACCGTTGATCACCTTGGAGCTAGCCAGTGAATTTCCGGAAACCGTGGAATTCCTGACCACCAGATTGCCGACACTGAACACACCGCCGCCGGTACCGGAGTTGACACCGACACCACTGCCCGTATTCCCGATGGCCTTGTTCCCCTGAGCGGAACCGCCCTGCGCATTTTTCCCTTCCGCACCAATCAGCGAACCGGTAATCGTCAACGTACCGGCATTATAAATACCGCCGCCCTGCCCGGCGTTTTCTGCGGGACGGTAGAGATTTTCGGAACCGTTTTGACTGCCATCGGCAGTGTTTCCGGTCACCGTGGAATAATTAATTTCCATAACGGACGTGGCATCATTGAAAATACCGCCTCCCTGCCCCATGTCATAGCCGTTCAGCAATACCGTTGAGGCTGTGCGACCGTCCAGCGGTCCGGCATTGGTCGCCAGCGAATCTTTGATCAGCGAGTTATTGATGATCATGGTGCCGCCGTTGGCGTTCAAAATCGCGCCGCCGCGCCCGGTGGTGTCATCATCGCTGAAACTGTAGCGTCCGGTATCGTTATAGACCGCTCCATTGGTCAAGGTCAGATTATTGATCCCAACCGACTGGCCGTCATTCTGAAAAATACGGGAATTGGCACCGGCATCAATGGTAATCTGACCGTCTCCCTGCATTTTGAATGTATTGTCATTCTTGAAATACAGATATTCACCGGCAACCGTTTTATAATAGAGATCGTAACTTTCCGCGAACTTTTCAAACGAGCCGATAATCACACTGGTATCGAACACAATATCCCCGCCGGTCAACAGAATCGTGCTGTTCCCGTCGACAAACATCGAATCTGCAAATTGAACGTAACGTCCGGCATCGAAACGCGCCCGTTCTGCACTGTCTTCCGCCAACCCGCTCAACTGCGTATAATCATAGCTGTCAATCCAGTAAACGGCTTCACGCAACGTCATGCCGTTTGCCAGCGCCCGATCAATGGTTGCCCATTGATTGTCGTCATGCATAACCAGATCAGGATGATTTCCGGAACTGGAATCGCTATTCGAAGTCACTGTCATATAGAAGTTTCCTTCAAACGAACCGATACTGACACCTAACGGTTTGAATTTCGAGGTCACGTCCGCATCGACAACGACCTGCCCGGCTTCATCCAATACCGTCAGCACATATCGTGTGCCATCCCAGGCATAAGAACCGAAGTAGACACTCCCGTTCACTTCCACAATTTCCAAGCCGGTACGGAAATTGCCGCGCTGATCATACTGATAACCGTCAGCATAAGCAGTGGAACCGGAACGCACTTCCTGTCCGTTGAGGTTGTAACGGTAAGCCAGACTGTTTACACCGTCAATCGCCAGCGTCCGAGTCAGCCGGTCTCCCTGATACGTATATTCACCCAGGAACAAATTGGTCTGAATAAACGAACTGGAATCCGCATCATGTCCCACCAAGTTATTGGAAGCATCCAAAATTCCAGCCGTGCTGTTCACCCAGGTACCATCCGGACGGTAAGCTCCGATTACCCGATAACCGCTACCAACCAATCTGGAATCCGCATAACTATGGAAATAGGTAAAGATATTATTGGCACTGCCGGTGACCGATACCGATGCTCCCAGAAAAATGCCCATTTCATCATGAATCAGTGAATTGTAAATACTGAACGAACCGTCATCCACCCTGAATGCATAACTGGTATACGTTCCGCCATCAATCAACGAATATTGATCGCCGTTGATGCTGGATGTGACGAAATTCAGGTTCATGGCACCAGTCCCCAAATAAACGGAACTCAAGCCGGAAAGCCAAGTCACATAATCAGGTGGTGGAATCGGATTTTCGCCAACAATCCAGCTGTTTGCATAAAACGTCGAGTTATCAATGTTCAGTGCCTCGCCCCGATCCACATAAATCGCCGCTCCATGCTGGTCGGAATCGGTCAGGTTTTGGGTGAAGCTGCTGCGACTGACGGTAATCACACTGTTTTGGGTATTCCGCACATAAATCGCGCCGCCGCTACCCTCCGCTCCATTCTGCACAAAGTCCGCCCGGGAAATAGCAACCGAACCGATGTTTTCCAAATACATTCCGCCGCCATTCAACATAGCACTGTTGGTAACGAATTTGGCATAATCAATCTGGATTTCACCCACATTCCGTAGATACAGTCCACCGCCGGAACCGTTGGTCGCAGTATTGCTGTAGAAATTGACATTGCTATTGAAAGTAATGTTCTTTCCAGTGCTGTCGATCATGTAGAGACCGCCGCCGTCTTCACTGGCACGGTTGGAGCTGAACGTCACGTTGTTATTGAGATGCAGATTTCCGACATTGTTCAAATAAAGCCCGCCACCGGAACCGCTTGTCGCAGTGTTACCGCTGAACTGAACAGAGCTGTTAACACGTCCCAACGTGACATTACCACTGTTAATCGCATACACGCCACCGCCGTTCAGCCCTGCAGTATTGTTACTGACCGTCGCAGTTTTATCAACTGCTGAACTGTAGAAGTAGATGGAATATTCGGTTTCTTCCCCATCCGTATCCTTGACCTTGCCTTTCAGATTGTTAAGATAGAACCCGCCGCCGTTGCCAGCGGCTTGGTTACCGGTCGCAATTCCGCTACCGCTGGAGTAGAACAAAAACGAACCCAAAGCGAAATCACTATTCAGATAAAGCCCGCCGCCGTCGCCGGTAATCGCCACGTTATTGCGCAACGTGACATTCTTCATCGTCATCTGCGCATCCATAGTGCCGTACACCGCACCGCCATGATGCTCCGCCGTGTTTCCGGAGAAAACAGACTGCTCAAAGCTCACGTCACTGCCGGTATTGACGTAGAAAGCACCTCCATCGTATGCACGGTTGTTGGTGAAATCCGTAAATGCGATGTGGGAAGCCACATCCGTCTGCGCCAGAAATACCGCACCGCCGCTCGCGCCCGCCTGATTGTTGAGGAAAACGGTATGCACATCCTTACTGCCGGTCACCATCAATGAACCGCCGCTCAGATAAAACGCACCGCCAAATTTCACCGCCTGATTGTTCCGGTATTGGGAACCGGATACCACCTGCAATGCACCTTGCGAGAAGGAAATCCCGACGGAATTTACCGTTACCGCTCCGGTGGCATAAAGCGCCCCGCCATTGTCGGCGGCAAAAGAATCGAAAATGCTGACATCCTGAAGAATCAGCGTGCCAATAGAGTAAATGGCACCGCCGACTCCGGCGCTCGGCATCAATTCGCTGTTCACACTCAACCCATTCTGCATCAAGACACCGCTGATGGTCAAATCGGTATCCGTGCTGTTCAGCGACAGAATCCGCCCGCGATGATTGCCGTCAATCATCGCCAAATCATAAAGCGTGTTATTATCCCCCATTGTCGTAATGGTGATATTCGAACCGCTGGAAATGATCGCCCCATAGCCGATAATCCGGGAATTTGCCAGTTGAACAACGGCATCGCTGATAACGGATGCATTATACAACGCCTCGCTCCAACTGCCATAGGTCTGCTCGCCGATCTTTGCCACGCCGCCGTTCCATTCATAGGCTCCGATGTCACGGGTAACCGAAGAACTCGGAGAATTAATGAGATATCCGCGTTGATCCGAGGTATCGCCAGTTCCTTTGTCCATGGCAATGCTCTTGAACGAAATAGCCAGCGTATCAGACCAACCGCCATTATCACGCAAGACACCGTCGGTAAACAGATAATGTCCGGTTCTGCCGTTGGCAGTCCCAATCTTGATCACGTCCGCACTCTGCAGTTTCAGTGAATAACTCAAATCAGCGTTTTCGGTACAGGCCACCGCGCCGAAATAGTATTTGGTGGTGATTGGGCCAGTTCCTGTAAAATTCGGATGCGCCGCAGTGTTGTGTCCGCTCTGATATTCGACAATATTATTATTCTCCGTAGCGATTGCATAAGGATTAAGAATACCACGCGGATTATAATAGTAATCGAAACCGCTTTCATATTTAGAGTAAATCGCCGCATACTGGCTGTTGTAACCGGCTTGATGGTTGAAATCAGCCGCTACCACCAGATCCATGCTACGATTCCGCGCAAGAATACTGTTCGTTACTGAATCAATCGTAGCAAACGCATAGATGCCCCCGCCATGCCCAAACGCGGAGTTAAAAGCAATCGTCGCCCCATCAATCGTAATTTTTGCAGCAATTAAAGTCGTACCGGAAGTTTGCGGCTTGAGCGAAATCGCGCCGCCATCGCCAAAGGCGGTATTGCCGGTCAAAGTCACGGAAGATAGTTTGACATCGCCACCAAGAATACCAATCGCGCCGCCATCACCAATCGCAACGTTGTTGCTGAGCAGGGATTGGTTGACCACAAACTTAAAGTCCTGTGTCGAACCGAAGCCATAGGAATAGAATGCACCGCCATCGCCGGTTGCCACCCCGTTACTCAATGTTGACTCGGTGATTGTCACGGTTCCGGCGGTCGTCGCTTTGAGCACACCCTGCCCGGTCCTGACGACACGCCCGATCACGGCGCCATTGCCTTCGACAAAACCATTGGTCAGCGTGATGCGTTGAATATTCAGATTGCCGGTCAACTGGAAGCTGCTGGTTCCTTCCGCGAATCCAACGCCAACCACAGTCAACACGCGCGATTCATAGTTGGCGTCCAATACAGTGCCCCCTTGTTCCGAACCATAAAGATAAATATTTTTCGCAATCAAAGCACCGCCGCTGTTTCTGGTGAACAGATTGAGCGATACCCCGCTCTCTTTAATCCGGGTATTGACCAATTTGATATAGAGTTCATCTTTCGCACTATTGGAGTAAATCGTATCTAACAATGAACTGTTGAGAGAACTGATTCCCATCCAGGAACCGGTAGTGGAAGTGCTGTAGCTATAGACATACCCGATATAACCGTTGTATTCATACGCACCTACATCACGGGTTCCGTTCGCATCATAGCCGCGCGCGTCACTCGCAGGACTGCCGACCGATGCGCCACCGTTAATCGCCGTTGATGATGCTTTCAACGCCAACGTCTTCACCCAACCGCCATGATCCCGCATCATCAGGTCCGCAAGATGTTCATCTTCTCCAGTAGCGTTAAGAATATTACCGGCTTGATAGACGGTGCCAGTGTTGAAGCCGGAATCGCTGTCCAGAATCAGGTTGTTGATGAAATAGCCGCTGTTCCCATAAATCGCCACATCGGTTTTGATATTGTTATTATAGGCAAATGTATTATTGGTCAACGTAATAGAGTTTCCGTTGAAATAGAACGCGCCGCCCGCATCCGTATCCGCACTGCTTCCGGTGACATGATTGAACGCCACCGTGGTATTCACCATTTGCAAATCTCCGCCACTGACATAAATCGCTGCCCCTTTCAGCGCACTGTTGTTGTAGAATGCGGAAGCACTGATCTGTAAAGTACCGCCGGTACTGGTGATCGCGCCACCAGTGCTGGTGGAGATATTGCTCCGGAATGTACTTTGTTCAACAATCAGCATCCCGCCATCATTGAGCAACACACCGGCCTGTACACCGGAATTTAACGCAAAGGTTGCCCGGTTAAAATAACCGATCCCGCCGCTCTTGACCGTCACGACGGCAACGCTACTATGAATCTCCTCAAGAGATGCGCGTTCCATCACCAACGTAGCATTATTATTTACGGTAAACAGCGACCCACTGACCACAAAATTGACCAATGACAAATCAGTCAATACAGCCAATGCTCCAGTGCTGCCATTTCCAATCTGGATACTACCATCGCCGCCCAGACCATCAATGAATGTCATACCGCTGTCCGCGCCGGTAATGGTCACATCGTTATATAGATTGAAAGATGCATCAAACTTGATTCGTGACCCAACCAACTCGACTTGATGTCCGGAACCAGCCGTTCCTATCTGGCTGAGATTATAGTAAATCGTACCGTTATTGACGTTACGTCCAATCCCGCCGTTATATTCATACGCGCCAATGTCACGTTTTTCCAAATAGGTTAAATACCCGCGCTGGTCCGTTTCATACATGCCGCTGGCTTGATCAAGTATCTGCCCGCTTACCACCGCGTCCGCAGCATTCAACGCCAACGTGGCAGTCCAACCGCCATGATCCCCGAATCCGGTAAACATGGAGGCGCGATCCGCTCCTTCATAATTATTCTCACGAAGCACATTGCCGCCATTGATTCCGCCTTGATTGTAGGTCAGGATCGAACTTTCCAGATACAAGCTGGTATCCGTGCCCAATTGAATCGCATAACCGCCGACGGAAATATCATTCAACGCCATGGTAATATGCGCAAAGGTTAAACCGCTTCCTTCATTAATTTCTTTTAATTGAGCCACGGTGAAAGGATCGGCACTACTGAAAGCAGCCGTTTCAACGACAGTCAGACCGGTATTTTGAGTGAACGTTGAATTGTCAGCATACACAATCCCCAAATTATTGTAGATTGCCGCGCCGTTGTCAGCCTGATTGCCGACAAACAGTGAACGATAAATCAGGATGCCGCCGCGCTCCACTTCATTGACAGTGACCGTACTATCGTTGACATCATAATCAACCTCTGAAGTATTGTAAACGCCGCCGCCTTTCATCGCAGTGTTCAAGCTGAAAGTCGTATCGGTGATTTTAACATCACCGGAAGCCGCATTGTAAAGACCGCCGCCCATCTCCGCCCTATTGCCGGTAATCGTGAGGCGCACCAATTCGAGGCTTTCTTCATTATAAATCGCACCGCCGCCATTGACATTGCCAATTCCATCCGGCGAATTGATATTGGTCGCGTCGCCTCCGGTCAAAACCAGTCCGATCATCTTGACATAAATATCAAAATCCGGATTGGCAATCGTAAAGATACGCGCGCCCGCGGTCGTCTGGGTAATCACAATCCCGTAACGATCCATACCGCCCAGAATCAGATTGTCGCTGATCCGTAATTCACCATAGGCAAGATCAACATTGCTTACTTCAAAGACAACATTCTGCAAGCCGCCTTTCACATTGGCATATTCAATGGCAAAGCGCAATGTTCCAACCTGATCCAGGAACGTACCCGACGGATCCGGATCGTTGGTATAGTAATTGAAGTCGCCGGTTTGGGTGACCACCAGCGGATCCAAGCCGGAACCGGCGATAATCGGATCGATATCAGCCACGCCGAACTCATAAATCCCATCACCAATCAGCAACTTGTATCCGGGAACAGCAAACCAGCTGTTGACCCATACGAGAGGTTCCCCTTCAAAAAGAGCCTTGAAGTAATTGCTGAAATTCTTGCCGACAGCACTGGAACCCAGCACGTCGAATGACAGATCGGCGGCAGTATCATAATCAATCACGAATTTCTGCTTGATAAATGTTTCCGCCGCGTCCGCCCAATCATTGACCGACAGCGAAACATTCGTACCACTTTCCGACTGGAACCAAAGGTTGCTCCATTTACTGGCTTGAGTATTACCACTTCCCGCGGCAAATTCGAGCACGTCGCCTGCGGCAATATCAAAAATCAATTTTCCTCCGGTCGCCCCGTCGGTATTGAAAATGAAGTATTGTCCAGCCGAACCTTCCGAATGAATGATCTTTCCATTGACCGTCAATTTATTATCCTGAATCAGCAATGCCGCGCCATTGGCAAAAATGAAATCATTACTGACAGTAGCATCCGCAACATTGTCCAGAATTTTGTCGGAATTTTCAATCGCCAGATTGTAATAAGCCAGGTTATTGACCGTCTGGCTGAAATTCTCGCCATTGCCGTTGAAATGCATGGTACCCTTACCGGCGTTAAAACCGGACGCTCCATTAAACGTCAAGCTGCCGCCGATCTTCAATTCCCCGGTACTCTGCCCCACATTCTGGATGTCATTGCTGAACCACAGCGCTCCTGCCGGATACAAGATGGCTGAACCATGATTGTCGTTAATGACCAGGTTATTCACCTCACCGATCACGCCATCCTGGATGATGAGCCTTGCCACGGTCAATGTATCTGCTTCGGAGGTCTTCGTTCCACCTTCGGTAAAAACCAAAGTAAGATTGGAATAATCCCAGTTTTCTATAATCTGGTCGATATCCCTGCCGTAAGTGATAACCGCTCCAGCACCAATCGTAGGAGGCGTGAATAAATCGCCAATGGCACGCTTGTTCCCATCGGCTCCGGCCAGGTACAGATTGCCGCCATATTGCCCATCTACCTGGCTGCCTTCAATAATCAAATTTTCAAGACGGTTTTCCATTCCTCCGCTATGCAAAACCTGATCCGTCCAAAAAGTCGATCCAGCCTTAATGGTCAATGAATTCCAAATCTCTCCATATCGCCCGTTATTATCCTTGGTCCAACTTTTGACCCCGCTGCCTCCGGCAACTAAATTCCGGTATTTGAGAGCAATGACATCCTGATTCCCGGCCCCGTCATAAATGATATAACTATTCCCTTCAAGCTGACTATTTCCCGAAATAGTCAGAGCTCCATGCAAGGCAAGAGTTTGTTTATCGTCATGACCATCTCCCAACATATTCAAAGCACCAAGTATTATATTTCCGGCATTATTGGTTCCGGCTTTGGCACTCAAGCGGGATTGTCCATACATGGAAAGAGAACCGGAAACGGACACATCGCCATCGTTAACAGTCATTTCGGCAAAACCGGCCCTGCCGTACTCACCCATTTTCATATTCCCGCTAATAACGTTCAAGCTGCCGCCAACCGTCGCGGAAAGCTCAGCCCCCACCCCGGCGCCAGTTTCGGTACCATCCACGGATGCCAGCACATAGAGATCGCCAGTGACATTAAGATTTCCGTTGAAATTACGCTCGCCTTCACCGACCAATCGAAGGTCATGGAAAGTAAGCCCGCCGGAAATATTCTGCGCTCCCGTCTGACTTCCCGCCGCCCTGGAATTGTTCAGGGTGACGACACTGTTTTCGGCGCTCAGATAGCGAAGGGTCAAATCCCCGTTCAAAGTTAACTTCCCGGCCCCGGAAAAATACAACGTATCCGCCGACAAACTGCCGGCGGAAGCACTGTCCACGCCGGTGATTACAAATCCGAGATTCCCGTTGATATCCATACGATTCGCTACGGCCAGTTCCCCCGTGGCCGACTTGTCCCCGCCATTCAGAACCAGGTTGTAATAGTTGATGGCATTGCCATTGGCGGTGACCGTCTCAACCACCTGCCCCGAGCCGCCCCCCCGGTAAACCACAGTACCCTCGCCGCCGTCAAAGACATTGCCGACCTTCAAGACGCCGCTCAACGCCAGGGTTCCGCCTTCACTCCCCGTTCCCTCGAATGAGAGATTGTATGCAGATACGTTTCCGCCTCTGCTCTTGACGCCGCTGCCGCTGATCACCAGATTGGCGTAGTTCACATCTTTAATGGTCTGGTCGCCATTGAAAACATATTTCACCGTATTGTTATTACCGGAAGTACTGTTGATCGTAACATTGCTAAGAATCATATTGCCAACATCCAGTACCAATTCCGAATTTTTGTTTTGCTGCACCTGTGTTGGTGTAACAAACCGTCCATTTCCGGACAACGTAATGCTTCCATTGTTGACAATCTCCCCGCCAATGACAGCCAGACTGCCCAATACTTCCAGGAAGCCATTTTGACTTCCGGTATTTTCGCCCACTAAAATATTGATGACGACTTCTTTGCCGGGATTGTCGTTGATGGTCAACCTGCCAATCCCCCGCACTTCCACCGTGCTGCTGAGGTCAACCACCCAATCCGTGGCAAATGCCGGATCATCATCAATCACAAAACGGCAGTCAGCCGCAATCGCAAAATCACCGGTAAAGACGGTTGAAGCATCTTCCTTCACCATAAACCAGTTCCCGGCATCCTCCGCATTCGTGGAAACCGTTTCCACAAAGTAGTAAATCCGTTCGTTGTTTTGGAATGCCCCGACATAAACATACGTCGCGCTGGTACGATCCACACCGCGTTGGTCATCCGCAACAAAATGGTCTCCCGTATTATCAGCCAACCCCTTGGCTTCATCGGAAATCAGGGTCACATAAACCGTCAAAGTGTTACCGCCGTTATTGGCAATAAATTTACTCAATTCAACATGCTGTTTCAACAATGCAACGGTATTTACCAGCAGGGAATCCGTTCCCCAGAATGTCGTTGCTTTGTTACTGGCGCCAATCAAATTATGATTGGTGTTATAGGAGGTCACTCCGGATTCTCCGTAATAATCACTCAATACGGTTCCGGCACTACCTTGCCAGTTCTGCGCAAGAATGCTGTTATACAGTGAAATACTGCCTCCCGCCTGATAAATACCGCCGCCGCCATTGCCTCCCACGTTATTGGCTATCGTGACAAAATTGGCAGTCAATGCGCCGCTTCCTCCAAAGAAAATCCCTCCTCCAAGCTCACTGGCGATATTATTCGCTATCGTGGTATTGACCATCGTCAAATCACCGGAAACAATGTAAATGCCACCACCGCGCTTGGCATTGGATACAATGTTTTCATCCGTGGTGCCGACACCGGTTTTATTCAGCTCGATCTTTGTTCCATTGAAATAGATGGAGCCGCCATAGCCGTTTACCGCTGTATTATTGGAAAATACCGTTCCTTCAAATCTCGCAACTCCGCTTGCTTGATAGAGAGCGCCGCCATGGCCGCTCCTTGCGACAGTATTGTTAAACAGCGAATTGGTAATGATTGCACTGACACCCTGGTTAATGTAAACCGCTCCGCCAGCGTTACCGCTGGCATGATCAACAGTCAGCTTATTCGCTTTGAACTCACCGGCATTTACATAAATGGCGCCACCGTCTCCGTCTCCGTCTCCGTCTCCGTCTGCCTCCGCATTACGAATCTGAACATTTTCAATATCCAGCTTACCGGTAACATAGACCGCGCCGCCACTCCCGCTTGCTTTGCTGTTTTCAATATTCACATCGCGCAAGATCAAATTACCATTGACCACGATCGCGCCGCCATTACCGGTTCCCTGCGTATTGGCAATATTGAATCCCGCCAGCGTTGCCTGAATCGTCTTCTTCGCCGGAACATCCGCGTCGGCATCATCAATCACAAAAGCACGCGATGCATCGCCGGCATCAATAATCAACCGCAATGCCTCACCGCCGGAACCGGTTCCGGAAGCCGTCACCGTCACGCTGTTGAAGATCTGCAACGCTCCGCCGGTTAATACAAACGTCTCACTGCCTTCAATGATATTGATCAATACCAGCGCGCCTTCATCCGCCAGATACAACGCATTGCGCAGATTGTGATTCCAGCCAAACCGTCCGGATTCCACCTTGCCGTCGCTGAAGTAATAACCGAAATCATAGGTGATGCCGGTGCTGCTCAACGGCGAATCGATCTGGGAACTGTCCGCTTCAACATAGGTTAAAAGCTCATAAGCGCCAATGGTGGTGCGCCCCTGCAAATGTCCGGGTGTCAGCCCGCGCTGGTCAAACAGATCGCCAATCAACGCATAGTTGGCGCCATTGATCGCCACGCTGCCGGCGCCAACCCGGTAGTTTTGCGTCATCCCGCCGTTATATTTCAAGTCATCACGCCCGGCAATAAACAGATTTTCCACTTCACCCGTGTCATTGCCTCCAGGGATATTCGCGGAATAATCGTCGTCAATCACAAATGCCGTGTTGTTCTGCCAGCCGATGATATTATTACCGCCATGCAAATTCCCGGAAAGCAAATAAAGATCCTGACGGTTCGACGATGTCAGATTCTTGGAGAAGTTATTCGCCAGAATGTTGTTGACCATCGTGACATCACCACCGAAAACCACCACCGCGTAACCAAGACTGGTTCCTCCGCTGAAGGTTGAAATATCGTTGTAGGCAATCGTATTGCCGTTCAATAGGACATCTCCCCCCATAATCCGGATCGCAACAGAATCCAAATCGGTTACAAGTGTTCCGGTACCCGTGCTATTCATGTCCGCATGGTTTTTCGTGATCGTGGAAGCCGTAATAATCGTGTTGCTACGAACGCTGATGCCTTGTCCGTCACGATAAACACTCCCTCCGGCGGCAATATACAAACCGCCCCCAATACCATAATTGACATTCCGACTATAGTCTTCGGATAATCCAAAACCGATTGCTACGTTTTCAATCACTGCGGAACGATAAATTTCCATCAATCCGGCACTGTAAATACCGCCGCCCCAACCCGCGTTTGTTGTTTTCGCTCCCTGATCAATCGCTTCAGCGGTATTATTTTGAATGGTGGAATCATAGATATAGAGCTTGCCGTTAGCACTGTTGAAAATCCCACCACCCCAACCCATGTTATGGCTGGTATCCGCTGTGACTGCATTCTTATTTGTCGCAGTAGAATTTTCAATCACTACATTATTCAGTACCAGAACCCCTTCATTATAAATAGCGCCACCATGTCCGAGCGCGCCGGAATAGAGATTCGTTGACGCATCTTTATAACCGTTGGTAACAGTCAGGTTATTCAGTCCGGTATTGGCAGTAAAAGACCAATGCGTATTTTCATGGAATTTTTCATTTTCACGCACACGGTCTTCATCATAAGCGACAAAGAACGCCCGATCCGTGCCATTGGCGTCAATCGTAATCCGGCGCGCGTTGTCCTGACCCATAAAGGTATTGTCGGCACGGAATTCACTCCAGCCGAGATAATTGTCAATCATGCCGATCACCACATTTTTATGCAGTTCAATCTGTCCGGCGGTCAAGACAAACGTATTCCCGTCGTGATAAACCAGACTGTCGGCAAATTTCACATAGCGGTCGGCGTCAATAATGAATCGTCCGCTGACATTGGTGGCGTCATTCGGATCCGTATAATTGCCATCCGCATCCACCATCCCGGGATTCAGATCCTTATTGACTATGGTATAATTATCAATCCAATAAATTGCTTCACGCAGGCTGATTCCGGCGGTATCGCTGCTATTACTGGAAATCCCGGTCAGAGCGGAATCAATATTATGCCAGGTACTTCCTTCCGGCTTGATATACCAATCAGCGTTTAGGTTGTTATCATCATTGGTCGTCACCACCATATAGAAATTCGGCTCAAACGCACCCAGAGCCACCGTAATGCCGCCGATTTTATTGATCTCTTCTGTTTTGGCTTCCCTGTAAACCACATCTCCGGACGAACTGACTTCCACCTTCTCCCAACCGCTGGTATAGTCGGAATCAGGACGGTAGAATACATATTTGACCGCGACTTCCACACCTGCCAATTCAAATGTTTTCGCGCCGTCAAGCCAACCGCCAAAGACATCGTTGATCAACACTTTCCAGCTGCCGCCGTCTTTGACATAGACCACGCCGTCAATCCCGGCGATCGTATCTCCGGTGAATTCCGTCTTGCTGATAAAATCCAATGCCTGGCTGTTGCGCTCAACCACCCACATGATTCCGCCATCGTAATAGTAGAATGTTTCGATGATGGAAATACCGCTGCGCATATTGCCGCGCTGATCATACCATACCGTCGCATCCGCGCTGCCGGCTGCCGTTTCCACTTCGTTATAGAGATAATGCAGAGCAATACTGTCCCGCGATTCAATCGCCAGTGAACGGCTCAACGAATTGCCATGGTAATTCATGGTATCAGCCAAATAAACATTATCTTTGATAAAGGCGTCATCACTGCCGGTCAAACTCAGCAGGTTGCCGTGTCCGTCGCGAATCGCCGCGGTTTCCCCGCTGGCAGTATTCCAACGGTACGCTTCGATCATTTCCTGCCCACCGTCAGTTAATGCCGCCAGCACACTGCTGTCGCCCTGGAATGCGGCGTAGCGGTAGAAAATATTATTGTTGCTCTGAACTACGACGACAGAACTTTCGAGAAGCACCGGAGCCGACGTGCCGTCTTCATAGAAAATACTGTTCGTCACGCGTAACTCTCCGCTCTGATAATAAAGCGCGGCGGCACTGCCGAGGCTCAACGAGTCATTCAGGCCAAACGTGACAAAATTCAAGGTCAGACCTTCAGTTAGCGTATCCACATACAACGCATTGGAATAGTTGTTGCCGAACGTCGAACTGGTGAAAGTCGCGGAAACCGCACTCTCGATATACATACCTGCGCCATCTTTGGCTTGATTCTTAGCGAACCCGGAATTCTGCACCAGAATTGCCGCATTGCTTGCATGGATGAAGAACGCGCCACCGACGATCGTATTATTCACCACATTATAGCTATAAGGATTATATCCGGTATAATTGTTATAGACATCCAGATCAATCAGACTGATCTCAGTCGTTTTGAATTCAGATTCCTTTCCTGCAACATCCGTTGTATCCACGATATAAATACCGCCGCCTTCCCCCATGGCTGTGGTATTGTTGCCAAGCTCCACGTCGCGCATGGAAATCACACCGACATTCTCATAGTACATTGCACCGCCGAGAACACCCGCATCATTCCGCACAATCGTCACATTGCCGGGAATAGCTTTTGTTGGATCATCATACGCAGCATTAAAATAAACACCCCCCACATTCCGCAGATAAAGCGCGCCGCCGGAACCTTCCGGAGCAACCGTATGCCACGTCAGACGTCGGGTATTATTATCGGTAAACGAAGTATTCTGCCGGATGTCAACCCTCTTGACATTTTCAATAAATACCGCGCCGCCGTCCACTGCATGGTTGTCATAAAATGCCGCCTGATCGTGCAAGGAAATCACCGTTCGCTCAACTGCCCCATTCACATAGATGGCGCCGCCACGTCCCTGATACGCATAATTGCTGTCGAATGAGACATCCCATGGCAATTCTTCCGCATAGATTTCCACAAAATCCGGATTCAAAAGATAAACGGCACCACCATCACCGGACATCGCGTGATTATTCACGAATTCCGTATATTTTTTGAGACTTGCGGTGGAAGTATAAAACGTTACGTTCCCAAGGTCTTTTCCATAAAATGCTCCGCCGCTGACAAAAGCCATATTTCGATGAAGAAAGACGTCGGTAACCATGAAATCTCCGCCTTCCTGATAGATCGCCCCCCCATTCAACATCGCCGCATTATAGATCAAAGTACTGTTGGTAAAAGAAACGGCATGCCTCGCCGATTTGGCATAGATCGCCCCGCCCTCGCGTGAAGCGCTGTTCCCAATCAAATAAACGTCAGAAGCCGTTAACGATGCTCCTTCCAAATAAATCGCCCCCCCATTTTCCGCAGAATTATAGCGAAAATACAGTGCTTTGGCTGCATCCGGCTCTGCGCGTCCTGATGCGCCATTCAGTCTCAAAGCACCTGCCACATAAATCGCGCCGCCGGAGAATCCGGCACGGTTGTTGGCAAAAACAGTATCCAGCATGAAGCGGTCTCCGTTCGCATTGATGGTCAAACTGCCGGTACTGAAAATGGCGCCGCCTGAAGACTGAGCAAATGAACTGCCGCCGCTGACGTTGGTCAGAGTTAAATTACCATTATTGAAAATCAATCCGCCGTTTCCGCCCGCCGCCATTCCTGCGTCCGTACTGGCAACCAATGAAACCCCATGATACAAATACGCATCGGAAATAGAGAAATCCTTACCACTGACATTGCTGAATATCCGACCATAATAACCGGCATCAATAAACAGTTGTGATCCGCGATGATGGGTAGAACCGGATTCCGCATTGACATTGATTACCAGGTTTTTACTGATATTAATCCCGCTGGCTTTCACCCGCACCGCACTTATGTTCAAAATACCGTCAGTAGAATTATTGATCGCTTCCTGAATGCTGTTATAGTGCCGGGTACCCTGCGAGGTGGTTGTCGAAACAAAAGTTCCGCCCGCCTCAAACGCGCCAATATCACGCGCAAGGTTGACCCGGTAACCGCGCTGATCGGTTCCACTGGTAACCTTCAAGGCATCCTTGGCAAAACTGTACCGCGAAAGTTCAATCGTGCCGCTCCAGCCACCGTGGTCAAATACCATGCCGGTTTGGTATAAATCATCCACGAATCCAAAAAAGTTGATTCTATTAGGGCTGCTCGCTTTGCTGTTGTCGTATTCAGCAAAATACTGCTTGACATTTTCTGTAATATCCGCAAATCTGCGATAGCCATTCTGATTTTCAATGATATTCAACCCGGTTCCAGCAGTTCCTCCGGTCGCGGTTACCCCATCAATTGCGGCTGCGAAATAATCATACCCACCGCTGAAACTGTCATTCACGACTGCGGTGGAACGGTTTTTTGCCAGAATCGACGAATTCATCGTGACCGCCGCTTCATTATAAATGCCACCGCCATTCCCGTTCGCGGTATTGAAGCTGAGCGTGGAATTGTTGATGACCGCAGACCCTTTGTTGCTGCCGTCAAACATCGTAATCGCAATCGCACCGCCATGACCCAAAGCCGTGTTATACGCCAAAGTGGAAGCGGAGATGGTCACCGCCTGCCCGGCATAAATCGCACCGCCGCTCCCCATGGCGAGATTTCCTTTCAAAAGCGAAGTGCCAATCTCCACGGTAAATACGGCAATGGTATTCGCCTTGCTGTCGATGAAGATCGCGCCGCCATGACCAAACGACACATTATCGATCAGCTGGGAATCGTTGAAGACCACTTTACCGGTGGCTTCTTTGACCGTCCGACCGTTGACCAGATAGGAAAGTGCTCCGCCGTTTTGCGCCGCCCCGTCACGCAAGGTCACCCGGTCAAAGGTCAAAGTTCCGAATACACCAGTCGGCGTCGTGGCGCCGGAGGCAATGTAATTGTCGCTGCTGACAGTGAACAATGCCCCCAGTTTTCCGCCGCTGACCACCGAACCGCCTTCCGCATGACCGTAGATGGTAATGTCCAAACTGCGCTTGATGGCAATCTTGTTGCCATCTTTGACCTGCGTCCACATTGCCAAATCCACATCGTGCGACAGAATCCTGGAGTTAATCAACTCCACCGCCACATCCCCGGTTAGCAGTTTGGTATTGACGATACCGCTGATTTGATTCAAATCATAGATATACTCGCTCTCATTCTTTCCCTCAACGGCATAATCGACCCGCGCCACATACCCCTGATACTCAAACGCCCCCAAGTCGCGGGTCCCATTGGCCAAATAGCCGCGCGCATCCCCCTCCGGAACCCCGGAATTCAGACCGGCATTGACGGCATAGGAGCCCGCCGCCAACGCCAATGTCCGAACCCAACCGCCGTTGTCAACCAGCTTCCCCGTCGCAAAGATTCCGCTGTAGTCATTGATCAGCACGTTTTCATCGTTTACCGCCGCATCATATCCAAAATTGTTCCCAGCCATGCTTCCGGCACTGTAGTTATAGACCAGCAGACCGTTGTACATGTTGAGTTTGCCGGAATCGAAATACAGTCCGTAACCATCCGCATCGGCGGAACTGTTATAGGCCACGGTAATATTGGTCAAAGCCCATTCGCCGCCGCCGTAGATACCGGAACCCTGTCCGGTGGAGGCATTGAAAGCCACTGTCAGGTTGCTGGCGGTAAACTTGGAGTTTTCCAAATATAAACCACCGCCCGAACCGGAAGCCGTATTAAAATCAACCGTGGAAGCGGCAATCGTCACAATACCCCGATTGGCACTGTATAAACCGCCGCCATGGTTTGCGGTATTCATCGAAAACGTACTTTCCGATATATCAACCAGACCGGCATTGCCGTTGTAAACAGCTCCACCATTTCCACTGGCACTGTTATTGGTAAGCGTGGAACGAATCACCACTACGTTGCCGCCGTTGTTATACAGCGCGCCGCCGTTGACCGCGATACCGCCGGTCAGCGTCACCTGATTCAGAACCAGATTCTCACTGCTCCAAATCAGCCCGCCGTCCGCAGCATTACCGCCCGTCAGCGTCATATCCTGTATCGCCACCATGATATACGTATCGGCATTCCCATTGTCAATCCGGAAGATACGGTTGCCGTTCCCGGTATTGTCCAGCACCGTATTCCCTTCGCCATGACCGACCAGCATGACATCTTTCACGATCACGATTTCACCGGCAATTTTTATCCGGGTATTCATCAACTCAATGGTTTCACCTGCTGTCGCGCCAGCCAGCGCGGCTTCAATCGTCGTATAGAAATTCTGCCGATTTTCCGGACGGCTCTGATTAAAGGCAACATAAGCATGGTATTCATAGGCGCCGAAATCACGGTTTCCATTGACCATATATCCGCGCGCGTCATACAAGGTGAAACCGGAATTCGTACCGGCATTAATCGCATTGGAGCCTTCAACCAATGCCAGCGTATTCACCCAACCGCCATGGTCGCCGAAATCAACGCCACTCCAAACGTTGGAACCGAATACATTCCCCAGCGTATACGTTCCTGCCCAGTCAAACCGGACATTATTGGTATCAACCTGCCAGATCGTATTCCACAATGAAACAAAGCCATTATTCAAAAAACTACCATCATCGTTGAATGCAATGGTCGCATTTTCCAATGACGTATCACCATAAATCATCGTACCGGATACCGCATCCAAAATCCCATTATCAATCCCGTATCCGCGGTTATCGACCACGGTCAGGTTGTAACCATAAAAGCTTCCGCCATTGACCAGACCGCTTCCGGTATTCCCGCTGATTGTGCCGTTTTGAATGAGCAGAGATGCGCCAATCGCGTTATAAACCGCGCTATCACCGAATATACCGTTTTCAACCGTCAGGTTTTCAAACTTCGCGTTGCCGGTACTGTAAATTCCGCTGCCTTCCGCGGCAGAATTTCCGCGGATGACCACGCGGTTGCCATAGATGCTGCCGCCGATGTTCAGGATACCGCCGCCATAAAATTCCGTGTCCGTATTGCCGACACCGTTGCCGCGGATGACAATATCATTCATGATCAAATTGCCGTAATTCAAAATCGCGCCACCGACACTGCCGGCAAAAGTCATTCCGGAAATATCCAGTCCGATATCTTCTTTCACAGTCAGGATACGGGAACCGGACAAACCGGAACCGTTTATTTCCAGATTGTCGCTTCCAGTCCCTGCCCAGACCATATCATCGTTCACCCGCAATGGACCATGCCCCAGATCGACGCTGTCAACCTCAAACGTAACTTTCTGCAATCCGGCGGTTACGTTGGAATACTCAACCGCAAAGCGCAAAGTTCCGATCTGATCAAAAAGGTCGCCTGCGGGATTATTGGTATAGTACCCGTTATCGCCGGTTTGCGTGACAATCAGCGGATCCAAGCCCGAACCGCTGAGTATCTGCTCCACATCCGCGATCCCGAAAGTATAAATCCCGTTGCCATTCAGTCCCATATAGGAAACAGCAAACCATGAACTTTCTCTTACAGCATTTTTATAAAGCGCCTTGAAATATTCGCTGTAATAAATGCCCGCCGCGCTGGTGTCCGTCACGTTGAAAGCCAAATTCGCACCGTCATACTGGATGTCGAATCGCTGTTTAATAAAGGTTTCCCCCGCGCTTTCCCACGCGCGAACCTGTAACGAAACCTGCGTTCCCGCAGCAGATTCAAACCACAGGTCATTCCATTCGCCGGCAACCTGATCGCCACTCCCCGCTGCAAACTCCCTGACATCGCCTGCCGCAATATTAAAGATCAAACGCCCGCCGGTGGAACCGGCAGTATTGAAAATGAAATATTCCCCGGTTTCTCCACTGGAACCGTGGATATTTCCGACGATCGCCAAATTCCGGTTTTGAATCAGCAATGCCGCGCCGCCGTCAAAATAGAAATTATTCGCTACAGTAGTGGCATCGTCCTCCGCCAGCAGTTTATCCGAATTGACGATTTTCAGGTCCCAATAATTCAGGTTCAACACCGTCTGGCTGAAGTCCGCGCCGTCGCCGTCGTATTGCACCAGCCCGGAACCGCTGGTAAAGTCTCCGTCCAGTATGAAATCGGCCGCCAACTGAAGTTCTTCCGCACCGTGAAAGGTCAAGTCGCCGCTTACTTCCAAATCGGCGTCGATATCGCCGACCACATGATCGGTTCCGTTTTCCATCAATACCAGGTTGCCGACTTTCAAGGCGTCGGCATGATCGTAAGTTTTGGTCCCGCCGTCGGCCAAAACCAAAGTGGCCAGACTGTAATCATAATTTTCGATCACCTGATTGACATTTCCGCCGTAAGTGATCGTCGAACCGTCTTCCAGCGTCACATCGCCAGAGTCAAGCGTAATCGCCCGTTCATCGGCGTCGGAACCGAGCAGCGTCAAATTGCCGCCGTCCTTGACCTGGATCGCGCCAATTTCATTCTCACCGCCAGAGTCCCAGGCCAACAAAGTTTCGCTGGTCAGGAATACCGCACTTCCATCTACGGTCAACAACCCGGAAACCCTGCCGAATGTACCGCTTTCATCCGTCCAGGTCTTGATATCGCTCCCGGCCACGGACAGATTGACATACTCCAACGCGATAACCGACTGGTCTTTCAGCCCGTCATAAAGAATCGTGCCGCTTTCCAAAGTGGCACTGTCAATCGTCAAAGCACCGTGCAGACTCAATTCCGTGCTGTACGTGCCGCTCCCGCCATTGTCGCTCATCGTCAACGTATTGACCGTGACATCACCGACAGTACCGGTGCTGTCATCCTTGGCCGAAACCTTGCCGTTCCGGTGGATCAACAGATTATCGGCAGTCAGGTTTCCGGTCACCGTGACACTGGAAGTACCGGTATTGCCGTTTACCAGCATATTGCCGCCTTGAGACCCGGCAACCAATCCTGCCAGGAAACTCAACTCGATACTCGTATTTTCACCGGTTGAATCAACAGTCAGGTCTTTGGCAATTTCGGCGGCTCCGCCTACTGAAACAATAATTTCAGACTCGATATCATCGCTCACCGCAGCCATGTTGTTGCCTACCGTCAACGCACCTGAAATATCGACGGTCAGCATCCTTCCGTCGCCGTCCGTGTCAATCAGGAAATCATTGTCAACGACGATGTCGCCGCCGCCGGCGGTACGGGTTCCCGCGCCGGTAAACTCCAGATTGTAATACGCCTGAGTCGTGCTGATATAAACATTCTGGTCCGAAGTCGCACTCGTACCGTCATAAGCTACCGTACCTTCCCCGGCAATAAAAGCCCCGGAGATGTCCAAACCGGCATTACCGGAAACTTCCAACCGCCCATTGGTATCGCCTATGACATTCTGAAAGTAAAGATTTTCCGTATCGACCGAAACCGCGTCCACGATCACAAAATTATCGATATAGAAATCATTCGTTACGACAATATCGCCCGCCGTCTTGGTGACGGTATCGGCGGCGGTCCCGCCGGTCACGATCAAGTTGTAATAGGTCATTTCGGCCGGAGTCATACCAGTCGTCAGGGTCGCTATCACCTGGTTGCCGCCGTCATAAACCACCGTTCCCTCGCCGGCGTCAAAGCCGCCACTCACACTCAACGGGCTGTTCGTATCATCGCCGCCCGAAAGCATCAATATCCCGGTACTGTCCGTCGTATCGTCATCTTGTTTGAAGCTCAGGTCTCCCGCCGACACCGTACTCGCGTCCACCGTCACATCCGCTATGCGGAAACTGTGCTCGACCTGCAAATCATCCGTCGTCTTGGTTCCTGTTCCCGAGGCTTCCAGATCGTAGTATCCCAAATTGGCGATATCTTGATCCGCAGTGCCGTCATAACGAACCAAGCCTTCGCCTTTTGCAAAGGTTCCAGTCACTGTTAAAACCGTACCACTTCCGCCCAAATACAACCGTCCATCGCTATCGGAATTATCTATCCGGTTCCGGAAATACATATTGACACTGTTCACCGTATTAGCATCCACGGTCACATTATTTTCAATCCACAGATCATTGTCAACCAACAGATTATCTGTAGTTTTCGTTCCTCCGTTTGCCGCAACCAGATTATAATACTGCAAGCTGGAAATGAGTTGGTCAAGACCATTCAAAATCACCGTCCCTTTTGCCGCAGTAAAATCACTGTTATCGACCAACAAATTGCCCGTCAAGGATAATATCTCGTCATCAATAAAGGTGAGCTTCGAAACATTGCCTGTTTTGTTTTGCCCAGCCACATCACCGGCAACCGCTAAGTTGGCTCCATTCAGTGTCAATTCATCGACATAGAGCGAACCTGCGGCAGTCTTGTCTCCTCCGGAAATCATAAGCTTTCCGTAGATTACAGATTCGCCACCCGCATCCACAACGGCGATATTTTGAGCAGCGAGACCATTATAATGAACCAAACTGGCTACCCCCAGATTGATATCGTTGACATCCGCTACAACCAAAGCGTCCCCTGCTGCACTGAGCAATAAAATGGTATCGATATCATCGGAAAGAACCAATTGTCCGACTTGTCCCGGAGAATCCACTCGCGTATTCACCCCATCCAAATCATCAGTAATTCCCATAACCGCCAGTTGTCGATCCACATCCAGAGTCACCCCATCTACCGTTAAAACATGTCCGACTCGGATCTTTGCTCCGCTCCAGTCTTTGATTCCCCCTTCAGAGAGAGTCAGATTCCCATCGAAAATCAAATTATCAATCGTTTGATTCCCGTTAAAATTATAATTGACGGCTCCTTGCCCTTTCACCCGGTCTCCAGCTACGCGAAGAATGGAAGAAGCGGTCGTCACATTGTCCATGGACAGATAAAGCGTCGCCCCTAACCCAAGCGTCAGTGCTTCACTGTTATTGACTGTTACCGTATTTCCTGTATAGACATTCGTATCAGCCAGCAAAGTCATGATATTTGTTTCCAAGGCACTGGTCAAATTCTTATCGGACTGTCCGTCAAATACCAGATTGTTGAATTTACTTGCTCCCGTCAGAGTTCCAGAGATACTCTGGCTCCCACCTGGAATATCACTCACAAAAGCGACAGTCCCATCTGCGGAGGAAAACGTTCCGTTATTGAGCCAATTCCCAACTGCCCGGATATCGTAACTGGTTGTCGTACCACCATCACTGTAGCTCGCATTGAGTTTTCCTCCCGTTTCAATCGTCAAGTCACCTTCAACACGAATATTACGACGCAGATTGGCACCTAACCCACCATTGTCAATGACCAGATTATAAAACAGCAGATCGCCTGCCGGAGGATTTAATGGATCCGCATAATAAACCTGCTGGCTTCCTGTCCCATTAAATCGAATCGTACCCTGCCCCGGATTCACACTCCCCACCAATAAGTTTCCGGTAAGAGCCAATTCTCCCACCGCTCCCTCACTACCATATCCAACGAAATCTACCGTCCCATCCACCCGCAGACTGCCAATGACCTGAACCAATACATCCCCCTGAATGTACATGTCTTGCGTAACTCGGAAATCATCACCGCCGGATACCGTTTTATCCCCTCCACGCAAATACAAATTATAATAGAAGAGCGACTCGACATTCTGGAGGTCAGTACCCATATACACAAAATGTCCGGTGCCGCAATCATAGACAGATGGATGAGTTAGGTTTACCTCACCGCTTACCAGAATCGTCCCGGTATTGTTATACAAAGTAGCCGTTTCTATTGTAAGGTTTTCGACAGCAAGTTCATGACCGTTTACCCTGAAATCACCAGTCCCGACATAAAGATTTTTGACATTTGCATTATAATTCTGGCTCAAAGCAGAATCCGTTTTCATCGTATTGCTGACCGTCAATTCACTTTCGAGAGTGGCAGCACTACCGGTTCCATCAATCAGCAAGTCATAATAGGTTACTCCATTGCCGCCTTCATCTTCCGTCGTAACAACAATATCATTCCCTTTGTACACGATTAGACCGTTATTCCCCAAGGAACCGCCGTCCGCAACAATCAATGCCGATGCCGCATTATTATTGTTCCATATCTCAATCACCGCGCTGGAAATCAAATTCTTGACTTGCAATATCCCCTCGACGATCAATGTTTGATCCACGGCATAACTAAACCCTTTGGCATAAAGAGGAGGAGGAGGAGACAATTTCGTAACAATCATATTATTCAGTGTATTCCGAACCTCTAAATCACCGGCTACCGTCTTATAACCAGCCTCTTGGACTGTTAAGTCGTAATACGACCAAACTCCAATCTCCTGATTATAGGCATTATTGTTATACGTAAATTGTGACCCATCCTGTGCGTCGTAACTGCTCGCTACCTCACCGCCTATTGTCAGGTAGTAGGAAGTGATACGTCCCGTACCAAAGGAGACCAATTTGCCACCGTTAAACGTCAACGTTCCGGCAGAATTGGCATTCGCACCCAAAACCAGTTCTCCGACAACATTCAACGTGGAATTTGTTTCACTAATTGACGTATCGCCATTTACCTGCAACTTAATACCGGAAACGATCGTAAGAGCACCATCATTGATAACATCCAAATCACCACTGATAATAGTTTCAAAAAGAACCTGACTTACTCCACCATCAATCACCAGATTATTATATCGCCCATAAATCACTTCCTGTGGAGGATTCGAACCGGCATAGGCATAAGTCACCGTTCCCCCGATCATGAGAATATTCCCCCCGGGATTCCCTCCAGCTATACCGCTATCGACATCTCCGGTAATCGTGAAAGAATGCGTCCCCTCAATATGATTGAAAGAGTTATCCAAGGTGAAATTATGAAACGTAGTATCTCCGCTACCGCTCAATATGTGCCGTATGGCACTTCCGTCCACTCCGCCAAAGAGAAGAACCGTACCGGTATCACCGTTGAAAATACCATTATTAACAAAGGTAAGTATCTGACCGCCGACACTCCTTCCTTTCATGCTCAACGTGGCAGTGCCTAAATTGAATTCAGGAGTCAATCCACCGGATTGCGCGGCATGAATCGTTGTCACGCCATTAACCGTCAAATCCCCAGTCATGGAAATGATGCCGTTTGTCAGAGTAAAATCATTCCCAATCTCGCCGCCAGCCCATTCATTGTTGCCGTTGTAGTTACTTCCTGCCAGTTCGAGATTCCAGTATCCGTTGATCGTTCCCAGATCCTGTCCATTACCGGTAAACTTCACCGTTCCCTGATCATGGTGTCGAATCGTATAGGGACCGCCTGTTGTCGGCGTAAAGTCACCCGGCACACTCAAAACCACATCCGTTCCAAAGAGTAATCCGATCGAATCATCTGTTATATCCACATCAGTAATCGTAATCGCGGAATCCCAGATTTTTTCACCCGTTCCCGCCAGTACCAGATTATAATACTCGCCTCCCCATAACATCTGGGTGCCACTTCCGTTATACACAACACTGTAGTTCAATGGATTAAAAGTAACCGAATTCGCGACCGAGAACGTGCCGCCAATACCAATCCCATTCACTGAAAAGCCAATACCGTCTCCACCGGTAAAACTGAAATCCTTCTCCGTCACAGTATCAATCGTCTTCGTCCCGCTTCCAGACAGCGTCAGATTCTGATATTGCAACTGAAGAATGGTCTGATTGCCGCTGGCCTTCGAATAAATAACCGTTGTACCACTGACCGCATCCAAACTCTTAATTCGATTGCTCCCTTCCTTTGTCAATTCGAGCACAGACGTTCCGCTCATGACCACATCGACCCCGCCAGAGCTACTCGTTTCCACCCCGATCACCGTCAACACCACGTCATTCTCAATCGTCAAAAGTCCATCAAGTTTCAACACCTCATCAATATTATTGTATCTCACGGATTTCGTTCCGCCAATACCACTGAACTTCAGATTCTGATAAACCAGATTCCCCTGAATAATTTGGTTCACGCCACCTTTTGCAAAATTGATCGTGCTATCTGTTGCCAGATCCCATTTCCCCGCAATCGAAGAATCGCCATAAAACTCAAAACTGTCCAACAGCACCAATTCAGTGTCCGCACCCATTTGCAGAGTATCTGCAATTGTCAAACGGTCAGTAGCAGTCTTTGTCCCTGCATTGGTCAACTCCAAGGCATAATAGTCCAAGCTGGCAATCTGCTGATTTCCACCATTGTATGTAACCTTATAACTATTCACATCAACCTGATTGCGATTCAGGCCGTTAAGCAGAAAATCGCCATTCACAGCAATATCACCAGTTAATGTCTTATCATCATTGCTAACTGTAATGTTATGATATTGCAATCCTGCCACATTTTGAGCTCCAGCCGCATAAATTACCGTTCCTGCTCCCGCTTCAAATAGATCCCTCTTATACGGATCACTGGAACTGCCGGTTATATCTAGATCACCATTTTCAACCCGCAAGGTCACGTCAGTCACAAATTCCAGAGATTCGGCTTCCACTCCAGCTGTAGCTGTCTTGACTCCCGTCCCTTGCAGATAAAGTTCATTAAAATCAAGTCCGCTGAACGTCTGATTGCCACCCATCAGATAAACCGCACTATTCGCAGAATGATTTACATTGGAAGTGGACGACAAATCGCCGCGTACATATACGGAACCGTCTATCGACTTATCGCCGGCACCGGAAAAAGTGAGATGGTGATAGGGGTTGCTCTGAGTAGTCAGGGTAATATTCTGATCCAGATCGCCGGAATAATGAACCGTACTACCTGTTTCCGCCACAAATAATGCACTGTTATTCAACACGAGGGCATCCCCTGCGGCTTTCAGATCAAGCGTACTCCCGCTGTTCAAAGTCAACCGCCCCATCTCATTGGGATTGCTTCCTGCTCCATTCGTCACCGTCAACGCATCATTCGCTAAAAGCGTCACATTATTTCTTACGGTAACATTTCCTACCGCAGTGGCTTCATTTATCCATGTTTTCGTGCCGCCACCGGAAACAATCAGGTTATTGTAGCGTGTCTTGGTAATATTCTGATCAGAGGAACCATTATATTCAAAAGTCCCACCCCCATGAATAAAAAGAGCACTGTCGGAAATAGTAAACTCATCTCTGACACGAATAACTGAACCGGTTGTCGCTGATTTATTCCCGCTATTGCTGATTTCCAGATCATAGTAATCCAACGCAGTAATCACTTGGTCACCGCTGCGATTATAGTTTACCAACGAATCCACTGCAGCCGTAAAGTTGGAATTCGCATAGCCATTCAATCCGACACCAACATTAAGCACCGTCCGATCCGTACCATTTCCCAGTTGAATCCCTTTGATATTCGTCTGCGAAACAGCATTGAGCGCGTTGACAGTAATATTAGCCATGGTCAATTGGTTATTAACATTAACACTCGGCAAATCCAAAGAAGCTGTCGTATTGTCATAGCCGGGTGCTCCGATGAATTCCAGATTATAATACGTGGCATTGAGCACCTTGTCATAACCCGTCTGGGATATCTCATAACGCACGGTTCCGGTTCCATAGCCAAATTCCGCACCAATTCCCAAATACCCCCATGTCGCATTATCTTGAATCACCAGCAAGCTGTTATTGCCATTCATCACAATACTCCGGGCAACCAAATCCCCATTCCCGGACATCGTTAAAATACCATTATTATTGATGGTAACTGCATCAATGCGCCCAGCGTTGGATCCGGTAAATGTTCCAGCAATATCAGCATTCCCATTTACCACAAAGCTATAGGCTGACAGGCTACTTCCGGCAAGCGCAGTCATGACTCCTGCCGCTTCGACCTGAAGAAGATTAGTCACAGTCAATACCCCATTCGTACCAACGGTCAATCGCCCGATCTGATTGGCGGCAGTAGCATTCCCCTCGCCAACCACATACAGGTTATTAAAGGTTTGATCTGTATTGAGAATGAATTCTCCATCGACAATACGGGGAGCATTCCAAATTTTATCCCCGCCACCAAACTCCAAGTTATAGTAATGATATCCGCCTACAACCTGTCCGCCTGCCAGCGCGGTGAATGCCATGGTTCCCGTTCCGGCATCAAATGCTCCGCCTACCGAGAATATCCCAGCAACCTCAAATCTCTGCGAACCGGTAAAAGTCAAATCTCCGGATATCTCAAAGCCTCCAACCGCACTTAAATCTCCACCGGAAATCGTCACATTTTGATAGCTATAATCATTGACCGTCTGACCAATGCCGGCGAAATCCACCGTCCCTGCCCAACTACTTCCGCTGTTATCGGCAACCGTTAAACCGGATTCCACCGTCAGCGTATAGTTATTCAAATGCACGGTACCGGTATCAATATCTCCGGCAACAGTCAAATTCGCGCCAAGATTCAAATCGCCGGATACCTTCAACGCATCACTGGCTGTCGCATCTACGGTTGTCGTCAAATCGTGGTAAGTATGATTCGTTCCTGACAACACCACTGCCCCGGTATACGCGATTTCACCCGCTAGCGCGATTAGATTGCCTGTTACACTCAAACTATCCACCGTCAATACACCGGTTCCCGTGGCGGCAATATCCATATTGCCACCAACCGACAACGCACCAGTCACGGTTATATCTGCCGTTCCGGTTACGCTCAAATCTCCGGTCAAGGTCAAATCTGTCGCATTTGCGCTTCCCGTCCCCGAGATTGTCACATTCGCATAACTGTAGTCATTGATCGTCTGGTTGACCCCGGCAAAATCCACCGTCCCGGTCCAGTTACTTCCGCTGTTATCGGCAACCGTTAAACCGGATTCCACCGTCAGCGTATAGTTATTCAAATGCACGGTACTGGTATCAATATCTCCGGCAACAGTCAAATTTGCACCCAAATCCAAATCGCCAGATACATTCAACGCATCACTGGCTGTCGCATCTACGGTTGTCGTCAAATCGTGGTAAGTATGATTCGTTCCTGACAACACCACTGCCCCGGTATACACGATTTCACCCGCTAGCGCGGTTAGATTGCCTGTTGCACTCAAACTATCCACCGTCAATACACCGGTTCCCGTGGCGGCAATATCCATATTGCCACCAACAGACAAAACACCAGTCACGGTTATATCTGCCGTTCCGGTTACGCTCAAATCTCCGGTTAAGGTCAAATCTGTCGCATTTGCGCTTCCCGTCCCCGAAATTGTCACATTCTCATAGCTGTAGTCATTGATCGTCTGGCTGACCCCGGCGAAATCCACCAACCCTGCCCAGTTACTTCCGCTATTATCGGCAACCGTTAAACCGGATTCCACCGTCAGCGTATGGGTATTCAACTGCACCGTATCGGCACTGAGATCTCCGATAACAACCAAATTTGCACCCAAATCCAAATCGCCGGATACCTTCAACGCATCACTGGCTGTCGCATCTACGGTTGTTGTCAAATCATAGTAAGTATGATTCGTTCCTGACAACACCACTGCCCCGTTATACACGATTTCACCCGCTAGCGCGGTTAGATTGCCTGTTACACTCAAACTATCCACCGTCAATACGCCGGTTCCCGTGGCGGCAATATCCATATTGCCAACAACCGACAACGCACCAGTCACTGTTATATCTGCCGTTCCGGTTACGCTCAAATCTCCGGTCAAGGTCAAATCTGTCGCATTTGCGCTTCCCGTCCCCGAGATTGTCACATTCGCATAACTGTAGTCATTGATCGTCTGGTTGACCCCGGCAAAATCCACCGTCCCGGTCCAATCGCTCCCTGCATCATCTCCCACCACCAGACCGGATTTCACCGTCAGAGTGTTCCCATCAAGCTCAATGGCACCACCGACACTCAAATTTCCATCAACATCTAAATCCCCACGGATAGTTAGATTTTTATTAACGGAAAAATCGCCAGTCGTTGCCCATGCAGCTGTAATTTCCAAATTCTCATTAAATATTGCAACGGCATTCCCCACCATAGTCAGATTATTAAAATCCAGTGAGGCATCGGCATTTACGGTCAACACGCCGTCATTAACCACTGTCATATTTCCAGTAAGGACAAGCCCTGTACCATCTACAGTGATTGTCTTTCCGGTGAATGCTGTGACGGGACCAATCTTCAAGCCGCCATTCAGATTTGCAGTGTCAACGGTTATATCAGCAGACGTGTTGAGCATCCCCGCAACCGTCAAACTATTGGCATTGATTTCAGCGTTGATCGCGACATCACCGCTGGTAATGGTGATATCAGCCGTGCCGTTGATTTTACCAGAGATATCGGGCGCGCTGTTCAAGGTGATTTCAGTGACTGCATCGATCGTACTGCTTGCGGTGTCAGTAAATTCCCCAACGACACGTAATGTATCAACAGCCAAAGCGGCATCCAATCTCATATTGCCCGTAACGGAAACCGTGACATCACCGGTAATTGCCCCGTTTACTGTCGCATTGCCGCCAACAGTCATAGTACTGCCGGTACCACTGAATGCGACCGTTGCGGCAGAACTGTTTGTGAAGTTGCCAGTAATACCTAATGAATTGACCCACGCCAAGGCACCGCCCAAATTAAGATCCCCACCCTGTACCGTTAAACTGTCTGCGTAAATAGCCGCAACAGTGTTCATATCGCCGGTCGTAATCGTAATATCAGCCAATCCCAGAATCTTACCCGCGATAGTTCCTGCCCGATTCAAACTGACCGTACCGTTGGCAGTAAGAACTCCATCGCTATTACTGCTGAATTCGCCCCTGACAGTCAAATCCGTAATGGTCAAATCTTTTTGCAATTTAAAGTCATCGGCAACGGTCAAGGTATCAAGAGTAATCGTCCCTTGACTGAAAACAAAACCGTCCAGATAATCATAATTGATCTCCGCTTCGCCGCCGGACAACTCTCCGTCAATACCAAATGTTAAAACGCGATTGAATATCGCTTTTTTCCCGCTCTCGCTTGCCACCTCAATCGTACCGTCAATGCCAATGTCTCGATCCGCGGTAAAATTCGCGACGGTGAATTTCCCGCCGGCTTCCAGAGTAATCGTCCCTTTCGTCGAATCATAAACAAAATCTTGACCCAACGTTACATGACCGCCAGTATTGATTTGCAACAACCCGGTGGAATTCAAATTCAAAGTGCCAGACAACGTTGCGTCTCCAAGCGCATTCACACTGAGAATCCCATCAATCGTACTGGTACCGGTAACCTTAAATGTCGAAGGACTGCCCGTAGGATTGATACCTGCGATGATTTCACTCCCCACCGCGAAGTTCCCATCCACAGTAACGTCATTCCGGATCGTGAGGTTCTTATTTACCGTCAGATTCTTTTCAAATTTAACAGTTCCATCGGACAATGCCCAATCCCCTGCGGCATACGTGTAATTTTCTTTAACGACGGTACTTCCACCAGAAACGGTAATCTCACCCTGATTCGTCAGCGTTCCAATGGTGGCAGTTCCGCCTCCAATCGTTAACTGAGAGCCACTCACCACAGTCGCAGTCCCATTAACGGTAAACGAGGCACTGTCCGCCAGAGAGAAGTTAGAGTTTGTAACATTATTCGTAGTGAAATTACCGGTAAATGTCGCGCTGGCAAGATTAGACAAATGGAGTTGGGAATTCACCCCGCCATAAATCAAATCTTGTGCTCGCAAAACGCCGCCAGCAATACTGATATCTACATTATCTTTAATCGTCAGATTCGATTCACCGGTAATCGTTGTACCGGCTACTTGTACAATCCGCAATGAACCAGTCGAAAAATCAATATTCGTATCGGTATCGTAGCTATAGTCTCCTTCAAGAGCCAATACGCCAGTGGTAGTCAGTTCACCGCCGTTAAACTCTAAGTTAGTTTCTGCATCAATAACCAAGACCTCGCCGCCGACACTCCAATCATCTACAAATGTAACCTTATCATAAAATACGATATTACCAGTATCGGAGTTTGTGATGTTTCCCTGTATTTCGCCGTCAGCGGAAAACTCCACCCCTCTGGCAAAAGTCAAGGTTCCACTGTTGTCGATAATCCCATCAACAGAGGTAATCATTCCGACGATTGTAGCTCTATTAGTATTCTCCAAAGTATTGCCAGACTGTAGGTCAAAAGCTAGATTTACTTGAAGCGTGGATTTATTTTCCAAATCACTAGTAATCCACATAGTAGCGGCAGTTACGGAGCCACCATTTAATTCTAAATTGCCATTATTAACCTCAAGCCAAGTCAAAAGATCATCGCCGTAAGTCAATGTGGCGGCTCCGCCATTCATAGTCAGTTTTCCATTCAACACGCCGCCAATGCTAGCACTACCGGAATCAACTGTAATATTGCCATCCATGTTGCGACTCAAGGAAAGAGAGCCTCCTTTAACGGTGAGATCTCCGGATGTCAAATTCGCGGCATTAACTGTGCCTGCGGTCAATTCATAATTAGTGGACTTTATATCGCCTGTGACAGTTAAAGTCGCGCCAGAAACAATAATAGTTTTAGCAAGCGTATATTCCGCATTGATCGTCAGATTACCGACAACTTGAATGGTGCCGTCGAGATCAGATCCCGCAGCCAACGAAGTTCCGCTAAGTGCAACGAATGTCCCCGCATTACTTTCCAGCGTAAAAGAACTTCCGTAAAAGTTTATGATATTACCGCTATTAATATTATATCTATCATCACTATCTGGATCTCGGACGGCATTTCCTGAATCATCAACCCAGATACTAGAATCATCCCAATTTCCTCCTTTAACAGAGTAAAGTTGACGACCTTCGAGATTAAAATCGATATCAAATTGTAAACCGGCGGTATGAATGTTGCCGATGGTATATTCGAGGTTCCAGTTGCCGGAAACACCGGTGGTGTCGATGGATGCCGCAATATCGGCGCCCGTCGCGTCGGCAATCAGTTGGAGCATTTGTTCGCCAGTTTCACTGGTCGCCAAATTGCAACCGTAAAAATGGATATCGGCGCCTTCTTTCAGTGCGTTTTGCCAGGAGGAAATGTCGCTGAGATTTTCGGTGACAACCGCGGTGTCGATGATTTGACCGTTGATGACTAACTGACCGTCACGACCGTGGGTCAGAATATGGACGGCATCGAATGGGACATCGGAGGCATTGAGGTAATCGGTAATTTGCTGAAGGGCATCGGTGCCGCTTTGGAGGATAACAATATCGGTATTCGATTTGTTTTGGAGAGAGGAAAGAATTTCGTCAGAATTAGCAATATTTTCGGAGAGGAACACAACTTCACGGGGTTCGGAGGCAAAATAGATGTCATGCAAAACAATATCACTGCTGAATTCGATGTCGATTTTCCCTTGCACGTCGTTCCATATCGCGCCGCCGCGCTGGGCGTCGGAGTTCTGAATGACGACCCCTTTCAGGGTCAGTGCTTCGTGATTCTGGATGGCGCCGCCGAGCGTGGCGTTCATGGCGTCGCCGCTTGCCCCGCGCATCGTCAGGTTGTTAAATTCCACATAGATACTGGTATTGTCATTGCCGTCATTGATGACGAACAGCGATTCGGCCAGGGAAGAACCGTTGATCGTGATATTCAGGCTCGAAGAATTGATGATCACGCTGTCCGTGATATACAGCGATGAACTGTCGATATCGACCACCGAACCATCGTCAAGCTGGAATTCAATGTAGTCGAGGCCGAGGTCCTGGTTGGCCTGTTCGAGCGCCCAGCGTAGCGAGCCTTCGCCGGAATCGGCGTTGTTGACCACGTAATACGTATTGGGCGCGCGGTTGATGTTGTAGGCGTAATCGAGAACTTCGGCGGCGGAATCGTTCAAGGCCGTCGGGTCGTAATCCGGCGCGAACGCCATGTCAAGCCCGGCAAAGGCATCGGAAATTTCAACTTCGGCGCCGGTGGCGGCCATCAGGTGATCGAGGAAATCACGCCCGCCTTCGGTGGCGATCATGTTTCCCCCATATATGTTAATGGAGGCATGGTCGGTCATGGCATTGCGCCAGGAGACGATTTCGTTGTTGAATTCGGCCAGGTCCGCGGCGGAAATGGCGTTGCCGTTGAAATTCAGCGCCTCGGAAGAGCCGGGCGCGAAGAAATGAAGCGTATCATACTGAACGCCGGTAGAGCCGTTCAGGTAGTCGGTAATCTGCTGAAGCGTATCCTGCGCCGGATCGAGGATTACGATATCGACATCTTCCCCAAGGTTATTGAGGATGGTTTCAATATTATTCGTATCGCGGGAAACAAAAGCCACTTCGCGGCTTTCCACCGGATCATTGTTCAGCAGGTCCAGTGAATCCAGAAATTCCTGTTCAAACAGCGTATCGTCAAGCTCAACGTTATCTTTGAGCCCGCTTCCGAAACCGTCCGCGTCTACGGTGGTTACGGTATCCCAGGCGCCGGATTCGCCGAGCGCGCTGACGGTGACGGTACGGTCGTATTCGGCGGAAATTGTTTCGGCGGTATCGGCGTCGGCGGCAGTGCCGAACAAGTCAATGGAGCCCTTGGCACTGAGCGCATTGTTCACGCCGTCCCAGAATTCGGTACCGGCTTCGGAGCTGAAAGCCTCCATGGCCCCCTCGGTTGCGGGATCGACCATGAATCCGATGGCATCGGCTTTGCCACCTTCGAGAGCAGTATTGAGAGCATCGAGCAATTGAGCAGAGGAGGTAGAAGCAGGGTCAAACGATATGACGACACTGTATTCTCCGGCGGAGGCCGCCAGAGCTTCGGCGCGATCGAGGTCGGCCACAAAAAGAACTTTGATTTGAGTAGAAGCTTCAAGCGCGCTTTGAACGGCAATATTGCCGGAAGCAGCGACTTCGAGATAATCGGCAAGAGTACCGGGAGCGTCTTCCGCCTGGCTGGCGTCAACGTTTTTGTCGATCGAATGGTCGGCCTCCTGGGCCTCTGCGATTTCCGCATGGGCCTGCTGCTCCGCGGCAACAATATCCGCGGCGGCGGCGCCGTCAAACAATACACGTTCTTCCAACTGGAACATTGAAACCGCCGACAGTTCCTTGTTCTCAGTCGCTTCCTGTTCAATCTTTTTCTTCCTGCTCATCTTTTCAGCTCCTTGCTTTCAAAAAAAATCCATCCCGGAAACTGCTCAGATTCCCGGTATGGAAATGATAAAATAACGAAATTAAATGTTCAATTATAATCTTGTTCTCAACCAAATACAAGCGGCAAATTATTTTTTCCATACTTTTTCCGGGGGATTTTTGAGGGCGCGTATATATGCGCTAAGAAGCGCAAGCGCCGGGCGTGCGCTAGTAATCATGCATTCTCATGCTCAAAAACCCACAACCGATTCACGGCATTCCAACGATAGGCGGACATTCATTTCGCCCCTGTCAAACGGGCCTATTCCGACGTTTCCGGAAAGAGAGGCGCCCATAAAATAATAAATTCATTCATTATTAATGAATTTATTATCCAATAACAATGACGCCGAATGATTGCCGTATTCAGAAAACAAAAGGAACCGAACGGCGTCACGCGCATTCCGATTCCCTTCATCGACTCGTAGAGTCTATACGTCATTCCGTCTATTTCACGATTTCCTCGACCGCGCCGCCGGGCAACAGTCGTTCGGTCGGAGCCGGATTGGGGGCGCGTTCTTTCAACCGTGGGCCGGTGAAGACAAACGACGGATAGATCAGCCCGCCCGTACCGACTTCGGAGTTCCCGAAGCGCTGTACCTGGATCGCCAGCAGGTTCCGTCCGTCGGCGCGTAACGTACCGGTCAAATCGAACAGGAAAGGCTTGGCGAATCCTTGCCCCATACCAATATATCGACCGTTGCTCCAGACCCGGACAATCGAATCGGCGCCGCCGATCAGCAGGCCCACGTCCTTCTCTGCCGGGGTCGGAATTTCCACCCGGTACCAGACGGAGCCGAAACGATATCCCATCAGTCCCTGGGCATCCCAGGTCGATGAGATGGTGGCGGTGCGAAGGTAGGCACGGTCATTCAATTCGGGATTGAAATACCCCATGACATGCCCCTGATCATAGGGATCGAATATCGTTTTCAGGTAATCGGGGATGCGATAGGCGATCCGGTAGGGCGCCGTCGAATATCTGGCGGATTCCTCGACCGTGTTTTTGAAAAAGCGGTTCAGGTAAGTGACCGAACTCTTGCACACCAGCCCGTTGCCCGCTTCGATCTCCCGGGTCTGCATATCCTTCAGCGTGTTAAATATTTCCAGAGCCCGGACAAATTCGAAATGGTTCATGGCCTGCCGGAACGCCAGAAAGAGTTCCAGCATTTCCAACGGCATGCGGGCGATCGCCACACGGCGTTTTTCAGCGGGCATTTCCGCGTTTTCGGCGGCGGCGTCGAACAGGGCAGCGGCGCGGTCCATGAAAGCCCGGTCATACATCAGGGAAAACGAATGGTACGATCCGGCTTCCTGCCCTGCCCGGCTCTGCTGCTCCGTCAGCATCAGGTAATATTCTTCCATATACGGAGCGCCTTTGCCGAATGCGCCGAGGCAGTATTTTTTCAGCACTTCATGCCAGTCTTTCGACGAATCCCAAAGCAGGACCGCTTCCAGATAATTTCCGGGGGCAAGCACCGCCCATGCCTTGCTGCTTTCATTATAGACGCCGAGGGTGCCCATTTTATGATAATAAGGCAGGTCCTCGCCCCACATTTTCAGTTTGCTGTAAGGCAGGAAGTTTTCTGCAAGATTCCAATTGTAACCGCGGAAGAACTTCGGAACATCGGTTTGCGCCCATTTTTCCAGGATATCCCGGTAATAAACACGGGTTTTGCTGATCGGTTCGAGCGTGCTGTGGTGGCGCGAATAAGAGATATCCGCCAACACGATCAATGTCCGGGGATGCGGCTTGTAGCGGACCGGATAGTCCGCATGGGTGTTGTACAGGTAAAAACCGAGATACAGATTTGGAAAATCCTTTTCCAGCCGCTCCAACAGTTGATTGCCGAGCAGAATCTGGAGATCGGTGAAATCCGGCGTGCCGGTCATGGGATCGATGCGCCCGGAACTGGCCAGAGTGCTTTCGACGGACTCGGAAAAACCGGCTCCGTCCGCCGGACCGATGCCGATGCAGACTTTGTAATCATTCGGCCATTTGTTCTTTTTGAACATCTGACGGATATAATCTTCGTAGACCGCCAAGGTTTTGGCATTGGTGGTTTCAAGTTGCGGTCCCTGCCGTTTCAAGGAACCGTCCGGCTGGCGGACCAGCGCCAGCATTTCCGGATCGGCGTCGAAATCTTTCTTATAAAGGCGCAACAGAGCATCGGACACATGCCCGCCTTTCATCACCAACGGATGCCAGTCGCGGTTCAATTGCAGTTTGTGACGCAGTTTCCATTGATTATATTCGGCGCGTTCCCTGTCCGTGTGGTGTTTGCGCCCGCCGGAATACCACGGACAGCGCACGGCGAAATCCGGCTTCGAACTGAATTCGAAATCCGCCACCGTCACCGTATCTTTCTGCGGAATCACTTCGCCGATCTCGCCCGGCATGACCCAGTCGCAGCCGATTCGTTGCAGAATTTCGTAAATGCCGTAAGCAGCGGCGGCGCCTCCCACGCCTTCAATCGACAGGCGATTCCCGGAGGCTTTCAGCGCAAACTCATCCTGTTCGCCGGAACGCGGGGAAATAATAATCGCCGACTGGCTGTCGCCGGGCTTCGCCGTGACGACCGGCAACTCCGCGCCGCTCATTTTTTTCAGATGATAATTCAAATCCCTGACGGCGGCGCCGAGAATGCGTTTCTGCTGCTCCTCATTGCCGAGCCGCTCAACGTCGCGTTCAAACAGCGGCAGCGCTTCATAGGACAGCGGCATATCGACGTAGATCACCGCCGCCGGTTTGCCGTTTTTTACCAACTCCACCGCCGACAACCATCCGGCCGCGGCAAATGCCAACAAAATCATTCCAGTTTTCTTCATTTCATTTCCTTTACTATTTCATTCGGCAAAAGCAGCCGGTTCGGGTTCAGAGACAGAATCGAAGGGACCGTCAACATCCGAGCTACGCCGTTGACGCCGCGCAACTCCCATACTTTGCCATCCATGCCGGCGGGAACGGGGTCCGAATAAAAACCGTTGGTCTTAGACAGATTGCGTACCGTTTTGCCGTCCGGCGATATCAGCCGGCCACGCCCCAGCTTGGCGTAATAGCCGAGCGTTTTAGTCCCGGCAGGCACATAGAAATAGAACGTGCCGCTGAATTCCGGGGCGCTCTCCAGGTCCACCGGCATGCCGACCGCTATTTGGTCCGGCCATTTGATCGAAGTCATATCGCCGTTGTCGTTGACGGTGATCCGGTGGAGCCCGCTGTGCTTCGGGGTCAGGGTCACTTGCCGGGGTTCGCCGTCGGGCGCTACGGAACGGTCTTCCTGAATCAGCGTTTCGAGTTCGCCGGTATCGGAATGGCCGCCGATCTGAATCAGTTGAACAACGACATTGCCGCGGTTGCGGTAGTGCTTGATCAGTCCGCCGGTGACTTCCAGCGTAACCGGCTTGCCGTCGCTCCAGACATAAAATTCACGGAACCGGCGGATGTTGCCGAAATCAATCGCCCGGACTTTGCCGTCAAGCACAACCGGACGCAGATCCTTGCTGAATTCGACCGGTTCGAAGTCCAGCAATTGATGGGCCGCGATACCGTCTTTGACAAAACCGGTGAGTTCTTCCGCCGTCGGCGGTACGGTATTCTGCCAGTCGAGTTCGAGTTTCTGTTTGCGGAAATTCGGCGGGCAAAGCTGGCGGTTATCGCGGTACATGGCATAAGTATGCACCAGCCGCCGCGGACGGATCGAAGCGCCGAACTTCATCAGGTTTGTATAGTTTTCCCAGGATTGGTCTTTTTCCAATATGAAAAGCAATTCGCAAAACCGGGCATAACAGATCATGTCGTCAATCCTCGCGGCTTCCGCCGGGCCGGACGCCTTGGCGCGGGCTTTGTCAAGTGTACGGTACATCCGTCCCAGCAGGTCGGCGTTCAGCGGGCGGCGCTTCGAGCCGTCAAGCAATTGATAGAACTGGCGCATTTCCGTTTCCGCACCGGAAAAGGCATTACGGAAGAAATCATCTTTCAGCGCACCGACATCAGCCTTCGTATCCCACATCCGGTTGGCCGCGATATAATACTCGAGTCCGCCGGGAGCCCAGGCATCGGACGCCTCGGCCGTCATGTGATGGGCTCCGCTCCGATAAAAATGACCTGTCATCCGCTCCAGATATTCCGAATCCGTTCCCCGGCCGACACCCGGTTGAGGTCCGGCATAGTAATACTCGCGGATGCCGATCGTCGCCCCCTGTTTGTTCCAGCCGTCAATCAACTGGTCCACCGTCCAGCCTTCCTTGATAAACGCCGTGGCAACATTGATCACCACCTGCGGATGAACCTTGATCGAGGGCGGCGGCGAATGCATATTATAAGCGTACATGCCGATGAGCTTGCCGGGAAATTCGGCATTAACCGCCTCGGCTGCGGCATTCGCCAGCATCACCGCGCGGTCGGACGGACTGCCGAGGGCGACGCAGGCTTCGCATTCGCACCAGCCGCCACCGTCGGACGGATCGGCGGAGAAGCTTTCCAACTTCGGATCTTTCTGAAACGCCGCCAGCACATAATCGCAGAACAACTTCCGCAGGCCCGGATTTGAAATGCAGAGTTTGGAGGATTTACGTTCCCCCTGGTACAAGGCGTAATATTCAGGATGTGCCTCAAACTCCTTGCGGTTCTGGCGAATGAAATTGCCATAGATATGACCGGTATTGAGGGTGATTCCGCCGAGGCGATTCGCCATGTTCCATTCCGCATCGCCGTTTGTCGCCTTGCGGTAATCCGGCCACAGCCCCCAGCCGGGCCAGATGCGGCGGCTGAGGTAATCCGGCTTTTCCCGGACATCCAGCGTTATTTCGGCGGGGGGGGCGGCGGGGATGATTTCCCAGTTTTCCATCGGGAAATAATAACGGTAGCCAAGCCGCTGCAAAAGCCCGGCCACAGCATAATCCGCCGCTTGCGCAGAGGCAACACGAATATTCAGGGCGGATTTGGACGTTTGCAGTTCATAAGCCTGCGCATGGCCCAGATCAGCCACGGACAAAACCACCGTACCGTTTTCGCCGACGGGAACTTCATGCCCATAAATCTTTCCAAGTTGTGCCGCCAGTTTTTTAGCGGCAGGGAGCAGTTCCGGCGATTTCGCCGTTACCGTCCGATTCTTCATGGCGAAGGGCTCCACAGCGGCTTGAAGGCCAGGCATCCATATGATTCCTGATAAAATGATGGCGAGAAGAATTTTTTTCATTCCATTTTCCTTGAATTTATATATTTATAAGTTTATTTGCTGGACCAGCGAAGATTGTTGGCGATGTTGCCGGACATGAAACCGTCAAGGTCCGTTCCAGCCGAAAAAGCCAATGAACCGTCAAACCGGACATTATTGTATCCGCCGTGCTGCATGTACGGCACTGTCACCGTAAAACTGGAACTGTTGCTCCGAGCCATATCCCCGACCAGTACCTGAACCGACGGCTTACGGAAAAGAAAACTGTTGCCGCCGCCGGGAGAAATGATTCTCCTGCCGAGCATTTTCAGGCTCGGGCAAGCATTCTGATTGGGACTGCTATCCGAATGAGCGGAAAAATACCACCCCCACCAATCAACACTGGCGCGGGTACTGGTCCCGTAGGCAACCGGATATTGCGAGAAAATACGATCATTGGAAACAATCTCCCCTCCGACTTTACCGCTGAACGGATAATCTCCCCGCCGGGCGAAATCGGGGCAGATCAGAACCTTAGCCACGGAACTCTCCGTTTTGGCGCCGGGGAACAGATATTTCGTCATATGGCCGTCCCGGTAGATAAATGGACTGTTTCCACTTGTCGAGTAATCGTTTTCCGGCCCCTGTTCATCGTTATCGGAGCCGTAGTTCAGAAAAGCCAGAGCGATCTGTTTTAAATTCCCCTGGCACGCGGCCCGCCTGGCGGCACCTTGAGCCTTGGCCAGAGCGGGCAGCAGCATCGCGGCAAGGATCGCGATGATCGCGATCACCACCAGGAGTTCAATGAGTGTAAAATTTTTTCTTTCCATAGTTTCCCCTATTTTATGAATCAAATTAAAAAACTGCAAATACCCTACTCATCGTTAATCGCCCCAGCGCATATAGCTAGCCGTATTTCCGGCGATAGCCTGTTTCAGAATCGCCAACGGGCTATAAGTAATATGCCCATCAAAAAAGGTGGTGTTATATCCGAAATCATGCTGATCAAGAGCGGTGGTCAAAGAGTTACTGGCGATATCGCCCAACAACGGCTGTTCCGATGGCTTGCGCAGTTTATTGGTTACGTTATTATCGGGACTGGTAACGGAACGTCCGAGAAATTTGATATTGGGGCAAGCCACCGCCATGGTCGCGGTGGCGGTAGCACTGTGCCAGCCGAACCACGCACTGGCACGCTGGCTGGTGCCGTATCCGGTAGAATATCCGGAGTAAATTTGCGTTGACGAAACCTCTCCGGCATAAGAAAGCGAATAAACCGGTTTTTTCAAGCCGGGACAGACAATCACTCCATTCAAAAATCGAATTCCGCTGGCCGGTGCAAAATCGACGGGAATAATATAACCTGAAAGCGTTTTCGAATTATGCATGTATGAATAATTGCCGCTCGCCATCGTATTGACCGGCCCCTGCCCGTCATTATCCTCGCCATAGGTTAAAAACCCATAAGTCAGTTGTTTCAAGTTGCCCTGGCATTTCGCAATTCTCGCTTTCCCCTGCGCCTTACTCAACGCCGGCAGCAACATCGCTGCAAGTATCGCTATAATGGCAACAACAACCAACAACTCAATAAGTGTGAATATTTTTCTTTTCATAGTCTCTCCTTGACTCGTGTTTGTATTTTCAACCGGCCGATGCTCTTTTCATGAACTGCGCCTCCACCCGATATTGTCGCGCGGGCGAATCCGGGTATTGAAGACGATTTGCCAGCAGATCACGGACTTTTTTCCCGACCTCCTCTTCGTTGCCGCTGATCGAGGCAATCGACGGCTGCAGAAACGCCGAAAGCTCCCGGTCCCCCTCCCCGATCACCGCCAGATCGGATGGAACATTCAAGCCGAAATCCGCCGCGCAGCGGCACAACTGAGCCGCTGCGGTATCGCAGAACGTAAAAACCGCATCCGGACGGTAGCCCGCCTGCAACTGATCCATCAATGCCTCATAATAGTTCATAAAAAGCGGCTTGCTAGGATAGCAGGACGTTTCGATATGCCTCATTTTCACGCCATGTTCTTCCAATATCTGCCTCGTACAGCGTGCATCCGCCATTTCTTCCCGGCCGACGAAAGAGATTTCCCGTCGCCCGTTTGCCAACAGATAACCGACGGCGTCGCGAAATGCCGGGCGAAAATCCGTGAAACAACAGTCACATTCAAGGTCGATTCGTTCTTCCCGGGTGAACAGAATCACATTCTTCAATTTTTCAATCTGAGCGATCAATGGATAAAAATCCAGCCGCCATTCCATGACAATCGCGTCCACCCGCCGGTTATCGAACTCCTGAAGAACGGATTTAATGATTTTCAGGTCGCCGAGACTTTCAGCGATATAAGTCACATAATTATCCGGCAGAAGATGTTCGGAAATCCGCCGCACGATCGAGTTGCCGGCGGGATTCGACAGCAGGATACCGACACTCCGGGTGCTGCCGCCGCGCAATACGCGGGCGCTCAGGTTCGGGCGGTAATTCAACTTTTCCGCCATCGCCAGCACTTTCCGACGTGTGATCGGAGAAACCAGCGCGTCATGCCGGAAAGCCCGCGTCACCGTCATGGTACTGACGCCGGACATCCTCGCCACATCTTTGATTGTTGCGTCCGCATTCATCATTGTTCCCGCAATGTTAAGGTCAACATGTTCACGTTAACATTATTATACAGCCGAATCTCTGCTTTTGCAATACCTCCGGATAAAAATTATCCGAAATTAACGTGCGCGAGCACCCTCCGATCCCTCGTTATAGAATGAGAGAAGGTTTACTCAACTGCACTTGACGGTTCTGAGGTGCACTTGGCCGGCCCCTTGGTTTACGCAAATGAACCTGTTTTTGGTGTGCGAGGCCACGAATTTGATATATTCTGTCGGTGTGCTGGTTTGGTGTGCTGGTTTGGTGTGCCGTCCGGTTTGCAGTCCTAATCGGGCTTGGTTCCGTGGCGGTGTGCCGTCCGGTTTGCAGTCCGGATCGTAGGCACGAAAAAGCCCTGGCGTTTTAAACCAGGGCCGGGTTTCATCAATCAAATGTGCCAGTTAGAATCCTCCATGCGAGTGCAGCCACTGCTGGTACTTGTCCATTGCCAGCGGCTTTACCCATGAAAAAAATCCTGGTCGCAACAATGATTTTCGTGAGCGCTCCTGCGGCTGAAGTGAGATTTCAAGATTCAGGGATTTCGCCTCCGGCGATCAGGGCGCTTCGCCCCTGAATCCCGACCGGCAAGGTGCCGGTGCCATCGAAATGGTTTTTCGCAATCCGGAAAACCGTTTCGGTATTTCCAGAGATCCGGCTACGTGAAAAAGGCAAAAAAAATGCGAGGGAAAAATCCCTCGCAAAATTGGAAACATATTCGAGATATTACAGCAGTCCTTCCGCCTCGTCAAAACCGAAACGGATGTTCATGTTCTGAATCGCCTGCCCCGACGCACCTTTGGTCAGATTGTCGATGGTGCTGGTCAGGATGACTTTGCCGGTATGTTTGTCCTGCAGATAACCGATTTCGCACACGTTGGTCATCGTCACATACTTGGTGTCGGAAAGTCTGCCGTGCGGCAGGATCCGGACGAACCGTTCATTGCCGTAAGCCTTTTCAAAGGCTTCGCCAATTTTCTCCACCGTACACGAAGGCCCGGCGTCAAGAACAATCGTGGAGTTGATGCCACGGTTGACCGGCACCAGATGCGGAATGAAGTTGATCGCCATTTCATCCAGCCCGGCGGCCACGGCAAGTTCCTGCTCGATTTCCGGCAGGTGGCGGTGACCGGCGGCGGCATAGGCGCGCACGCTTTCGTTGCATTCCGGGAACAGGTAGGGCAGATCGACTTTACGGCCGGCGCCGCTGACGCCGCTCATGCTCGCCACGACGATTCCTTTCGGAGAAACCAGGCCTGCCGCCAGCAATGCCGTAGTCGGCAGAATCACGCTGGTGGGATAGCATCCGGGACATGCAATCATGTCCGCAGTCCTGATTTTCTCGCGGTAACGCTCGGGGAGACCATAGACCGCCTTGGACAACAAGTCCGGCGACGGGTGATCTTCCTTGTAATACTCTTTATACTTGCTCGTACTTTTGAGCCTGAAATCAGCGCTGATGTCGATGACTTTGACGCCCGCCTCAAGCAGCGGGATCGCAAACTCGCTCGCCAGTCCGTGCGGAAGCGCCAGAAACGCGACCTGGCACGTTTCCGCAATCGCCTTCACGTCGGGCGCGGCAAAAGCCAGGCCGCTGCCGGAGAAACGGGGAAAAACCGTCTCCACCGGTTTGTCGGCGTACTGGCGTGAAGTGATCACGCCAATACGGCACTGCCGGTGACGGAGCAGCAACCGGATCAATTCCTCGCCGGAATAACCGGATGCACCAACAATAGCGGCTGTGATTCCAGACATTTCCCGAACTCCGATTAGCGTTTGGAGAACTGGAAGCGTTTACGGGCTCCGGGCTGACCGGATTTCTTTCTTTCCTTGACGCGGGCGTCACGGGTCAGCATACCGCTGTTCTTCAACACCGCGCGGAGGGATTCTTCGTATTTGACCAGTGCACGGGCAATGCCGTGGCGCATGGCGCCGGCCTGTCCGCAGGGACCGCCGCCGTCGATGTTGGCGAAAATATCAAATTTACCGACCATGTCGGTCACAGCCAGCGGCTGATTCAGGAAGCCAAGCAGAGCATCGCCACCGAAATAAACAGCGGCTTCTTTGCCATTGACGACGATTTTACCGTTGCCCGGCTTGATGCGGACTCTGGCCACGGCGCATTTGCGACGTCCGGTAGCCCAAATTTCAGTTGTCTTGGTAACCATTTATCAAACTCCTTAAAGAGAAACTTTTACGGGTTGCTGGGCGGCGTGCGGGTGATCCATTCCGGCATAAACTTTCAGCTTGCGGTACATGGCGCGACCGAGACGGCCTTTCGGCAGCATGCCCCAGACAGCTTCCTTGACGATCCGCTCCGGGTTTTTGGCGCGAACGAGTTCGACGCTGACGAGCTTACGGCCGCCGCGGTAACCGCTGTAGCTTTCGTATTGCTTATTGACGTTCTTGCTGCCGGTCAGGACCGCGTTCGCGGCGTTGACCACAATCACAAAATCGCCGGTATCGATATGCGGGGTATAAGTAGGCTTGTCTTTGCCGCGCAGTGCATTGGCGACCTTCACAGCGAGTCGTCCGACAGCTGCTTCAGAGGCATCGAACAGGATATACTTACGTTCGATTTCCCCAACTTTCGCGAGATAGGTTTTCATTTTTCAGCTCTCAACAGTTGATTCTTGTTTCAATCTTCATTCACAACAATATGCTTGACTCATCTCCTGTCGGGATCGGGGCGACACGGAAACAAGGAATATAAATATATTGTCTTAAAATGGTTTTTCAAATTAAAACATCCCTTTTTGATTGTTTTTTTCATAAAAAGATCGCCTTGCCAGTGGAAATATCATGAATTCAGCGCTATTTTGTCGTTTAAACGTTTAGCAAGGAGTTTTTCCGGATGCATAGAATATTATTGGCGGTGCTCGCCGTATGCTGTTGCCTGATTCCAATGCAGGGCAAAGCCGAAGAAGTGTATGTGGAGGACTTTGACGGATTGTTTTTCCGTGGATACGACGACGACGGTTATTTCGTCCGGGTCCCGGCCGGGCTCGGCGACGGGATCGGACTGGTGGTCGGCGCCGTTCCGGCCGCCCTGACCGCCGGAGCATTCCATCTGTTTTACGCGCCCGAATATCAGGTACGGCAAGCGGGCGGCACCGCCATGCGCTGTTTCACCTATCCGTGCGGATTCCTGGTGGGGCTGCCGTTCAAAGTGCTGAAAGTCGTTTTCTGGGATGCCCCCGCTTCCATTTTCGGAAGCACGGAACCGGATTCACCGGCGACGCCCCCGTCGCAAGTTACTGACCCCGAGAATCCCGACAAATGAATTCCCGCCGCATCATTGAGAACCTTGAGCAGTATTTTCTTGAGCTGATTCAGGAGCGCCGCACCAGTTGGTACGACCGCCTGCTGACCATGCTGCTCTTTATTTTTTCGCGATTCTACCGGATGGCCATACAGTTCCGCCTCTGGCTGTACAACAAGCGCTTCTTCCGGAACCGCGCCATCGGTTGCCTGGTGGTGAGCATCGGCAACCTCAGTTGCGGCGGTACCGGCAAGACCCCGGTCGTGGAGGTTTTCGCCAAAACACTCCTGCAGAAAGGACGCAAAGTGGCGGTCCTCAGCCGCGGTTACCGCAGCAAACAGCATTCGTTATGGTTCAAGCTGACCCATATGTTCGGCAAGAAAAAGCTCGAAACGCCCATTAAAATCGTTTCCGACGGCACTCAGGTCCTGATGGATTCCACCTATGCCGGTGATGAACCGTTCATGCTCGCCAGTAACCTCGATGGCGTGGCGGTCCTGGTGGACAAGGACCGGGTGCGGCTGGGGCTTTACGCGATTGAACACTTCGGTACCGACACCTTGATCCTGGACGACGGCTTCCAGTATCTTGATCTGATGTCGCACATCAATATCCTGCTGATCGACTCCACCGACCCGTTCGGCAACCACCATGTACTGCCGCGCGGGCTGCTCCGCGAACCGGTGAAGAACATCCGCCGCGCCGACTACATCTTCCTGACCAAATCGAACGGCGGAAACCATCTGCGCCACATGAAGCAGTTCATCCGCCGCCACAACCGTCGCGCGGAAATCATCGAATGCTGCCACAAGCCCAAATATCTGGAACAGGTCTTCAACCGCGGCGCCCGCCTCCCCCTGAAATCCCTGAACGGGAAAAAAGTAGCCGCCATATCCGCCATCGCCAAGCCGGAAGGTTTCGAGCGGTTCCTCCGTGATTTCGGGGCTGAAATCGTTGCCACCCAACGTTACGCCGACCATCACCGCTTTACATCTCAGGAGCTATTGGACTTCGTAGCCCGGGCTCGTGAAAACGGCGCCGAAATGATCATGACCACGGAAAAAGACGCCGTCCGCATGCCGAATGTCCAGATCGGCGACCCGAAATTCTTTTTCCTGCGGATCGAAATCGATATTTTAAGCGGGCAGGAAAACTTCGACCAGTGTATTTCCAGAATTTGTTTTTTGTGATTTCCGAATTTGCTTTCTGGCGGAATTCAATTATATTTACTCACTATATTTACTCACATACGAAACATTTAAGGAGAACCCGAATGAAGTATTTCACCACTCTGTTGTGCGCGGCAGCGTCCTCACTCGTCCTCAGCGGCTGTATTTCAAAAGAAGTTGAACCTCAGCAGGTCGTCATCAATCCGCAGGACGGCTCCCTGGTTATTTTCAAAGATCTCTACGAAATTCACTCCGACAACTCCATCAATTTCGGCAATTCCCGCGTATTTCCGCTCTACAACGCCAATACGGACGGGATCCCCGGTAATTACGACATCAACATCGTCGTCATGGAAGCAGGGCTGACCTCGGCACTGTTCACGCAGAAAACCACTCAGATTATTTATGTTCTCTCCGGCGGCGGCCTGCTCAATATCGACGGCAAAGCCTATGAACTACGCGAAGGAATCGGCATTTATGTGCCTGCCGACAAGAAAATGAAGATCGTCAATTCCAGTCCCTATGTCCTGAAATATATGGTCATCAGCCTGCCCAGCGGGGAAGCCGCTCCGATTGTGCTGGAGGAAGCCCCGGCAACCGATGAAAATGCCGCCAAACTTTCCGACAAGGATTTGCTGGAGAAAAGTGAAGCCATCCGCGGAAACGCCAACACGTCGGCCACCCTCGACCAGATCACCCCCATCTCGCTGAATGACGCGTCCGACAAAGCGAAAGTGCAAAAAGCCGCCGCCGCAGTTGAAAAACAGGACACCGCTGCTGCCGCTCAGGCCGATGTGGCCGCGGTTTCCGCCCCGGTAAAACCTGAAACTCAGGTGTCCGAAGTTTTAAGCACGCAAGAAAAGATTATGCAGGACAAGCAATAAATGACAGTAATCTACAACATTGCTGTAGATTGTACCGTATTTTGAAAGATTTCCTACAGGAATAAGCACAATTTATGCAGAAAAAAGCGTTTCTCGTTTGACTTTTATTTTAGCTTAAGGTATTGTTATAATAAGCAAAGGGGTCACGATATGAAATCATGGCTCAACAAAAGAAAGGGATAAACAATGAAGAAAATCGCAATGTGTCTCATTGCCGTCGCCGCATGCGGAATCGCTTTGACCGGATGCAAAACCACCTACACCAATGACGCTGCTTATGACTCAAAGTCCGTCATGGTGCCGGCTGCCTACCAGCTGAAGATCGAACACAAGGATACCAAAGTTGAAGGTTCCGCCACTGTTCACTCTGTCCTCAACTGGTTCTGCTGGGGCGTGAGCGACTATGCTGATCGTACCTCCATCGGTGGTGCTTCCGGCGAAGTCTCCCCGCTGTTCAACATCCTCCCGGATCCGATCGGCATGGCCAAGAAAGGCGCTGTCTACAACGCTTGCAAAGCCAGCGGCAGCGATCTCCTGATCGGCACCAAATATGAAATCGTCGAAAACTGGTATTTCGTTTACTCCCAGATCAACTGCAAAGTTTCTGGCTACCCCGGTTTCGAAAAGGGTGTTGAAAAGGTTTCTGACGTCAGCAAGGCACAGAACAAAGTTGTCAAACTCTAATAATTCTTAATTGAATTACTGAGTTTAAAACCGCTGCTTCCCGCAGCGGTTTTTTTGTGCCTTTTTTCCTTGCGCCCGGCCCGTGAACAATTGCGGGCCGGGCGCTTTCGTGACGGTTGAATAATACATATCAGACTGAAAGCAAATATCTTGCAAGCGCGCAGTTGACCAATTCTCCTTTGGTAACCCTAAACTTTTACCCAGAAAGGAGAACGCAATGGACCTGATGACCATCATCAGAAAAGCCGCTGTCGGCGAAGCGCTTGAACAGGAAGAAAAAGACTTCCTCGCTTCCTATCAGCCGCAGGACTCCCCGAAAGGCCGACGGGACAGTGAATCGAAACAAAACCGGGAATTAACCTCCAGAAATCAGGAATTGCTCACTTCACTTGCCGAGCTGAACGCCAAAATCGAGGAATTGGAATCACGTTCCGACGCCGACCGTCCCGGCAACGAGTACCGCCGCGAGATCAACCAGTTAAAGAGAAATCTCAAACTTGCGGCAGGAGAACGCGACCGCCACCGGGATGAACTCCGCCAGATCCAGCAACGAAGCCGGGTTTCGGAAATCGCCGGGCAATTCAACTTCAATGACCCCGAATATCTCGAATACCTGATCGGCAAAAACCAGCTCGAACTGGATGACAGTGAACAGGTCCGCGATTTCATGACCCGAGTCCGCGAGGAAATGCCGCGCCATTTCAAGGTCGAACTGCGACCGGGCGGCGGCAGCAACCCCGGCCACGACCCTCATGCCGATTTCAACAGCGCCCAACAGTCCGGCGACATCATGCAGATGCTCTGCCATGCCCCGGAAATACGCAATTAATCAACCAAGGAAAAAACATGACTCTCTACACCTACAGCTTTCAGGAAAAACGCCGCGATCTCTCCGACATCCTCTCCACCGTCATCAAAAACGAACCCCGCTTCATCTCCTGCTTCAAGCGCGTGGCCGACGCCACCCAGCAGAAACACGAATGGCTTGAAGACCAGATTGCCGGGCGTTCCGTCACCGTCCAGGCCAGCGAAGAAAATACCGTCACGCTCTCCGCCGCAGACGTAGCCAAACTCAAAATCGGGACCCTGCTGGTGATCAAAGACGACTCGGCGCTGTTCCGCGTCGAACAGATCGCCGCCGCCAACCGCGTCACCCTGTCCAAAGTCGCCGCCAATGGTTCCGCCACCACGGCTCCCGCGGCCAATGCGGTCATGAATATCGTCAGCACTCCGATTGGCGAAGGGAGCGCCACCGGCGAAGGGGAAGAAACCTCGCATCTCTCCGCCACCGCCTACAACTGCACACAGATTTTCCGCAAAGATATCATCATCACCGGCTCCGCGCTGGCGATCAATGTCGCCGGAAACGTCGATAACCAGTTGAACCGCCAGACCAATTTCGCCCTCGGCGAACTGTCGCGTGACCTGAATCGCGTCGCCCTGTTCGGTCGCCGTGCCGAAAACACCGCCGGCAACCGCGGCGAAACCGGCGGACTCTACTTCTTCACCGCCGACAGCGACCTGAAAATCAACGCCAACGGCAAGCTCATCGACAGTTTCATGGTCAATGACGGCGCTCAGGCGGTCCTCGGCGAAGGCGGCGTGCCGACCCAGATCCTTTGTTCGCCCGGACAGGCGCGCGTCCTTTCCAACGAATACAAGAACCGCCTGCAGATCGTCCGCTCCGACGACGCCCGCGGCGCCTATGTGGCCGTCATCATCAACGAAAGCAACGGCAGCACCATGACCATCATGGCCGACCCGGATATGCCGGATACCGAAGCGTGGGTAAACGATGTCAACGGATTCGGACTCTCCAATCTCCACGGACGCGCCATCAGTGACCAGGATGCCACCCCGAAAGGCTTCGACGGCGTCAAACGCATGGCGCTCGGAGAGCTGACACTGGAATTCAAAAACGCCCATCAGCGGCTCTGCCGCCTCTACGGGCTCAAACCCAGCGCCCAGGCGTTGACCGAACTCCGCTCTGCCGAATAATGCCGTTTGCCACCGATCCCCCCTGTTTTCAGGGGGGATTTTTTTACAAGGACAGTCCTATCATGATTACACTTGCAGATGCCGACACTTATTTTCTGAACCATCTGGACGGAGCCCGTTGGCAGGCATTCGACGAAGCCACCCGGACCGCCGCCATTCAGACCGCCGCGCGCGATGTCGCCGCCAAACTCCGGCGCGAAACCATCGACGCCGGGCGCCTTTTCCAGTGCTACGCGGTATGCGAACAAGCCTTGTTCCTGGCCTCCGATGAATCCGGGCAGCGCGAACTTCTGGTATCCTCCGAACAGATCGAAGGGCTCGGCAGCCGGAGTTACGTTCATCCCGCCCGTGCCGAAGCGGGCTGGTCGCCGCGGGCTCTTCGAATGCGAGCAGAACCTGTTTCCGCGTATCGGCCGCGGCTGACGCCGATTCGCTCTCAACGCGCGCGTGGAGGTTGAATCTTTTACCGGGTGGTTTTCAGGCGCAGGGCGAGTTCCAGCAGCCTCCCGCGCATCTGCTCCATGATTTCCATATCGCCGTTCACGCCGGTATCGATGATCTGATCGAGCTCTTTTTCCTGTGCCGCCGTATCCCGGCCCTGTTCCCGCTGTTTCGCGATCAATAAACGGCAGTATGTGCCCAGCTTGTAGTCGAGGAAGCCCTGATACCAGGCTTCCTGGCGCCGGGAGCTGATCAGCGTTTCATAATTGAAGTCGGCATAAAGCGTCCCGTAGTCGGCGGAGTTTTTCTTGCCCCGGAACGTATCGGCGGAGTCGAAGCCGTCTCCGCCGGCCATCGAATCGAGGTGCCAGTAGGCGGACACGCCGGAAATACGGTCGCGCAGGTTCATCCAGCTCAACTTGCGGTAGATTTCCGGGGAGGTGATTTTCTGCAGGATATGGTACGTCCAGATTTCGCGTTTGGTATCCGCCGCCCATTGTACAATCCGCGGAGTGGTGCGGCCGCGGTAAAGCGTGATGATATCGAACGTTTCCGCGAGCGTTGCAAGGTTTTTTCCGGTTTGAGCGTCTTCTTTCAGTTGGGGATTGACCATCGTCCTGAAACGCGGGTTGACCTCCTTGATCAGTCGCGCCATGCGGTACGCCATGTTCATGGTCGTGCCTTCCTGAAGCGCGTCGCCGTTGGGCTCATCCACCGGATAAAAAATCAACCGTTCATTGCCGAGCCCGTAGCGGCTTTGCAAATGCTCGTTCAGCCCGGTCAGGAAACCCTGGAAAGCCTTCTGCCACGGCGGCGTCCACATTTTCAGCGGAGCGCTCTCCTTCGTTTTCGTGATCCAGTTGACGTCTGCCCCCAGGTAGAAAATGATCTTCATTCTTTCCAGCGGCATACCGGCACTCCGATAAGCTTCTATTTTCCGGTCCAGGTCGCTGAAATCATGGCGGAGGACATTGCCCTCGGCGTCCACCGCCGGATAAATATTCAGCGAGCTCTGCCCGGGCGTTCCGGCGTAAAGCATATTGAACTCATAATCGACGAGGGGTCGGTACATTTCCAACGGCAGGTAGCTGTAATTGAAACTGTCCACCTGAACCGCCTGCAAATCAATATCGACGACCTCCAGTTCAAATTCGATTTTTTCCGGCGGAAAATCCCGGGTCGCCGGCTTCAAATAAAAATAGCCTTTGTAAACATCCGGCGGCAGGTTTCCGGTATTGACCTCCAGCCACAGGGGAACCGAACTTCCGGCGTTCACCCGCAGCAGGGTATTCAGCGGCAGCGGCGCCAGCGGGTCGAAAATCGGCAGCCCGTTCTGCTCCCGGACCGCGATTCCCTCTTTCAACGTGAGGCAGCGATACAGGATATTGGGGGGGAGCGCGTTGAAACGGTCTGATTTTTCGGCATTGCCGGTAAATTTCAACTGCCCCATGAACGGCCGGCCGGTGAGGTTGCTGAAGCAGAATCCGTAGACGACCTTGCTGTTTCCGGCGGCTTTCAGGCTGATTTTACGGAGCGGTCTGGCAAGGGAGCCGACGGTCAGGTCGTTACCCCAGACGGGCGCTTCCCAGATCAGGTAAGGCTTGCCGTCCAGGGACATCTGCAGCAGCAGTTGTTCCGCATTGTAAAACGCGTCGCCGAGGCGGTCCCAGAGGAGCGGATCGTCGCCCCGGGCGAGGACGGCTTTGTCCAGTTCCGCGATTTTTTCGAGGGAGGCGGTTTTCAGTTCGGACGCCTGGAATTCCTGCATCGACTTTTTGAGCTCCGCGAGGCGTTTCTGAAAATATGTGCCGCGGCTGCCGGCAATGAATTTCCCGAACCGCTCCGGGTTGTGGTAATTCCGGCCGACCGCCGACCAGGAGGACTGCCCGCCCGCGGTGGGCCCGTTGCGGGTGAAATTGCCGGTGAGAACCATACCGGGGGTCAGGCTTCCGCCATCCAGCCCCAGTTCCCGGAGGGGAATGGCAAGGCGGACCGAATATTGCTGCGGGGAAATTTCCACCTTGGCTGCGGCGCTGCTTTGCCATTGATGGTCCGGGTTGCCCGGCCCCAGGTAGCGCGTAGCCGCCGATTTGCCGTTGGCGTTTACTGCGAATTGATAATAGTGATTGCCCTCTCCGGCGGGTTTCAGGAAAAATTCCACGCAGTCGCCATGCCACGGAGTATTTTGCGCCAAGTCCGGCTTGACGCCGGGCGGAATCGGGCACTGGACGCGGACGTGGAGATTTTCCCCGTCCGTTTGCAGGGCGGCCCTGGCGGCGGCGTTATGGAATTTTTCCTCGACCCGCTCGAAACTGCCCAGCGTCGCGGTTTCCCGGTCGTAGACGGTAAAGGGGGCGCTCCATTCCAGCCGGTCCGCGGAGGTGATGGCGATATTCGGGTCTTTGCGGCTGATTTCGCCGGCGGCGCCGCTGGCAAGCAGCGGCAGCTCGACAAAGGAATCCCAGATCGCCAGGTCGTCAATCACACCGTGGAACGGAGCACGCACGGCGCCGGCGTTACAAACATTGTAACCGATTCCGGCAAAGGGGTATTCCTTCGGCGTGAATCCCTCCAGATCGCTGAAGCTCAAGGCTTCTCCGGCGGCGGCGTACAGCTTGCCGTCCAGCCAGATTTTCATCTCTTTGCCGGATTCCGCGGCGACCCGGACCGTATGCCACTGTTCGGGCTGAAACGGAACGGGATCGCCGGTAAGTTTTTTGCGGGTAATCACTTTTTTGGCGTCTTTGTCATCCCGGATTTCGAACCAGGCGGAAATTTTGCCGTCGCCCTCCAGGCTCAGGGTGAATTGGCGGCGGTAGTAGCTGTTGACCGCATAGCTGAACAGCGTTCCGCCTTTGGTTTCCCGCAGTTCGCGGTTTGGCTTGAACTTGAGTTCCAGCGTGAAGGCTTTCCAGTTCAGCCCGGAAAAATAGGCGATGTAATTACGGTGTCCGGGTCCGCAAACCGCCCCGGCGGTATGGTCGAACCCTTCATTGGCGGCAATTTCGACTTTATGGATTTTTTTCTTTTTCAGGCCGGAGCCTTCCGGCATGCCGTTGTCAAAGTCCCAGAAGTATACCGGAGACGCTGCGCCAAGAGCCATTACCATGGCCGCCGATATCATAAAAAGCAGTTTTTTCATCGTAATTTCCCTATATCAAAGGTTTCTGACCCAGGCGGATTTGTAGGCTTCAAGCGGCCCCGAGGCGGCATACAGAGACGCGCTGTTTTTGGTTGCGGCTTGCACTGGCGCAACATGTCCATCTACCCAAAGAATATTGCAGGATAAACCGTGATGTGGAAATGCAACGCCATCTTCAGGGCAATGCCCCATGTGGGCAAAATAAGTCATTGCGGTGTTGTTTCTCAACGAATCGACGATGTAAACTTTGGAAGATGGATTACGGAAGCTGTTGTATCGGGCTATTTCGATCGTTCCGGCCATTGCCGTTGTATAATTTTTTGTATAAACTCCCATGCTGACTCCGTAAACCAGATTGTTAAACAGTTTGAAGTAGGCGTTTCCTTTGGATTGGAATCCGGGGCAGAAAAATACGGAATCATTCCCCATGTTTTCTTTGATCGGCGGCGCATATTGGAAATAGCTCAATGCTTTTTGATATCCATTTTGACTGATACCGGTTCCAAATCCGACATTGTAATCCGACGAAATCCGGTACATCGAATAGGGAATCATAAAATCGCCGTTGTCCATACCATAAAGCAACGCATAACCGCCGACTTGTTTCAAATTATTGGTACATTTAGCGGCGTTTGCTTTTTCCCTGGCTTTGTTCAACGCCGGCAGCAGCATCGCCGCCAGTATCGCGATGATCGCTACCACCACCAGCAATTCAATGAGTGTAAAAAAAATCTCCCTGTTTCTCTCAAGTTTCATTCTTCCTGTTTTTTTCATGCTTCATTCCTCCTTAATTCGTAATATATTGACGCGGAGCCGTGCTGCCGCGTTCGACCACTTTATAGGGAATTTCCTCACTGCGGACGCCTTTTCCCGCATTCAACAGGAAATCCACCGCTTTCCGCCCGATTTCCGCATAACCGATGTCGATGGTGGAAAGCCCCGGCTGCATCAAATTCCCGCCGGGATACCCGCAGAATCCAATAATCGCCAGGTCTTCCGGAATCCGTATCCGATGGTTCCGGCAATATTCATACAGCCGGATGGCGAAGAAATCTGAATAGCACATGATCGCGTCGAATTTCGGCACGTCGCCGAGCCAATTTTCCAATTCGCGCTGAAACAACTCTCTCTCCTTGTAAGCAAGGAAACAGATGGAGCCGTTGTCGCCGCCAAGCTTCAGGGAACGCAGCATTTTCAGGTGTTCCTGCCCGTCGCCGCAACGCAACATGCAATGGTCACTGTGCTCCTGATAAATCCCGAGGGCGCCGATTTTCTGATAACCGTGCCCGGCCAGCAACTTCATCGCATCGAACCAGCCCTGCTTTTCATTCGAATAAAAACAATTGAACCCAAGCCGTTCCCCTTCTTCTTTCCTCATGCGGGGAATCAGCACCGGCACGCCCAGCTCCCGGAAAATCTCCAGGTCCGGTTCATCGCCGATATAACCGCTGCCAAATGACAATACGCCATCATAGTTCCGTTCTTTCAGTCGCCGAATCATCACGCTCCGGCTGGCGCTGTAAAGAGAATCCACATGAATCTCCTCCAACCGGATTCCAAGGGAAATACACTTTGCTTTGAATTCCGGCAGGATATAAGTGGCCGGGGATTCCTTCTGCGTGATGGTATCGGTATAGTTTGCGATCAGGAAACATTTCGCCTGTTCCTGCGGATCGTTGACAAATACGCCGCGGCGCCCGCAGCGCTCCACCAGGTTTTTCTTTTCCAGCTCGCCATAAGCCGCGTTGACCACGATCGTACTGACGTTGAACGAAGCGGCCAGCTCGCGCACCGTCTGGAGCCTCTCGCCATGCCGCAACTGCCCGGACCGGATCTTCTCCTCCAGGTAATCGCTGAGCTGCTGCGTCTTGGTTCTTGATATGATTAAATCGGCCATACCATCACTTTTGTTATGCTTTGTTATAATTATACATCAAAGCATATCAAAAATCAACCCCATCTCCAGTTTGAATCAATAAAATTTTGAAAAAAGAAATTTTCCGCTTGATTATTTGCATGTTGCAACTATATTAACAGTTCCTGTGTTCCGGCTTGTATCTACATTCCACACCGCTACATGGCCGGGGAACGGGAGAGACACTTATGCGCAGGCGCCGCCAAAACCGTGTTAAGGCGCTGCGTGAAAACGGTTAACGAAAACCAGGAGATTACGGATATGAAAGTGAGAGCATCGGTTAAACGCAGATGCGAATACTGCCAGGTTATCAAGCGTAACGGCATCGTGCGGATTGTATGTTCGCGTAATGCACGTCATAAACAGAGACAAGGTTAAAAAGGGAATTGCCATATGCCACGTATTATCGGTGTCGAAATTCCAGGAAAAAAACGGGTCGAATTTGCCTTGCAGTACATTTACGGTGTGGGTCCGGCCAAAGCAAAAGAAATTATCACCAAGCTGGATATTCCGGCTGACCTGCGGGCCGACAGCCTGACTCAGGATCAGATCGGTGCCATCGTCAACATGCTCCAGCACGAAATGGTCGTCGAAGGCGATCTGCGCCGGATGCTGTCCAACGACATCCGCCGCCTGATGTCAATCGGTTCCTACCGGGGCATCCGCCACCGGAAGAAATTGCCGGTCCGCGGGCAGCGCACCAAGACCAACGCCAGAACGCGTAAGGGTCGTAAGATTACGGTCGGTGCCATCCGCGACAAAACACAGCGTCGTCTGGCTGCTTCGAACTAAGCCGTCGCCAGGTGTCATCAGCAAGAATAGAACAGAAAAAAGGGTTAATATCATATGTCTGAAGAGATCAAGACTCAGGCCCAGCCGGAAAAGGCCGCTCTGGATGCCGTTTCTGTTGACAGCGGCGCTGCCGAGGTCAAGGAAGTCGTCCGTCGTAAAGGCGGGCGTTCGGTTCCCGCCGGCATTGCTTTCGTCAACGCCACGTTTAACAACACCAAAGTTACTTTTACCGATTTTCACGGCAACACGCTCTGCTGGTCCTCCGGCGGCAAGAACGGCTTCAAGGGCTCCCGCAAGAGTACCGCGTACGCTGCTCAGGTGATTGCAGTCGATGCCGCCAAGAAGGCTCAGGCACTCGGCATGAAAGAGGTTGAAGTCCGCGTCAAAGGTCCGGGAGCCGGACGTGAATCCGCCGTTCGCGGTATTGCCTCCACCGGTATGGAAGTGATCGCGATCAAGGATACCACCCCGGTTCCGCACAACGGTTGCCGTCCTCCGAAACGCCGCCGCTCCTAAGGCGCTGTAAGGATATCATACGGTAATTTAGTTTGTCAACCAACTGCAAATATATTTTGGAGGAATCATAAATGACTGCTGCATCAGGTTTTCCGATGCCTCACTCCATCATCATGGATGAGGAAACCGCTACTAATCGGTATACGAAATTCACTGCGGCTCCGTTTCAAAGCGGTTTCGGTCATACCCTCGGCAATTCATTGCGCAGGGTGCTTTTGTCCTCTCTGGAAGGAGCGGCCATTTGCGCGGTACGGATCGACGGTGCCTCCCATGAGTTCGCCAGCCTGCCCAATGTGGTCGAAGACGTCACGGAAATCGTCCTGAACCTCAAACAGGTCCGCGTCGCCCTCTACAGCGACCTGACCAAAACGTTTGAGATCAAAAAGGACAAAGCCGGCCCGATAACCGCGGCCGACATTTCCACCGACGGCACCGCCGAAGTCCTCAATCCCGAACAGGTCATCTGTACGCTGGATAAGGACGTTCCGTTCCGGGCCGAAATCGACGTCATCACCGGCAAAGGCTATCTCCCCGCCGAAAAGCAGACGGCGCCCCGCGCCGCCGGTACCATTCCGATCGACTGTCTGTTCAGCCCGGTCACCCGCGTCAACTATGTAGTCGGCGCCGCCCGTGTCGGGGAAGAAACCGAAATGGACAGCCTTGAACTCGAACTCTGGACCGATGGCCGCATCGCCCCCAAAGATGCCCTTGAAGAAGCCGCACGGATTCTGAAAGACCATCTGCAGCCGTTCCTCGGCGGTATGCCCGCCGAAAAGGACGCCGTTTCACTGCTCAGCGAAGAAGAACTGAAATTGTACAAAGTTCTTTCTCAGGACGTTGAAGTGCTGGACCTCTCGGTCCGCGCCATGAACTGCCTGAACAACGCCAATATCAAGATCATCGGCGAACTTGTCACCAAAACCGAAAGCCGGATGCTCAAATACCGCAACTTCGGCAAGAAGTCGCTGGATGAGATCAGGGAAAAAATCGATAACCTTAGTTTGTCGCTCGGCATGACTTTCAGCGACAACATGATCATTGCTTTGGAGAAAGAGGCTGAACGCCTTAAGGCCGAAGCGAATGGAGGGAAATAATGCGCCATCGCGTACATACTTTTAAGATCGGTCGTACCAGCGCCCACCGCAAGGCCATGCTCGCCAATATGGTCAGCAGCCTGATCGAGTCGGGCACCATCAAAACGACAGTCGTTAAAGCCAAAGAAGCCCGCCGTTTTGCCGACCGTATGGTTACCCTCGGCAAAAAAGGCACTCTGCATCATCGCCGCCTGGCAGTTTCCTACCTGCGCGACAAGACTGCAGTCAAGAAGCTCTTTGACGAAATCGCTCCGTCCTTCGAAGGACGTCCCGGCGGTTATACCCGGATCATCCGTCTGGGCTTCCGTCAGGGCGACGCCGCCGAAATGTGCATGCTCCAGCTCACCAACAACGATGTTGTTGCCGAGTCGAAGAAAGCGGACACGGCCGAAAAGCCGAAAAAAACCGCCAAGCCCAAGGCCGAGAAGAGCGAAGAAACCGCCGCTGAGCCCAAAAAAGCCCGCAAAGCACCGGCAAAGAAAGCCGATGCAAAAGCGGAAAAGCCTGCGGTTGAAGCCGAAGAAGCGAAAGCTGAATAAGACTTCATCAAGGTATCTATTCGAAACCCCGGCCTATGGCCGGGGTTTTTTTGTGCGCCTGAACCACGGAGCGAATTCCATCGCCGGGTGTAAGTCAAAACCGGCTTGCATTTACGAGTTTTGACGCTATAATTCATGTTATGCGAATTCGTTTTAACATACCACGCCGTGTTCGGGCGCAATGCCGGAAACGCAAGGGTGCCCATCGGTCTATGAGTAGAACGTGAATTCGTATCCGATTTTAGAGAGGAAGGATTATGTTGGGAAGTGTGCGCGAGCGGATTACCATCCGCGATAAGAATCAATTTGAAATCAAATACACCTACCCCCTGCAATTGGACCAGGAAAATACCGAGTATGTGGTGGAAACCTTTATCTTCCTGCCGACCAACCTTCCATTCAACAGCAAGGATTATCGCAAAGAGAATTTTTACCGCGACAATACGGCCTACATCCGTTTCAAAACGCCAGCGTTCATGCTGCCCGAGATCATCTGCGGCAACGATTCTCCGCTCGCCAAAACCCATGCGGCCATTAGCCGCCTGATTGAAACACCGGAGGAACCGGAAGCCGTTGAGAACTACAATTACCGGCTGAGAATGTTCTGTTCAATCCTGAAAAGCGCCCTCCGGGACGAGGTCGAACGCATCGAAAACATTCACGATCCGCTCCTGCGCGGCGAAGAAGCCATCATGATGGTCGATTCCCTGAGCCGGATTCAGGACGAACTACGCCTGCTGCACGATATTCCGGGCTTCAATACGCTGGACAGCGAAAAACGGGCTATGTTCAGCTTTTCCGACGAATATACCGGCATCGTCGCCGAGCATCACTTATTCAAGCTGCTGAAACTGTTGAACCGGGACAATCAGGCGGAACAGGCGGAACTCCGGTCACGGATCGTCGAACAGATCGAGGCGGGCAACTCTTACCGTTTTTCCGCCGGCTACCCGACGATCGTCCGGGAAAACTCCACCAATGAAACGTTCATTTACCGGATGCGGATGCTGAAAAAAATCATGGGCAGCATCCTCTACATCCGCACCGAGAATATCGACGACGGCAAATGGGCCGAGCAGTTCGCCATCAACATCGCCGCCGGGCTGGCTATGGCACTCGCCACGGTTGTATTGCTGTTTGCTCAGACGTTTAATCAAAGCGGGCTGGGCTGGTGGGTGATTTTCACCGCCGTGGTCGCGTACATCATCCGCGAACGGATGAAAGAATCCTCCCGTTCCTTTTTCGTGGAATGGATCCGCAGCCACTATTATGACTATAAGACCATCCTGCGGGACGACCTCGACCGCAAAATCGGTGAGTCCAAGAGCTTTATGAGCTTCCTGAAACAATCCAAGATTCCCCGCAAAATCCAGGCGGCCCGTGACAAAGACCTGATCTCGACGCTGCTTTCGGACGGCTACGACGAAGAAGTCATTTACGCCAAGAAACGGATCACGATCCACAACGACAGTTGCCGGACCATCTGGTCCGACTTCAAGGTTGACGGCATCAATGACATCGTCCGCTACAACATGTCCGCCTTCATGAAGAAGATGAACCAGCCCGAACGGGACCTTTTTATCCTTGGCGACAACGGCTGGAAAACCGTCGAAGGCACGGGCGTCTACCATTTCAACATGATCCTGCGCTACGGCATGGGCGGAAACTCCGAAATCCACAAGTTCCGCCTGATCATGAACCGCAACGGCATCCAGCGCATCATCGAAGTCCCGGTCAAACAATAACCGCTCGCCGACGCGCCGGAAATTTGCCGCGGACGATCCGTTATTTCGCCTCGACGGCGTCAACGCCGACCGCCACCCATTTCGAATCCTTGCCGCCGGCCAGGCAATACCAGCCGATCACGATTTTGCCGTCTTTCATTTCCGGCTTGCGGTTGAAGACAAAGTCACCGGGGCTCCCCTGCCCGCTTTCCGGAGCAGCGGCGGCATAAGATACGCTGTTCCGGTCAAACGTAACGCCCCGGTTGGAATCAATTCCCACCGCTCCCTGCGTGCCGTTCAGGATAAAACGGTTCCGGTTGATCTCATTGGCGGCGACGGCCTGCTCGTAAACACGTCGTTCCTGTTCAGTCGCCCCGTCGAATCCCATCGAATGCGGGTTGTTCATGGCATTGCCGAACATGACGACATTGCGCCCCAGCGGCTTGCTGTCGGAATGCAGCAGGCGCGGCCCGGTAGTGAAGTTGTTGTAAATACTGGTGTCAATCGCCTTTTCCAGCTTCACCGGACCATACACGCCGGTATCGCGCTGCTTCTGCGTCGGCTGAAATGTATTGGAAGCAATCACAAAACCCCGGCTCCAACCGCCTTTCTTCGGCATGATTTCGACATCACCGCCGTGATTCGCCTCGAAGTAATTGCCGACAATCCGCCCGCCGACAATGCAACGGAGCCGGATAGCCGCCTTGCCGCTGGCGTTGAGCCCTTCGATGACATTGTTCTCGATCCGCAGTGTATTGCAGGCGGCATCCGCAGCGTCTTCTTCGAACCCGACCTGAATGCCGCCGTTGCCATGCTCAATGACGTTATTGGTGATTACTACATCGAACGAGCGGCGAATATTGATCGGCCAGTCGCTATTGCGGCTGAAAATACAATCCGCAATCCGGACAATCCAGATTGAATGACGGCTCTTCGCCCCTTCCGCGCCATACTCGCGGACCGAGGCGATACCTGAATTCAGCCGGATGAAATTGCAGGAAGTCACGTAAGCGCGGAGCATGAAAGAGGCGTCGATCCCCCCGCAGCGATTTTTGACATCGTAACTGCTGAAGGTCAACCCCTCGACCCGAATGCCGTTCATCCACAACGACGTCGCGCCGGGATTCGGCCGCCCCGCCAGGATGTATTCGACGCCGTCCCCCAGGAGCTTGCTGCCGCCGCCCTCGCCGCGAAGCGTAATCCAGTTGATGCTGTCCGCGTGGGCGGAGTTGCCGGCAACGGTCAGGGTGCTTTTGATCCGGTATCTCCCGGCCGGGAAGTAAACGGTACCGCCATCGGCCAGCGCCGCATCGATGGCTTTCTGAATGGCGGGGGCATCATCGGCGGAGCCATCGCCCGATGCGCCGAATTTTTTCACATTGAAGTCCCCGGCGATGCACAGCACGCCGAACGTCAGGATAAAAAGTACAAGACCGTGTTTTTTCCACATAAAATAGATTCCTTTCCGGGGTTATTGGTAATAGGAAGTCGGGATGTCGCTCACATGTCCGTCGCCGAACAGCGCCGGGCACAGGGCTCCATGCCAGAAATTGGGTTTTTTATGATAATTATAAGGGAAGTAATAGGGCAGGTCCCCGCTGCTGCTGTTATCCGGCGGCATGATGTAGCTTTGCTTGGCCAGCATGGGGAGGGAACTGTACTTTTTGTCAAACTTCTTCCAAGGATATCCCGTCATATAAGGGACGCCGAAATCCGAACTCATGCTGTAGGACGTCGTATGACGCCAGAAGAAATTGGCGGCGGGGGGATAGAAGTTTCCGCTCGTGCCGTTGTTCGGAGTCCGGTTTGGATCGCTCGGACAGTAAAATACCTGCCATTGCGGAATATAACCGTGATTAAACAACCGCCGCGACCAGATCGAATCCGCCCAGATGGCGTTTTTTTCCAACCCCGGAATGAAATAATCGTGATCATTGACATATGAATGCACTCCCAGCCCCAACTGCTTGAGGTTGCTGACACAAGACGCCCTGCGCGCCGATTCCCGCGCCTTGGCCAACGCCGGCAGCAGCATCGCGGCAAGGATCGCAATAACAGCAACAACGACCAACAACTCTACAAGTGTAAATGTCAAGCTTTTCTTTCGGTGAATCATCATCTTCGTTTATTCCTTCCTGATTCCGTGAAGAGATCATCGTGATCTCCTCATCATAGTTATTTTGGCTGATTTTTCAGTCACTTTGTTTTGGTTTTCGAATCATTTTCGGTCGGAAATATTCTTTGTCGTTCCTGAACGACTTATTTTCATCGTTTTCAACTAAAAATGATTGGAAGCCCCAATCCCAAGGCATAATACTCCACTGAAATTCTTATCGGCACCTCCCGTATTGATTTTCTGAATATTTGATTGTCAACATCTTGCGTAAATCTCTCGGAAACATTTGAACCACGGACAACGCCGCCCGAACTTCACAATAAAAACATTCGCATGTCGGGTGAATTTACATCCGACATAGATCAAATCCTGCAAAACCGACCGCAGCCGACGCCGTGCGACATCAAGTTTAACCGGCCAAATCTCTTTGCAGGTCAAGGCTTCCTGCCCGATATGGCGCAAGCAATTGTAGGTTATAAACTTGCTCCTGTGTCGCTGCATATCCCCGCCCGTGATGGCCTGGAGGAGATTCAGGTGTTTGAACTGGAGCTGCGCAAACAGGAATGCGATATCGAGGTCTTGAAAGCCATTGATATGGCGATTCCGCATTATATTTTCTTTATCTTGAGATATGGGTGGTTTGAGAATCTGATTACCGGACATAAAAAAATCGCAAAAAATCAGGTTGTTGCCGGTTCGATATTGGAATATTTCTCGACCGGATGGTGTTGTATCGATGATGGTTGTACTGAATCGATGCCGAATGCTTTGGATATGGCAGCGTTGTATGTGGAATTGTTTCGTCATGTGGCGGACTTGCCGCAGGAAACCAGTTTTCTGCGCCTGGAGACTTTGGTTAAACGTTTGGCTGAACAGCGCAAACAGGAAAAGGAAATCGTCCGGCTGGAGAAAAAACGCGACAGCGAAAAACAGTTTGATAAGCGGTTGACAATAAACAATCAGATTAAAGAATTGAAAAAAATTAGAATATAGGACTGTGATTTTAGATGGAATGGACACAATTTTTATCAATGCTCGGAGTAACGATTCTTGGCAGTGGTGGTATATCAGGGATAATCATATATCTTTGGCGTAAGCAGATTGATGCCAAATACGAAAAAGAATTGGAGTGCTTTAAAACTGTTCAACAGCAGGAATTAGAAGGATATAAGGCAGGGTATCAACGTTTTCTGAATGAAAATAATATTCGATTTTCTCGCTGGTATAATGATCAAGCCAAAGCCATCACCGATTTGCATTCTAATTTATCAATGCTTCATCTTGCGTTAAGAACTTTAACCCAGCCTATGCATCCATATTACTCAAATGAAGACGAAAGAAAAAAATATTTTTCTGAATTAACAAACGATGTAAGAGAATCCTATTCAAAAAGTCTTAGATGTTGGTATGCAAATAAAATATTTATTAATGAACAACATCAACAAATAGATAGTTTATTGTATAAATCTCGGGAAGCATTCTTTTCCCATGAAGATGCATTAAGGAGCGGCCATATTGAGGAATACAGGGCGGCTCATGCTGCTGCTGATAGATTTGAATGTATTTTGAATTCATTACGCAATGACTTGATAAACGTGTTGCAAGGAAACACCACCACTAGATAAATCATATATGGTGAGCCAATTTCAAAAGTATTGG
>DHTZ01000077.1 GCA_002408885.1 Lentisphaeria bacterium UBA5247 | reverse complement strand
TTAAATACTTTTGAAATTAGCTCGATTGATTGCTTAATATTTATGACAATTCATATAAGTACTGCCGGAAACCGGAAAATTCAAGAACTTTCGCTTCCTATTTGCAAAGAATGTGGCGGTTCGCCTGGCATCTCTGCTTTTGTGATTGAAAAAACTGTACATGGCATAATTTATTAATTTCATGTCCGAAAATGGCGAGCATAAAAACCGATCGGTGCTATAATAAGAACTATAACTGAATAGAAGGAGATTTGTTTATGGATTACACGCATACCGTCAAGTCGCCCGTCGGGCTGTTGACCCTTGCCGGTGACGGCGACAACCTTACCGGATTGTGGGTGGAAGGGCAGAAGCATTTCGGCGTTACCCTGAAGCCCGGCCACATGGAGCATCGTCTTCCGGTATTCCGCAAGGCGGAGGAATGGCTGGAACGGTATTTCGCCGGAGAAAATCCCGCCATTGATTTTTCGTTGGCTCCCTTCGGCAGTCCGTTTCGTCAGGCGGTTTGGGATATCCTCCTGAAAATTCCGTATGGGCAGGTCATTACCTATGGCGACATCGCCCGGCAGCTCATGGCTCCGGGGGGGCGGCCGTCTTCGTCGGCAAGGGCGGTGGGGGGAGCAGTCGGTCATAACCCGATTTCCATCATCATTCCCTGCCACCGCGTCGTGGGGACCGGCGGGAACCTGACCGGATACGCGGGCGGGCTCCGGGTGAAAACAACCTTGTTGACCCTGGAAAAAGCCGATATGGACGATTTTTATATTCCATCCAAAGGAACGGCGCTGTAAGCGCGGCGGCGGAACCGGAGGCACCAATGAATCGGTCCAATTCCATTCTTGGCGACAAGGACGCCTGTTATGCGGTTTTTTGCGCGCACGACACACGGTTTGACGGTCGCGTATTTGTCGGTGTGATGTCGACGGGAATTTACTGCCGTCCGGTCTGCCGGGTCAAGACGCCGAAATTCGAACATTGTTCTTTTTACGGCAATGCGGCGGCGGCGGAAGCGGCGGGATTCAGGCCCTGCCTGAAATGCCGTCCCGAGCTCGCGCCGGGGCTTTCCGCGATGGATACGTCGAAACGGCTTGCCGGACAAGCTGCGTTTCGGATCGCAAAAGACGGCCTGTTCGACCGCAGCCTGGCGAATCTGGCGTCGTCGCTGAATGTTACCGACCGGCATTTACGGCGGGTGTTCATGGCGGAATTCGGCATATCTCCGGTTCAGTATTTGCAGACGCGCAGGCTGTTGCTGGCGAAAAGCCTCTTGACCGATACCCGCCTGCCGGTTTCCCAAGTCGCCTTGACGGCGGGGTTCGGCAGCCTCCGCCGGTTCAATGATCTGTTCAAATGCCATTATCGGCTGCCCCCAACCGCCTTGCGCAAAACGGTATCCGTCCGGAAGCAGGCCGTAGAACAGGAGATTACGCTCCGGCTTGGCTATCGCCCTCCGTACCGGTGGGATGAAATCCTGTCGTTTCTGGCGGTGCGGGCTATCCCCGGCGTCGAATCGGCAACGGAAAATGTTTACCGGCGAACGGTGTCCATGCAGTCCGGCAACACTTGCGTCCGAGGCTGGATGTCCGTGCAGAACGACAGCCGGAAAAATCAGTTATTGGTGACGTTTTCCCCTTCGTTGATGCCGTCGGTTTCGGAGCTCCTTGCCCGTGTGCGGGTGCTGTTCGATCTGGATTGCGAACCGCTTGAAATCTATGACCGGCTCTCGGTGATGAATGAATTCGCCGCAGGGCTCTGTGTGCCGGGAACGCGGCTTCCTGGTTGTTTCGATCCGTTCGAAATGGCTGTCCGCGCCGTTCTGGGACAGCAGATCACGGTCAAGGCGGCCCGGACGCTGGCGATGCGTCTGGCGGTGGCTTTCGGCGAACAGGCGGAGACGCCATACGGCGACCTGACCGTTTTTTTCCCTTCGGCGGAAACGGTCTGCCGCCTTCCGGGACGGATCGAAGATCAATTCGGCCCCATCGGGATTACCGGCATGAAGGCGCGGTCGATTCTGGCGTTGGGGCGGGCGATGGCTTCGGGCTCCATCGCGCTTTCCCGGTATGCCGACCCGGAAACGGAAATGGCGAAACTGATGGCGCTGCCCGGGATCGGTCCGTGGACCGCCCAGTATATCGCGATGCGCGGACTGAGCTGGCCCGACGCATTTCCTCACACCGATTACGGGGTGAAAAAGGCGCTTCGGGACATGCCCGAAAAAGAAATTCTGAAAATTTCGGAAGCATGGCGCCCCTGGCGTTCCTATGCCACGATGAACCTGTGGCGTTCACTGTCCTGATTGTCGAGGACTCTGGCTGGAATCAATCGAACCCGCGCTCGATCAGCCGCAGAATATCCAGGCGGTATTTTTCGGCGGACGATGCCGGACTTGAACCGTTGGGGTTGAGCTGTCCCAGGCTTTCCGGCCGGGTCAGGTGAAGCAATGCCTCCCGGATCAACGCTTCCGCTCTCGACGTATCCGCACCGATGTTTTTGGCTGAATTTATCATCCCGCTCAGGATTACCAGATATTCGTAATCCTGTATCCCGTCGCGTATGGCTTTCAAATGCTTGGTGGGATCGATTCTGCTGCCGTCGAAGATTAACGGCGAATAATAAACCGGGCGGGTCAAATATTGATTGCGCCCGTTATTGGCGCTTCTGCCGATATCGCCGAGTGCCCAGAACATGGAACCGACCGCATTGTTGCGGTACGCCAGCCATGCCTGGTTCCGGTAATACCCCGGATCGGTGTTGAATGGCCCGGCGGAACAGCGATACACCCAGAGTTTTTCGGGAGAAACCGCATGTTTTCGCAGCGCCGCAGCCGGGGCGGAGGCGTAATCGAACATCAGCGGGGCAATCGGACAGAGGATATCCGTGCCTTCCAGGTATTTCGCATATTCCGTCTTGAATTGCAGGGGGTTGCTGAACAGCGCGATATGACGGGAACCGGACTTGAATGCCTTGATCCAGTGTTGAAGCACGGCATAGTCTTGTTCCGTGCGGGGTTCATCGATGAGCTGAAACACCAGTTTTCCGTCGACAAGCCCCAGGGTTTCCAGATGGAGGTCCCAGCGTTCCGCCCATTTTTTCACTGCGGCATTGAATTCCGGCGAACCCGGCGCCATCCCGTTCGGTTTTGAATCGGCTTTGAGGCTGAGGTATAATACGTAATGTTCGGCATCCGGCCAATTCCGGACCCAATTATCGAAGCCGGAAAAATCGAGATCTTCTTTTGCCAGATAATGCTGCGGGCGGCAGGCGTTTCCCAGAATATGGTACCCGAAGGTCACGTGAATCAGGTGTTCTTTCTGGATGTCGCGCAATACGGCTCCCGGCCAGCGGTGAGACCGGCGCTGTAATGGCTGCGGCAGAAATTCCAGATAGTCCCACATGCCGGAAGACAGCGCCGTTTTATCCGGGAAGCGTTTCTTCGCAATCGCCAGGGTGATCGGGATCTCACGGCGTTCCCCCTCATGGGACAACTCCAGTATGCCCCGATTCTCCCCGGCAGGAAGCGTGTCCGGAGCAAATTCCAATACCAGTTGCGAAGCCAATCCCGGGTATACCGTGAAAGGCCCTTCCACCTGCCGCAGGACGGTCGAGGTTTGGCGCAGGGAATTGGCGTCCAGAAATTCAGTACGGTAAATCCGGCCGGGGAGATCCTTCAGCACGGCGGTGATCTCTACCGGCTTCAAACCGCCGCTGCGCAGATTTACCGCAGCCATGCGGCGTTCATGATTCATCATGGCGACTTGCAGATGCGTTTCCGTTTGTACCGCCGGTTCCGCCAGGGCATCCAACGGATCGTAGACCGGCGTTTCCCAGACCGCCAGGTTTTCCCGGAGGGAGTTGGCTGCGTTGAGCCGGAAAATATCACGGTGCAACAAATCGATGGGGTAAACAGCCCTGAAATCCGCCGCTTGTCCAGGCAGCGTCCATTGCTGGATTCTTTTTCCTAGAGTCGCCGCTTGAGCCAACAGTTCAGGGGCGGTAAGCTGTTTTTTGATTCTGCCGAGCAGGGTGGAGTAACTGCGGCGGATGCAGTTCTCTATGATCAGGGCGGGAAGCGTATGCAGGAATTCCTCGGATTCCAGAGCCGGAGCCAGGGTTTGCAGTTGAACCGGCGGGGCTGTATCGGCGTAAACTTCGATCTCGTCGCAGAACATGAACAGGCCGGAAACGACACAGCGCAGGCGGATATACCGCGCCTCCACCGTCTGAAAGTCCGCATCTAGAATCAGGTTGCGGTAACCAGCGTCCACCGGTGGCCAGGGATTTTTACTGAGGGCGGTCAGACTCCCCAGTTGATAGAATTTCGAACCGTCCGTACTGACCTCGACGTTAATGAAATCCGGATAACTGATGCTGGGCGAACCGCCGCCGGTGCTGAAAGTCACCCGGTTGAACCATTTGACCGCTTCCAGATCGATCGTGATGCAAACTTCGGAGGAACGCCCGACTCGCCAGCCCGCCGCGCCCTGGTCGACAGCCATCGGCTGTTTGACCGTAAATTTGCCGTCGGTCAGGTCGGTGGCGTCTTCCGGCCCGGAACAAAGCGCATGATTCGGCGGCGGTACCATCGTATATGGACGGCCGAGAGCCAGGTTTTCTTCGTCACCCGCCCGGGCAAGCACAAACAGAACGGCAGCCAGCACCGATAAAAAGCATTTCATAAATAGGCTCCAATGTAATTCTGCATATTGTATTTGGATTCAATTTCGCCTGCCCGGACATTTTCGGCGCGGCCGTCGAGGAACGACATGCTCGCGTTTCCCCGGTGAATGCCGGCGATGACGTAACTTGGTGTGGAGGCACGGCTTATGGTCCAGGTATACCACGGATACGGATTGCCGGAATTATAATGGGCCGTGTCAGCAAAATAAGCCATCGAAGAAGGCCTGGCGTACCGGGGCCCTGCGGCCTTGAAAAAACTGGACGGAAGCATGAAGGTGTTTTCCCCGGTTTCATCCCAATACTGAACGGGCAGGCCGTACGAATAGATGGGGTGAACCAACCCTTCATCGGTAACGGCCCTTCCGGCGATTCTGGCATGTGCCATGATTTTCGGACAGGTGATAAGCGGGGGAAACCAATTACCGCCATTCGGGCTTGTTTTGTAAACCGCTTTGAGGTAACCGCTATACGACAGGACATTGGGGTAATATTTTCTGGCGCTGTTGCCGTAGATGGTTTCACCGGCGGTATTGCCGAGGACCCAGCCGTCAAAATCGACCTGGTACATGCTGGTGATTTGCGACATCTGCTTGATATTGGCTACGCATTTTATGCCGACGGCTTTCTCTCGGGCGCTGGTCAATGCCGGCAGCAGCATTGAAGAAAGAATTGCTATAATCGCAATAACAATCAGAAGCTCTATTAGTGTGAAATGCGTAGCCAACGAACCTTTTCCGGGACTATGCTCATTTTTCATGGGGTAACCTCTTTGTTTATGGTTTGGGTGATATGGGGTACAGGGATTCTCCCAGGTCGATTTCCGGGGGAGGGCTGTAGCAACTGTAAGGGCGGTTACGGTTTTTCAACCTTTCCAGCAGGTTTTCGACAACCAATCCGGCGATTTTTTCCGGTTTCAGCACAAAGCAGGCGGGGCGGACCGGGATCGTATCGGGGAAGCCGTAGTTCTGTGAAATCATAATTCCGCAGTTGTCGCCAAGCCGGTATTCGGGATGTTTCAATATATGGTTCAGAAGCAATTCATACAAACCTCCTCCTTCGAAGAAAATCAGCAACCGCCGCGTCTTTTTCAGAAGCTCCTTCAGGGCCTGCGACAGTCTTTCATTGGTCACTTTCCAGTCTTCGATGGAACAATCGGGAATTACTTTGACTTCCGGCCAGTTACTCCGATAATGTTCGAAGACCGCCGTCAATTCTTTTCCCCGGGGGTGTCCGCTCTGCAAATACACCAGCGCGTCATACCTCATCTGGCGTGCAGCCTCGAATCCGCGCTGCATGTTTGCCCGGTACGGCGGCACCACCACGTCGATATTCGGCAGCGCGCTGTAGCGGTTGACCAGCATAAAGGGCTTGTCCACCACCGACATGACCGCGCCCAGGATGTTATCGGGTATGCGCTCGTCGACGATATAGGCGTCAACCATTTTGGCACATTCTTTCATGGCCGGAATGAACAGTTCAAGCTTTTCCGGCGTCAGCGTATAAGGCTGGGCCAGATAGGAACAAATATGAGGCGCGTAGAAATTCATGCCGCGTAGCGAGCATTCCCATTCTATACCGCTATGAATATCATTGAAAAAGTTGTCATAGTTGTTTCGCGGCCGCGGAGGGCGTAAAAAACACCCGATGGTGTTGGTGCGGGGCTGATAGTCGTTTTGTTCTTTGCTCTGGACGATATAACCCAGGCCGCGCTTGCAGATCAGTTTTTTGTCTCCCAGATTCTGATAAACCCGGCGGACTGTGATGTGGCTGACATTGTACTTTATCCGCAGATCGTTAACCGATGGAATTTTATCCCCGGGCTTCAGGCGTCCGTCGATAATGGCGTCCTGCAGATCGTTTTCGATTTTGGTATAAAGATTCATCACCCAATCATCCATATTAATGGTTATAATTATAACCCCGTCCATCTGAAATGTCAATAGCCATAAAGAAATAAAAAGCATATTATTTATGTTAATCAATAATATTATCGATAATATTAAGGCCCGGGAAAAGTATATGGGTCACCTGTTTGTGCATGGTGGTTTTCAGATTTTCAACGGTGAATTTATCGGTTTACGGACGTTGTTCCGGGTGTAGCGGGTTTTTGCGGCTTGGCGGCTTCGTTCAGTTTTTGCGAGATGATTACATTTGTAAACGAATCTGCAATCTCTTTGCGGGCCAGCATCGCTTCCAGGTAAAACGCGGCCAGCTGGTGCTGCTGGGCATTGCTGCCCAATGACCATGCCGCAGCCATGCCGGTCATGAACCGCATCAGGGATTCACGGTCTTCCCTGGTCGGTTGCGCTATTTTTTTGTAATCGTCCGGCGAGAGGTTTCCCTTCAACAGTTTGACCGCATCGACGATTTTCACCAGCGGGGCTTTTTGCCCGGTCGTCAGGAATTCGCTCCACAGGATATCCAGCTGCGGGGGCATCGTCACGGTGTCGACCTGAAAAACTTGTGCCAATTGCGGGTTCCACATCTTTTGCGATTCTTTGGAGAGCATGGCGAACGGCTTTTCGCCGAGCTCATGCAGGATGATTACGCCCATGAACCGTTCTTCCGGATTCGAAAGCGCATCCACCGTTTGGGCGAAATCCGCATGAAGCTGCGGATTCATCCGCAATGCATGAAAGAAGAATGACAGGATCGAGCGTGGATCAAAATTATTGCCCTGTTTCTGTTTGAGCTGCGGGAGCATTGTCAGGAATTGCCGGAATGCCGGGATGATATTCTGGGGTGTGGGGGTTCGGTGATAGGAGGACAGCGCGGCAATCGGATCCTGGTCAGGCGCCAGTGCTATTTGATCTTTCAATTCGATGGATGCATTCGCGGTATGGACGGCGCCGCTGTTTTCGTCTTTGAGGTCCACGGTGAATACGTATTTCCCCGCGGCGTCCGGCGGATCGAAGCTCACGGCGATATAGTCGGGGAAGATAAACACGGACTTGGCATTTTCTGCGGCAAACGTCAGCGGTTGCAATGGGGTTTCGAACGTTGTCGCCCCCGCCGGGTTCAACATTTTCAATTTGGCGGAGACGTGGACTTTGCCGTCTTTGATGGTCGGATTCATGAAAGATACGTTCACGGTAAACGGTTCCAGCCGGACCACCTGTGAACAGATGGGGATCACCGGGGGGCGTCCGGGCAGGATTCCCCGCCACTGATCTTGAATGTTTGGTGTTTTCGTACAGAGGATGTTTCCTTCGAACGCGTTCAGCGGAATGCCGGACTGCATGACCGCCGCCAATACCAATACCCAGACCCATAATGATTTCATCTGAATCCCCCCTCTTGCATGTTGACGCATGTAATAATGACCGGAACCGGAAAATATGGTTGTGCCATAAAATTAGCATGGGGCGGTCTGATTGTCCAGCCTGGGACGCGAATTTTTTCCGGAAACAGTTATGCGGCGAACCGCTTGCGGGGGAAATATCGGGGATTCTTTCCGATTCCGGAAAAAATGATTGGGCGGCGGCTTTCATTTTGCCGGAAATGGTTTTATATTACCGGGATTACGGATGATTGCATGGAAGACAGGTCCGGAGTAATTTCTGTTTAACGAAGAATAAAAGGAATAGCGATGAATAAGCGTCCGAAGGTATGGTTTGAAAATCTGCAGGGGTATGTGCACGATTCCTTGAGGCTTGAGGCGGTGCGCCGCTTCGCCGTGAACCAAGTGCCGGTACTGGAACCCGCCCCCTGGAAAGAATATGCCGCCGAATTGAGAAATAAAATATGGAGCCGGCTCGGTACTGTTTATGACGGCAAACTGGACCTTGATTATAAAGAACACGGCACCATCAAGATGAAGGGCTACAGCATCCGCAAAGTTACCTACCAGAGCCGTCCGGGAGTTCATGTAACGGCAACGCTTTATGTGCCGAACGGACGCGGTCCCTTTCCGGCGGTCATCAATATGCATGGGCATTGGGCGCAGGGGCGTCTGGCGGCGCGGGTGCAGCAGTGCGGGCACCTGTTGGCTATGAACGGCTATGTATGCCTGTCCGTGGACGCCTGGGGGTCGGGGGAGCGGTCCAGCGTTCATGGCGAATATGAATACCACGGCGGCAATCTCGGCGGTTCGGTCATGAACCTCGGCGAGACGCTGATGGGCGCGCAGGTGGTTGACAATATGCGCGGGGTCGATCTGCTGGCTTCGCTGAAATACGTGAATGCGAAGAAGATCGGCGCGACCGGCGCCAGCGGCGGCGGCAACCAGACCATGTGGCTGGCGGCGATGGATGAGCGGATCAAGGCGGCGGTGCCGGTGGTGAGCGTGGGGAGTTTCGAGTCATACGTCGGGCGGGTGAATTGTGTTTGCGAACTGCTTCCGGACGGATTGACCTTGACCGAGGAATCCGGCGTATTGGCGCTGGCGGCGCCGCGGGCGTTGAAAATCTGCAACTGCCTCAAGGATACGAATCCCACCTTCTATCCGGCCGAAATGCTCCGTTCATACAGGCCGGCCGAAGGCGTTTACCGCCGCCTGAAAGCGGATGACTGCCTGAGTTATCAGGTCTTCAATCTGGAACACGGCTATTGGCCGGAGATTCAGGAGGCCATGTTCGGCTGGTTCGAACTTCACCTGAAAGGGAAGGGGCTCGGAATGCCGAAGGCCTTTAAAGCGCTTGAGGTCGTGCCGGAAGACCAGATGATGATTTATGAAAAAGGCAAACGCGACAAGAAAATCAAGACCATTCTCGAATATTGCAGCGAGCGGAGCGGTGAATTCCGCAAGGCCATGTTGAAGCGCAGTTCGTTCAGCGAAGACCGCAAACGTGATGAATTGGCTTCGGTTCTGCGGGCCGAACAGCCGCTGGAACCGATGGTCCACGAATACGAAACCCAGGATGGCTGGCACCGCCTCTGCATCGAAACCACCTGCGGGAAAATGTTGCCGTTGCTGGTGAAAAACGTCAAAAATCCTTCCGGCTATATCATTTTTGCCCACCCGGACGGCATGAATGCCGTACCGGACGAACCGGTGGAAAAAGCCTTGAAGGAAGGTTGCTGCGTGGCTCTGGTCGATTTGTCAGGGACCGGACAGACCGCCGGTTCGATGGACAGCCGGATGCCTTTTCACGAGCTTTCACGCGGGTTTCTCTGGCTCGGGCGCACTGTGATCGGAGAGTGGGCGCGCGAACTCGATTGTGTGAATTCGGCGCTGCGGCTCTGGTTTGATGCGGATCGGGTTTCCCTGTATGGCTACCGTGAAACCGGGATTGCCGCGTTGAGCTGTGCGGCGCTGTTCGGCGAAGTGGATGGCGTGACGTTGAACGACGCTCCGTTGAGTTATCAGTTTGTGGCCCGCGGCATACCGGATTATTTTACCATGGCATTGCATGTGCCCGGCTTCCTGAAATGGGGTGATCTGTCGCTGGCGGCCGCGCTGGCCAAATGCCCGGTGCGTTATGTGAAGCCTGTGTTGAGCGATGGCACCGCAGTCTGTGAAATCGAATACGGAGTGTGGCAGAAAGAATTTAACGCCATGCGCAAAAAGTGCCACATTGATGCCGGAGGTATGGAGATACTGTCCGAATAAGGAGGACCGCATGATGAATTGGAGAAGTCTGGCAACGATCGTGTTGAATTTGGTTCTGCTGACAGTATGCCTGGCATCGGTATCCGGTGCGGACGCTGAAACTGCGGCCAAGCTCAGCAGCGATGGCAATTACCGGGAAGCCTATGAAATTTACCGCAAACTGGCTTTGAGTCCTGATCTCGCGGACGCCAAACGGGCGGAGTTTTTCAACGGCGCGGTTGCCGATCTGCTTCAGGCCAGGCTTTATGCCGATTATGATGCTTTTGCGGGCGAGGTGATCAAGCTTGCCGCCGGGCAGCCTTTGACCATCCGGGCGGTTGCCGCGTCGTTGATCGGCGGGCGGCTGCCGGATTACGGACAGACCGTGGGCGGGATTTTCACCCGCGGCCCTACGCGCGGAGGGGTTGTGTTCTGCGGCGAGCGCGACCGGGTGCGGGCGTTGCAATTGCTGTTGGGCGTCAGGCTGCAACTGGAAACGCTCAGCAACATGGAACGCGCGGAATACTTCCTGACGCTGGCCGGCGTGCTGGGATACAACCGCGGCAACGGATATTCCTGGCGCCTCCGGAACCTGACCGAAATCGAACGCTTTCCCGAGTTCGGCACCGAACGTCCTGTTTACGGTACGCCTCCGGTGAATCCGGACGGCTCGCCGGTGTTGTATCAGGTCCCGGCGAGCTTTGAAGCCGCCGTCAACGACGGCGAACGCTGGCGCTGGGCGCTGGCCCAGGCGCAGAAAGCGGGCGATGTTTATAATGCTGAAATGAATCTGGCCGATTTTCTGGCCGGGCAGTTCTGCGAGAATATCTACCGGTTCCAGTCGTCCGGCGGGGAGCGGGAATTGGGGGACCATGAATTTTTTGCCATGCTGGCGAACGGTTTCCGGCGCTTTTCGCTGCCGGACGACCAGAACCCGATCCTGATCTACAAATCGCTTCTCCAATTCAACCGCCCCGAGCCGTTCGCCCGGTTGAGCGGGATTTACCGGACCCGGGACCGTCTCCGCGACGCGGTCGGCATCCTGAAGGAATGGCTCGATAAGAATGGCGACGCGGCGGACCGCAGCCTGACGGCAGAATACCAGGAGCTGACCGGCTGCACCGGCTTTTTTGAAGAGATTCATGCGTTCGGGGCCGGGCGGAAACCGGTGGTGGTGTTCAATTACACCAATACGCCGGAGGTGGACCTGATACTGCGCCCATTCGACATGGAGCGTTTTCTGGAAGTGATTCGGAAGGAGCTGACGGAGCAGAAATATCTGGACACATTCCATGATTTCATGAGTTTCCGGCAAATTCTGACCACGGAGCAGAAAGAACAATTCCTCGGCGCGGCGATCGATCAATGGATGGTGAAGCTGGACCCCGGTACGGAATTCCGGCAGCAGCGGATCGAAATGATTCTGCCGGTGACGAAGCCCGGCGTCTATCTGTTGACCGCCTTGGTTTCCGGCAAAGAGGAACTCCGGGAGATCATCTGCATTTCGGAATACTCGCTGGAGGTTCGCGCGCTCAAGGATTCCGTGATTTGTTATGTGACCGACGCCATTTCCGGCGAACCGGTGAAGGGCCGCAAGGTCAAGTTCTGGGGATGCCGCACTGACCGGAGCCGGAAACCGGTTACGCGCCTGATTGAAGAATTCGAGGTCTCCACCGATGCCCGGGGTCTGGCGGTGGTATCGCAGGAGAAATTCAAGGAACATTTTTCCTATGTGATCGAGGTGATGGACGGCAGCGGCAAATCGTCCTATGCGTTTGCCCTGCATTATTCGTATTCGCCATATCGTATGGAGCGGGGAGGGCATGGGCTGAAGGTTTTCGGGATCTCGAATCAGCCGGTATACCGGCCCGGGGACACCGTCAATTTTCAGTTCTGGCTGCGGGACCTGAATCAGCAGGCGGACAAACCGAAAATTTACAGCGAACAGGAGGCCGAAGTCACGGTCAATACCGCCAGAGGCAGTGAAATTTGGAAAAAAACACTTAAAACCGACGCCGCCGGCATGTTGTGGGGGAACTTTACCCTGCCGGACGAAGTCGAATTGGGCTCGGCGGTAATCCGGATCGTGTTCAAGGGAACGGGTTTGCCGGAGAACCTGAGCCGGGGTCTGACGTTCCGGGTCGAAGAATATCGCAAGCCTGAATTTGAAGTGGAGGTCCGGCCTTCGCGGGAAACCGTGATTCGCGGCGAAAAATTCGACGCCGTGGTCAAGGCTGAATATTACTTCGGCGGGCCGGTACGGGGCAAGGTGGGATATCGGGTCAGCCGCCAGCCGGTGCTGAGGCCATTGGCGAAATTGCAGAATTATTCCTGGCTGTACGAAAACACGATCAGCCCGTGGCTGTATCCGGAGGAGCTGGTGATGAGCGGCGTCGGCGAATTGGGTGAGGACGGTACGTTCAAGTTGAGCATTGTCGACGAAGCCGGGGTGGAGAGTGCGGCGGAACGGGACTATTTCTATCGGATTTCCGCGGAGGTCAGCGATGCGACCCGGCGTACCGTCAAAGGTTCCGGTTCGGTGCTGGCGGCGGCCGCGCCGTACCGGGCGGAGCTTGAAATGAACAAAGGTTTTTACCGGGTCGGGGAGGACGCCGTTGCCGATATCCGGCTGTTCGATGCGGCCCGCCGTCCGGCTTCCGGCCTGGCTGGAATTGCGTTGTTTGCCATCGCTTATGACGCGGACCGCAAGGCGGTGGAAACCCGTTTGCGCGATTGGACCGGGCTTAAGATTGGCGAAAAAGGATTGCTGAAACATTCGTTCCGGTTCAACAATCCGGGTGTTTACCGGCTCCGGGTATCGGTCCGGGCCGGGGAAAGAGAGCAGGACGTCGAAGTGATCCGCGATGTGGTGGTGTTGGGCGGGGAACGGGAAAAAATTGATTATGAATTCGGCAATCTGAAGATTTTTGCCGACCGGGAACTGTATGCGCCCGGCGATACGGCGGAACTGTTGATTACGTCCGGCGTTAAAGACGGAGTGGTGCTCTGGTTCGAGCGCGTCGACGAAGGGAAGCAACCGGAGATTGTCCGTCTGGAAAGCGGCATGGCGGTTCGCAAAATCAAGCTCCGGGAACAGGATATGCCGAATATGTTCGTGGAGGCGGGAATGGTTCGCAACGGCGAACGTTTCAGCGATGTGATCGAACTGAAAATTCCGCCGGACCGGAAAATCCTGAACGTGGATATTTCCCCCTCCCAGCCGCATTTCGCCCCCGGCACGGAGGGCGCCCTGAACCTGAAAATTACCGATGCCTCCGGCAAAGGCGTAAAGGGAATTTTCACCCTCGCCGTATACGATAAGGCATTGGAATACATCAGCGGCGGCAGCAATGTCCCGGATGTGCGCAAGTTTTTCTGGGGAGAGCTCCGTCCGCGCCCGTATTTCGGCGGTTACTTCAACATGGGGCGCGCGATGACCGCTATGACAGGCGGCTCCAAAGGAATGGCGCGGTTTAAAATGCAGAAAGCAGCCCCGATGGCGGCGAATATGGCGGCGGATGGCGTTGCTGCAGCCGGCGGCGGCGATGTTTCCGGCGATACGGTGATGCGGAGCGATTTCCGGGATTCCGCTGTCTGGCGTTGCGCCGTATTGACGAATGAAAATGGCGAAAGCACTATTCCGGTACCGCTTCCCGATGATATTACCGCTTGGAAAGGGTGGGTATGGGCGATTGACGACGCCAATGCCGTAGGGCAGGGCGAAACGGAATTTGTCGCGAAAAAAGATTTGTTTATCCGGCTGATCATGCCGCGTTTTCTGGTGAGCGGCGACCGCGCCCGGTTCATGGGCGTGATTCACAACTCAACCGGGAATCGGGATGTCCAGGCCGTGCTGAATACGGAAGACGGCATCCTTTCCATTCTCGGCAAGCCGAAAAGCCTGCCCTCCGAACCGGACGAAACCCGGAATGCCTGGACGGTCAAGGCTGTGAAGCCCGGAACCGCGCAAGTCACCGCCCGGGCGACCGCCGGCAACAGCAGCGACGCGCTGCAGCAGAAATTGCCGGTATTGGATTATGGTCTGCGACAGTTGTGGAGCATTGCGGGGTTCATGGACCGAAAGAGTTCCGACAGCATTTTTGTGCCGCTCGAATTTCCGCGTCGGATTGCTCCGGGGTCCGCGATGGTGGAAGTCAAGCTGGCGACTTCCCCCGCTTCGAATGTCGTCGAACTGCTGCCTGCGCTGATCGTCAACGACCGCCGGGACCTTTACGCCCTCACCGGACGGCTCCACGCGTTGATTGCCGCCCGGCGTTTTGTCCAGTTCAACATCGAGACCGGGCTGATTCACAAGATTCCCCCGGAGTATTCCATGGTTTACAACGAAGCGGAATTCAACAAAATCGCTTTTGATACGTTGAAAACGCTTGCCGATTATCAGAATCCGGACGGCGGCTGGGGATGGTTCTCCGGTTATTACGAAGTTTCGGCGCCGGACACCACGGCTTATGCGGTTGCGGCGCTGTCCGCCGCCGCCGGGTCCGGGTTCAAAATCGATGAAAAAGCCCTCGCGGGCGGAGTCGCATGGCTTTTGGCCTATACTGCCCGCGACCGCGAAAAAATGGACTTGAATACCGCCGCCATGGTGAATTATGCCTTGTCCGCCGCCGGTAAACAGGATTCCGGTTTCAAGGATTTTATTTACGAGCGGCGCAAACAGTTGACGCTGTATCATCTGGCCTTGCTCGGCCTGAGTTGCGGCGGGGAACAGCGGCAGATGGTGCTGCGGAACCTGAGCCAGTTCCTGGTCGAGAATCCGGCCAATTTCACGATACGGCTGAAAAGCGCGGAGAATACCCTGATCCGTTCCGGCGTTTACACGGAGCTGGAGGCGAACGCCGCTTACCTGCGACTGCTCCTTCAGGCGGAACCCGGCTCCGCCTTGTTGCCGAAACTGGCTAAATATCTGGCGGAAAACCGCCGCTATTCCCTGCAGGATACGGCGTTCCGGCAGAATGCCGCGTGCGTCGAGGCCCTGCATCAGTATCTGTCGTCGCTGGCGCCCGGCAAGGTTACGGCCGGGATCGAAGTCCGGCTGGACGGCCGGCTGATTGAGCGTGTCGCGCTGGACGGCAATATCATGCTGCCGCCCCGGTCCGTTCGGATCGGCCCCGACGTGCTGAAGGAGCGCCGTCATTCACTGGAATTCAAGCGCAGCGGCGAGGGGCCCCTTTATTTCACCGTCAACCAGGAATGCTATAATCAGGAAGAAACGTTTGAGGAAGCGGGAAGCGATCTCCGGGTTCGGCGTTTTTACTGGCGGCTGCAGCCGCTCGGCGACGACCAGTACCGCCGGTCCGCCCTGAAATCCGGCGATTTACTGGAAGCCGGCGATCTGGTGGAGGCCGAATTGATGTTGGATACCGCCTGCGATTTCCGTTATCTGATGATCGACGACCGGCGCCCCGCGGGGCTGGAACCGGTGGACCCGATCAGCGGTTACAGTTCCGGTTATTTCGGGACTTATATTGAAACGCGCAATACCGCTACTCGTTTTTATATTAAAAGTTCCGGGATCGGCAGTTTCACCTGGAGCTATCGGTTGAAAGCGGAAACGGACGGCGTCTTTACCGCGCTCCCTGCGACGGCGGTGACGCTGTACGTCCCGGGAATCCAGGGAAACTCCACCGAATTCAAATTCAAGATCGGGAGCAATCCATGATTATCCCCTATGACTGTATCCCATGCGTGGTTTCGAGCATCATCCACGTGAGCCGGCTGGCGACGGAGGATGAAGAACTTCGCCGTCTGATCATTACCCGGGCACTGAACAACCTGAACGACCTTGACCATACACTGACCCCGCCGGAGCATGCCGGCCGACTCAATAAAGTGATATACGACATCCTCGGCGTGGTGGATATCTACCGCGAAGTCAAGGACCGCTCAACGGAGGTCGCCCACGCCCTGCTGCCGGAAATCCGCCGGATTCTCGCGGATCGCGGCGGCAGTTTCGAGGCGCTGACCCGGCTGGTGATCGCGGGCAATATCATTGACGTCGGGGCCGATCCGCATTTCCGCCTGGAAGGGGTCCGGGGCCGGATTCTCGAAGTGTTCGACATGGCGCTCGATCTGGAGGCGGTTGCCGCTCTGGAGGAGGCGATGGACAACGCGAAATCGATTTTTTATATCGCCGACAACTGTGGCGAGGCGGTTTTCGACCGGTTGCTGATCGAGTGTTACCGGGACAAAATCACGCTCGGCGTCCGCGGGCTTCCGGTGTTGAACGACGTGACCCGGCGCGAGGCGGAGATGTCCGGTCTGGATATTGTTCCGATCATCGATACGGGCGACTGCGCGCCCGGTGTTTCGCTGCGCTATTCGGCGCCGGAGTTTCTGGAGGCATTGCGTGGCGCGGATCTGGTGATATCCAAAGGGCAGGGGAATTTCGAATCACTGTGCGGGGAGGACCTGCCGGTATTTTTTCTGCTCCGGGTCAAATGCGCCGTGATTTCGACGATGCTCGGCCAGGCGGAACTTGGCAGTTTACAGGTAATCAACCATGCACAACGGAGAACAAAACATGACGCTCGAAAAAGGGAATGCCGCGCCGGCGTTTACGCTGGCTGACCACGATGGGAAAAATGTGAGCCTGGCGGATTTCGCCGGGAAGAAAGTGCTGGTCTATTTTTATCCGAAAGCCGACACGCCGGGATGTACCGCCCAGGCCTGTTCGCTCCGTGATTTCTGGGGAGAATTGAAACAGGCCGGAGTGACGGTGCTCGGCATCAGCCCGGACTCGGTGGCGAACCAGAAGGCATTCGCCGACAAATACGAATTGAATTTCGCTCTGCTCTCCGACCCGGATCATGCCGTGGCGGAGGCCTACGACGTATGGGCGGAAAAATCGATGTACGGGAAAAAATATTTCGGCATACTCCGCTCCTCATTTCTGATCGGCGAAGACGGCCGCATTATTCAGGCCTGGTACAAAGTCGAGCCGGCGGAAACCGCCCCGAAGGCTCTTTCAGCCCTCGGGGATCGGTAGCTTTTAATTCAATTCTTCAACGGTCACGTTTTTAATCTGTGCCGTTGCCCCTTCGGGCATGTTGACGCCGACGGCAAAGAGCGCCAGTGAGGCGGCATTCGGCCGGATCACAACATCTTTTTCCATGGCGGTCCAGCCGCAGTCGCTTTTGATGAGGATGCCGTCGTAGGTGAGCGTCTGTCCGGTGGCGCTGATTTCACGGAAAACCAGCCAGAATTCTCCTTTGCCGAGGTTTTCGGCGCGGATGTCCGCTTTCAGCCGGAACGTCTTGCCGCTCGGCTCTTTGTACGCGAGCGGAGCAATGGACGTCTGCCAGGCGTTTGCCTTGCCGCGGTCGGGGCGGCCGATGAATTTCAGGATGGCAGTACCGTCGGCGTCGGTGGATTTTTCGGCATAATCTCTGCGGGCAGGAAACTCCGGCTTGACCAGTTCGCCGGTACCGGATTTTTCGAACCGGACATAGGAGGGGCGCCAGAGACCGCCTTTGCCGGTGGTGTTTTCCACCAATACGGTGATCTGGTTGACTTGACCGAATTTGACGACGTTTGTGATGTCGTATTCCTGCGGCGTGCGCCAACTGTTCGGGTTCAGAATCGGATCGAAGATCAATTCGCCGACCGGTTGCCCGTTGACCCAGACCCAGCCGGATTCATCAATGGCGCCGAGGCGCAGGAGTACTTTCTGATTGGATTGTTCCGCCGGAACTTGAACCGAGGTTCGATACCAGGCAAAACGGTACTCCAGCACACCCTGATCTTCCAGAAAACTCCATGTCGAAAACGACTTCCAGTCTTGGTCATCGTATTCAGGTTTGAAATAGCCGCCGCTTCGTCCGTTTTCGGCGGAGTCCATCTTGACCTGCCAATTTTCCGGCAGAGCGATGGCGCTACTCAAATCGACGTCGATCAGTTTCCAGGCGCTGCCCTCCAGACGCGTTTTGCGTGATGAGAAAAATTCGACGTCGGCAACCAGCGGCGACAGATTTTTCCGGAATGAATTGACCTCGGCCAGCGCTTTTTGGCGGGCGACGTTGTCATTTTTGGAATCGGCGAAAATTGCGGATGTGCGCGAACAAAGCTTCGCGTGTTCGTACCCTTGGCGCAGGAATTGTACCCGCTTTTCGGCAATCGGGTCGCCTTTGGCCAGTTTTTCGGCTTCATTCAGGAAAGGGGCTGCCGGAGCGAAGACTTTTTCGGGAAACAGCAGGTGCGATACCGCTGTATAGAAAGAACCGTAGATAAACCATTTCCGTTCGCTTTCTTCCTCATGAATGCGATTGAATTCCACGGCGTGGTCCATGGTGTATTTTTCCCAATAGGAAATGTATTGACGGACGGCCGGAGCGGCTTTACCGAATGCCGCGCAGTATTCGTCAAGCAGTTCGTAAACCGGTTTTTCCGGCTGGACGACGAGGCGTCCCATCACATAGAGGTTGAACCCGATGGTCCCCCAGGAATTGTTCGGCCCGTCGATGTCGAGCCCGAGCATGCCGTTGCGGTAGGCCAGCTTGAATTCATGTGCGTACTGGTTGAAGTAAAGCTCCGGCATGGCGTAGCTGCTGAGGTAATAATTGGGGCGCAGGTACATGGACGCCCCGGATTCGCCCCATGCCTTGATTTCGTCATCCACCAGTTTCTGATATTCCGGCGTCCGGGGGAACGGCAGGTCGTCCACGAAGCCGACGATGATGTTTTTGTTCAATTTGGTATGGCGCGGGGCGTAGACATAGTTCATGTAGGCGTAACCGCCGACCCGGACGTCGGGATTGATTTGGGCGGCTTTTTCCCAGATGGCCTTGTAGAATTTGGCGTAGCGTTCGCCGACGTTGCGGTGGCTGGAGTAATAAACGGTCGGCCAGCGCTGGTCTTCGCCGTCCCAGGCTTTGCAATTGTCGCATTGGCAACGTCCGTAGGCGTCGTTTTCTTTGGCGTTGACCGCCAGATTGGTCAGCCCGGATTCGCGCCAGTTGTCGATGATCTGCTGATGGAACGCCGGATTGGAAACACACATTGATGCATAACGGTCATTCAGGCGGCGTCCCTGCGAATCCATTTCAAAGAAATCCGGGCGAGCTGCGCCGTAACGCTTGTACCAGTCGATGAACGCGTGCCCCTGGCTGGGGCAGCCCGCGAAAACGATATAACGGGACATGTCGGCACGGAGCAGACGCCGGTTCCAGCGCCAGTCGAAGCGCCGGACAAATGAAAATTCCAACGCGGGCTTGATCGAGAGATCGTAATCGCCGCTCTCAACCGTCTGCCGTGCAGGGATTTCCTCGCCGAGCTCGTCGGGCCATAGCCAACGAACCTTCAATTCCCGTTCCGCCCATTCGTAGACGGCATAGAGGGTACCGGCGGCAGTCTGAAGCCGTTCGATTTTGCCGTTGGTGTCGCGTCCGGCCAACGCCAGCGAATCCGTTCCGCTCACTATTCGGAACCCGCACAACGGCAGGTCTTTGAGGTTCAGTTCCGCGGCGCGTCCGAGGCGAATGGTTTTCATGCCGTCCGGGACGGTGGACGGGGTGACGGTTTTCAGCTCGACTCCGGTGGATTTCTTCAGGATGTACTGTAGTTCCGCAGCGGCGTAGGTTTCAGCCGGGAACGGATTGTCCGGGAGAACGATGACGGCATTCGCCCGGCCGTTGTCTATGATGTTCAAGGCGTATGCCGGAAATGCGGCAGCCGCAAGGCATAACAATAGAAGGGATCGTTTTTTCATGTAAAGGGTCCTTGAGTTAAATATTTTATGTTTTAATTTTTATGAACTGCATCCGTCCGGGACATAAAAATGTCCACCCAGGACTCTGCTGTAGCTGACCAGTTCCTCTGCAGGCAGTTTGACGGCCGATCCGTCCACCTTGGACCAGATAGCGATCCCTTTGTGGTTGTTGACCGGGACTCCCGGCGAGGACAAGCCGAAATCCCAACTGTTGCCGTAAGTATCGCCGAAAAGATATTGCTGACTTTTATCTTTCGGCGGAATTTTGCGGGGACTGTTGCTGGTGGCGGATTCCGGTGCGCCGAAATACCAGAAATAACTGGAGGCCGCCAAGCCAGAGGCGGCTATCAGGTTGGGCAGACGCAACGGACAGCAAAGCCGGCTCTGCCAGTCGCCGGTAGAAGGAATGAAACCGGCTTTTACCAGCAGATAAGGGCCGTTATGATAGGTACTGGTGTATCGGGTCGGATAATTCAGCGAGTAGGCGGTCGGGAGAAAACCCCCGTAATTTTCCGCATACATGATCGACATCATGCTGAGTTGCTTCTGGTTGTTGATGCAGGATGTCTCCATCGCTTTCTCCCGCGCCTTAGTCAACGCGGGGAGGAGCATAGCAGCCAAGATAGCAATAATTGCTATCACGACCAGTAGCTCAATGAGTGTAAAATTCCATTTTTTCATGATTGATTTCTCCTGGGTATGATGATCTTGGGATTAATGATGACATGGACCGGTTCCGGGGCAAACAGATGGTTGAGCATTTGCGAGGCGGTCTGCTTTATGTCGAAACCGGACGTAATAATCGGGAGCAGGGAAAAACGGGCGGCGGAGGTGTTGAACATGCCGCATACCAGTACATCTTCACCGACTTTGCGCCCGGCGTCGTGGAAAAAATGCGCAGCCCCCAGCGCATGGTAGTCGGTGATGCAGATCACGCCGCGGATATCCGGGTCTTTCTGATATTCCCGCCGCATGGCGGAATAGGCGTTCTGATAACGTTCTTCAAATCCGTCCGAATCGGAAAATTCGCAGGATGGAGTATCCACCCAGTTCTTTCGGAACAATTCGCGGTCCGCATCCGGCAGGAACGGTGAGAAACGGTTATTGAAATATGGATCCGGCATCAATATCCGGTAGTTCCCGATATTCTGCTTTTGAAAGATCTTCAGGTATTCGAAAAAAGCGTTTTCCTCATTGAGATTGAAGCTTTTGTCACATTCTTCCGGGAGCGAAGACACATTGACTTGATAAGAAACATTCATGCCGATATAGTCATATTCATGTTTCTTGATATAAGTCATCATTTCTTTGTTACCGATCGGCTGGCCGATGAAGATGAAACTGCGGCATCCTTTGCGTTCCAGATCAAAGAATTTTTTGCAGTTCCGCTCTTTGTCCTCAGTCATGACCGTGGAATAGGTGGCGTAACCCCGTTCTTCCAGTTTGTTGATCAACTCGACCAACAGCCGCAGGTTGTATTCGGAATAAGTCACCCGCTCCTGCGAAAAAATGATGGCGGTGATGTCTGTGGACATACCGGTCATGATCCGGTAGCCGATATTCGGTTTGTAATTCCACTTTTTGGCCAGGGCCAGGATTTCCTGCTGTTTCTGCTCCGAACAGTAGGTTTCCTTGTTATTGAGGACACGGGAGATCGCCGAGGTACTGACCCCGGTGGCCTTGGCAAAATCTTTTAAGGTTATCCGACCACGTTTTTCCATGTCTCATTGCCCGTTTATTGGATACGTTAACTAGTTTACCTGCTATAAATATAATCACTGGGTATCATTTTGTCAATAGCCCGGCGGCAAGATTGCATGAAAATATCAGGCGGAGGTGTTTTTGGCGTTCAGGAGATGGAAATTGGGACAAAACGGCGAATTAAAGATAAAAACTTTCATTCAGCTATTGACAAAAGAGATTTCCGTCATTATAATAATGACAGTGAAGTAATACGTATGACGTTATTGATGGGAAGTTCGATCGATGGGCATTACAATGGAAGAATTGGCCGCGTTGGCCGAGGTGTCGCAAAGCAGCGTTTCGCTGGTGCTGAACGGCAAGGCGGACGGGCGTATCGGCAAAGCCAAACAGGAGAAAATCCGGAATCTGGCCAAGTTTCATAGTTATCGCCCGAACCTCAATGCTCGAAGCCTGATCACCCGCAAAAGTCATGAAATCGGCGTTCTGTCGTTCAATACGCATGACCGTTTCTATGCCGATGTGCTTCCCGAAATCCAGCTCCAGCTGATGCAGCGCGGATATGTCGGGATCAATCTATTCTGGGGATCGTGTCCGGAAGCCGAACTGGTTTTTGAAAGCGTCCTGACGCGTGGAGTCGCCGGGATCATTACGTTTCACGAGGATCTGTCGCTGTTGCCGCCCGGCGTACCCGCGGTGCTCTGCAAAATTGACGATCCGGCTTACGACAGGGTCATCTTCGATATGGAAGGATCGCTTAAGGAATCGATTTCCTACCTGATTTCCCTTGGGCACCGGAAAATCGGCTATCTGGGAAAGACCGACACCGATCCCCGGTATAAGGCGTTTCATGAAATGATGAGCGAATTCGGCCTGCCGGTAAATCCGAAATGGATTGGCGAGCTCACAACCGGTAGTCTTCTTTTTTCGTCGGCCTACGAATGCGCCATGGAATATTTGCAGCGCCCGGACCTGCCCACCGCCGTCATCGCCAAATCGGACGTCGGGGCCATTACCGCCATTACTGCGGCGCACAAGCTTGGCATTCGGATCCCTGAAGACTTGTCGATTATCGGGGCGAACAATATCAGGGAAAGTAAATATATTGTTCCGCCGCTCACGACTCATGGCTGCAATACGGTGCTGCTGGCCGAAAAATTGGCGGAAACCTTGTTGGTCCGGCTGGAAAATCCGGAATGTCCTCCGATCAAGGAAGTGATTGAAACCCGGTTGATCATACGTGAATCCTGCAAAGCAATAAATGGAAAATAAACGGAGAGTTTATCATGGTGAAAAAATTTACACTTATCGAGCTTCTTGTGGTTATAGCGATCATCGCGATTCTTGCGGCCATGCTGCTGCCGGCGTTGAATCAGGCCAGGGAGAAAGCTTACCTGATTGAATGTGTCAGCAATTTAAAGCAGATCGGGACTGCCTCCGGAGCCTATCAGGCGGATTTCGACCACGTATTCGGAGGTTATCTTTGGGCGAATTTTTACTATCAACATTCACTGGACAGGTATCTGGCGGAGCGGAAGGCCGGAACCCCGTGGAATTCCATCTGCTCCAAATCCTGGATCTGCCGCAAAAACCGCCCCAGGGCATATGACAATATCGTCAAAAGCGGCTACATGGACGCTGCCGATGCCGGAACCCTTTTCAACACCAACGCGGCTGATAACTCCTGGGGGGTCAAGCCCTCCAGGGTAACCAAATCGCCCTCGTCGTTTATTCTTGCACTGGAGGGACGCAAGCCCAACATCAACGATAACCTCATCGCCGTGGCTGTCAATTATGTTACATATGGATTTTCCGGTTACCAGTACGCGAAACATGGCAACGGCAGCAATTTCCTGATGCTCGACGGGCATTCCGCCTGGCAGGACGACAACAGCGACCACCGTTCGATGGTTGCGGCGAATGCGAAAAATGTCTGGCTCCGGTAGCCGGAATTGATGATCATAACCACCCAATCAACTTAAACAGGAGAGAAAATGAACCGTAAAATCATGACCGTACTTCTACTTTTTCTGACGGCGCTCGGAACTGCCGCGGAAATCGGAATATGGGGGAATCAGGCGAAGGCCTGGCAGGGAATTCTGGGCGAATCGGAAATCATCGCCGCCAAACGGCCGCAGGTCGATGCGAAATATAAAATCATGGTGTTGTCGGCTATCGGCGAAAAAAGCACCCTTTCCGCGGAGGAAAACGCGGCACTGCTGGATTATTGCCGCAACGGCGGGATTCTGGTCATGGATTTTTCCACGATCACGATGTTCAGCGACGGCAAAAGTGTTTACGACCTTTCCTCCGGGGCGGAGGTCATGGGGGCGACCCGTTATGTCTACGGGGCGTTCAAGGGAGAGACGACCGCATTGGCTCAAGAGATCTTCGGCGAAAAGGCCGCGGGATTGAAGGAGTTTCCGGCGGAAAGAGGGCCCGCCCTGGGGGGGCTTACCACGATGAAACCGCTGTTGAGCGGAGACAACGTGGCGCTGCTCGGCGTGAACCGCTGCGGCAAAGGGGCGTTTGTTTATCTGGCGCGGCGGGTGGCTTCCTGCGAGGGGCTTTACCGGGAACTGCTGGACAAGCTTCGGGATCCCGCGTTTCTGGATCACTATTTCCCGGTGCCGAAGGCTCCTGAAATCGCCGCCTGGGGCAACCGGGCAGCTGTCTGGCAGAAAAGTTTCGATGGCGTCGTCGTTTTTCCGGGCGGCAGGCCGCCGCTGGATAAGTTGACCGGATATCCGACGGTTGTTATTTCCGTACTCGGCGGGGGCTTGAACTTCACCGAAAGCGAAATCAATGTTCTTTATGAATACTGCCGCAACGGCGGACGGTTGATCATGGACGCGGCGGTCATCGGCGCGTTTTCGGACGGCAAAAATATTTACGACCTCTCCGCCGGAATGAGAATCCTCGGGGCAAGCCGTTATGCCTATGGCGAGTTTGCCGGTCAGGCGACGCCGCTGGCGCAGGAGATTTTCGGGGACAAGGCAAGCATTTTGAACCGAGTCGCCGCCGGACGCGGCCCCGCCCTCGGCGGACTCGAAAGCATCCATGTCCTGCAGCGCGGCAATAATGTGGCGTTGCTCGGGGTCAACCGTTGCGGCGCGGGCGCATTCATTTATTCCGCTCGCGGCATTGCGCCGGAAGACCGGGAATACAACGAACTTCTGCAGACCCTTTTGACTAAGCTTAAAGACAACGCATTTCTGGACCGGTATTTTCCGTTGGCGGCGGACAACCGCGCCGCGTTCTGCGGCGGCAAGCGGGTTCACCTGGCGATCGGCGGCAGCAAACACCCGGCAGCCGGAAAGTTTCTGGAAGAAAAACTGGCGGCGATCACCGGCGCAAAGAGTTTTTCGGCGGGCGCCGCCCATCCCGGACAGCTCACCATTCATGTGGGGCGGACCAAGGAAGTGGAAAAGTTGAACCTTGACTTCGCCAGCCTCCCGAAATTCGGTTATTTCATGGTCAAAACACCCGGCGGGGACATCGTGCTGGCGGGAAAAAACCTGCAGGCTGATCAATACGCCGTCAACGACTTTCTCAAGCGTTACGCCGGATACCGCCGGTTTTCCGATTCGGTGCTGACGGAAATCGTGCCGTCCCGGGAATATATCGAATTACCGGAGAGCTTCTCTTTTCGCGAGGCGCCGGATGTGCCGTCCTACACGGTGGCCTGGACGCCCAACGGCGATTTCGGGCGCAACGGCCGCCTGACCGCCATGTCTACGCATTCCATGAACAAGCTGATGCCGCCCGCTAAATACGCCGCGGAACATCCGGAATGGTATTCGGAGATCGACGGCAAGCGCGTGACTTTCGCCAAAGGAAAACTGACCCTGTGGCAACCCTGCCTCTCCAATCCCGAACTGCCCCGGCTGGTACTGGAATACGCCGACCGTTATTTCAAGGAAAATCCGGACAACCTCACGCTGCCGCTCGGGGTGAACGACGGCGCGGGCGATTGCCATTGCGCCTATTGCAAAGGGCTGGACGAGAAGCATATCAACCGCTACGCCGTTTTTTACAATCAGGCCGCGCAGGCGCTGAAAACCCGCTATCCCGAAAAACTGGTGGGGTTCATCGCCTACGGCGCCGCCCGGAACGTGCCGAAAAATATCACGATGGAGCCGAATATCCTGGTGGAAGTATGCAGCATCGGCACCATCAATGCCTTTGAAGAATACAGCAAATGGCAGGATATCGGGATCAAGCATTTCGGGCTGTATGATTATTTGTATACATTTGGCGGCGGGTATGTGGTACCGCGTTATTACCCGCACTGGGTGGCGGAGGAGTGGCAGAGGGAATTCAAGCGTTTCCCGGTGACTTCGATGTGGCTCGAATTTTATCCGAAGACCCGGATTTTCGAACTCCCCCGACAGTATGTCCTGGACGAACTCGCCTGGAATTTGAACGCCGATGTCGAATCCCTGCTGAACGATTATTTCAACAATATGTACGGCCCGGCCGCGGTTCCGGTCCGGCAATTCTTCGACCGGTTGGAGGAAGCGTTCAGCCGTCGGCCGCCGCGTAGCGCCATCTCCGGCTGGAAGAGTATTGTCCAATTGGAAAATTACACTGGAGAGGACCTCGTTTATCTTGACGGTAAGCTGGCCGAAGCCATCAAACAAGCTCCTGCCGGTACGGTTTATGGCAAAAGGCTGGCGATGCTGGAAAAGGCATGGCAGCTTTCACGGCTCTACATCGAAACCTACCTTTGCGGGACTCAGGTTGAAAAAGGGGAAAACGTGCTGGAATCAGCCGCCCGAGGCTATGAACTGATCGATGCGATCAACCATTTCACGATGACCCCGGAGGAGGAAAAAGAGATTTTCACGGGGAAGAATTCGCTGAACCAGTTCCGCACGGAACAGTCCACCTTGAATCCGTTGCCGAGGCTGGAAAAATACACGGACCGCGCTTTTGACGGGATCACCCGGGACCAGTTGCAGAACCGCTCCCGGGAACAGGTGGCGCAGTATTGGCGCGGCCTCGCGGCGGACAGCCGGACGGAAAATTTCAGGAAAGCCGCTTTGACCCAGGCGTGGCAACTGGAAAACCCGCCGGTGAACCTGGTTTCCATCCCCGGTTTCGAGGTGGACGATCAAATTAATGTCGATAACGAGAAGCAAATCGAAAAGCCCGCCGACTGGACGGTGTTCAAAGGCGTAAAAGGCTGGTCCACCTGGCAGTTCCCGAACTCCGTCACCCGTTTTTACCACGACCGGCGCGAGGCCCGGAGCGGCAAATATTCCGGCGGCATCGGGGCGAACCAGATCGGCGGTTCCCTGATCTCTTATGTCAAACTCGAACCCGGCTGCCGCTATCGCCTCTCCTACTTCGTCAAGCGCAACGATGAAAACGACGGCAAATACGGTGGGCTTTCCGTGCGGATGCAGGGCAAGGGCAAATGGCTGGATTCCGGTTCGGCGATCGTGGCTCCCTATCCGGCGGAATGCGTGGGCAAATGGGTGGAAGTGACGACCACGTTTTCAGCCCCCGCCGAAGACGCGACCGCGCTGCTGCTGTTCGCCGCTCCGCAGCAGGGCGAGGACTCGATGGTCTGGATTGATGACGTTTCCATGGTCAAGATTTACGGCCCCGCCGGTAACGACGTAAAAAAAAAGTAACCATGACTGATCCGCAAATAACCGAAGCCCTGAATACCGTCGCCCCGATCCTCCGGAAACTGACCGGCGCGGAGTTCGTCCCGGTTCTGAAAACATCCGGCATGGAGGGGGAATTCAAGTGCCGCCTCGACGGAAATAAACTATTCGTGGAGGGCGATGCCGAGGGCGTCCGTTGCGGCATTTACCGGGTGCTGCAGAAGCTCGGCGTGCATTGGTTCAATCCGGCCGAGGAGATCATTGTCCCGGATAAACCGATTGTCGCCCTGAAAGAGCTGGACGGATTCAGCGAGAAGCCCTCGTTCCCGTACCGGGGGCTTCACATCTGCGCCGGGACGCATCATTACGAGGACCGCGTCGGCCGCTGGATGAGCTTCAACGGCATGAACCGCAAGTTGACGCATCTGCCGGAGGATGATGTGATCGGAGGGCGCCTGCGCGAGCTCGGCCTGCGCCCGGATACCACGGTCCACGCTTATGGTCTGATGATTCCCGACCAGAAGTATTTTGAGTCCAACCCGGAGTTCTTCGCTCTGGTCGGCGGCAAGCGCATCCGGCAGGAGGACGGCGGACAGCTCTGCCTGTCCAATCCCGAAATGCGCGGAAAATTTGCCCATGAACTTCAGGTGTTGATCCGGCAAAAACCGCATATCGGCGTCTACGGCATCTGCCCGAACGACGGCTACGGCTGGTGCGAATGCGACCGGTGCGCCGCTCTCGATACGCCTTCGGACCGGGAAAAAAAGCAGGTCAACGGGCGGGTGGCGGATTTTGTAGCGGATATTTGCGCGCGCATGGAAAAACTGGAACCGGAGGCGTATATCGGTCATTATTCCTACAGCAATTTCGCCGATTTCGCCGATTACCTGAAAACGCTGCCGAAAAATCTGGTGGTTTCTTTTACCCAGTTCCGCTGTTACCGCCACGCCATGAACGATTCCACCTGTCCGAAGAACAAGCCGCTGTGGGAACGGATGAACAAACTGCTGGGTAAAACCGGCAACCTCTATATCTACGATTATTACAGTTACAACTGGAACGGAATGCCCGCGCCGTTCTGGAAAACCGTGGCGGTGGATTTCAAAGAATGGAAGAAGCTGAATGTCCACGGGTTCCTGTCCGAAGCTTCCGGCGCGGAAAATCTGGCGTGGAAATCGTTCTGGCCCGTATTTTACACCGCCGCCCGGCTGTTGTGGGACGCTTCCGCCGACCCCGACGCCCTGATGCAGGAGTGGTGCCGGGCGCGTTACGGCAAAGCCGCCGGGCAGATGACCGCTTATTACCGGGAACTGGAATCGGCACTGTACGCCGGGGACGCGTGCTTTCTGAAGGCTCCGGAGGACCTTCCGCTCCTGTTGCCTTCCCCCACGCTCCGGAAATGCGCCGCCATACTCGAGGCCGCCGCAAAGCTTGAACCGGAAAACCGCCTGCTGGCGGCGGAAGCGAAACTGTTTGAATCCTGGCGCGAAAACCTGAACCGGCGCGAAAAATACCGCGCGCCGGATGTTGTACAGGGCTTGCCGATGAACGCTTTCGAAGGGCCGTTCCAATCGCAGGGGCTGTATCTGGTCCAGCGTTCCAGCCAGCTTCCCGATCCGGAAAACGATACGGAAGTGATGGTGTTCAACGCCCCGGACGAAATCGCGTTCCGGATGAAGATGTACGACAAAAACATCGGGAGCATCAAGCTGCCCGAAGCCGCGCTGGCCAATCAGGTTTACGGCGCGGAGAACATCGAAATCTTCCTGGATGACGGCAAATCACCCGGCGTCTGCTATCATTTTCTGGTGGGGGCGAACGGCAAATACGCCGCGTCGCGCTGCGAAGGGACGAACTGGAATTGGTCATGGGGCAATAATGCCGTCGTCACGGCGGAAGTCAAAGCCGATCACTGGCTGCTGACGTTCCGGCTGCCGAAATCCGATATCAACGCGGGCGATACCTGGAAATTTACCCTGATCCGCAATCACGATACCGCCGGCAGCCGCCGGATTCTGGGATTGCCGGCCGGTGGAGCGTTCTTCAATACGGCGGCTTACCTGACCGTCAAGTGATCAAACGTGCGGCGAATATCAGTAGCTGACCTTGGTTTTGATGAACAGGACCTTGATCGGGGCGGCGGTCAGATTGAGCAGTTTGTGCTTGCGCGAGGGGAGGATCCGGATGGTGTCGCCCTCCGCCAGCGTGAACTGCTCGCCTTCGAACGCCATGACGGCTTCCCCCTCGACGATATAGGCGATTTCTTCTTCGAAATGCTGGGAAAAGCCATCGGCGTTGCTCTCGCTGTGCGGCTTGAGCATCATCATCAGGAGTTCGACGTTGGACTTGAGCGGGCCGGGGGTCAGGGCGTAATAGACGGCGTTTTTTTCGTTGGGATTATGGATTTTTTCCTGTTCGCCGCGGCGGCGGATCAGCGAAGCGTTGTCGATGTCCTCGACGAACAGCGACGGCAGAGAAGTCCCCAATGCATTGGCGATGGCTTTCAATACATTTAAACTCGGGTTGCCGATGCCGCGTTCAAGCTGGCTGATCAGGGCGGTGCTGATGCCCGATCTTTCCGCGAATTCCTTGATCGACAGGCTGTTTTCCTGCCGGAAATCCGCGATTTTGCGTCCTATTTTCATTGTTTTCATGTGATCTCCTGTTTGGTAATATATCATCATTTTCGTTAAATATAATTAATTTTGATAGAAATATTGAATTTTTTTATTCTCGCGTTATATTATAACAAACCATTAAACACAGGATGATGTATTATGGGGAAAACAACTGTACAGAAGATATTTGACGCCCATCGGATCGATTCGCCGGTGGAGGGAGTTTCGATCCTGACGCTGGATCGGGTGTTCTGCCACGAAATCACCACGCCGATCGCGATCAACGACCTCGTCGCCCGCGGCAAGGACCGGGTGTTTGACAACACCAAAATCAAGGCCGTGATCGACCACGTGACGCCTGCCAAGGATTCCAAAACCGCTGAACAGGGCAAAGTCATCCGCGAATGGGCCCGCCGCCACGGCATCAAAGACTTTTTCGACATCGGCGAGAACGGCGTCTGCCATGCGATTTTCCCGGAAAAGGGATTCGTCCGCCCGGGCTTTACCGTGATCATGGGCGATTCGCACACCTGTACGCACGGCGCGTTCGGCGCATTTGCCGCCGGAGTCGGGACCACCGACCTGGAAGTCGGCATCCTGAAAGGCGTCTGTACCATGCGCGACGCGGAAACCATCAAGATCAATATTTCCGGACAGTTGAAGCCCGGCGTCTACGCCAAGGACCTGATCCTGGCCGTCATCAAAATGCTGACCGTCAACGGCGCCACCGACAAGGTGATCGAATTCGCCGGACCGGCCGTCTCCGCCATGACCATGGATTCGCGGATGACCCTCTGCAACATGGCGATCGAAGCCGGCGGCACCTGCGGGATCTGTTACCCGGACATGGTGACGGTGGAATATCTGTGGCCGTTCATCCAGAACGATTTCGCGTCGAAGGAAGCGGCCCTGCAGGATTATTCCAAATGGCTGCCGGACGCCGACGCCCGATACCTGAACGTGATTGAATTCGACGCCGGTTCGCTCGAGCCGATGGTGACGTTCGGCTACAAGCCGGACCAGGTCAAGACCGTTGCCGAAATGACCGGCACCCCGATCGATCAGGTCTACATCGGCTCCTGTACCAACGGCCGTCTGGAAGACCTGCGGATCGCCGCGGCGGTGCTGAAAGGCAAGCGGATCAGCCCGAACCTGCGGGCGATCGTGTCGCCCGCCACACCGAAGATTTTCTCGGACGCCATGGCGGAAGGGCTGATCAAGATTTTCATGGACGCCGGTTTCTGCGTGACCAATCCGACCTGCGGCGCGTGCCTCGGCATGAGCAACGGCGTGCTGGCCAACGGCGAAGCCTGTGCCTCCACCACCAACCGTAACTTTAACGGGCGCATGGGCAAGGGCGGCATGGTTCACCTGATGAGCCCGGCTACCGCCGCCGCCACCGCCGTCGCCGGCGTCATCACCAATTCACCTCTGTTCAACGCATAAACAGGAGCGTATGTACATGAAAAAATTTAACGGAAAAATACTGTTTCTGGATCGTTCCGATATCAATACCGACGAGATCATCCCGGCCAAGTACCTGACCGAAGCCTCCAAGGCGGCTCTGAAGCCGTACTGCCTGGAAGACCTCACCCTGCCGGGCTTCAGCCCCAAGACCGACATCGCGGGCAAAAGCGTGGTCGTGACTCGCGCCAATTTCGGCTGCGGTTCCTCGCGCGAACATGCCCCGTGGGTACTGGAAGTCAACGGCGTGAATATGGTGATCGCCGAGGGTTTCGCCCGGATTTTCCGGCAGAACATGTTCAACTGCGGCATGATGGCGGTTGCGTTGCCGAAAGAACAGATCGCTGAGATTTTCGCCGAATTCAGCGGCGTCGAAGCCGAATGCGCCACCGACATGGAAAAGCTGACGCTGACCGTCAGCGGCGGCGGCAAAACGAAAGTTTATCCGTTTGTCATTAACAATTTCGATCTGGAATTGGTCAAGGCAGGCGGATGGGTGGATTACGCCGACCGCAAGTATTGACGGTTCGCCGTTTATCGGTTTTTCGCAGTTTCGGACGGGATTCTTTCGTCCGGGACTGCGTTTTTGTTTTCATTTCAGCGGGGATTGGGGAGATTAATGATATACTAATCGTTTTTCGGGGCCGGATTATTGAAAAAATCTTCGGGCTGGTTATATTATATCACAGTAAAAGAGGAATGAATGAAAAACAGAGTACCTGAAACCATCATCGTGGGACACCGAAATCCCGATACCGACAGCATCGCCGCCGCTTACGCGCTGGGCGAATTGAAGAAAGCACAACAGGTCCCGAATGTCCAGCCGGTCTGCATCGGACTCGCCGGCGAACGCACCGAATATCTTTTCAAACGCTTCGGCGTACCGCTGCCCCCCACCCGGAACGACGTTTATCCGCGGATAAACAGCATCATGAACACCCGCGCCCCGTTTGTCCGCAAGGGTAATTCCCTGTTCGACGCCATCGGAATTCTGGAGAACAACCAGACCTCCCGGTTGCCGGTCATTGACGAACAGCACAAATTCTGCGGCATGCTGAGCCTGTTCTCACTGCTGGGCAGTTTGCTCCATACGGCTACGGACTCCGGGCTGACCGGGCGGAAAGTCCGTTCGACGCTGCGGCTGATCAACGATGTCCTGCAGGGCGAGACACTGAGCCTGAGCCGTGAGGATGAAGAACAGTTTTTCGAAGTCTACGTGGCGGCGATGGGAGCGGACAGCTTCAAGGAGCATATTCCCCGCGACAACCCGGAATCGCTGGCGATCATCGTCGGGGACCGCACCGATATCCTGTTGATGGCGGTCAACCTCCGGGCCCGGCTGATGATCGTGACCGGTTCGCGCGAGGTGGACGACGTGGTGCTGGCCGCCGCCCGCGAACGCGGATTGTCGATCATCAAGACGCCGTTCGATTCCGCTTCCGTGGTCCGGCGGCTGAAGCTCTGCTGTCCGGTGGAGCTGATGATGCAGAAAGAGGCCGAAACGTTCCTGCCGGAAGAATGCCTGTATGAAATTAAAAACCAACTGCTGGCGCGGCACGAGGACATTTTCCCGGTCGTGAACACGGACAACCGCCTGATCGGTTCGTTCAGCAAGCTCGATATGGAAAAAGAAGGGTTCTGCCAGTTGATCCTGGTCGACCACAACGAATATGACCAGAGCATCGAGGGGGTGGAGGAAGTGCCGGTGATCGAAGTCATCGATCATCACCGCCTGCGGATGCCGCCCACCCAGACGCCGATCCGGATCACCTGCGACATCGTCGGCAGCACCTGTACGCTGATCACCGAACGCTTCTTGAACGAACGGGTGGAAATCACGCCGTCCACGGCGGGGATTCTGCTCGGGGGGATCATTACCGATACGCTTCTGCTGCGTTCCCCCACGACGACGCCGCGGGACGGCGCCGCGGTGAGGTACCTGCAGGAAATCGCGGGCGTCAGCGCGGAAACGTTGATGACGGAAATTTTCCAGGTCGGTTCGCTGATTGCCAAAAGCAACAGCCCGGCGGAGATCATCAACGCCGACCGCAAATCGTTTACCGAGGGGAAATATACATTCGCCGTCGCCCAGGTGGAGGAAGTGGCTTTTGAACAGTTCTATGGCGCCGAAGAAGGTCTCCTGGCGGAAATGCAGCGGGCGCTCGAGGCGGAGAAATTGGATTTCTTCGGCCTTCTGGTGACCAATGTGGTGTGCGAAGATTCCCTGTTGCTGGCCGTCGGCCGCCGGGTGATTCTCAACAGCCTGGCTTACCGCAAAATCCACGACAATCTGTTCGACCTGCCGGATATCCTGAGCCGGAAGAAGCAGTTGCTTCCCCAGCTCCTGAAAATCATGTCCGAACTGTAAGCCTGCTATTTGAGCATTGAGGAAGGCAGTTCTTTCGCATTGAACAGTTGTTCGTTGATTCCGGTCCAGTTCCGTTTGCCGTCCCGGCGGTGAAGAAATTTGGCTACTCTGGTCCGGACGAATTTTACTTGGACGGGTTCTGCCAGACGGTCGTCTCCAAACAGGGTCGTTTGTTCGGCGGTGAGTTCTATGGTGTGGCGGGGAACCAGCGGAATCCAGGTTTTTCCGTCGAGGCTGCCGGTTATTTCGTATTCGGCCGTGCGGTTGTTTTTGCCGAAAGCGGTGGTGATGCGGGAGATTTCACGGGGTTCCGGGAATTCCACCTGCAGCCAGCCGCTGAAACCGCCGAAGGCAATCCTGCTGTTCAAGTCGCCGTCAAAAGCCTGATAAGGCGTAAGCGTCCGGCGGGGCCACAT
>DHTZ01000003.1 GCA_002408885.1 Lentisphaeria bacterium UBA5247 | reverse complement strand
CATTTTGGGTGCCCGCTGACATCCATTGCTCACAGAACTCCAAAAACCAATCCAATAGAAGCATCAGAGTTTTCTTGCGGTATCTTGAGAAAAGGAATTTGATCAAAGCCTCAGTAGTAGCGGTATTGGATCCGCGTACAATAAGCCGCTTTTTCTTCATTGATGATCTCTCGGCTGCGGAAAGGAGTTTGTTTCCCAAAGCCAAACAGGCAGACTGTATGATTCCTGAAGATTTTCTTTCTCTGGCTATGCGGCTGGATAAAAGCTGCCTGGACAAACATCGCTATTCATCAACCGTGAGAAAGGTTTTCCGCAAAACCTGGAAAGAATTATTTGTTTTTCTGGAAGCAAATGAGCTTGAATATTCCCAAGAGCTGGCATTATGCTGGGCAACTTACCTTCAGCATTATACGGTTCAGTGGCAGGCGTTCAAGCGTGCTATAAGAATATTTGAACAATACAGAAATAATGGTGATATCAATCCTACCATTACCTATCAAGAAAAACGGGATAGAGGGCTGGACCTTCCTGAATGGTGTCGGAGGGAATATTATGATTTTATTGAAGAACAGCAAAGAAAGGGATTTGCTGCTTCGACGATTAACATGAATAGGGTTTCTGTTTTGCGTTTTTTGGGATATCTTTCTCAAACCGGTATTATCGACTGGTCGCAGATTTCTCCTGGGACCATCAAGAATTTCCATCTCTCCGATCCTCATTCGACACCGGAAGGCAAGAATGCATATTCCTCCAAAATAAGACAATTTTTAGCGTATCTGGCGGATCATGATATTGTTCCGGCATATTTACAATTGGCTTTATCGGGTGAATGCGCACCTAAGACAAGCATTGTCAAAACGCTTGAAGACGAAGATATTGCCGCCATCTATGATTTTGCGGATCAGGCCTGCTCCGGTTATCAACTGCGTCAATGCGCAATGGTCCTGCTCGGTCTTCGCATGGGAATGAGGGGTTCTGATATCACAAAGCTCAAATTGGTGGATATCTCATGGAGCGAAGCAACCATTTCGATACAGCAGAGCAAAACAGACAAGTTCGTAAAACTTCCGATGCCGACAGAGGTTGGAAATTGTCTTTACCGTTATATAATGCATGGCCGACCGGCCATTTCAGAAGAGTACATATTTATCAATCACAGGGTGCCGTATGGTAAATTAAACAGCGTAGCATGCAGGAAAGCATTGGAACAGGCGTTGACTAAAGATCCGCACGGATTTCATATTATCCGCAAAACTTTCGCGTCACGCATGCTTTGCGGTAGTATCAAGCCGGCAATCATAGCCGAATCCCTTGGTCACAGTGACAATTCGACTGTCATGACCTATCTTGCCACCGATGGGGATTCCATGAGAAAATGTGCAATTCCCCTGAAGGGGATCAGAGTAAAAGGAGATGCATTGTCATGAATCAACTACTCTATCAGTATGAAAGTGTTTTCGCGCCTTATATCGAGGGGTTGATCCGCCAGAAAAAAGCGGATGGCTTTATCTATGATTATGAAGCTTATATTTTGAAGTTTTTCGACCGTTTCTGCCTTGAAAACGGCTATGATGAACCGCTCATAACCCGCGATATTATCATGAAATGGTCTATTCAAAGAAAAACGGAAGGAATTAATTAGGGTTTGCTGAACAGTAAAAAATACCTGTAACGGCACTTGTATTCCTATATGCACCTATTAGGGCAAATACAAAAACCCGTCAGGAGAAAAAATATACCTACTCAAATCATTCTATATGAACTGAATATGACTTTACAATGGTCTGGTTCAACATCCGCAAGTTGCTCTAGCGGATGCCCTGTTTTATGCCAGCTCCTGCGATGAAGCGGCATGAGCCGGAAAAGTGAATACCTGCCTCGTGGTCATTCCAATGGCAGCCTGGACAATTCAGCTTCGGTTTTAAACGTCGGGATGGCATTGCATTTCTCAAAGATCCCCGAAATATGGCCATCCGGTTCAAGCGCGGTCGTCCGCCAGCGCATCAATTCCTGAACGCGATATTCTCCGCCCTGAAGCGGCAGCACCTCGGAAACCGCAATGATTTTTCGCGTTCCATCGCTTAATCTGGAGGTATGAATAAGCCCATTGACCGCACCGGCAATCTGGCCGCGCAAGGCGGAAATCGGAATATCGAAACCGGAAAACAACGAACAGGTTTCCAGGCGGTAAAGCGCGTCCAGCGGACTGTTTGCGTGAATGGTTGACATGGAGCCGGAATGACCCGTATTCATGGCTTGAAGCAGATCAATCGCTTCCGCGCCGCGGATTTCCCCAATCACCAGACGGTCAGGACGCAGGCGCAAAGCCGAATGAATCAAGTCACGGATTGAAACCTCCCCGTTGCCATCCTTGTCCGGCTTCCGGGTTTCAAATGGAACAACATGTGGTTGGCGCAATTGAAGTTCGCACGCGTCTTCAATCAATAAAATCCGTTCTTGCGAAGAAATGAAACTGCTCAGAAGGTTCAGGATGGAGGTCTTCCCGGAAGACGTCGCGCCGGATACAATCAGATTTTTATGCAGTTTGACCATGGTTTCGATCAGGCGGATCATGGAGGCGGAACAACTGCCGGATTGCAGCAGTTTGTCCACGGTCAGCAGGTCTTTGCTGAATTTCCGGATGGCGATGACCGTTCCGCAGGTACAAAGCGGGGGAATGACCGCGTGGACTCGAGACCCGTCAGGAAGCCGGGCATCCAGACGCGGATATTCATCATTGAGCAAGCGGCCGACCGATTTGGCGATATTGGCAGCGGCGGCCCTCAACGCGGCCTCACTGACAAAAGCGACATCAATTTTTTCCAGCCGCCCTTTCCGCTCAATGTACACCGCCCGGCTGCCGTTGATCAGAATTTCGGAAACGGAATCGTCCTCCAGGTACGGCCGGATCGGCTCCAAGAAAAGGACGAGGAACGAGGCTTGCATCATATTACAGTATCTCCCTGGCTTTCCGCCTGTATACGATTATCCGCCGCAGGTTCCGGTGTATCATTGAGTTTTTGCTCCTGGACATCGGGACTGTATTTTTCCGGGAGCCCTGAAAAGCGGATCAGTATTGCGGAAAGATTGTCCAGCCCCTGTGCGGTATTGGCTGTTTTTACCCATGTGTTCAACACGACGTCAAGATTTTTCTCCCGGACGAGCGAACGGATCATCTGATCTTCCGCTATCTGGCGATAAAGCCCATCCGAACAGAGCAGGAAGATATCATTTTCCTGAACATCAACCGAAGCTGAAGCAAGAAAGAATCCGGACCGGATCCCGACCGCGTTCGACAGCAACCCCGCCATATAGGGCGGCAGGTTTTTCTCCGGGATGCCGGAAGCGTTGGAAATCGTGTGGTCATACGAAAGGATCTCCAGGGATTTTCCGCGCAGCCGGTAAATCCGGCTGTCGCCGGCGAAATAGATGTCCGCCCGGTTCGGCTTCCACGGGTCGAGCAGTAAAGCGGCCACGGTTGCGCCCATGGATTCATATTCATGCTTTTGAGCATATTTCAGGATGGCGTCGTGAGCGGAATAAACGGAGGCGGCCATTCGTTCCCGGCGGCATTTCGGCAGCATCGGGGCATCTCCGATGGCATTGCGGATATACGTAACCACCGCAGAACTGGCGATCTCTCCCGCCGAGCCGCCCCCCATGCCGTCCGATACGGCATAGCAACCAGCTCCGTCAAGGATGAGAATGGAATCTTCGTTGTTTTCGCGCCGAATCCCGACATCGGTAATCGACGCAACAACACGGTATTTTTTTTGAAAATTTTCACTGCCCATAAGCTGGAGCTCCTCTCAACGGCGTTTCGACCACATTTTGCGCACCAACGGATCGCCAGGAATCCCGTGGCTCAAGATTTCATCCCGAATTTGAATCGCGCGCTCAGGAGAAGCCGATGAAAACTCAGCATCCAGTTTGACCAATCCGGCGCGGTATTTCTTCAATGCCTTCATGAATTGTTCCGGCGTATCCACGGGCAGGTCCCCCTTTCCGGCGAGGAAAACGGCAATTCCGTTGGCTATTAACCCGACACGGTCAGTCATTGGGCGTTTGGCCAATTCGCGGACCCATGCGGAACGTTTCTCCAACAGTTCGATGGCAAAAGAATGGAAGCCACCGAGTTTGCCCCGGCTGAAAATCCGATTTCCCGGCCGCTCAAGAAATGATTTCATATCTTCCAGCCTCCGGAAAGCATCGCGTGCCTTCAATATTTCCACGGAGAACCCGATATCATCGTAAATGGCCGTATCCAGTTCCATGGGCAGGGAGTAGAGAAAATCGTAAAAAGGTTCCATACCGAGCAATCGGTCGTATTCGCCCAAGGGGGTGGTACGTCCGCGCGGTGGCAATGATTTGTCCAGGATATCACAACGGAAAACTTCGGAAAGCGTTCCGGGGTTGAAAAAACAGGTGATCTGCGGCGGAATTTCCTTTTTTTCCGTAATTCCGCAACGTTGAAGCGCGGAATATAATTGTTCGAGCCGAGCGGTTGTATCGCGCAGGTTCTCATGAATCTCATTCTGCGCCCGCCGCAGATTGGCGATATGCGGATTAACGGCACATTGTTCCAACGGAGGAATGGAGAGTTGAGCAGTGAGGTTTTTCCGAAAATCCATATCGGAAATATTTTGGACCGCAACCCTGAGTTCTCCGGATGATTTCCGCAGGGCAATGATGGGAAGCACCAGCTTTTCGACTCTGGCGCGAAGCGCCCCCTGAGTGTTTTTCCCGATGGTCTCCAATTCGGTGATAATCGTATCGTATGGAACCGGAGATTCCTTCAATCTGACGACAATGGTTTCAACCTGGTCGTTCGCCTGAATCTGCGATTTCAACTTACCGGCCAGTTGTGCCGATTGCGTATTGAGTGGAGCCAGAAAGTCGAGTTCGCTTTTCAGGGATTCCGCCAGAACAGCATCCAGGCCGGCGGCACGCTCCCTCAAAACCTCAAGGGGAAGATTATCATTTGAAGATACCGTTTGAATCGTGAGAAACGAATCGAGCAGCTTTTTTGCCAATGTCGCCTGTTTGCGGGAATCCGCCGCATCAATGTCATTCCAGTTCCAAAGGTTCAGGCGTGCAGGGTCGATGGCGCCGAGCGTATGTGCAGCATCCGTCCATCTGGATTCGGCAAGCAGTTTGCAGACCAGTTTCCACTGCCGCGATGTTTCCCCCCAGTTGGCGATGTCGCGAGAAAGCTCATCGGTTCGCAGGCGGCAATCTTCCGCGCCCCGGCTGTTGCGGGCATTTTTCAGCAGTTCATCCGCTTGTTCAAAGTCACTTTTTGCCGCGGCGCTTCGCGCCTGTTGAAGCAGATCAAATGCGGATGGATGGATTTGAACATAAGCATAATATCCGGCGAATACGACAATGGTGGTCAGGACGGCAACCGCCGCGGAATACCATAACCGGGATTGGGTATGAGTGACGGAGTGGTCCAGGTATTTCAGGTCGAATTGCGCGATGGAAATGATATCGGAATCTTTTAATAGACGCTCCGCTCCCGATTTAAGCTTGGTTCCGTTGATGAAAGTGCCGTTTTTTCCACCGGAGTCGGTAATCCAGCACCCATCGTTCCGTATCTCAATTTCGGCATGTTTCCGGGACACCAACTGATTCATGAGCGGAATGTCGCAGCCAGGCGCGGACCCGATTACGCAATGGTGGTTGTCCAGGCGGTAAGATTTACCGGCCCCGTCGCCGCTCAGGAGCTGAATCCGACTGACTCCTTTTTCCGTTCGTGGCCTGGCTTCTTCGACTTTAAGCAGGCAATCGCCAACGGCAATCGCATCGCCGGGTTGAAGAATCCGTTCGGAAACCCGTTCCCCTTTGATAAAAATACCGTTCCGGCTGCCGGTGTCACAAATGCAAAGGCGATTTTTTTTCAAGGTAATGGTGGCATGATGGCTGGAAGCGAGGACATCCTCGACCGGAATGATCCAGTTGCAATCGTCGGCGCGCCCGATGGAAAAAATTTCCGTGATTTCGGCGGAAGTCGTTTCGTAAATGATTCGATTCTGATATTCCAGGCGGATTGCCAGTATTTTATTTTTCATGGTTCGCTCACTCCCAGATATTACGCTTGATATTCCGGTTCCGCAAGTCGTCGCCGGAAGAAAACACGGAAAGGCAACTGTCCCGGATGATATTCGCTGCGCGCTCGTTGCCAGCGGATTTTTCCTTGAGGTAGGCGATGCACTGGGCGTTGTACCAAACGCGCTGGCAGTCGCGCAGTTTCCGCAGCTGCTCCAGCGCCTTATCCTTCAATTCCGTATTTCCCGCTTCAGCGGCGGAAACCAGTACGCTTCGCAGAAGCATGAATATCTTGTCCCAGGTGGCAGGCGACATTTTTACGAGCAACCCTTTGGCTTCGTTCAAAAGATCATCCGGATTCCCGGAGTAAACATCCGGGTGTCCCTCCCAGTGATTTTTCACAAATTTTTCGGCCGTGAACAGAAATGGATGATTCGAGAGGAATTCGGCTCCGCGCTGCCGTTCCGAATTCGGGATTTCCACCAGGCGGACAATCCGTTCGTCGCCGTTGCGGAAAAACAGGACTTCCCCATAGCATGACTGATTTTCAGATTCCCTGCTGTAAACAGCACTCAGGCAGGGAACACCGTTGTTTTTGCCAATAAAAAACAAATCGGAGATCTGCCCGAAGTTCCAGTTCCCGCCGCTCTGGGATACTTCCGCGATCCAATCGTTGAACGTTTTCAGGCGTTCCTCTTTGAGATAAACGGGCGAACGCCTGATCGACAAAACAATCCGTAACGGGACATCGCGATCGCGTCCGGTTCTGGTCAGAATTTCCAAATCGCCAAAAGTCTCCTGGCGGCTTTCCGTGGATGCCACCAACGGAGCGATCACGGAAAAACGTCCGGAAGCGAATCCGCCGTCCCGCGGGTCAAACGGTTTTTCAGCATAAAACCCTTCATCCGTCAGCGGCCATGACAGTTTTTCCTCCGGCGCTTTCCCTTTCAACAAATAAACGGCGGCAAGCAAGAGAATCAGTCCGGAAAAGCCGAGAATATATTTGAGTTTCCGATCCCGCTTGATTTTTCGGTCCTGGCGGCGCAGGAAACCGATTTCCTCGGCGGACGCGATTCTAGTTTGCATGACGTTGGTTTTGAATGCGTCATCTCCGTTTCCGGCAACCGTCAGTTGAACTGGTGAAACGGAATGTTCAGCGCTCGGAATGGTTTTGTTCTGTTCCTGCTTTTCGCCAACGAGCGACGGTTCGCCAAGCATAGTCCGGTCAATATCCATACCGGCAGGCGACGGTTCGCCCCAAATAGTTTTGTCAGGATCGGTCGAATGAACCGGGCAGGCCATTTCACCGGGCTCGGTCCGGTTTGGATCGGAAACGGTTTTCGACGCTGCAGCAGGTTGGGTAGGAACGGATTTTCCGGAGTCCTCCAGGCGGAACGGAACATCTTCCAGGATCGTTCGTTCCATATCGGAGGAGGATATCGGGATCATGGTTTCCGGCGTCACTTCTTCGCGGACGGAAGGCGCTGTTTTTTCCAGAACCATGGCAACGTTTTTTCCGAGAAATATCGTATCTCCGGGACGGATCGGAGTCGGCAGTTCAATAGCGGTCTGCGCTGTCCGCGCACCGTGGACGCTCAGGTTTTCGGCAATGACGGAATCGCCGTCCACATGCAGCATCAAATGCCTGCCGGAAACGTCCGGAGGTGAAAGTTGTATTTGAGCATTTCTGGAACGCCCGACCAGCGAATCGCCGTCCGAAAGCGGAACCGTCTGTTCGGCTTCGCCTTTTATCATAACTTTAAGTTGAAATGCCATCGGCGCATCCCCTTCGCGTTAGAACATCTGTGAAAACCCGGAGTCTTTGATCCGAATGAACACGGGCGTGAAAATAATGATGAAGACCGCCGGCATGATAAAGAGAGCCATCGGAATCAACATCAACGATGGAGCGCGCTGAGCCTGCCGTTCGGCGGCAGCGAATCTGGCGCGGCGGATTTCCTCTGCATGGATGCACAGTGTGTCCACGATGGACGCGCCCATTTCCACGCCTTCCGAGACCGCAGTCACCAAGCCTTTGAATTCGTCAAGCTGAATGCGTCCCGACATGGTACGCAATGCCTCCACACGAGTTTTTCCAAGTTCGATTTCTTTCAATACCGCGCCGAATTCCTGGGGTAGCGGCCCGGGGGCGCTGTTGGCAACATAATAACGGACCGCGGCGATAAAATCAAGGCCGGCACGCATCGCCGACGTGATAAGGTCAATGGCGAAGGGCAGGTTTTTCCGGATGTTTTTCCGGCGTTCGTCGGCGGCTTTCTGAATCGCCACCGCCGGGTATTGAAAACCGAGGAAAGCACCGGCGATGCCGGCTCCAAGCAGGTACAATGCTTCATCCGTAAGGGAAAGTACGACCAGGAACCCTGCCGCACTGAACAGCACGCTCCAGAGGGCCCTGGCGCCGAAAACATCTTTTACCTCAAGTTTCAGGTTGGCAATCAGCAACGTATTCCGCCATGCGCTGGCGCTGGACGGCGATTGATCTTCCATCATACCGCCAAGCGTATTGCTCAGGTATTTGATTTCCGTTTGCAGGATTTGAAAGGCGAACGGCAGATTGGGCGCATACTCTTTGCCCCGCCTTTTTCCGAAAAACAAAACAAAGACACCGATTACGCCGAGAAAGACGGCGCTGAATGAAAGTATTTTGATTAACGCCTGCATGTTACACCTCAATGGCAACGATTTTGCGGATGATGAGAAATCCAATTGCTTCCAGTATCGCGACAATGCCGAGCGCGCACCAACCGGTTCCGGTCGTTACCAGCGGCGACATCAGCGCAGGATCAAGAAAATACAAAATGGCAAGCGCCGCCAGTGGCATCAACGCCATGGCGATGGATTCAAAACGCCCTTGTGCGGTGAGCGTGGCAAGTTTTTCCTGAAAGACGGTACGCTGGCGGATGGTGTCGATCATATGGTCCAGCACGTCCGCCATGCTGCCGCCTGTTTGCTGGGAAAGCCGGATGGAAATGATGAGCAATTTCAAGTCTTCCGCCGGAATTCGCCGGTATATCCGCTCGAGCGCATCGGGCAGTTCCACGCCGAGGCGATACTCGGAAAGCGCGATGAATATTTCCTCCTGAAGCGGTCCTCCTACATCGCGCGAGATGACATCGAGCGCCTGCGGCAACGCCATCCCGGCACGCAATCCGTTGGCCAGCCCCATTACCAGATCAAGTAATTTTTTCTGAAAATCCAACGCTCTTTTTTTTACTTTGCGGCGGAAATGGAACAGGATCACATAAAAGGCGAATACGGCAGGAATCAACGTTCCGAAGATCAATGCGGGAATCATCGAGACCCGCAGGAACAGTAGAATGCACAAGGCCACGCCGCCAAGCAGAAATGCAGCGGCAAAACGCAGTTGAATCAGGAAGCCAGGCGCAATAAAATGGGACAGCGGGTTGTATTTTGCTTCCGGCCGGCTGGCATGCTCTTCCGCCTTGACCGAAGTCTCCCGGAAAAAGACCGCGGCGAAGACGCAGGTGATTGTTACCACCGCAGCAAATACCAAGATCAGTGCAAAGATTGCTTTGCCGTCCATGTATCTCCCCTTCAATTTCGCGGGACGAAGACTCCGATATCAAGCCGGAGATCGCCCTGGTTTTTCAGTTTTTCGACAAATGAGGGGATATTGCCCGTTGCGGCGTAATGTCCCTGAATCTTTCCGTTCTCATCCAATCCGGTCTGTACGAAGTTGAAGATATCCTGCATCAGCACAATGTCTTTTTCTCGTCCGGTAATCTCGGACACCTGCACAATTTTCCTGGAACCGTCCGGCAGGCGGGTTTGCTGGACAATGATGTTGATCGCGGACGCAATTTGTTCCCGGATTGCGGCGACAGGCAGATCATAACCGGCCATCATGACCATGTTTTCCAGGCGCCCGATGGCATCGCGAGGGGAATTGGCATGGCAGGTCGTGAGCGAACCGTCGTGGCCGGTGTTCATGGCCTGAAGCATATCGAGCGCTTCCGCGCCGCGGCATTCGCCGACGATGATCCGGTCCGGGCGCATGCGCAGCGCGTTGATGACCAGATCGCGGATGCTGATGCGCCCTTTGCCTTCGATATTTGCCGGACGCCCCTCCAGCCGTACCAGATTGCGATGGGAAAGCTTCAGTTCCGCCGAGTCTTCGATGGTGACAAGGCGCTCGTTTTCGGGAATATACTGGCTCAGTACATTCAGCAGGGTCGTTTTGCCCGAGCCCGTGCCGCCGGAAATCAGAACATTCTGCGAGGCCCGTACCGCCTCTTCCAGAAACAATGCGATTTCCCTGGTCATGCTGCCGAACCGGATCAGATCGTCCGACGTTAGTTTCTTTTTGGCGAATTTCCGGATCGTCACTGATGGGCCGTCCAGCGCTAGCGGCGAAATGACTGCGTTCACGCGCGAACCGTCCGGCAGCCGGGCGTCGACCATGGGGCTGGCGTCGTCGATATGGCGACCGAGCGGCTCGACGATCCGCTGGATAATCGAAATCAGATGGCGGTTGTTGAAAAACCTGGCTCCGGTTTCATAAACCCGCCCTTTTTTTTCCACAAAGATCAAATCCGGGCCATTTACCATGATTTCATCGACTTCTTCCGCACGCAGCAGCGGCGAAAGCGGGCCGAATCCCGCCAGTTCGTCCATCAGCGACTGGCGAAGCTCTTCCAATGGAATCTCCCGCGGCAATTCATGGCGGAGGTCTTTCAGCGTCTGATCCAACGCTTCCTCGAGTTTTGCCAGCATTTCGTCTTTGGCCAGTTCCTGCATCGACTGTTCCGTCAGATTCAGCTTGTCCAGCACGTGTTCATGAATTTTCCGTTTGAGATTCATCAACTCCGTGGTGTAGAGAAGATTCGCCCCCTTGAAACTGTCCGCCGACGCAATGGGCGGCGGCAGGGGCGGCGCCGTTTCCGGCGGCGTAGGGATGAGTTCCCGGTCTGCCGCATTGTTTTCTGAAAGCTTCAGGATGTACCCCCCGATTTCCAGAGAATCGCCGGGGCTGAACGGAACCGGCCCGGCGATGGCTTCACCGTTCAGGCGCGACCCGCCGGTACTGGCGAGATCGGAAACGAACCAGGTATCAGAACCGCCGAACAGCCGGGCATGCTTCCGGGAAATTTTACGGCTGTCAAGAACGATCCGGCAGTCGTCCTGGCGACCAATGAGCCATTCGCCCTGATCCGTGCCGAGATCGATAGTTTGTGTTTTTCCGTCAGCCGGATTGTTTATGACCAGAATCATCTTCTATTCCTTATAATAATCAGAACCAGCGTTGCCACCAGCTTTTTTCGGAATCTTCCTCTTTGGCCCGTTTTTTGTTGTCCTGTTCCACTTTGTTCACCGTATCGGCAGTTTCCGCCGATGGCGGCATCTTGATTTCAGGGCCCTTGCCGGCGATTTGTGGATAGACCAGAATCAGTACCTGCCGGTCGGTCAACTCGTCGGCGCTTTCCGCGACGAACCAGTTCAGCACCGGGACTTTGCGGAGAAACGGAATTCCGGAATTGTCGGTAGTCGTCTGAACCATGTCCTTGAGGCCCCCGATCACGAGCGTTTGGCCGAGTTTGGCATTGATGGCCGTCGCGACCTTGGTGACTTTGAGGTCGTAGTCATTGTTCTCCATCAGCGTCGGAGAACTCATTTCCAGCTCCAGATCAAGTTTCACGTTTTCAGCTCCGGTCAAGCCGCCCTTGACCCCCATCATGAAACCATATTGGACATCGTTCAGCGTTCCCGTCCCGCCGGCTCCTCCGTACACCCGGACTTTCAACGTACCGCCGTTGTGCAGGCGTTTGAATTCGGGTGATTCATTGCTCATGAACGTCAGGTGCCCGGCGTTGCGGAAACGGTTGATGCCGGTGTCGGCGGAAAGGTTCAAGATCGTGTTCAAACTCACATCAAGCGCATACGCCTGGTTATTGCCGTGAAAATTGGTATTGAAATTGAACGCATTGCCGATCTTGATACCGTTCTTCATCAGATTCGCGCCGATGGCTTCGGAATCACGGCGGCTGATGCCCATGAAAACGACGCCCACATCAAGCAGCGTCGGAACCACCTGGATCTTTTCCGCCAGTTTGACTTTGTTCCCGTCTTTGGCGGCGGGATCGGATTCGAGCCACGACTGGGTGGCGAAAATCTGCTTGACCTGTTTGATGTCATCCGGGGAATAGACGGAGCCGGAAACAATCAGGGTATTGCCTTCCAGTTCGATGACAATTTCGCCGGGATTGGCGGTCGCGGCATTTCTGCCGACTTTGAATCCGGCTTTTTCCAGCGCCTTGTGAAGATTGAGCATCACTTCCGGCGCAGGGGCGAAAGACGCCAGATTCATGGCGGCGCCGGGATAATTCGGCAGGACCTTATGCAACAGTTCCCAGTTTTTGATGCTGGACACTTCTCCTTTCAAAACGATTTTATCGCGGTTGATGGAGATATCCAGTTCAGGAAGTGCGTCAAGGTCTTTGCGGATGGCGTTGAAAATCTCGCGGATGTTGTCCTGAACATTGACGGTGAAAACTTTTGATATTCCATTTCCGACCACCTGAACGTCAGTCTTGCCGACAGACAGCCCCATAAAACGGACCTGCATATCCGAAACGGTTTCAGCCTTGACGATTTTGGCATCGGCCGTGCGAAAGGACTCGATTCTGAACGGAACATCGGCAACGGTCATGCCACCGAGCGGAACGTTGATTTTTTCCGCATCCTGAGCGAAAAACGCAAGACTGGGAAAAATCACCAGCAAAGTGAAAAGTTGTTTCATCAATTTCATGTTTTACCCTTATCGGTTATGATTTATTTTCCGGCATTCGGAATCTTGGGGATGGCGACGCTTTCCTGCCCTTCCAGCAATTTCCGGAACGTATCGGCGTCCACCATCCCGGCGTCAAGGCGATTGAGCGCGGAGCTGTCGTTCGGGCGACGCAGCGCCGGATAAAGCGACGCCACCCGCGAAGCCGCAATCAGTGTTTGCGCCTGTTGCGGCGGAAGTTGGAGCACCAGCGTCCCGGATTGGTCGCCGGCGGACAGCCCCCCGCCGATTTCCAGGACGCGGACGCGAGGGAATAATACCGTGGTCACTTCTTTTGTCCGCGTCTGCGCGTGGTCGGCATTTCTCTGTTGCTCTTCCACCTGGAATGTGGCGACGATGGCGACTTCATCACCCGGCTTGAGCATGGACGCGATGGAACGGGACGGCAGTTGAACCGCAACCGCCCATTCGCCTTCTCCAACCACGTTTCCAATCCCCTGCGTCTGAAAGTCGGAGAGATAGAGGTAATCGCCGGAGGACTTGCCGTTCAGCATCTTCTGCCCGTTCAGCATCGCCGCCTTGTTCCAGAGAATCGCCTGTCCCGGCAATGCGGAACGCGGTACTTTTTTCGGTCGGTAATAACCATCGGCGAGGACTTCGCCCGCGGGAATGTCCCGCTGGGCGGCCACCACCTCAACCATCTCCTCCTGCTGTGACAGATTCGACGAGATGACCCGGCCGACCGCGAACACCGCCGCCAGGCCGAGAACCACCGCCAGAATCAGCGGAATGGAATTTTTCATTCTGTTTTCTCCTGATTAGAAAGTTACCATAGTCATTGTATAATCTGAATACGTTCCTTTTTCCACCCGAACCGTATCGCTCTCCTGCCCTTTGATTTTCTTCTCCGGTACACGGAAGATCACCGTATACTCTCCCGGCGGCAGTTCCTTGAATGTGAAGGGGAACTTCACCCGGCGCCAGGCGGAATCCTGCCCTTTGAGCTTGATTTCCGCTCCGTTGAGCGCGATATGCGCTTCCAGTCCGGGGGAATTCGATTTTACCGTGCGGATTGTGATTCCGCCGTTGTCGGCACCGACCACCGGAACCTTTTTCATGGTGATGTTTTTCGTTTCATCGCCGGCAACGGTGAAAGCCTCGCGGTAGTTTTCATAGCCGTCGCGGGAAAGCGCCAGAATATAGTTTCCGGCGGGCAAATCGGTAAAGGTATGTGTTTCAGCGATATAAACGGTCCTTGATTTCATCGGGCCGTCTTCACGGCTCAATTCAGCACGGATTTTATCCGGCGCGGCATTGACGCAAAGGGCAAAGAGGTTCTTTTCCAGCCTTGCGCCGACTCGGAGATTGTCGGGAACGGTAAAGTCGACGGTTTTCGACGCATACCCTTTCAGCGATAGTTCCGCACGGTATTCGCCTCTCGGGAGCCTCAGAATGTTTTCCCGTTCCCGGAAGGCCGTTTCCACCGTCCGTTTGCCGTCCCGAAAAAGAACCGCCTCGCTTCCCGGCGTTGCGGCAAAACGTACTTCCCATTCTTCGACGGCAAGCTTCATGGCGAGGCTGGTGTCGGCCCCGGATGCGATTTCAACTTCGTCGCGCCGTGCCGCATGTCCGTCCAAGGTTCCCCGCAGAATATATTTTCCGCCCGGAATCGCCGAAAAAAAACCGTTCCCGGACTGATCGACGGTCGTGGACGTGACGACCCTGGAATCCAGCAGCAGTTCCAGCCGGGTTCCCGGAATCGCCGACACGATGACGGTATAGGGTTTCAGAAAGATATCCGGGATGTCGGAATTCCGCTTCAAGTCGACTTTTCCGTCATAGGAAGCATAACCGCTTCGGCTAACCGAATAAACGTAGAAACCGGAGGGCAATTCATAGGAACAGACGCTCCCGATCTTCGAGGCGAACACCATCTCTTTTCCAGAACGATCCCGAAGCATGATTCCGGCATCGGCGGGATTCAATTTGAAATTGAGCCTGTATTTTATGACGGCGACGGTAATCGGATCAAGACGGAAAGAATGCTTCGCATCCGCGTTCCCGGCGAATTCGATTTCTTCCCGGCGCGCGGCGTGCCCCTCTCTTGACGCACTGAGAATGTAACGCCCGGCAGGAAGGGCACTGAAGGAATAATTTCCGTTGTCGTCGGCGACGCCGCCCCTGATCCGTTTGCCGTCCCGGGCAAGTTCGACGGCGGCTTTCGGTTCGGACTGAATGGTGAATAGGGCGGGCTGAATGGTAATTTCCCTGGCCGCCGCATGGGCGTTGAGTTCAATGGTGCCGTCGACGCTGCGGAAACCGTCCCTGGACACCGTATACAGATAGAATCCGGCGGGCAGTTCAAATAAAGACAGATTGCCGCTTCTGGACGCCGTGGGGATCTCCTGCCCGGAACGGTTTCGGAGCGTGATGACCGATCCGGCGGGCAGAAGGCGGAATTCGGCACGGAACTTCGGCATGGCAACCGGTTCGGTCTTTACCGGAGGCAGAACCGGCTTTTCCGGTCGTGAAAAATGCCAGATGAGCATACCGGCGATCGCCAGCAGGGGAATGAACGCGGCAATCTTCCACCCGTTGCGCCGGCGCCTTCGTCCGGAGCTTACTGTGGTACAGGAAACCGCCGCCGTGCCGAATGCCGTGGCAATGGCATTCCGGATTAATTTCTGAGATTCCACCACCGTACGTCTCCGGGCGCGGCAGTTGACCAGAACCTCCAGCAGTTCCTCCGCGCTCTGATAGCGGTTCTCCGGCTCCTTGGCCAGCATGGCGACGACGATTTTGCCGATTTCCGGCGGAACGTCCGGATTGTAGTCGCAGGGGTTTGGAACCGGATCGGAGAACAGTTTGGAAAGAATGTCATAAGCACTGTCCCCCGGATACGGAATTCGTCCGGTGAGCATTTCAAAAAAGGTTGCGCCCAGGCTGTAAATATCGGCCCGGACGTCCACGCGCTTCGCATCCCTGGCCTGTTCCGGCGAGAGATAGGCGGGGGTCCCCATCATCACATTGGTTTTGGTCAACTGGACATCCTCATCCGCCGATTTCGCGATGCCCATGTCGGCCAGTTTGACGTCGCCGCGCCGGGTCAGCATGATGTTGTCCGGTTTGATGTCGCGGTGGACGATGCCGAATTCCGAAGCGGCGGCCAAAGCCGAGGCGACCGCTTCCACGATCACCATTGACTGGTCGACGGTCAGGCGCCCGGAAGCCTTGAGCAGCCCGCGAACGTCGCCTCCGTCGACAAACTCCATGACAATGTAGGAAATCCCGCGTTCTTCGTCGGTCTCCACATCCATGACATTGACGACGTTGGAGTGCCGGATCTCGCAGGCAGTTTTAGCTTCACGGAGAAAACGGGCGAGGAACTGGGCGTTCTTTGCCGCGATTTCCTTTGGCAGAACCTTGATGGCGCGCTGAATATCCAAGGTTTCATGAGTTGCGAGATAGACCTCGCCCATGCCGCCTTTGCCGAGACGCTTGCCGATGATGTATTTCCCGATTTTTTCGCCGTCGGCGAAGATATGCCCGTCGCCGTTTTCGGGGATGGGAACCATTCCGCCGGCAGTTGACGAAGTTATCGGAGCCGCGCCGGCCGGAGGCGGCACGGGGGGGGGGCCGCCTCCGGCATCAAGCATCGTCATAGCCGTTTTGAATTCGGCGCCGTCCGGTTCCACCGGTTCGCCGGAAGTGTTGCCATGAAGTTCAGTTGTGTTGTTTTCCGGAATTTCGTTTTCGGACAAAGACTGCCCGTTCCTGGCGTTGTCATTCATGCGTTGCAGCCATTTTTTTACGTTCTGTTGCGGATATTCCTTTTCCCTATTGCAACTAATATACTAGATTTTTTGGATTACGGCAATCGTCACAAAGAGGGATTTTGAGTGGAAAAACATCCCCCTAAAGGGTGATTTTGCCTCTCAATCTTTCCCGGAGACCCCAAAAATGTTCTTTTTTTTCTTGAATCCTCAGGATATTGCGAGTATATTTTATTCAGTTTGAATTTCTTTCATTATCAGGCGGGGAGCCGATGGTCTTTTTGGGGCAATACAAAAATCTTTTTCACAACAAACGGGTTTTATCCGTCATTTCATTTTCGCTACTGTTCGGTTATGTACTGTCTTTTGTTTTTGAAGGACAGGTGTTGTATCAGATCATGGAATTTTTTCAGATCAAGGCAATTCCGTTTATTTTTTCCGCCATTTTCGCCACGCTGATCGGCCTACTTGCCAGCGGCGTTTGCTTTTCGCCTTTTTTCGGGGCCAAAAGAACCATGCTCGGCGGCATATTCGCGGCGGCGGCGGCGACGTTGCCGTTCTTTTTCCCGTTGCCTCCGATTGTCTGGCTGATTTCATTGTTTATCAGTGCGTTCGGCTGCGGAGTTGCGACGGCGGCATGGGGCTATTACCTGAAAACGTGCACTCCGAGGAACGAACGGTACAAAACCTGCGCCGACGTCCTGATTTATTCCAATATCATCATGATCATCAACAACGGGCTGGCCATCTATATCCATCCCATGGTCGGGCTTTGGATGAGCCTGTTCCTCATTCTCTCCGCCGGATATTTCACTCATCTGCTCCCCCGTGACGAAAAACAGCCGATGGAATTGCAGGGCGCGGTCCGGATACCTCTGACGAAGCCGATTTTGAGCTTGATGGTTTTTGTCGTCGCGCTTACGATCAATTCCGGGTTGATGTACCAGGTGTTCAATCCGGCGTACCGGGACCTCGAATGGCTGACCGGATGGTACTGGGCCGTTCCGTATGTCATTGCGCTGGCGGTCATGCGCCGGTTGCTGCAGAAGACAAACCGTCCGTATTTTCTGTACATCGGCATGGTGATGATCATGATGTCTTTCATTTTTTTCATGCTGACGACGCACAATGCGCCGTCGTATCTGCTCGTCAATACGCTGATGCTGGGCGCATGCGGTATTTTCGACCTCTTCTGGTGGGGGATTTTCGGCGAAATACTGGAATACAGCCGCAACATCGTCCGAACGGCCGGCATCTGCATATCGTCCAATGTTCTGGGGGTTCTGATCGGAGGAATTCTCGGCAATGCGATTTCTTTCGGCGGTGTTCAGGACGCTCACGTCGCGGTACTCGCGCTGGCGATTGTCTGCATCACGACCGCGATTCTGCCCCTGCTGAACATATTTCTGGTTCAGCTCCTCAAGAGCAATGTCTATTTGTATGCGTATTCCGCCATGCCTCAGGAAAAACGCAGTTTGGTCGTGGCAGGTATCCCCGTGCTGGCGCCGCTATCGGCCAGGGAAAAAGAAGTTCTGCAGTTGATTCTGGCGGCGCAGACCAACAAAGCCATCGCCGAAACGCTTCACATCAGTGAATACACGGTAAAAACGCATGTCAAAAATATTTTCGGAAAATACGATGTCACCAGCAGGGCGGAATTAATTACATTTGTCCTGAAAAACCAGTCCGATTCCCACGTTTGACGGCTTTTCACAAGCTCTGATCCTCCCTCTTTTCGCCGGAAATCATCCTTTCGGGGGATGTTTTTTCTCCCGAAATCCCTCTTTATGGCGATTGCCGGAATCCCGCGCCCAGTGTATAATTACTGCAACTCACGATGGGATTAGTTTATCACGAAAAATATGAGGACTCACATGGGACGATGGTTGATGGCGGCGGTCGCGGGCTTGGGAATGGCGTGGTATCTTTGCGGATGCGCCAATTTCATCCGGGGTTATGAAGACACGGAGGATCGGATGGAACGGAAGACCATCGGAACGAAGTATGATGTCCAATACGTACCTGACCCTCCGGTGTCCTCCGCATTTCCGGTCACTGCGCTGAGAGTGGAAAAACAACAGGTCAAAAAATATCAGGTCTTTGTTCATGGAGAACTCGTAACTCCATACGAAGGGTGGCGCAAGGCGTACGAAATACCATGCGGATTGATTCTGGCTCCCGTTTCGCTTTGTTCCCAGCTTCTAAGTGTTTTTTCATTCGGCATTTATCCGTTCTCCGTTTCCAGCGGAATTCAGAATTTGGCATTTACAGGGTTGAATCCCTGCCTCAACTGGGAATCCGAATCAAGAACGGAAAGACGCGTCTTAAGCTCCGAAGACAAACTAATTGATGAATTTCAGGAGGATAAGGGGACGCCTTTACCGAATATCGCGGTCAGCGTAGTTTCGGGCGAGATGTCTAAAAATTATATTACCGATAAATTCGGAATATTTCATTTAACTCTGGTCGGACTGAATGCCAAAGATTCCGTTTTCAATATGGCGCGGGAGTTCGATTTCCGGGTGGGGGATGATAAGCGGATGACGAGAAGATTGCTGATTACCCGGGAATTTGCCGGAAAATTGCTTCGCGCCCAGTCTGTTATCATCCAATATGAGATGGCTCCGACAGGGAAAAAACTGGTGGATGCCGTGAAGAAACTGGAAGAACTCAAATTCAATGACCTCGCCTATGCGTTGGAAAAACGGGAACTTGCCGGATACAAGAACAATTCCGCTTTCATGAAAGATTTCAACGACGCTTCGCTGGAATGAGGTGATTGCCATGCGGACAGGAAGTAAAGAACGCGGAGATGTGTTGATGGAATATGTTCTCCTTATGACGCTCATCATTGCCCCCATCGTCTGCGGCTCAAAGATGATATTCGATGCAGGTGGCGCGAACGGAAGCACGGCATCCGTTTCGATCGCGTTGGAAAAGGATGACGATTTCGGAATCGTCGGAAACAATTTTGTGAATATGTTCCGCCGGACATTCAGCGGGCTGGCATTGCCGGTTCCATGAAATACAGCACCATCAATACCATTCAGAAAAGGAAAGAAAAAAGCATGAAAGTCAACGACCTCAAAAAATCGCCGATCGCCCGCTGTCTCCGCCGAATACTCGGAGAAGAAAAAGGAGCCGTCATGATGGAGTATGTTATCGTCGCAGTACTGATCGCCGCCGCCTGCGTCGTGGCGGTTGCCATTTTCGGCAAGACAATCGTCGGGATGTTCGACGTCGCAGGGAAAGGCGCTTCAGCGCAACATACGGAGGCCAAGACGACCCTGGATCAAACCCAGACCGAGCAGACCAGCGGCGCACAGCAGGCCAGCCAGTACCATGATTCCATGCACAAATAAAACCGGGTGCGAATTTGCTCTCTTATGAATGGTTCGCATTGGCTGCGTCAACGCCGTGGCTGTTTTTTCTCTGCCTCGGTGATTGGCGGAAACGGCGCCTTCCCAATATCCTGACTCTGGGAGGGCTTGCCGTCGCACTTGCGTTCCGTCTCGGCTGGGGGGGGGCGTTTTTCATGGATGGAATACTCGGCGCGCTTCTCTGCGGGTTGTTCCTGCTGATTCCGATGCTGGTGCGCGCGGCGGGAGCCGGAGACGTTAAAATGCTTGCCGCCTGTGGAGCTGTGTGCGGCCTGGGCGGATCACTTCACTTTCTGCTTGCCACATCGCTTTCAGGACTTGTTCTTGTTATAGTGATGCTTTGCCTGCGAGCAGCGGACGGAGCAAGACTGAAGCACTATGCAAGAATTCTTTTCGATTGGCGGTATGACCGTTCCTCGGGCGGAAAAACCATTCCCTCGAGGGAGTCGGAAAAGGCAAGGATTCCATTCGGGATCGCCATTGCGGCCGGGTTGTGGACCGTGCTGGCGGTCACTTGCGCGGAGACGTTCCGATGAAACGCGACGACGGCAGTCTGTTGATGGAAGCGGTCGTCTGCCTGCCGGTCCTGCTGGTGTTGATTCTCGGCTGTATGCAGATCGCGCATATCTGGTTCGCCAGGCAGATTGTGCAATATGCGGCGTATTCCGCATCACGCGCATTGCTGGTGATTCCGGACGAAGAACAGGAACGGGCGTTGAAACCGGGAGGAAGCGCGTTCAAGGCGGCCTCGTATGTTTGCGCGTGGATTGCGCTTTCCCAACCGCGCGGCAGCCGTGAAGTTGAAGTTCCCGGATGGGGCGCTGTCCCCGGTTCCGGAGGGATGGAGGAAAAACTTGAATTGAATCTGGAGCATCCGGCAGGGAAATGGGACCCGATGGTAACGGTGAAATTTGATTTTCCGCTGGTCATGCCGGTCGCCGGGCATTTGATCGGCTGGGGCGTGAATCCGTGGGCGGACAAACGGGAATGGAGGAAACAGCATGCAGACGCGACCGGTGACAAGCATTCCGGCGAAACCATGCAGTATCCCTACATCCGTTTTGAAGAATCCGTGTCTCTGGTCAAACCGTATATCCTCTTGCCGTTCAAGGCAGATGGAGAGTGAATATTGAAACCATTTCTGAAACATCTGATCCTGAATGAAGACGGCGTGGCTTTGGCGTTCGGCATCACTTTTTTTCTACTGGCGTTTCTGCTGGGGATGTCCGTTTACGCGGCGGGAGAAACCGTCCGGCAGCGCATGGAGCTTCAGAATACCGCCGACGCCGCCTCTTATTCCGGGGCGGTCATTCAGGCCGACACGCTGAGCCGCGTCGCGTGCCTCAATCAGGCAATGAGTTGGACTTATGTGATGATGAACCGCCGGATCATGGATTACATTACCGACAAATGGCTTGAAAAGGTCGAGCAGGAATGGGATAAGGATTTCCATTCTGTTCGTGAGGGTTGGAATTGGCAGTCAACGTGCGGAACGCGAATTGAAGGAGGGGATTTCTGGGCGGGATTCGGCGGCAACCACAAGCAAATCTTTCTGAACCGCTCTCAAATGGTGAACATCGAAATGATCAAACAGGAAAGAAAAAAGGCGGGGGGCGCGGGTAAAGGTTATCGCCAACTGGCTTCCTTCATCGACCGGGACCGGAAAACGTTGCGGGCAATGCACCAGGCGGAATCCAGTCTTTTCTCGGAAATGCCGAAGCGGATTGAAAACGCCGTGAAGCATGCCGTTGCCGCCAATATTTCCGGAACGCCCAACGACGATGCCGCGGGCGGAGCCGGAATTTCCCATATCTTGCTTCAAAACGATCCGGATTCTTATACGGAAATCATGGAGAACCAGGAGAACCAGGAGCGGATTTTTCTCGTTTTCGGCGATTTTAAACCCGATACCGGAGATATTTCCAGGAGCGGAATCGATAAATGGTGGATCCGTTTTCCGGACGGAAAGGGCTTTCAGCGGGAATACCGCCAGAAAGCCAACCATCTGATTGCGGAATGGCAGTGGTTCGGCATCAAATATATCAATACCGGGACCGCCTGCGTCCCACATCCGAAAGGAACCGGATTCAACACCGTTCGAGGCGAAGACGTGAGGGATGACTATTTCCGTTGCGGACAGCCTGCCATGCCGTACCGCCTGAGCGAAGATTTTTTCGGCGAAAAGGGAGCGCTCCTGGTTGGAGTTAAACGTAAACTCAACAATCCGTTCGCTTTCCTGTTCGCTGGCGGAAGCCCGCGAGGGCTCTTCAGCGCATTTTCCATCCGGGACAGGCGCAGCATGTGGACGGCGTCCGCCGCGCGCGCGGGCTATGCGTCGCCGACCAATTCCAGGCGCGATGGGGCCTATGAGATTACGTTCCTCCCGGTAGCGGAAAAAGATTCATGGAATCTTTGCGAATCAGATTGGGATGCGACTTTCATTCCGGTCGGCGCCGCTTTCGACCAGGGGAAAAATCGCAGTTTCACGCCGCAAGGCGGAAATCCGCTGGCGGATATTTATCACAAACTTGCCCCCGGTTCCATTACGGCACCTGCCGGAATGTCTGCGGACGGTTCGTTGAATCTCGGCCGAACAAGGGAGGTTCTTCAACATTGATGAATATGCTGTATAAAACCGAAACCGGTTCTGTCCTGATGGAAACCGTGTTGGTGATTCCGCTCTATCTGGCGCTGTTGAGCGGAATATTCTGGATCGGCGACCTCGCTCTGCTTCGTTCCAAAATCACTTTTTTCGACCGTTTTGCGGCCTGGGGGAGCGGCAATCGGCACGGGCAGCGATCTTCCGGCGCATCTCAGGATTTATTGGAGATGCTTTTTCTCCGCTCCGCAAAAGTAGGAAAACAGAACATCGTGTCCGTGAATACGGCGGGGAATCACCCAGCCAATTCCTGGTCTTCGATTGTCGGCGCATCCACCGTTGTTTCCATCGAACCGCCGGTCTGGACCGATGCCTGGCGGCGTTCCGCGTTGACGCTGGCGGGAGTCGATGGTTCTTCGCTTCGCCGCCTGACGTTCCGGTCGCGGGAAGTCAGTGCCCCGCTCTTGCATCGCAACCTGATGCGGGCAAAAAATGATTTTCGTGAAAAATCCACGCCGCAAACATTGGCGGAAAGGCAGGAATGGCTGAATCGGGTATATGGCTCGCCATGGCCGGACGAATGGACGGAACGTCCACCATCTTCCGTATCCGGCTCAAATCCCTGCCTGAAATACGAACGCCACCACGCATTTGTGCAATGGAGTGAATGAGATGCCCCTGAAAATACTTTTCGTATGCGGTGTCCTGCTTCTTTGTTGCGGCTTTTCCATGCCGGTCAGCCGTACGGTCGATTATTCCGACTCGTCCGGCAAGTCGTGGGGGGAAACTGGAATCATGCCGGTATCCATTGTTACGGCACAACAGGCCTGGGAACTCGCGCTCAGAAAGGACGGCTGGCGTTTTGTCAAAACCGTTCCGGTTGACGCGTCATCCTGCAAACACATTGAAATCTGGGAAAAAAATACGATGGCGCTCATGCTTTGTCTATGGAGCCTTTCCTCCGGCGCCAGCGGGTATATGTGGGGAACCATTCAGCAAAACCGTAAATAATAAGGGAAACGAGGTGGCACATGCCGAAAAAATGGATATTGCCAGGGTTGCTTATGCCGATGTTGCTTATCGCAGAACCTGACACTTCACAAGAAAACATGCTGTTGGAATCCGGCGGGCAGGCATTGATCGTGCGTTCCGTCGCGATTGGTGATCCCAAGGCTGCGATTGCGGGTTGGTTCCGATCGGAGCCGAACGCTGAATTTGAAAAGCTCACTGCCGGAACTTTTGACGGGAAACGCTCCTATGAACTGTCCGATTTTTTCAATACATCGCTGATTTTCTCCGGGGCGCAGAGCGACCGAAACGGCATTACCGCCTTTTACAGTCCATGGCAAGATGCCATTCTGCTGGCGAAAACGGAAGGCGATGGGATCAATCGCCGTGTTGTCGATTTCGCATTCCTGACCGGAGAGACCTTTCGCGGGGAAAAATTCCAGGGCTCTCTGGAGGTCGTTACTCCCAAAGAGACGCCGCTTTCCATCGCTCTCTGGAGAGCTTATGCCGCCACGTTGGATCATTTCAATGCGCTTTTTCCGATTGACGGGGTACCGGACCTGAAGAAATGGGAAACGGTCGATCCGGCCGTGGAATTCAGCAACATCCGCCTGCGCGCCGCGGCCCGAACCATTCTGGCAAAAAAACTGATGATCGACGGCAATCAGAGCAATCTGGCCAACTGCCTGATGGCGCTCCGGGTTTTGCAAAATGGTGATGAAAGCCGGTTGCAAAAGTTTTTTGCCATGCCCGATCCAGTCGGATTGCGTGCGGCAATGGGAAAAATCCCCGCCGCCATCCGCCGCAATATCGAGCCGGTTTTTTCCCTCGTAACCGTCGATGCTTCCCTTTTCGCCTATCTGAACCCCGGCGCTCCGCGCTTTGTGTTCATCGTCAGTGTGGATAAAAACAACAAGTTCGGGTTGGAATGGTTCGATCTGAACGACGCGGCTGCTCTCTATCGGGCATGGGAGGTGGCAAAATGAAAAAACTCATATTCCTCTTTCTCTCTATTTCGACCTTCTTTCTTCTGCCTTCGGTGTTTGCAGATGAATCTTTCCCGTCCGGCTCCCCGTATGATTTTGTCATCGAAACGGGAAAGAATACAACTTCTTTTGTGGATGCGATGCTGGATTCCGGAACTGAAATCAATCGGCAGACAACGGGGAAAATCGCGGATTTTCTTACCAACAGCGCCATCTGGAAGAAACTTTCCGCCCGCGCACAAGAGTTTTTAAGTAAAAATGCCTCTGAAATCGGACCTTTGGTAAAAAAAGCAGGGTGGCTCATCAATATCATTGACCTGGCTCCATCTCTTTACAATACCGGGCTGTCATTTTTGCAACGGGATAAGGTGAAATTTATTGAATCATTCCGTGACAGCACCCTGAAGGTAGTGAGCATTGCTGGAGGATTGGCGGTCGGCGCGGTGGTAACAGCCGCGCTTCCGTTGGTTGTAACGACAAGCGGAATCGGGGCGGTTGCCCTTGCCTGCGGCGGAGCAATCCTTTCGGTAAGCATGTCCATGCTTGCGGATAAAGTCATCAAGGACAATTTTTCCCAAAAGATAGAATCGTTTGCGTCTTCGGTATATGAATCGCTGGTTTACAATTCCATCTTTTCAAGTATTCTCAAGAACGGCGAAGATTCATCCGGCGGAGTGAAATTGGATGCATTGCAATGGTAAAACGATCAGGCATGAAACATCATCGCGGTGCGGTCATGATGGAATATGTTATCATCCTCGTTCTGATTGCCGCTGCATGTGTCATTGCCGTAATCGTGTTCAGCCGGGCGATGGGAGGCGGATTCATCACGGTTTCCCGCGGTGTGTCTGTCGATCATTCCGCGGCGGCATCCGGGCAGCAAAAACAGCAGAAAGACCGCAATGATGATTTTCAAAAATCGCGTGAATATTCCGAACTGCTCTCAAAATGATATTCTACAACAATGCGCATGCGGAATGGCCCAAATATAAGTCACGGAGCGCGGGGAAATCCGGTGCCAATTTCCAAGATTGCCGAAGAACTGTGACTTAATATCAGAACCATGATATTCAAGGAAAATATAATATCAAAGATATACCGTTTGAATTACCGTCTCGAAAAAACCCGGAATCTATTATGCTGCAATAATCTGATGATCAAAGAAATCGTGCAAATATGAGATATTGTAAGCAATTCCATTTTGCCAATGAATTCAAACGCATGACTGGAGTGTTCCCCCACGCAGTTTCCGCTGCAATCATCAATAAACCGAGATCGATATCCCATTTTTTGAAGCTCAAATCATATTCGATCTCTTCCATGTGATCAAACTGATGAAGGAGAATTCCGCAAGACATATATCATCGAATTAGATGCTTGGTGGCGAGGCTGATTTAAACATCTCTAAATGCCGATATTTACCATGTACGCCAGTTATGGCAAAATGGCCTCGAAATTACTTAAGACGACCTCGAACAGTCCGAGGCATCATCCTTTTATTCGCGAAAGGTCGATTTTCTGAAGATTCTCGGATTTCCGCTGGTCGTCTGCGGAGCAATCCGTTCCTGGATGAACTCGCCCGGGTTGATTATGACAGGCATGTCGCCTCCGCCCGGGCTTATCAGGAACTGGTTATGCCAGTGGAATATCATCCTTTTCAACGGACGGCCTTCCGGGATTCCAGTGCGTCCTGTGGCTGAGTGAATTCAGCGGGGGAGCCTTCGACCACGCTGTTTCGATCGTTTCCTTTACCGGTTCGATGGTTTTTGCGGCTTTTTTGCGGGGAACGGAATCAGCTGCTATCGTCCACAATACCGCAACACAACAAGGTTACCTTCATGGCAATATTTCCCATATTTCCAAAACAACGAAAAAACAGCAAAAATCTACATCGGGTAAG
>DHTZ01000046.1 GCA_002408885.1 Lentisphaeria bacterium UBA5247 | reverse complement strand
AAAGTGCAGAAGAGGCAATTTTTCCCCTTGCCGCTTGTATTCTCCCGAGTTGCGTATATAATCAATGCAGGTCAACATGGGGGGTTATTCATGGAATTCAAGTTTCTGCCGGAAGCGGTAAAACATATTCTCAACCTGCCGGAAGGCACGGAGCCGGATTTCGTCCTGCGCGGTTCCGGGGGACTCGGAGGGAATCCAGGCGAAAGCTATGTCATTCTCAGCACCGGAAGCGTTTTTATTTTCGAGCGGAAATTCGGCGACAGGTCATTCAACCGCATCCACATCGACCTGAGCGACCCCGCCCTGCAAATGGAACTGCGCAACGATAAATTCAGTTCCGTCCTGAATATCGGCGGCAGTATGGTCAAGCTTTCCAGTTTTGAAGCCGGAACGGCCTCTCTGCTGATCGAGACCGCCGAGGAATTCAAGCGCCAGGCCCAACCGGAACAGGAAATCGAACCGAACCCCTACCTCCTGTTGCTGATGATGCTGATCGACCTGTCCGCCCGCTCCGACAAGGAAGGGAGATTCACTCCGGCGGCGGAGTATTTCATCGTTCACGGCGTCTGCAGCGGCAACCGCAAGATGGTCGCCTGCGCCAAAGCACTGTACGAACGCGGCTGCCTGGACGAAGTCTTCCAATCCCTGGCATTGAACGACGAACAGAAACGCTGCATCCTGGCCAATATGCTGGAAATGTCCATGCACGACGGTGAATTCAGCGGCCAGGAACAGGAGCTGGTCCATGAAGCCGCGGCAAAGCTGAACATCGACAAAGAAGATTTCAGCAGGATATGGAACGTCATCCTGGATAAAAATTGTCTCTCAATCTTAACGGACGGGTAAAGTCATGCGAAAATTTTCCGGGTTGCTTTTATTACTGTTCTGCGTCCTCGGCCTGTCTGCCGGCGACAAGCTTTTCAACACATCCTCCGAACGGAAAGTTTTCTATGTGTCCCAGTTCATGGAATTCAACGAGATATCCTCCCATGAATTGCAATTTCTGAAACGGGTCTTGCACCGCGCCAAACAGGAAAATGTCCGGGCGGTCATTTTTGAACTTGACACGCCCGGCGGCAGCGTCAACGTAGCTTACAAGTACCTTTCGGTGCTGGCCAAATCCGAGGTGCCGGTCATCGCCTATCTGCATCCGAACGGCATTTCGGCGGGTGCGATCATCGCGCTCGGAGCCGACCGTATCGCCATCAAGCCGGAAGGTATGATCGGCGACGCCATGCCGTTGCAGCTGGGCCCCGGCGGGACCAAACCCATCACGGAACGCCCCGCTTCCCCCAAAGCCGACGAGAAAAAGCCCCCGGAATCGAAAACGGAGAAAACGGACACTCCCGCCGACAAGACGGATGCTCCAACCGACAAAGATAAAGCAGAAAAAAACGTGCCGAAACTCCCCGCCGAGCTGGATGAAGTTTTGCGCAAACTTCAGGACACGCCGAAACCGTCCGCCTCGGATGAAGAATTGTTGAACCAGAAATTTCTGACGGTCTTTTTCAAGGCGCTCCAGATTCTGGCGGAGAAAAACGACCGTCCGGTCCGGGTCGTCCGCGCAATGGCCGATCCGTACCAGCGCCTGACCGAAGAACAGGACGGCATCGTCCATGACAAAGTATCCCCGCTGACGCTGTCGGCGGCGGAGGCGAAAAAATTGAACGTGGTCGATTATATCGCCCGGGACAGACATGACCTGGTTTCCCAGCTCGGCCTCGCCGACTGCGAAATCATCGCAATCGCCAAGGGGCCGCTGGAACAAGTCGTCACATTCCTGACCTACCCCGCCATCGCGGGCGTCCTCCTGATGATCGGGTTGGTCGGCCTTTACGTGGAAGTCAAGACGCCGGGCTTCGGCGTGCCGGGCATCCTCGGGTTGTCCGCGCTGACGCTGTTTTTTCTGGGACACGTCGGCTCCGGCGCTTCCGACTGGGGACCGATGGTGGTCTTTGTCGTCGGGCTGATCCTGCTGCTGTTGGAAATATTTGTCATTCCGGGCTTTGGAATCATCGGGATTCTGGGCATCGTCTGCGTCGTCACCTCCTTTTTCATGGCATTCGGCTGGGAAAAAATCGAAACCGCCGCTTATGTCATCAGCCTGTCCATGCTGGCGGCCATCGGCATCATGGTCATTCTAGCGTTTTACCTGACCAAGCCGATGTTCCGGATGGTGGCGCTGGATTCGCGGCAATTGAGCTCGGATGGCTATACGGCATTCAAAGATGCATTAGTCGCCCCCGGCGACTGCGGCGTAACCGTGTCCATGCTCCGCCCGGCGGGCATCGCCATGATCGACGGCAAACGGCTCGACGTCATGACCGAAGGCTCTTTCATCGAAGCCGATGTCCCGGTACAGGTCACGGATATCCGCGGCGGACAGATTATCGTCAATTCAATCACTCAACCGATCAATCATAAGGAAAACAACCAGGTATGAGCTTCATTCCAATGGCATTAGCCGGTACGGCTTCGACGGCGGTCATGATCTTCATCATCGTCGTGATCGTTCTTTTTCTCATCTTCATTCTGTCGTTCATTCCGGTCCGGGACTGGATCGCGGCGATGTCAGCCCGGGTCAGCGTAAGCTTCTTCTCGCTGCTGGGGATGAGGCTGCGCCGGGTACCGCCGCGGATCATCGTAAACGCCTTGATTCAGGCACAGAAAGCCGGGATCGACGTATCCGCCAATGAACTCGAGACCCATTATCTGGCCGGCGGACACGTGCTCCGCGTGGTGGACGCGCTGATCGCCGCCGACAAGGCCCGGATGGACCTCAGCGTCCCGCGCGCCATGGCGATTGACCTCGCCGGGCGCGATGTGCTCGAAGCCGTCAAAATGAGCGTCAACCCGAAAGTCATCGAAACACCGAATATCTCGGCCGTAGCCAAAAACGGCATCCAGTTGATCATCCTGGCGCGCGTCACCGTCCGCGCCAACCTCGACCGGCTGGTCGGCGGGGCGGGCGAAGAAACCATCATCGCCCGCGTCGGCGAAGGCATCGTGACCACCATCGGTTCCGCCAATTCTCACGAAGACGTACTGAAGAACCCCAGCATGATCTCCCAGACCGTGCTGGCCAAGGGGCTGGACTCCGGTACCGCGTTCGAGATCCTCTCCATCGACATGGCCGACGTGAACGTCGGCAAGAATATCGGGGCGCAACTCCAGACCGACCAGGCCAACGCTGATAAAAATATCGCCCAGGCCAAGGCGGAGGAGCGTCGCGCCATGGCCGTGGCTTCCGAACAGGAAATGCGGGCGCAGGTCACCGAAATGCAGGCGCGCCTGCTCGAAGCCGAATCGCAGGTGCCTCTGGCGCTGGCCCAGGCGTTCCGTTCCGACAACCTGAAAATATCTTAATGTGAGGGATTCTGAATATGATTAACGGAGCTGTAGCCGTCATTGTTTTAGTCATTGTCGCCATCGCCTTTCTGGGCATTGTCTTCGGACTGGTCATCCCGCTGCCGCTGTGGTTTGCGGCCGTGCTGTCGGGCGTCTGGATCAGCCCGCTTTCCATGGTGGGGATGCGTCTGCGCCGAATTCCGCCGCAGGTCATCCTGTCGGGGTTGATTCAGGCCAAGAAAGCGGGGCTGAACCTCACCAGCGAAGAATTGGAAAAGCATTATCTGGCAGGCGGCGATGTCTTCCGGGTGATTTACGCGCTGGTCGCGTCGGACAAAGCCAACATCGGGCTCGGCATCCAACAGGCCACCGCCATCGACCTGGCGGGGCGTAATGTGCTCGACGCCGTCCGCATGAGCGTCAATCCGCAGGTCATCGAAACCCCCCGTATCGCGGCCGTGGCCCGCGACGGCATCCAACTGATCGCCTACGCCCGTGTCACCGTCCGCGCCAACATCGACCGGCTGGTCGGCGGCGCCGGGGAAGAAACAGTGATCGCCCGTGTCGGCGAAGGCATCGTTTCGGCCATCGGGAACTCCGACAGTTACAAAGACGTGCTGGAAAACCCGGACCGTATTTCCAAAACCGTACTGGCCCGCGGCCTCGACTCCGGCACCGCGTTTGAAATCCTCTCCATCGACATCGCCGACATCGACGTAGGCAAAAATATCGGTGCCGAGCTCCAGATGGACCAGGCCAACGCCGATAAGGAAATCGCCCAGGCCAAGGCGGAAGAACGCCGCTCCATGGCAGTGGCGCAGGAACAGGAAATGAAGGCGCTTGAAACCAATATGCGTTCCAAGCTGGTCGCCGCCCAGGCGGAAATCCCGATGTCCATCGCCGACGCCCTCGCTACCGGGCGCCTCAGCATCATGGACTACTACAAGATGAAAAACATCATCGCCGACACCGACATGCGCCATTCCATCGCCGGAACCGACGGTACACAACAGGGAGCGCTATGAACCTGTCCATCACCCTCATCTTCTTGGTCATCGGTGCCCTGTTCTGGGTGATCAAGACCGTTGCGGCGGTTCAGGCCCGCAAGGCCGCCTCCGAGGAATACCACGGAGCGGATTCCGATATTGACTGGGACAAAGAAGTAGCGGAATTTTACGGACACGAACAGGAACCCGAATTCGAGGAAGACGCCGGATTCACGCGGTCGAAACCGTCCGTTCCGGTTGTACCGCCGCGTCCGGCTCCGGTTCAGGCGTCGGCTGCCCGTCCGGCTCCGGCAGAACGGCCCCAGCCGCGCCGTGCCGCGCCCCCGGCGATAAAGCCCAGGGCGGCGGAAAACCCCAGAGGCCATTATGCACTCTGGCTGAAAAACAATACCAGAAATGCCGTCTTGACTCAGGAAGTATTAGGTCCGCCCAAAAGTCTGCAATAACCGGAAATTGGCAGGACCACTTTTCATCGGAATTGAAAAAATCCGTTGAAAATCAACTTGTTGTCTTGACAAAACCCGCCGTAAAAGTTATATTATATAGTATGAGGCGGGAAATTGCTGTTGCCTGATTGCCTATGTGCGGACTCAAAAATCCGTTGCGATGATGGCGGGGTGGGGCAGTCTGATTCCCGCGGGATCTCGAGCTGTTTCCCAGCCCGAGATCCCACTCCCCCAGCTCTGACAAGCCCGGTCGTTTTCATTTCCGCCCCCCTTCGGCAAATGCTATTGGAGATTATCCGCGGAATGGTCCTGTTCCTTTTTCCGATGCTTCAGAATACAGGGAATACCGGTGCCGCAAAGGGTGTTGGCAAGCCGCGCCAGGCACCAGAACGCCCCGAGCGGCAACAGAACGACCTGAATCAGAAACAAAGCCACATACAGGTAGGACAATTCCAGAAGATTGGAGACCATAACGCTCATGTTCCGGATCAGCAATTTAAAGGCTGCGCCAAGGTCGGTCATTTTTTCATTCAGGAAATTCGTACCGCTCTTGACCGTACCGATGAATCCATCGACCTCCGGCATCCGCATATCCTTAAGCCGTTCCATTTCAGGTGAGTTCATGGTAAGTTCGTTTTTGATTTTGGTAATCCTCGGCGAGAAATAATGATCGTCCAGGCAAGAACTGATCACCGCCGAGATCGGCAGGCACAACCGCGCCGCCGCAAGAATGATGATGATTTTCAACGTCAGCGCCTGCATCCGCCTGCCCCGGTCGCCCCGGAAAAAGAGCGAAGCCGCCAGCACCGCCGCGGCCAACGCAATCAGCGCGGGAGCGAATTCCACGCAAAGTTCGTAAGCAATTTTCTGAATGCCGAGGGAAATGATGGCCGTGATGAGAATATCGGACGCCCGCTCGGTCATATCATCCAGCGGGTCAAGGACCTGTCCGGCGGCCAGCGACACGCCGAGCCCCGCCGGTTCGATCTGAATCTGGGATTCTTTGATGACGGAAACCGAGGCGTTGACCACCCGGCAGACGCCATAGGCAAGCCCTGCCCCGGTCATGGCGTCTGAAAAATAATCGTCCGCTTTTTCATCGAGATACGGCAGTTTCAGGCCGGGCAGCGCCAACAGGATGGCCGCCGCGACCGCAAGCAGGATTGATTTCACCACAACCGGATTGATTTTCATAAGCGCATTCCATTAAGGTTGCCTGAATATATCATCGGAAGTCCGAAAATCCAATGAATTTTACCGGGGCGATTCGTTTTTTGGGTAAACGGCGCAAAAAAATCCCCGCCGATGCAAACATCGGCGGGGATCGGAATGCTTCACGCGAAAGGGTCGCTCAGTCCTGAACCAACGGATTGGTATAGATCGACTTCGACGGTTTCAGCGGCAGCGGATTCTGCTTGTGGGCTTCTTCCATGATGAAGATCTGGCGGCGCACTTCTTCCAGCTTGATGATCTGTTCCGCGCCGTTTACCAGCACGTCATAGAGGTTGCTGTACAGTGCACGGACCATGGTGCTGAATCCGGTGGCGTTGCTGTTCTGGTCGTTGTATTCCCAGCTTTCATTGTTCCAGGGGAGCTGTTCGCCGCAATACTGACGGTTCTGGCTCCAGGGCTTCCATTGGGTCTGTTTCGGGGCTTCCGACGGCACATAGTATTTCCATTTGAGCCCGCTCGGGCCGCCGGTCAGGCCGCCGAGGGTGCCGCTGATGTTGTACATATCGCCCTGCGGATAGGCCTGCAGGGAGCTGATGCAAACTTCAATGGTCGGGCTGTTCTTGCCGGTCAGCATCAACAGACAGAAGTTTTCGGCGTCGCCTTCGAACGGAAAGTGGTTGGCGTACATTTTGCAGAAAACGTCCGGGTATTCCTGCCCGAACAGCACAACCGCCTGGTCCACCGGATGCGGTCCGGTATTCCACAGGTTGCCGGCCAGTTCGCCCTGCATCGTCTGCCAGTCCCAGCGACGGGCGAAACCGCTCCAGTTGCTGCGGATGTAGACGATATCGCCAAGGACGCCAGACTTGATGATTTCCTGCATCTTGATGAAAAACGGATAGAAACGGGAGTTCTGAAAAGGATAAAAAACCGCTTTGTTGGCAGCCGCGATCCCGATCAGCTCATCATAATCCTTGACGGTGGGGGCAGACGGCTTTTCACCGAGCGTATTGATTCCTTTGCCCAGAGCCATTTTCGAGGCTTCGAGGTGGAAACGGCTGGGGGTCGCATTGACGAACAGATCGATCTTGGCTTTTTCCAACAGTTCCCGGTGATTTTCGTAAACGTCGCAGGAGAAATCGTTCTGGGCATCCTGGCGCCGTTCCGGAATATTATCGGCCACCGCCACTACCTGAAACCGTTCCCTGTCGTTCTTCAGCCAGTTCGCATGGATACCGCATCCGCTGCGCCCATAACCGGCAATACCAACTCTGATTACTTTGCTCATTGCCTTTTTCCTTAATTTAAACCGGTTTTTATCAAAAAACTGTTTTAAACCGGTTGATTTTACAATATAAGTTTACATCCAAAATCCATTAATTCAACCCCTTAATCAAAAAAAAGCGGCTTTTTCTCGTATGCCCGATACCGGTAATGAAAACGACAAAATGGTGCCGGCGGGATTTTTATCAGCCCTTCCCGGAATTTTCTGCAATGTGAATTTTTTCATGAAAACACGGAACGGCATATTGACAAAACATCCGGCCTCCTGTATACTATGGGAACAGACATGAAAATATTTTCAGGAAAAAATCATTTAAATGAAAATGTTTTCAGAAAAGGAGTTTCATGAAACGTGCAAGCATAACGGAACTGGCCCGGCTGGCGAATGTCTCGGTGACGACCGCCTCCCGTGCCCTGAACAACCATCCATACGTCAAGAAAGAGGTGTATGAACGGGTACTCAATGCCGCACATCAGTTGAACTACCTGCCCCGCAAGACCGTCGACAAGAAACGGATCGGGATCATCATCAACAATCTGGAAGATACCGCGTTCAGTGCTTACCGCAGCAATATGCTGTTCCAACTCAGCCGCCATTGCGGGCTGAACGATATCGGCATGGAGATTATTTCCACCAAAGACCTGTACCTGCTGGAAGAACATTTCCTGAAAGCCGCCATCATTTTCCAGCCATCGGCGCTGGGCGTCTGCAGCACGCAGAAAATGCACACCCAGGTCATCAGCGTCAATGCCTTTCATAAAAAATTCGCCGGAGTCTCCAGCGACGACCGCCAGGGCATCGGACTGGCAATCGATCATTTGCGGGCACGCGGGCACCGCAAGATCGCCCTGATCCTTCCTTTTGCCAGCGAAACGCACAGCATCGGACAGCGCAGTCAGGCTTTTCTGGACAAGATGCTGCCTGAACGGCCTCATGCTGAAGACCTGATCGCTTATCTGGAACATTCCCCGGTGGAAACCGTCACCAAGCTGATCCGCAATCATGCGCCGGACGCGGTGATCATCGGCGGCGAAGACATGCTGCTGCCGGTCAATTACGCCCTGAGCCTGACTGGAACCCAAGTTCCGCGCGATTTGTCCGTGATCTCCTACGAAAACATCATGACCTCGGAATATATGGACCCGCCCCATACGACCATCGCGCAGGATTTCGACCGCCTTGCCCGCGAGGCAATCGCGTTGGCGACCGCGGTCATCGAAGGGGAAAAAGTTCCGGCCAGCACCAATCTTCTGATCCCGAATTTCCTGATCGAACGGGAATCCGTGAAAGACATATCACATAAGTAATACTACAAAATTTCACAAGGAAAGATCATGTTTCAAAAAGCAATAATCGGCTTATTGGCCATATTGTGGCTAAATGCCGAAGCCGGGAGCTTGCCCGCCGAATTCAAAATCCAGGAAAAACAGGAAATGACATTTGAGTTGCCAATGCAATTATTGACTCAAAAAAAAACATTTCTAACATTTTCTGCACGGATGAATTTGGATAAACAAGAAACCGGAGCGACTCCAGCACTTCGGATTGAGGTCAACGGTGTTGTTGTAAACGGGATGCGTCTGGTTAACAAAGGGTTCTTTTTCCACTTCGGCGATTGGAATTATCCCTGGTTCAGCAATAAATATAATGCTTTCCTGGTACCTTATTATGCATGGAATTATCCCAATCCACCCGATGGGCGTTTTGTCCATGAATATGTGTTGGATATTTCCACTTTTTTGCAATCGGATGATAACAAAGTCACCTTTTGTAATACCTTCGACTTCCCATGGTTGAAAAATGCCGTCATTGAGGTCAAAAACTTGAGACTTGTCAAAAACGGCGATTTCGGCGTCAGCGAAACGATTTATGAAAAACCGCGTAGCAGTGAAGTTCTAACCCTCTTGCGTATCGCCGCTACCGGCCCCCACACCGGAATCCGCAAGCAATTACTTATGGAAGATGATTTTTCCTCCGCGGCGGCATTGCCCGATGTCATCGCCCCACGCATGGCGTTCGGAGCCCCATATCAACTCGGTCGGGAAGCAGAATCACTTACCTTTTCGACCGGAGAAATCACCATTGGGCTGACCACTGTTTATCAAGTTCCGAAAGACGGCGACCTGGTTAAAATCCAGCTCCCTGCCGATGCCTCCGTAATCACTGACGCAAAACTCAAAGTTGATCGGCGAATCATACGCAAAGACGGTTGGGTTGAACTCCATGACCAGGCGACCAATCTCTCCTCAGGCGATTTACCGGTAATCATGGATTATCGTTTCCAGCTGCCATTGGACAAACTGAGTGAATTCCGTTTGGCCGGCAAACGCCAGCCTCTCTTCTTTGCCAATACGGAAAACATGGATTTCCGTAATTACGCAATGACGCCTCTGGTTTTCCTTGGTTTCGGAACTAACGGCGTGGGAATTTATATTGATGATAAAGCGTTCCGCAACCAACATTCGGTCATTGCCATTGACGACATGCTGCATTTGACCAATGACATGTTCTATCTGCCGCCGCAGGCAAATTACACGGTCGTAATTAAACTTTATCCTGCGCAAGACGGTGATTATTATTCGGTACTTAATACCTTGCGTCATGACTATGCCCTCTACCAGAATATTCCGGGATTGTTCGGCTTTGTCTACCGCCACTTGGACAAAGGGTATTTTGAACGTTCCAGGAAACTTGAAACCCCGGCAGAATTCAAAGCGTTTTATGAAGATACCGGTATCCAGATCGCCGGCGTCATGGGCATGTACAGTGAACCTCGAAATCCGGCTAAATACGGGGCTATTTACGGAGCGGAACCCCTGCCGGCGGTGAAAAAACAAATGGAGAGCTATTTACCATTCATCCGGGCCAGCCGGGACGCGGAAGCCAATACTCGATTCATCGCTTACCTTGACACCCACCTGGTAGCGGTTGATCCCAATGGCGAAGTACTGGGCGGCAGTGAAAAGTTTACAGAATTCTATGCCGATAGTCTTTCCTATGGCGAGAATGACAAACCAGTCCCTTATTCCGGCGGCCGCTGGCTTTATAATATCACCCCCGACTTGAACAACCGGGCGGGAAAAATGGTTTTCAATACTCTCGATTACTATTTGGGCGAAGCCGGTTTCGACGGTATCTTCTTTGATGAGTTCAATCACTCTAAAGTACGAACCGATTTTCGTCGCCACGACGGTTATACGGTCTTGCTCGATCGCACCGGCAAAATCAAAGAAAAAGTGGCGATTGTTCCACTCTATTCCGAACAATACCTGCTGGCTCTGGCCAAACGGGCCTTGGCTAAAAGCACGGTTGTTTTTGCCAATGAATTCGATTGTACGCCCGATCTGATGCGGCTGCCGCTGATTCATTTCGCCGAACCGCATATCCAGGAAGACGATTATTTTGTTCGCTCCGCCCAAGCCGGACGGACTCCATTGACTCTTTCGACCACCTGGAAAAGCTATACCAGCTTATGGTCGGATACTAAATATTTTTTGCGTTACGGCGTACTGACCTGCTGCTATGGTGCTCGCATGACCGGCGACCATGTCCTCAAGAAAGTCTACCCGATCACACCGAAAGAGATTTACCCCGGACTGGTGATCGGTGAAGATAAAATGGTAACCAGCCGTTCCGGCAATTATACCTTCGGGCGAAACCGAAAATTGACGGCGTGGATCTATAGCGACCCGGATGGATTGCTCCAACACTCCGTTCACAGTTTCACCGGAACAGATGGTAAAGAATATATACGACTGGATATTGACAGCAATCTCCAAGTGGCCGTTATTACCGAAGAAAAATAAATATATCAAGGATGAATTGAATATGAAAATATTAACTGGCAAACATTGCGAAAACCATTTTTTCACACTCATTGAACTCCTGGTCGTGATTACCATCATCGCCATCCTTATCTCTTTACTGCTTCCGGCATTAAGTAATGCGCGCAATATGGCCAAACGCAGTTCCTGTTCCTCTCAAATCAAACAGATGGGGCTTTTCGCCAACATGTATGCGCTTGACAGCAATGACTGGATCATGCCGGGCTATACCACATCACCGCCAAACCGCGTTCTATGGTTCCAATACATCCAATATCTGAATACAGGCAAATTGCCGAAATATTCGGAGTCTGATCCAGACACCTTTGCGGCGTTTAAAATGTTCATGTGCCCTGCGGAGCCAGTACCGTTCGGAACATTTTCCAGCGATACGGTCGGTAATTTCGGTTACACGCATTACGGAGTCAATACATGGGTCACCGGTTGTTACGCGCCTCCTACCCGCAAACTGTCAATGGTCGTCAAGCCATCGAGCACATTGCAGCATCTTGATCTGGGCATCAAAAGCACCTTCGTTGTCCGGGCTGCTTATTACACCTCATTCCGCCACGTTTCCGCCACTGCAAATGTCGGGCTCATCGATGGCCATGTCGAGTCAAAAAACCAAAAAGACCTGACAACCATCGGATCGGATGATAAATACAAATTCGGAATAACGCTGTGGTCTACGGCCACCGCATTTGATTGAATACGAAAACCAAAAGGAACACGTAATGAAAAAAACTGCATTAATCTTAATCATCTCGGCGGTATGCGGTTGCATGAAAGCTGAAACCGTACTGTCCTTGAATGCGCCATCCGATTTCCTCAAACCGGTAACTCAGGTGGAAATTGATGGCAATAACGTTTTTGAAACCACATCCGTTCTATTAAAGTCAGCAAAGATATTTAACGTTGAACCAGGTAAAACCTACCGCCTGAAAGGTTCCTTTCGTGATACTTCCACGGCTTCGCTTAAGCTTTATTTCGGTATTATACCATTGGATGCCGATGGACGGGAAATTCTGCCCGAACATATTACCATCATGCCCGATACAAATACGGAACTGGCCGAAGACGCCAAAGCAGGAGATGTCACCGTCAAACTGAAGGAAGCCGGCACATGGAGGGCATTTGACCGACGCTGGCGCATTGCCTTTGGTGCTATGAGCGATGGCAGTGATTTGCCGAACCGAGAAATATCTCCTCAATTGAAAACCATTAACAGCAATGAAGTGACTCTGGTACAGGCATTGACCAAGAGTTATCCTGCTGGAACCAAAATCCGGGCGCACCGAACCGGAGACACTTACATCTACAACGCAGCCAACTTCATACCGTTGAAGCCCGAATGGGAAACATTTTCTGGTATCATTCAGGATTCTGATTTGCGTCCGGGAACAAAGTCAGCCCGAATCGTAATTTTGTCATTGCCGCCTCAGCCCAACGCCGGTGCAAAAATGCAATTCAAGGATATTGTATTGGAAGAAGTACAATAAAGATTCATGATTCCAGCCGGATGGATGCCTGGTCTGGTGGTCCGAAACCGGAGCATCAACCATAGAGCCGTTCACGCTTGAACAAGAGCTGTCTCCCGGCAAAGCCTGGCGGGTGAACTCCGTCATCACCTGGCAATAAGGCTATCGCCCGTTTTTCATCAATAATTCAGAAGGAATACGGCGGGAACGCCACCGCCGGAATGTTTTCCGTTCCCGGACGATTGATCGTCCGGGAGCGGAATTTTCATTTTCTCCGGATTTCAAAGAGATCGCATGCGTTTTCAGGTTGAAAGAAGCTTGATTTTATCCCTGAAAATAATTTGAGAAATGGCGGAAATGGAGTACATTACCATCAGATAAGAATTCATAGTCTCTAATATCAGGAGAATTTCACTATGCCAGTCAATAAAAATCGCGCCATTGCCGTGCTGACCAGTGGCGGAGATGCCCCCGGAATGAACCCCGCCGTCCGTGCCGTTGTCCGCACCGGCATTGCCTATAAATTGAACGTCTATGCGGTTTATGAGGGCTATCAGGGGCTGATCGAAGACCGGATTGTCAAAATGGAGTGGAATTCGGTGTCCGGCATCATCGGGCTCGGGGGAACCGTGATCGGGACTGCGCGCAGTAAGGAATTTCATACGCTCGAGGGCGAACTGAAAGCGGCGGAAAACCTGATCCGCCGCGGGATCGACAGCCTGGTCGTCATCGGCGGCGACGGCAGCCTGCGGGGAGCCGACGCATTCAGCTCCGATTGGAGCAACCTCACGGCCGAGCTGGAAGCACAGGGCCGGATCACCGCCGAACAACGGCAAGCCTATCCGAAGCTCCAGATTATCGGCATGGTCGGTTCGATCGACAACGACATGGCCAACGCCGACATGACCATCGGCGCGGATACGGCGCTGCACCGGATCGTGGACGCCATCGACGCACTGCGCAGCACCGCATTCAGCCATCAGCGGATTTTCGTCGTGGAAGTCATGGGCCGCAATTGCGGTTATCTGGCGCTGACCAGCGCCATCGCCACCGGGGCCTCCTGGGTATTCATCCCGGAACACCCCCCGGAAGACACCTGGCAGGATGATCTGTGCCGCCAGTTGGCGGAAGGCCAGAAAGTCGGGCGCCGCGACAATATCATCATTCTCGCCGAAGGGGCGCAGGACAAGCACGGCAACCCCATCACCAGCACCATGGTGCAGGAAATCATCGAAAGCAAACTGCACGACGACTGCCGCGTCACCATCCTCGGGCACGTCCAGCGCGGCGGCGCGCCGAGCGCCTACGACCGTTATATGAGCACGGCCTACGGCTACGAAGCCGTGCAGGAGCTCCTGCGCGAAGGATCGGGCAATGAATCGAAAATCATCGTCACCCAGAACAACCGGGTGGTATCGGTGCCCCTGGTCGAAACCGTGGCCAAGACCAAAGCCATCAACGCCGCCGTCGCCGCCGGGCAGTTTGAAGAAGCCGAGAAAATGCGCGGCATCGGCTGGAGCCAGGCCTGCGAACTGGTCAACCTGAACGCCCAGGTCCGCCCCGACACTCCGCCCGACGCCAACAGTCCGTGCATCGCCGTCATGACCGCCGGCTGGCCCGCCCCCGGCATGAACAGCGCCCTGCGGACCATCATCCGGACCGCCATGAACAGCGGATTCCGGGTACTGGGAATCGAAGACGGAATCGGCGGCCTGATCTCCGGCAAATTCCGCACGTTCAAATGGATGGAAGTCGACCATTGGGCCGGGACCGGCGGCACCCGCCTCGGCACCAACCGCCAGCTTCCGGAAGAACGTGATTTCTACAAAATCGCCGTCAACCTCGACCGCAACAACGTCAAGGGGCTGATCATTCTCGGCGGCTGGACCGCGTTCGCCATCGTCAACCGCCTGCACGGAGCCCGTTCGACGTTCGAGCATTTCAATATCCCGATGCTCTGCGTGCCCGCCACGATCAACAACAATCTGCCCGGCGCGGAACTCTGCATCGGTTCGGACACGGCGCTCAACACCATCGTCGACGCGCTGGACAAAATCAAAACCTCCGCCGACAGCGCCCGCCGTCTTTTCACGGTCGAGGTCATGGGCCGCTACTGCGGCTATCTGGCCCTGCTCAGCGGCATGGCGACCGGCGCCGAATACGTCTATATGCATGAAATGGGCATCACCGTCAACATGCTGCAAAAACACACCCACGAACTGGTGGAGCATTTCCGCAAAGGGCGGCGCGCGGCGCTGATCATCCGCAACGAAAACGCCAACCCGACCTACGACCTTGACTTCCTCAGCAGCCTGTTCGAAGAAGAAGGCGGCCAGCAGTTCGACGTCCGCCAGACCAGCCTCGGTCCGTTGCAGCAGGGCGGCAAACCCTCGCCGTTCGACCGTACCCTGGCTTCGCGCCTCGGTTATGCCGCCACCAAAAAAGTGATCGGGCAAATCTGCGAAGGCGATTCATCCTGCTGGCTGATCGGACAGACGGGCGGCGAAGCCCAGGTCTTTGACTACGATTCGCTGATCAAAACCGTTTCGATCAAATGGCAGCGGCCGCTTTTCCAGTGGTGGGAGCGTTATTACGAAATCACCCACACCCTGGCAATTCAGCCGAAAAATATGGTGGAAAGCCCGGAAGATTAAGCATATCGGCAAAAAATCGGATATTATCGCCTTCGAGTTTGCATTCCCCGGGTTAAAGCCTATATTCTTTAAATCCAAAAGGATGGGTGTAAAAACAAGGAGAAAAACAAATGAAAGGCATTGAGCGCAATCCCATTGTCGTCGTACTATTGACCCTGGTCACTTGCGGAATTTACGGACTGTACTGGATGTATGTTTCGCGCCTGGAAGTCAAAAATTATCTGGAAAACACCACGATTTCGCCGGGAGTCGAACTGCTGTTGGCGGTCGTCTGTTTCCCGTTCGTTTATATCTGGTATTATAAAATGGGGCAGGATGTCGCCAAAATGCAGGAAAAAGCCGGATTGCCGGGCAAAGATCAGTCGATGCTCTTTCTGGTTCTGTCATTTTTCGGTCTCGGGCTTGTAGCCAATTACATTATTCAGGAAAATCTGAATGAAGTCTGGAAACAGCAATAAAACGCTCAGACACAGCATTATCATACTGGCGGCGGCTTTCGCCGCCTTTTTTTTCCTGACGTACCTTGTCGGAAGCAACACGCTGTGCTGGTTCAGGACCATGACCGGGCTCCCCTGCCCCGGATGCGGGCTGACTTCGTCCGCCAAAGCGCTCCTGCGCGGCGAAATCATTCAATCGCTGAAGTACCATGTGTTTCTGCTGCCGGTCGCGGGAATCTTCCTGATTTTCATCCTGCGGAACAAAATCGCCTTTTTTAAACGGCTTCACGAAAGCCGCCTGTTTTATCCCGCCTTCCTGATCCTGTTCGTCCTCTATTTCATCGCCCGGCTGATCCTGTACTTCCCCTCGGGCCCCTACCCGATGACGTATTCCAGGTCTTCGGTCGTCTACCGGATCGGGCACTGGCTGTCAAATAGAATCGGAATCTCTATTTCAGGAAATGATCGGCCAGGTCCAGATAATGCGCCCAGTCCTGCGGCGTCTGATCATGCTTCCCGGTCCGCAGGTGATAACTGATTTCACCGGTCAACGGCGTATCCGGCGGCGGCATGACGTCCGAGCCAAGCCCTTTCGCGCCAAATAGACGGTATACCTCGCCGGCATGCACACAGGACAGGAATTCCCCCCGTGGGTCTGCGTAAATATCCTCGGTGGCGCTGGCCACGCAAACCGGACGCGGCGCAATCAACGAAAGCAAAAAATGCTGGTCCAGCGGCAGCGCCGCTTCGTTCGCGCGATATTGCTCGAATGACGTTCGGAACCAGTAAGGACGGATGGTCTGGAGAATCTCCACGTTTTCTCCGAAAAAATGCTTGAACAGCGCCGCCCCGGCGCAACCAGAATTATTGCTGATCACCAACCGGAACCGGGCGTCATTAGCCCCGGCCCAGAGCGCGGTCTTGCCGAGACGTGAATGCCCGTGCAGCGCGACCCGGGCGGCATTGACCAGAGGCTCGTGTTCCAGACAGTCTAGAGCACGCAGCAGTCCCCACGCCCATGCGCTGATCGCGCCGCATTCGGCATTCAGCGAGGCTGGTTCGGCATCGCCGCAGAACAACCGGTAAATACTGCGATCCCAGTACTCGTTTGCGTCCGGGAACAGGTCCTGATAGCAGACCGTGGCCGAGGCATAGCCGCGCCGGACGGTTTCTTCGAAACACCAGCGCCCGGACTGAATACCGCGGGCTCCTTCGGTCATATCCGTTTCGGGTGCAAGCCCGCCGGTCATCCGCACGTCACGCTCGAAAGTCGTAGCGTGATTCCCTTTGAAGTTCAATCCTAAAAAAGCCGGAACCGGCTTGCCCGCACCGGACGGAATATAGAGCAGCATATCCATGAAATGCGTCCGCCCGTTGTTCATCGCAAAATGAATGCGGTATTCTTTGCGGACCGCGATTCCGCCCAACGCCCCTTCCCGGCAGGAAAGCAGCTCAAACGACATCCGATCCGGACGCGGCGGCAGCTTACCGTAGATCTCATTACGATACAGTTCCAGAATCCGGGGACGTTGAAAATTCACCCATTCAAACGCATTAGCCACCTTGGTTCCGTCGCTTTTACCCAGCGGCGACGGCAATACGTAAGGCGGGACATTCGCCTCATCAAGGTTGGCGGTATCCATCAGTTCCTGTCTGGTTTTCATGCAAAAATCCTCATCGGTTGAATTATGGCAATTCATATATTTTAACGCCATATACCAGTTTTTCAACAGCAAATCAAACAATTTTCGCAGCGGCACGTTGCCGCACACAGTCCGGCGCATATCAATGAGTTCTGTTTGTTTATTTCTGCTTATTGGTAAAAATAAAATTTTTATGAACCATCAAAGAATATCTGTAATACGAAGGAAACTTGAATGGATGATTTTTTTATGGATTTGATTGGAGCGGCCTCCCCTTTTGTCTTGATCATACCTTGATTGCCGCATTGTTTCAGGATGAAATCTTCACCTTTATTTGCAGTAATCAGTGGAGTTTCCGGAATTTGAACGTCAAAAAGTTTGAAGCGGAACTGGTCAATCAGTTTGCAACGCTGTTGGCAAAACTGCCGTGGAGCAACGAGCAAGGGTGCGGCGAATGCCCGGCTTGCCTGGACCGCCTGAACAACGGTTTTCTGATTCCGGAAATGAACGATCCGAAAAAGGCCCGCTGCCAGAACCGTGCCTATCTTGCCAATAAATGCCGTCAATATATTGCCGATCAGATTGCCGGGGATTCGGAACTGGTGTTGATTGCGCATGGTTCCGGCAACTGCCGAATCGAAGATTCCGGCGATCCGCTGTACGGCGCGAACATTATTGCGCCCGGTCTGTGGACCGAATGCAAGGCATCGAAAGGCGGCAAAAAGGCGATTGCCATTGATACCGGCGCCGAGGTCTATGTGAAAGTCAGCAAACCGAAGAAAACGGGCAAAAATGGTGAAAATTCGCCCGAGCTCACCGCGACCGAAGATATCACCGCCGGAAAAACGAAAACCCTGGCCGAGCGCAAAGCGGCCAAGCACAAGCAGCGTCAGCGCCGGGCCATCAGCAAACTGATCGCCTTCATTGAAACGTTCAATTACACGATTCCGGACCGCAAAACGCTGTTCCTCCTGATCGACTGCCGGGGCATCGGCGAGTCCCTCGGTGCCCGTTATGATCACGATGAGCGCAAGTATCACAACGAATTTTAAAAAAGCCAAGGAGTGTTCGGGACTTGATAAATTCGTCTGGCGCAAACTTTCGCAAGAGATTATTTCCTCGCTCAAACACGGGCAGATCGGAGCGGAATCGCCCTGATGGGATGACGCGGATACGATTGCCGGACTGATCGGGTTCAGCATGAAACAGGCATTCAAAGAGGCTGTGGATGAATTGCCCGATCCGCAAAGCTGGCTCAAGCTCGAAGCCGAGGAAGCGAAAGCCGCGTGATGGCCTATCTTTTCAGGAGACCTCCTGGGGGGCTCCATTCGCGAAAAATCAGTACGTCATTATTTGTAAAAAGAGAATTCGGCAAGTATATTTCCGATATGAATTAAGGAAGACTGTCATGAACAATATTTTGAAACGTCTGCAGGATGAGATGAATGCCAGGCTCAAAGGGGGCTTGTATCATTACACGCAGGTTGCAATGGCGTACAATTCCAACCGAATCGAGGGGAATCAGTTGACTCATGACCAGACCCGGCACATTTATGAAACCCATTCCATTCTCATGGAAAAAGATTCGACGGTAAAAACGGATGATATCATCGAGACGCTGAACCATTTTGCGGCTTTTGATTTTATGCTGAAAACTGCGGCGGAAGTTCTCTCCGAGAAAATCATCAAACATTATCATCTTCTGCTTAAACAGGGTACTTCGCAAAGTAAACTTGACTGGTTTAATGTCGGCAAATATAAAAAACTTCCGAATACCATCGGAGAACCGGAAACAACTCCGCCCAAATCCGTTGCAAAGGAAATCAGGGCATTGCTGGCCGGCTACAACGCATTGAAAAAGCATACGGTCAAAGATATTGTCAAGTTCCATTTTGAGTTTGAGAAAATTCACCCGTTCCAAGATGGCAACGGCCGTGCAGGCCGATTGATTATATTCAAAGAATGCTTGACCCACAATATTGTTCCATTCATTATTGATTCAGAGCACAGACTTTTCTACTACAGAGGTCTTCAGCAATATTCCGGAATTCCGAAATATCTGAATGATACCTGTCTTTCCGCGCAGGACCATTATTCAGAAGTCTGTAAAAAATTCAAAGCAATTCTCTAAATCTGAAAAGCTCTCACCTCAAATTTTATTCCACATTCTGATCTCTATTTTTGGGTAATCGATCCTTAAAAGAGAAGTCGTCTACTCCGTCTGAATCGACTTGGAAAACGGCACGTTCCCCGGAAACGGGGAAACGGCCTTTTTTCCTGTCAGTGAAAGTCGATTCAACCGAAAAAGGAGTACGAAAAAATGAATTCCAAAAATCATCAACATGAAAATGCCGTTGTCGAGATCAGCCCTGAGGAACTGGATTTATCCACCATGACCCGTCAATGCCGCCATTGAAAGAGGCTTCAAATCGCAAAACAAAAGCAATTGCTTCTACCATTGGAACTTTTCCGACGAAATGGAAGCCTACCGTTTTCTGCTCCAACATCAATAGAAATTTCGCAGCGGCGCGTCGCCGCACGTGGTCTCGCGGCGGAACGCGAGTCGCTCGAAGAACGAAAACATTTCGCCCGTTGGGCGACCAACGTAGTTGCCGTTGGATCGCAAGCGGCGACGCGCCGCTGCGTTGCGGATGCTATGCATCCAAATTAAAAAAATAAACCCAAAACAGGAGCCCCCGACATGTTCGATCTATACCAAAAAATCACCGATCAAATCATTGCACATCCGGACAAAGGCGTCATTCCATGGCGCTGCCCGTGGAAGTGCAGCACTATGCCACCGCAGAATATGATTTCGAAACGCCCGTATCGCGGAATCAACGCATTCCTGCTGAATCTCGCTCCGTACAAACAGCCGTACTGGCTGACCATGCGGCAGGTGAACCATCTCGGCGGCCATGTCCGAAAAGATGAAAACGCCACGATCCTCAACCGAGCTCCCCGTCAGGAGGAGCCCGACCATGAATGACCTCATTTTTCAAGGCAAAAGCAACCGCCCGATCTACCTGATTTCGACGGTCTGAAATCTTTGCTGGTTCGCCATCGGCCTCAGCATCGGCATGGCCTTCCTGACCCCGTCCGCCTCCGCCCTCGCCGGAGCGCTCTGGGGCAACGGCAGGCTCCACCGGCGGCGGCATCCTCCGCCAATAACACAAAACCATCCGTCTGGACGAAATTCGCAGTATCAGCTTTCAACGAACCGTCATCCAGCAGATTTTCAACTGTGCCGATATCTTCATCAGCACCTCCGCCACCGACAATTCCTCCATCCGCTTCAAAAACATCGACCATGTTCAAATCGTCTACCGTCAAATCAATCTGTACCGATGAATGCCACCAGGAAAATTTCCGAAGTTAACTTGATAACCAACCGGAAGCAGATTATATTCATAGTGTAACAACAGGACAAAAACCATGAAATTACTGACCAGCAGCGTTTACACATTCTCTGACTTGATAAGAGATAATTTCCTGTACGTGGATAAGACGGAATACATCTGGGAACTGGTTCGCATTCCCAAGGCCATGTATTTTCTGTCACGTCCGCGCCGCTTTGGCAAGTCCCTGACCGTATCCACGCTGGAAGCAATTTTCAATGGCGAAAAAGAGTTGTTCAAAGGCCTCTCCATATATAATAAGGACTATGATTGGAAGAAATACCCGGTCATCCACCTGGATTTTGCGGATAGAAAGAACGAGTCTCCTGATGCTCTGGAAGAAAGCCTGCAAGTGAAATTAAGCGTTTGTGCGGAAAAACATGGTGTTTGCCTGAAAACAAATAATGCGCAGGAGCAATTTGCCGAGTTGATCAGACGATTGGGGGCGCAAGAGAAGATAGTCATCCTGATTGATGAATACGATAAACCGATTCTGGACAATATCGGCAAACCTGAGGTCGCGGCCATTCAGGATAAATTAAGCAACTTTTACAGCGTCATCAAGGCGACCGAGCCGTTCCAGCGGTTTGTATTTATGACCGGCGTAAGCAAGTTCACCCATGTTTCGGTGTTTTCCGAACTGAACAACTTAACCGATATTACGCTGAACCAGCGGTATGGTTGTATCATGGGTTACA
>DHTZ01000081.1 GCA_002408885.1 Lentisphaeria bacterium UBA5247 | reverse complement strand
ACAGAGCGGAGTGATTCAATCCGTTCATGACCAACAGCGGGAGATGTTGAATCAGAGAAGCCCGCGGGTGGATCACCGAATCGTGAATCTGCAACAACCGCATGTCCGTCCGATCGTCCGGGGAAAAGCCGGACGCGAAACCGAATTCGGGGCGAAGTTAACCGCCAGCATGGTTGACGGTTATACTCGACTGGAGCGTCTCTCCTGGGACGCATATAACGAGGCCGGCGATTTGCAGACAATCTGCGAACGATATCGGGAGCGTACCGGACATTTCCCGAACTATAAATTTTTTCTGTTCAAAATATACTTGATTAATGAGCCGAACTGTTAGTGTTATCTCGGATAAAATTTTAATTACAGCTCAAAATTTCAGGGAAAGTAAAGATCGCTAGAAAGAAACAGCTTTGCCTCCAACAGTCTTTCTTTCTAGCACGATTTTTTGCATTAGCGACTAATTCAGGGATTCCTTTTTCGGGCAGGTGAAGCACCGGCGTCGAATTTACTGATTTTATCCATGACTTTTGCCAGACGCATGCATTCTTTTTCAACGGCGGCGCGTTTTCCTGTAACCCAGACTTCGGAATTCAGGTTTTTCAGCAGAACAGGCGGTGCTTTTTCCATGATCACCGGCTCATTTACCCCTTCACGGCAAATTCCTATGACCATCCCATCATCCATCTTTAATTTCGGAGTAAATGTCTGCGGCTCGTCAACGGAGTTGACAAACAGAATCATTTTCAGGCCATTCCTCCCTTGCCAGACCGAATGCTGCACCTTGGGGGTCTTGATCATTCGGGCGGCATTGGTTGCTCCCCATTTGGTTGTAATTTCCGGCAGGGGTTCTTTGAAGTCAAGGGGCTTAAGCATACTGCCGGCGTTGAAATAGTCCAAAAGGGCATAACGGATATGCATTAATTTCTTGATGAACAAACGTTTATTGCCGTCATGCATGTCCGGCATGGTAAACCAGCCGAGCTGCTCCGAATAAACCAATTGTTCGGCGGCTTTGATGAAGAATGACGCCGTATCTCCGGGGGATTGATGATTATAAAGCCGTCCGGTAAATTGAGATCTTCCCGAGTAAATGGAGGTATACAGCGGAACCTGGTTGTAATCCGTCCAGCGCCAGACCATATAGCCGTCCATATACTGTAAATACGGCTCGGCGGCTTCTTCCGTGTCATGACAAAGTTCCGGATATTTTTCTTTTAGTTTACGGATACGCTCAAACATCGGCCAATATCCCTGTTCCAGCCATACCGAGCCATCATTCAGCGGATGATTGTGGGAGGGGTTGAAGCAGATGATCGGCCTGGCTGTTCCTACCTGATCATGGTAAATAGCGTTAAATCCATAGCCGGCCACACGATCGGTTAAATTCACGACCCAGTCCTGCCAGCCTTTCGCAGCCGGGCACATGACGAAATACGCATAGGGTTTATAGACCTCTTTCTGCGGTGAACCGTCTTCGTGCTTTACCGCATATTTCCGGCCGTGATCGTTGAACATCCAGTTTGATTCCCGGCCGGGGCCGTCTTTTTCCGCCCATAACCGCGAGTTGATATACGGTTTGGCATAAATACCGGCGGTCTGCAATTCCTTCATCATTTCCAAAGAAAAATCCTTTGGATGAAAATGCGGCCAGCTTCCTTTTCCCAAATCATCCCAGGAATACCAATGCAATCCCAGCGGCAGCTCAAAATATTTCCGCAAGGACATCAACTCATTTTTCAGCCGTATTGCTGATTCCGGTGTTTTTGTCCATTCCAGAATCCACAAGGTATTGTCCCGAAACCATTGCGGCGTGGAAGCCCGGGGCAGTTCCTTAATCCACCATTGGGATTTTTCCGCTAGAAAACGCTTATAAATCTGCCCGGCGTCAAACCAGTTTCCCGAGAAAACTTCAACGACCCCGCTGCCATTGAGCGAAAATGAGTTGCCCCCCTTCCGTCCGGCATCGAATTTAACCGGAGATTGCCAGGAAATATGCAGATTGCCGCGCTTCCCTTTGGCCGAATAATACTTGCTCCGGCCGGCCGGGTCCTCGAAGGCGAAATATATCCCGCCGGCCCGGTCATAGTATGCTCCGAACTGCATGGTGACAGCACTGGACGGATACCAGCCTTCCTGCCCGAAAGGATATTGCTCGACGGTGGGGTTCGGCGCCAATACGCCGGACATACGCGGATGAACAAGCGTATCATTGCCGTTATTCTGCCGTGCAAGGCACAGGGACGGGAACTGTACGTTTTTCACCAGAATATCATCCGCCTGATTGTTGAGTTGCCAGGATATTTCCAAACGCGGTCCGGTGAAAACCAGATTGCTTTTTATGATTAGCTTGTCTTGGTAGCTCCAGGTTATCTCTGCTCGATTTCCCGTCGTCGCGGCCCGCCATTGTGCATCGGTGTCGCTGATGATGAACTTTTTGCCGTCCCGTTCGGCAATTATTTCCCAGCCCAGTGTCTTTTCCCCGAAAACCGGTGCTCCGGACTGTCGGTTTAGTATGCCGTATAAGGGAAAGCCGCTCTCGCCATTACCGTTTGCAGCCAGCGCCAGTAAGTTGTCGGTCAGAAAAACCGGCAGGCCGTTTTTGCGTGCGTTCCATTGCCCGGCTAATTCTTCCGCGCTCATTTTTTGCTTAAGCAACATGCCGGAATCCGTTATGGTCCGGCTCAAGGATTTTTGATCATAACCGGTTTTGGCCGCGCGTTCAAGGACAAGAACCAACCACCTGGCTTCCGGCGTCGCCGCCTGGTTGTTCAGTGCCTGCAACTGCTTCAGGAGTTGAGGGTTGATTTCGGTAAATCCCTTACGGGAGATTTTTACCAGGGGCGCGTTTGAAGCCATGGCGAAAATTTCACCGTCGGTAAGCGCCCGGCCATACATGGCGGCTTCAGCAATTTCACCATTGAAGAACCATGGCCCGCCGCCGAAACCGTTTCCGATCTGAATCGGCTCATTTGACGCTTTCGGCTCAGCATACAGAAATTTTTGCCGAGCTTCCGGTTCTCCATTGATGAAAATCGAAACGACATATCCCACATCCCCCTGCGCCGTATCATTGATTCTCTCCAACGTCACAGCCACATGCGCCCACTGGTCAGGCGATGGAGCTTTTCCGGTCATCAAAGGGGCCACCCACTTGCTGCCGTCATGAAAATTGAAATATATCCTGTTGCCGCTTCTTCCGAAGATAAAATCACGGCCCTTGGATATGATCATATCATGAGCTTCCGGCGTTCCCCCTTTGGTCCCGTTATTTTTGAATTTGACTGTAGCAGTCAACGTCATACCTTGTTCCGTCAAATGCATTGCCTGACTGCTCTTCAGCACGACGTAACTTTTGTTGCCGTCCAGCTTCAACACACCATCCTCAACTCTGGCATTACCCTTAAGTTCTACATGGGATAAATCTTCTGCTTTGAATTGAAAGTCTGCCTCTGCCGCCAGGGAAAATGATGACAATAAACCCGTCAAAATTAATCCGGGTAATTTCATGAATACCTCCATATGGATATGCCGCAAATTCAGCGGCAAGTTATTGAAATTTATGATCGTATGCCGTTTTCGGCAGCCTGGATTTCATTGTTATATTACAATGTTTCTTTGCGGGAATTGCTTTTGTCCCAGTAATTTCCATCACCGATATGCGCGGGGCCGGAACACCTGCCCAGTTCATTGTATGGATTTTTGGCCTCACGGCATTTTACCCCCGATGCGCTGCCGTCTGCCCAGCCGATATTCATAACACTGTTATGGCGTGCATATGCATTGCCTCCGCTGGTGCCGTTTTCGGAATTCATTCGGTAAAAACCTTCTCCATCGCCGGATGCCAAATTACGTGTATCACCAAAAAAGATCGTTCTTGAAGGCAGTTTCACCTGAGATTGCTTCAGCGATATGTAATCCCAATTGGTTGGCCGCGGATCTTCCGTGCCGGAACTGGCTATATTATGTAAATTGATACCGTATCCGAGCGCGTTAGTAGCTGTCACCGCCGCAACGGAACGGGTCAGGGAAGGGCAGTAGAATACCTTATGCACCTTGACATATTCGTATTCATAGTAACATTTCGCCCAACTGTTGATGGTTCCGGTACCTACCTTGGTCGGCGTATAACGCCCGTCATAATCCTCCATATAGAAAGCATTGCCAAGTCCCAATTGCTTTAGATTTGATATACAGTACGAGGCTTTCGCCTTTTCTCTGGCTGCGTTCAACGCCGGCAACAACATAGCAGCCAGAATTGCAATGATTGCCATTACTACCAGAAGCTCTATCAGCGTGAAATGAATTCCTTTTGTTTTTGGCATTTTCGTTTCTCCATTATTGGTTGATTGGTTTATCGGATATATTTAGAAACAGATCAAATTTTTAGTTATGTTGATTCCCCAATGACTAATTGAGATGGAATTTCTATTTTTTGCTCTTTGATAAGAGATATACGTTCAGTCCGGCAGATTTCATCGATCAATTGTTTGGCCGCGGTCCTTCCTATTTCCTCGAATGGCTCAAATATGGTAGTTAATGGCGGGTCGACAAACCTTGAAATCGTGATGCCGGAATATCCCATTACCGATACATCTTCCGGAACCCGCAGATTTTTTTTTCTGAGGGCGCGAAGCGCCTGCGCGGCAATTGCGTCGCCGGCAATACAAAATAACGCAGTGGGTGGTTCCGGCAACTCCATCAATTGTTTGACCCGTTCTTCCGTTTGTCCTTGATCCCTGGACAATGTGACAAGATATTGGTCTGGTACTTTCAGGCCCGCATTTTGCATGGCCTCCAGAAAGTAATCCTGACGGAATCGAGTAAAAGCGCGCCTGTAATCCAAATTCACTACCGCAATACGTTTATGTCCTTTTTCCAATAAATGGTTGACGCCGGCAAATACTCCTTCCCTGTCAACAGTACCCACTCGAATCCCCCAGTCGCTTGGAAAAGTGGAACCCGTAAAAGCCACCGGTATATTCAATTTTCGTGCTTCGACTTTAAGGTAATCCATCATTTCCTTCGTAATACTGCGGCAAATCAATCCGGCGGGCCGCTGCTCGAACATTCGGCTCGCCACCGCTTCAAAATTTGCATCCTGGTAAAAAGGAAAAATTTTTACGAAAAAATCCCTTTGATCGCATTCCCTCATGATGCCATCCAGGATTCTGGTGGCAAACTCCGAGGAGATATTGATGTTCAGGTAACCGATAAAGTTGGTTCTGCCTGTAACCATCGAGCGGGCGATTGCATTTCGATGATACCCCAATTCCTTAGCGGCATCTTCAATCCGCTTTCTGGTAACAGTACTGATGCGCACAATGCTGGATTTATTATTCAAAACCACCGAAACCGTAGGCTGGCTGACGCCGACGTGAGCGGCAATTTCCTTCATTGTAACCATTCGATTGCGTCCTTCAATATTTGCTCATACGCTATATAATATACGTATTAGCAAGTTTTGTCAATAGGTTGTTTCAAATATTTACAGATTTTCTGTTAATTTCTGTAATGGGTTAAACAATATACCTCTAAAGAATTATCATCATTATCCGGTCTGGCCCCACGCATCCTGGAGTCTGGAACCAGCGTACATTCTTCTTTCCTGAGTCGCAGGTCCTTCGGCCGATTACGACAGATTCTTTACCTGGATTCGGTTCCCGGTGTTCCAAAAATTCCCGTCTTGCAGGAATTTTATAACCGGCTGCTCTCAAAAGGTAAGAAAAAAATGACGGCAAGATGTGCCTGTATGCGGAAAATGCTTCTGATGCTTCGTTCGATGGTGGTTCATAATACGCCCTTTGATGAGAATTTCCTGAAAAAATCATCAAAGAACGCTTGACTTTTGACACACTATCTTTATTGTGACCCTAAATATTCGCAAAAAACTTTTACATACTATGTTGCCAACCCGACTGACCGATTACTCAGACAATGGGCCAGTTCTAATACCACACTCAAACAGTGCAGATTATGTTCTTAATTATTTTGTCTGATGCTGTCGGGTTTTGGCATTGTCAGCTTGGCGACCGAGCTCTTGGGGGGTGTCGATGTATTGCAGATACTCATACTTCACCCGTAAAATACTGTCGATATGGATTTTCCAGCCATTCATCCAGTATGCCTTCGTCGCTCATCCCGCTCGCGTATTTCAGGAAAAATTTTTTGAATTGTAATCCAAATATTATCTTAGTTTCTGTTAATGAAAACTCCTGCGCCTGTGACTTTCGGGCGCTGTTATGGAACCGGCGTCAATCGATCAGGGAAATGCGAAGGGCTTGGAATCGGCCGGGGTCAAATATCCCCGCCGGTCAGCACTTTGCAGGCTTCGCGGTATTTGGCCGCGGTTTTTTCGATGATTTCCTGCGGGAGGCGCGGTCCCGGCGCGGTTTTGTTCCAGTCCAGCGTTTCGAGATAATCGCGCACGAATTGTTTGTCGAGGCTTGGCGGGCTGCAGCCGGGACGGTATTGGTCGGCGGGCCAGAAACGGCTGGAGTCCGGCGTCAATACCTCGTCAATCAGAATCACTTCACCGTTGTAAATACCGAATTCAAATTTGGTGTCGGCTACAATGATTCCTTTGGTGAGCGCATAGTCGGCGGCAGTCTGGTAAACTTTCAACGAGAGATCGCGGATCCTGGCGGCATAGTCCGGCCCGATCAACTTGACCACTTCGTCAAAAGAAATCGCTTCGTCATGTTCGCCGAGTTCCGCCTTGGTGGACGGCGTGAAAAGCGGCTGGTCCAGCTTGTCGGCCTGTACGTAACCGGAGCGGAGTTTGTGTCCGGAAACCACGCCCGTCTTGCAGTAATCCTTCCAGCCACTGCCGACCAGATAGCCGCGGACGATGCATTCCACCGGCAACGTCTTGGCTTTTTTGACGATCATGGAACGTCCCTGCAGGTCGCTCACGTAGTTTTTCAACTCCGGACGGGAGGAGATGTCGGCGGTAATCAGGTGGTTCGGCAGCCAACCCATCAGTTCAAACCAGAACAGGGAAATGCCGGTAAGGACTTTGCCTTTGCCGGGGATGCCTTCGGGCATGACCACGTCAAAAGCGCTGAGCCGGTCGCTGGCGACAAACAGCAGCGAATCGCCGAGGTCGTAAATGTCGCGGACTTTGCCGCGGTTGATCATGGGGAGGCCGGGAATTTCGCTGGTCAGCAGCGCACCGTTTGCATCGTAATTCATAAAATCACCTCTCGGGTTCTAAACACAAAAAATATGGTCCGCAGTTTATCGCCGGAACCATATTTTTATCATTCAAATCGAAATTTGTCTGGCGGTCAAGCCTTGATGGCGGTAATCTTGACCTTGGTCAGTTCCTGGCGATGACCGACTGTGCGGCGATAGCCTTTACGGCGTTTCATCTTGAACGCGATCAGTTTTTTGCCGCGGAAATGTTCGACGATCTCGGCTTCCACCGTGGCGCCTTCGAGCACCGGGGCTCCGACATTGAGCTTGCCGCCTTCTTCTCCGACCGCCGCAACTTTATCAAAGACAACGGCGCCACCGGCTTCACCGGCAAGACGGTTCATATCGATACATTCTTCCGGCTTGACTTTGAACTGTCTGCCGCCCGCATTGATAATTGCATACATAGTAATGGCTCCTATTTGTTTATATAAAAATGTCAAATTCCAGAAAAAACTAATTTACAGTGTTTTTCCAATCTTGCAAGTCCGTAAAGCATGATTTTTCCTTTTTTTTGCAGAATCCGGACCGCCGCGATTGACAAATTCGCCCTGTAGAGCTATCTTCTTCAGGTTCACACCCAACGAAAGGATTCTCAGATGAAAAAAAGATTGCGCAAAAAAAAGGGCTTGAAAGAGTTTCAGGTCGCCGGATTCGAATTTTTCGCCAACTACAAATGTGAAGACATGGATATCCTCATGTCCACGTTTTCCGCCATTACCCACAGCCACAAAGTCAATTTCTACGGGCATTGCTGTGATTGCGACGAAGACGACTGCGGCGATCATATCGAAGGACTGGTCATTGCCGGTACCGTCTGCGACCCGGTCAAGGAGCGCCGCGAAGCGTTTCTCGCCGAGCTGACCGAAAAACTGGCTCTCACCAACGTCAAAGCCGGCGAATGGGTCGATGTCAACTACGCCGACCGCCCGGTGAGACTTAAAGACTGAGCAAGGTTCCAGCGGATATGTGAAGTCGTCCCCTGTCAGCGGATGACTTCCATATCCCCCGATTTCAACCATCCTTCTGCGTTCTCCAGCCGCACCAGCACCCAGTCGCGGCGCGATTCAACAATGCCGACACGTTCTCCTTCCCTCAACGTTCTTTCCACCTTGCCCGACTGTTCGGACGGCAGCGAACGCAGTTTCGTACCATTATACAGGACAACCGCCTGATTCCCCGCGTAAGCACCCCGCTGTTGCGTAAAAATGGCCGCTCCCGCCGCAATCGCGCTGACGCCGATTAGAATCAACATCAACAGTTTGCGGTTGAACCCGAGGCGACGGCGGAATGCCGCCAGCAACCAGAAACAGCTCCATGCTCCGGCCAACACCAGCAGCCAGTTGTCGGGCCGCAGGGAATCCCGCAAATGCAGCACCAATTCGCCGGGCGTGGAAACCTGACCGCATTCGGACTGCATAAGCTGGCGGCGGACATAGTTCAGGTTTTCAACGATATCGGTATCGCGCGGGGCGAGAAGGTGCGCGTTTTCGTAGCAGGCCAGAGCCTCTCCGAGCCGCCCGTCCCGGCAAAGCGCATTGCCCAGATTATACAACGCGCCCGGACTGGTCTTGCCGGGATGGACCTGACTGCGGAAATAGTCGGCGGCGGCTTTGAAATCGCCGCTGTCATAGGCGTTGAACGCCGCGGCTTCTTCCTCGCTCATGGCGGCCATGCCCGACGGGACCAACAGGCACAGGATCAGTGACACGTATTTCAACGCTTTGATGATCCTGTTTTTCAGCTCACCGTGATTCATGGCGGCGGTTCCCGGCATGAACCCGGCGCTGCCGGAACTACGCAGGCATTCCGCCAATTCAGGGTCATTGACGATTTCGGCCAGTTCCGTGGCGGTGGTTCCGGGCGGCAGGCCCAGATAATCATTCAGCATCGGCACCACTTCCGTCTGAATCGCCCGGGAGATCGCTTCCGGCGGTGTTTTCTTCAGGATTCTCCGCACCCGGCCGCGGGCCGTCAGGGCCTTGCGGCGGCGCAGAATGGCGGGATCGCCGTTCAGCCGGTCGCGGCGTAACTGCCGCATTTCACAAATGGCGAACACCAGCGGCCCGCCGAGCGCCAGCACCAGCAGCCAGACCAGATTGTTCAAGTACAGCGGGCGCGATACCGGGCAGGAAACCGCCTTTTTCAGATAGAGGATATTGGAACGGGGAACGGAATCCGTTTCCGCATTCAAGGCGTTCTCGAGTTTGACGGCGGCGCCTTCCACCACCGGCTGCGACGCCGAAGTCCCCTGAATCAATCCCGACGACGGCAGGACATTGATGTTCCGTTCGAAATCGAACATCCGGTATTTTTCCTCATTCAAATCAAACACCGCTGTTTTGATCCGCAAAGCATCCTCGCCCGGGCGCAACGGGATAATCACGTATTTAACGGATGCGCTTCCGTTTTTCCGTTCGATTTCGGGCGGATATACCCGGAAGCCGGGAAATTCGAGCTTCGGTGCATTTAAATTGTCCAGCGAACCGCGCCCTTTCACCGTCAGCGACAGCGTAAACGGGTCCCCTGCCCGGAATTCGGTTTGGGCAAGTTCATAATCCAGCGTCCAATCCCCGATCAAGCCGAGAAACGAGGCGCCCGCCGGAACCGCCGGCAACGCCTTCACCATCAACGGCGGAAAATCAAACTTCACACTGTGCGGCACCGTACGCGCCGAACCGAATCCCATAAAGTCATCGTCCCAGAAGCTGGAACGCCGATTGCGGTTGGGAATCTGAACTTCCGTATTGATTTCCACATTGCCCTTCAGTTCGCCGGTCCCCAACGGACGGATGGCGGAACGGAAAACCTGCGTGACAAACCGGACATTGTCCCGCGTAGTATAATTGCGGGTGGGCAATCCGGCAAAACGCGGATTCTGGCTGAACTGGTCTTTGTAATCATGAAATGCCACTTTGTCGAAATTCAATTCAGGCCAGGCGATCTGCACCCGGACACCATCCATCGTGTAAAGCGTAATCTCTACCGGAATCTCCTCGCCGATATAAACGGCGCGGTTCCCGGTCAAGTACCTGCCATCGGCGAAAACGGCTTCATCCAACGTGACTTCCGTCCCCTGCCCGCGCTGGCGCCCGGCGATCTTTCCTGCCGAAACCACTTCCAGCCGGACCGGCTGGGTGGTAACGGTTTCGCGTCCGATGATCACGTTCAGCGCCGGAATCGTGATCTCGCCTTCGCCGAGCGCCTGCCCCGCATAGCCGACACTGGAGGCGGCGCGCCCGTTCATGATTTCAGACCGTGAACTCTGCTGATTCGGAAACCAGCGAATGCCTTTTATTTCCGGAAAACCGGCCAATTGAGGCGTTTCCCGGCCGTCGTTGCTGAGCCACAACGTGAAGCGTTCGCCCACGGCTACGACATTCGGCTCCACCGTTACCCGGACATCAGCCGCCAGCACCGCCGTGATCAATAATAACAGAATTGTTAAACCCGATCTCATTTTCCACATCACCAGTCTTTATCCACTTTGATATTCTTCATGCCTTCCATGCGTTTCGCTTTCAGGGCATCCCGCAAATTCTTCTCGTCTTTCGCCATCAGCTCCAGCATTTTTTTCGCCTGTTCCGGATCGATTTTTCGTTCTTCCGGGCGCGGCTGTTCGCCTTGTTTCTGATCCTGATCTTTTTGATCTTTATCCTGATCTTTCTGATCTTTATCCTGTTGATCCTGTTTGTCCTTGTCCTGATCTTTCTGGTCTTTATCCTGTTGATCCTTGTTCTGATCTTTATCCTGTTGATCCTGTTTGTCCTTGTCCTGATCTTTCTGGTCTTTATCCTGTTGATCCTTATTCTGATCTTTCTGATCTTTCTGATCCTTATTCTGATCTTTCTGATCTTTCTGATCCTGATTTTGTTGATCCTTTTGATCTTTCTGATCCTGCTGGTCTTTGTTCTGATCTTTATTCTGATCATCTTTCTTTTTCAGGATTTCCAAGGCTTTTTCCAGATGTTTGATTGCCTGAGGTTCATCGGAAGCAATTACGTTCAAGGCTTGTTCGATTTCTTTGCCGGCGGCGTCGGAATCCTGAGCCATCTGCTGCTGGCGCAGTTTTCCCGACAATTCCTGAAGCCGCTTCACCGTTTTTCCTGCCTGTACGGATTTATCCGGGCGCAACTCCGACGCGGCACTCACCGCTTCTTCCAAGCCTTTGATCGCTTCTCCATGCTTTTCCTTATATTCCTTGATATCGTTTTTAATGTCTTCCGTGATTTTATGGTCGCGCAACAAAAGCTGCTGATTGACGGCAAAATTGGCGTCGGTTCCATCATCGGAGGCTGTTTCCGTCATGGCACGCAAGTAAAGCTCCTCCGCCTGCCCCAGAGCCTGTTGGGAGGCACTGAACGCCTGATCCGCGGCGTCCAGGTTCTGTTCCAGCTTGGAATTTGCCTCAGCCATCTGCGATCGGGCTTTTTCGTGGAGCAGAACGGCAAGGTTATGGAACGCGCGTCCGCGCACCAGCGGATTTTCAGAGGCGCTGTTGATCGATTTTTCGTAAAGCTGTTCTGCCCCCTCTTTCTTCTCCAACTGCGTTTCACGGCCGAGATTGTACAACGAAATCGAGTCCAATCCTGCCGGAATCGCTTCCGTTTTTTCACCTTCCGGCGGCGTTTGAACCGGCTGCGGACGCGGCAGGAAGCTGTTATCCGCCGCGCCCTTGTCGTCCTGCGCCTGAAGCGGCAGCGCCAATGCGGACAGAATCACCAGCAAGGCCCCTGTCCGCCGCCCGTTCAGAGAACGGCGCTCGGAAAGTCCCAGGTACAACGCCAGCAACGCCAGTGCGCCGATGATGAAATAGTGGAAACGTTCGATGGGCCGGGTACGGGTCCCGCTGTCGAGGTCCGCCGGGACCAGTGCCTCGATCTTCGCCAGAAGCGGCTCAAGCCCCGGATTGGTGGTGGTGGAGCGGATGTAGATACTGCCCGGTATTTCCTTTTGCAGTTTCAGGAGTTGGGTTTCGTTGAAAACGGTTTTCACCAATTCGCCACTGGCGTCGCGCTTGAAGCCGTTGGCCTTGACGCCTTTTTCGTAGTTTGGAATAACGGCGGGCGACGCCGGATCACCGATGCCGATGATGAACAACGGAATATTGCGCGATTTCAATTCGCTGATAACCCGTGAACTGTCGCCTTCCAATTCCTCTCCGTCCGTAATCAGAATGATGGCACGGTTGTCGCCCTCGGCGGATTTGAACGCCTGTACGGCGGTTTCCAGCGCCCGCTGCATATTGGTTCCGGGCAGCGGGATCGAGTCGGTATTGAGTTCGTCCAGGTAAAGGTTGAAGCTCGACATGTCGCGGGTCAGCGGACACTCCAGGAATGCTTCGCCGGCAAACGCGATCAGGCCGAAACGGTTCCCCGCGGCCTGTTCGGTCAACTGATGCACCAGCCATTTGGCGTGTTCCAGCCGGGACGGCTTGATATCCTCGGCCAACATGCTTTTCGATACGTCAAAGAGAACCATCAGGTCCCGCCCCTTCGCCTCGTACGGCACGATGCTCATACTCCACCACGGGCGCGCCGCAGCCGTCACCAGAAAAAGCGCCGTCAGGCAAAGAATGAAAAAGCGCAGGTTCCGCCGGGGATAGTTGACCAATACCTGATCCGGGTCTTCGGCCCGTGCCCCCAGAATCGACTTCAACAATTTCCTGCGCCTGACCGACGCCCACCAGAAAGCCAGAATCATGGCAACCAGAATGAACGGCAGCAACCAAAATACTTCAACGTTCAAAAAATTCATAACTTAACTTTCCCATATCTATAATTTTTGTTATCGTTGCATGAAGTTATAGACACGACCCACAGAAAGAAGTTCTGTCATTTCGGCGAATTTTTTCGGTTTTTCACTTTCCCCCTGGCGCCGCGGTTGACAGTTTTCGGTGTTCGAATCGGTGTTTTGCGGGCGGCTCTGACCGCACGCGCGTAAGTCGGTTTCTTATGGATGGTGCGGATGCTGTCCACGCTCTTGGGGCGCGGGCGCAGTTCAATGACGATCGGCAGCCCGGTCAGGTCAAAAGACTGCCGGAGATAATTGCGCAGATACGCCATGTAGTTGTCCGTACAAAGTTCCTTGCGGTTGACGAACAGCACAAAACGCGGAGGATTGTTGCCGGACATCGTGGCATAGAAAAAGCGAAAGGTGGTGGTTCCGGTCGCCGGCGGCGAATTGCGTTCGAACGCATCGTTGATCACCCGGTTCAGGACCGCCGTCGGAATTTTCATTTCGGCCTGGGCGCGCACTTCGGCGATCCGGTCGATCAGGTTGCGGACGTTCTGCCCTTCCAGCGCACTGACGAAATCGACCGGCGCATAATCCATCCCCGGCAGGGTATAACGCAATTCGTCCAGCAATTGATTTTTGGCCGTATCCGAACAAGTATCGTATTTGTTGGCCGCGATAATACACGCCCGGCGCGACTCCTGAATCATACTCGAAATCTTGCGGTCCTGAGCCGTCAGCCCTCCGGGCGAGGCCTCCACCACAAAGATGATCAGGTCGGCACGCTTGATCGCATCCGCGGCGCGCATGGCGCTGAACACTTCGACCGCGCTGTCGACCTTGGAACGCCGCCGCAACCCGGCGGTATCGATCAACTGCACCGGGACGATTTCGTCCTGATAACGCATGGTGAATTCAATATCAATCGAATCGCGGGTCGTCCCGGCGACTTCGCTGACCATCACCCGGTCTTCCCCCAGCAGGGCGTTGACCAAGGAGGATTTGCCGACGTTCGGCCGGCCGATGACGGCGATTTTAAAGGGTTCGACCTGTTCCGGAACCTCTTTGGCTTCCGGGGCGACGATGTTGCGCAGGACGTTGTCCAGCATATTGCCGATGCCGCGGCGGTGAAGCGCCGAAACCGGATGCACCTTGTCAAAACCGAGACGGGTAAATTCTTCGGCGGCATGATCGAACGTATTGTTATCCGCCTTGGTCGGCACCATCAGGATCGGTTTGCCGGAAGCGCGGAGGCGGGCGGTGACTTCCTCATCCAGCGGCACAACCCCTTCCTGAACGTTGGTGACCTGCAACAGCAAATCGGCGTCCGCGACGGCGGCTTCGACTTGCGCGGCAATGGCTTTGTCCCACATATCGGAACGTTTCTGCGAAAAATTCCCCAGACCGCCGGTATCGATCAGCAGAAAATTCCTGCCGCGCCAGGAAACCGGGGCCGCCAGGCGGTCACGGGTAACACCGCTTTGTTCGTGAACAATGGACAGGCGCCGTCCGATAATGGCGTTGAATAATGCGGATTTACCGACATTGGGCCGCCCCACGATCACGACGGTCGGCAGTTTTACTTCATATTGCGACATAAAATTCTCCTGTAATAAACAGACTTTAATATACTCGTTAATACCGATTTTTAAAGCCGCGAAGCGAGAAAATCGGCCAATTGGGTAATGAGAAAATTTTTCCCGGAAAATTCCGGCAGATGCGTCCCCATCCGTTCCAGATAGGCGCGTTCCAGAAAGAACCGGTGCGAACGCGGCAGGTTCAGGTCGTAAATCCATGCCAGCTGGCACAGCTTGAAATCACTGACCGTCCGCAAATCGGCCATCCGGACCGGATGCCGCTGCCGCAGGGCTTCGACCACGTCCGGGCTCACTTCCGGAATATCCGGCAGGTCCAGTGTCACGCTGCCGATCGAAGACGGATTTTCGTAATACTCAAGAACGACCCGGTAAATGTCGATCTTATCGGCGTCACGCAGGAGCGCCGCGTAAAGATGCGCCCGCTCCGCCAAACCGTCCGGAATCGCCGCCCGGTTGTGCATCAGGATGGCATCCTTGATCAATTTCTGTTCGCCGGACGGCAACTCTGACAGCAACGCCATTTCGTCGATCACCCGAACGCCCAGCACGGAATGATTTTCCGATTTGGCGTCGGCAAAGGTCCGGTACTTGCGGTACTGGACGAAACGCCCGATGTCGTGGAGCAGCCCGGCGGTTTCGGCAAGGCGGTGTTCATAAGGGTCTTCACTCACCGACTTCATCAGCTCCAGCGCGACTTCCGCGACCTGCAGGCAATGATCCCGCTTCAGCAGAATCATCAGGTCCTCATCCCGGTTGCCGGTCAGGAACCCGTCCGCGTATTCAATTAACCGTTGTCTCAATTTATCCATAAAACAGCATCATTTTCCGAATGATTCCCTCCTCTCAATCCGTATTCAAAGACCTGTTTACAATAGCGTTTCCCGGATGAAAATTCAACTCCATGATTGGACAATCCACATTTTTATGCTACTTTATCTATTTGATATATATTATAACGACGGAGTCCTATGAAAGATCTGAATATCGATGATTTCAACCCCATAGAATTAGCGGACAGCGACATTTTCCGGGAGAAACTCAGCATCCTGAACCGCCGCAGTTGCGAATGCAACTTCAACAACCTGTTCTTCTGGAGTCCGGTATACGACCAGCAGTACCTTGAATTCGAAGGACGGCTGCTGGTCTGCGCGTTCGCCATCAACGAAGCCATGTTTCCGATCGGCCCCCCGTTCAGCCCCGCTGAACTCGCCGCCGTCATGAAGAAACTCTGTTGCCGGAAACAGCTCTGCGGCTGGGTTTACGACGTGCCGGAGGAATATGTGGACGAGAACCGGAAGGCGCTGGAACAATATTTCCATATCGAAACCTCCGAAGACTACTACGACTACATCTATTCCGCCGAATCCCTTACGGAGCTGCAGGGCGAAAGACTCAACAAAAAGCGCAACCTGATCCATCAGTTCCATCACGAATACCCCAATGCGTATTCCGAACCGCTCTCCGGGCAGAACGCCGCCGAAGCCCTCCGGTTCGCCCTCGCCATCAACGCCCTGATCAGTGCCGGCACCGACATGCTGGAAGATGAGGGGGAAGCCTTGAAGAGAGCGCTGGCGAATTTCGACAAACTAACCGCCGAAGGACTGGTCCTGCGCGACAGCGAAGGCAAGATCATCGCATTTGCCATGTTCAGCCAGGGATTCAGCGATACGGCCGACGTTCATTTCGAAAAAGCCGACCGCGAATACAAAGGCGCTTCGCAGGTGATCAACCAATTGACCGCCGAACTGCTCCACAATCGCGGCGTGAAATACATTAATCGTGAACAGGACCTCGGCCTCCCCGGCTTGCGGCAGGCCAAGCATTCCTATGAACCGGAGTTCCTGCTGAAACGCTATCGCCTCGGACTGAAGAAAAAAGAGGAGTAATCCGCCGGATTACCGCGGTAGCCGCGGCATTTTGCGGGGGCGTTTATGGGCGGAATTGATATATTGCCGTATCCGTTCCTTCTGCTGTGATGTCGGCATCATCAGGAGGTTGAAGCGCAGGTTATGGGCGAATTCCTCCGAATAAAGCAGCCCCATGTGCGCCGCCCTAATATGGTAAATGCTGTGCCATTCGATCGGAGAATTGACGAACGGCTGCCAGACTTTGTCCGATGAACGGTCATAGCGCGCGCTGGAGGATAAAATTTTGCCGTCCCCGGCATCATAACGGGAAACGGTCAGTTTACCCGTGCCGCGGTCCACTTTGAGCTCGCGCACGGTCTGTACCGCGTCTCCGGCAAACAATACCAGCATGACATTGTCCGGCGGTTCCGCCGGGATGGAAAGCGCCCGGGCAAACTGCCGCGCCCGTTTCAGGCATTTGGCCTGATGGTCCAGGGCGATACGCCGCCGTTCCGCGGCGGATTCGACATTCGGCAGCAGGATTTTCAACATTGCATCCTGTCCCGGATCGGCCAAACTCCATTTCAGGCGTTGCCACAAATCGGGGTCAAACAGGTCCGGGGCCGGACCGCCGGGATCGTCCCCCCATACGACGGGACGGAACTCCGGATGCGGAAGCATCTGGTACAGTGAGGGAAACGTACCGATCAACGCCGGAGGGTACACCGACGCCCCCGGCGCCAGTTGAAGGCCGTTGGTCATTTCGAGGACCGTATCGAGATACCCGGCGTTCGGCGTCCCGATCACCATCAATTTATCCACATAACGGCTGCCGTTCCAGTCCAGATACGGCATGGAAACCCCGTCGGCCGGCAGGTCCTGAGCACCATAACGCAGATAATAGCGCGCCAGCAACCCGCCCATCGAATGAGCCGCGATATCGAACTTGACATCATAATCGCGCAATCCGTAAAGCTCCTGATAGCGCTGTTGCATATAAGCTCTTTTTTCAAGGATGAACCGGTGAAGGCGCGCAGCGTTTTCCGGGATATCGCGCCGCCAGTCGTAATAAAAAAAGAACTGGGAAAAGAAATTTTTGCCGGGCGGCAACGGCCGGGTTTCGCTGTAATAACCGCACCCCTGCAGCAGATTGATCAGCTCGCTGTACCCGGAAACGGAAAAAGAAAAACCCATTAATTGAATATTGGCATGGTCCAGCATCGTGTACGCGGAGGTGCCGTTCGTCAGCTCCGACAGTTTCCGCCCGATGCCCATGGGATGGGCGAACATGTGCATTTCCTGCGCCGTCTGGGCGGCGGGGCCGAAGGTGCCCCAGAATTCCTTGCCGGTGGCGTCCTCGTGCAGTTTGGCGCCGAGAAGGCCGTGAATCACGATCACCGGGTTGCGCAACGGCCCTTCGTAATCAAACGAACGTTCCGCCAATTCGCTGAACAGCGGTTTGTCATAGGACAGTTTGGACTGGTAGGACCCCACCGGATTCTCGCAGCCCGCCAGCAGCAGCAATACGGCCGACATCAAAATGACCCTGAAAATCACAAGCTCTCCTCTTGTTCTGGATGTTTTTCCGGCAGGACGGGTTTCGGTATTCCCAGAAATTCATGGTAGTTTTCGGCCATCATGGTAATGGCTTCGATATAATGGCGGAGCTGTTTCCGGTCGCCGCAAATGCTGACGACTCCGGCGGTGCCGCCGTCCACGGTCGGCACCGCGAGATTTCCGATCGACATGAAGCCGTTCTGCTGGAGGTCGCTGAGCGGGCTGATGAACATTTCCGCGTCACGGATCACGGTCAGCCCGACGGTCCCCAGGATTTCGCCGGTGGCCTTCGGGAATACATAACGCGCGATATAATAAAACAGCGGATGGATCATGGAATAAAGTTCCAGCAGTTCATAGCTCTCGCTGCGCCCGGCGCGGGTACGCCAGACACGCCAGTTGAATTCTTTCTGGAACCGGATGAAACCGGCAATCGGATTGCGGGCGTCCCGGTATTGCCCGGGTCGAATAAAGACCAGGCTCAACTCCCGTTCGCTGATCCGCCCGGAATCCTCCAGCAGATCGACCGGAAAAACCACTTTGCTGTCGGCAAAAGCCGGATGCTGCGCCAATCCCCAGATCAACATGCCCGCCATGGTCGCCTGCCCCCCCATCCGGCTGAAATAGAGCTCGTTCATGCGCTTGCGGATGGCGAGGATCGATTCGAAACCGAGATACACGCGCGCCCGGAATAAGTTGTTGCCGTAATAAAACATTTCGGGGCGAGCGTCGCTGCTGCCGAGCGCCGGATAGTGGATCGGCCCGCAAGACCCCCAATCGTTTTTCAACTGTTTCAGCAATTCCTGCATCGGCATGCCGTCCACCGGCACATGATGGTATTGAAGCCAGAGGTCCGCCTCCGAATAGTCGGGCGTGAAACGGCAGATGATGTTCAACAGGCCCCATCCCGGATGCCGGTAGATTTTGATGTTCGGCGTGGCGAGCCGCCGCCGGAGAAAAAGATTCTTCTCGTCCGACAGGGTTTCGCAGTGGATAAACGTGGCGGTCAGCAGGCGGTCCACCAGCCCGCGCAGTTCGAGCCTGCCGGTGAAGCCGACTCCTTTGGCGCCGCGCACAGCCCAGCGGCGCATTTTGCGAGAAACAACCGTCGGGCGCTTCAATACGTTGATATTCAAATTTTTGTTATAGACCTTGACCAGTTTATCGAGGGCTTTCCGGATATGGCTTTCGTCCAGGATCGAGAAGTAATTGCGCGACATGTCCAGGTGGGCTTCCAGCTTCACCAGCCGCCCTTTGTCGTCCCAGAACGCCTCCACAATGTCGGTAAAGTGCAGTTTGCGCCGTCCCAACTGGAAAAAACCGGGTTCGACCGACCAGTGCACACTGCTGCTCCGGCGCAGAAAATCGGCAAGCCTGGAAATCAACTGCTGACGAGCCGTATGTTCGTTGGACGGCACGGTATTGTCATAATAACGGAGGCGGAATGCGCCGAGCACGAATTTGGAGTATTCGTTACGCAGAAAAATCCCGGTGGCTTTGCGCCAGCCGTTTTCCTCGGCGCGCATCCCCATTTTTTTCAGGAGCTGGAGGATTTTGACGAAAAAATAGATCATCATGGTTCCGGGGCTCCACCGGTCGATCAACCGCCGCATATTCAGGCGGGAATAAACGGGGCGCGGCATCGTCTGCCGCGATTCCGGCTGGACGATATCCTCTTTGATGAAATCCGCGATCAGCCGCGCGGTGGTCTCCGGGTATTCCTCCTGCGGCAGATGCCCGCAGTCGGACAGCACTTCCAGCCGCGAATCCGGAATGTTTTCCTTCAGGAAATCGGCGTCGCTCTGCCGGGTGGCGCGGTCGTTCGCCCCGTGAATGATCAGCGTCGGCACCTCGACCGCCCAGAGCAAACGGCGGAACCGGTCCCGGTCCTCGATCTGCTTCTGCTGTACGGCAGCCACCAGGCACTCGCGCGCGCCCGGCATCCGGAAATATTCCCCGTATATGGACAACGTCTGACGGGATATCCGGTCTTCGGCGAAGTACAAATAGCGCAGGAACAGGTAAGCGGTAACTTCCGGGCTGTCAAACTTCAACAGCGGGTTGTCCTCGGAAAGCGAAGATATCCGGGTGGTGAAAAACGGCTGTTCCTCATGGGGGCCGATGCCGATACCGCTGATCAGGACCAGGCGTTTCAGCCGCGATTTGATTTCCGGGTCTTCCAGCGCGGTCACTCCGGCGGTTACACCGAGCGAATGGCCGATCATCACCAGATTGTTCAGGTCCAGCTTCAGGATGGCCTGCCGGATCAGCACGGCCTGGCTTCGCGGCGAGAGCCTTTCGTAGACTTCCATCGAGGAGTTCCCGAATCCCTTGAGGTCAATGCCGACGTAGTGATAATTTGAAGGCAACAGCAACAACATCTGCGCCCAGGCTCCGGGAAACGCGGCAAAACCGCCGACGATCAGGACCGTCTGCCCCTTTGCCGCCGTTTCGTAGCAGCCCAGATACACCGAAGCATTGGTTTCGTCTTTGACTTCCAGATATTTCCGTTCGAATATCGCCATTCCGTTAAACCTTGAATTTGCCGATGTAATCGTCGATCAATTCGCGCGATATGCTGCCCGGCGGCGGCAGGTCCGGCAGGGTGTTCGCCGCAAACCATCCGGCGTCGTCGATTTCCTCGCCGTCCGGCCGGATTTCCCCGGCGGCGTATTCGGCGGTGAACCCGGCGATCAGTGAATAAGGAAACGGCCAGCTCTGGCTACCGAAATAGCGGACATCCTTGACCAGAATCCCCACTTCTTCGAAAACCTCCCGGTGCACGCATTCCTCCAGCGCCTCGCCGGCTTCGACGAACCCGGCAATGCAACTGTAGCGCCGCGTCGTAAAATTCCGGTTGTGAGCCAGCAATATTTCGGTCCCGCGGGTAATCCGGACGATGATCGCCGGGGAAAGCCGCGGATAAAATTCCATTCCGCAGGCGGGGCAAACCCGCGCGCCGCTTTTTGAATCGATTTCGGTCTGCTTGCCGCAGGCGCCGCAGAAACGGTGTTCCCGGTTCCAGTGGATCAGCTCGACCGCGCGGGCGATTGCGGAACGACGGCCGGGGTCGAGGCGCTGGATATAATCGCGCAGGTCAACCCATTCCAAATGTTCAGGCAGTTCTTCTTCGACCAGGCTGACCGCGTAAAATTCGGTCCCCTCACTGTAACCGGCAAGCAGCGGTTCCGCTCCGGCCACCCCGCAGAAGTCTTCCCGCATCGGCAGGGAACGGTCATTTTTACGGACGGCCACACTGCGCCGCTGGACGGTAATCCAGAAACCGTCCGCATCGCTACAGGAAAACGGACGGGCTTTGGACGGATTGAATTTCATTCGGGTTTCTCCAGTTTCAGCATCCGGAACGCGTTATCCGTCGTAATCCGGGCGAGTTCGTCGGGGTGGAGGCATTTTTCGTCGGCGACTTTTTCGGCTACCCGGACAAGGTAGCCCGGATGGTTGGTCTTGCCCCGGAACGGAACCGGCGCCAGATACGGCGAATCGGTTTCCAGCAGCAGTCGATTCAACGGGATTACCCGCAAGGTTTCGCGGATGTTGTGCGCACGGGGAAAGGTGACGATTCCAGTCACTCCAAGATAAAGGCCAAGCTCCAGAAATTGTTCCGCCCAATGCGGCGTGCCGCCGAAACAGTGCACCTCGCCCCTGCCCCCGGCCGCCGTGAAGTCACGCAGAATCCGCCGTCCCTCGGCATAAGCGTCGAACCGGTCGTCTTTGTCGCGCAAATGAATCACCGCGGGTAAATCCCAGTCCAGCGCCAGTTCCAGAAATTGCTCCAACACCCTGAACTGTGAAGAACGGTCGGAAAAATCATAGTAAAAGTCAAGCCCCAGTTCTCCGATTGCCGCCAACCGGGGGGTGGCCCGGAATGCGTCGAAACGCCCGACGGCTCCGTCAAATCCGGCGGCGCCGTGCGGATGCACGCCGACGGCGAACCAACTGTCCGGCACCTCGGCGGCAAAGCGTTCCGCCTGAAGCGATTCTTCGTAACCGCCTCCGACCGCCAGCAGGAAACGGACCTCCGGGGTCTCGACCAGTGCCCGATATTCGCGCGGCGACAATTCGCCGTCATAATGAAAATGTGTATCAAATAATTCCATGATACGGGTAATATATCACAACTTCCGCAAAATGGAATGGATATTTCCTGAAAATGACGACATATATTAAACAGCCGAAACCGGGATTTCCGCTGATGGGATAAATTTCTCCGGAATTTCCGCGACGGAAGTTTTCCGTCCTTGATTTACGGCATCGGCGTCCTATATTAGTTTGAACCGCAAAACTTGATATGGATATCAGACCGATCATGAGAGATTTTATCGCCGATTTCAGCAAAGACGTTACCTCCCGCTGGAAATTATTGTGGGGCCGGAACACCGACCCGGAACGCCGGATTTTCGCCGGATTGGAACTATTCTGTTTTCCGGTCAGCATTATTACTCTGTTCGTCCTGCTGCCGTTGCGGATTGCCGCGACGCAAACCGGAACCGAAATCCCTCCCGCCTGGAATCATGCCCTCACCATCATGCTTTCCGCGGCGGTCGGGTATATCACCAACTATATCGCCATCGAAATGCTGTTCAAACCCTACCGCAAAAAACCGTTTCACCCCCTCAGCCTGGCGACTTTCGGTTATTGGCAGCAGGGACTGGTCCCGAAAAACAAGGCGAAAATCGGCGCGGAACTGGGACGGCAGATCGAAACCAGGTTGCTGGACCCCAAACAATTGGCCAATGAACTCTGTGACATGGTTCTCGGGTTCATGCAGGACGAGGATGTGGCCGCCAAATTCCGCCAGGCATCGCAGAAAATGCTGTCGGAACACGAAAAGCGGATCACGGCATTGCTGATTCCGCAAATCGAAAACGCTCTGGGTTCGGCTCTCGACACGCTGGTGACCCGGGAACAGGTCAGCCGTTTATGGGAAGCCGAAATCGCGCCCCGGCTGGCTTCCTACGACAACCGCTCGATCATCGCTTCGCACATCGTCGCCGGCTTGCAGCGCCGCGCCCCGGAACTGGTGGAGACGATCAAGGTCGAACTGCGCCAGATCAGTTTCGACTACCTGAGCCGCAAGCTGCCGTTCGGATTCGGCGCCGATACGCTCAGCGACGGACTGGTTGAATTCATCCGTTGGCACGAGATTGAAAACCGGCTGCGCGCCAAACTCGGCGAGGAGAGCACCGGACAACTGGTGCGCGAAGAACTTTCGCAACTGGCAGACCGAATCCACCTCTGGCTCCAATCCTCCGAATCGGGGGGGAAAATCGATGAACTGATCACGGAGTTGAAGAACAAGATAACCGCCGTCCTGCGCCTATATCTCAGCAGAAGCCTGCCGTCCATGACCACCCAGATGATCGAATCCGAGGAATTATGGGCCTGGGTGGAAAATGACCTCATGGATTCCATCAAGCCCCGGATTGAAATCCTGATCAAGCGCCAGGGCAAGCGCAAGATCATGGAGAAGCTGAATCTTTCGGAGCGGGTCGCGGAAGCCATCGACAAACAGGATGTGAAGGAATTTCACGATATGATCGGTTCGATCACGGCTCAACATCTGGGGGCGATTCAGGTGCTGGGGTATTTTCTGGGCGGGATCGTCGGGGTGGCGCAGATCTTCTGGTGATGTGCGGACTCGCGCGCGGGAATGATTTTGAGGCGATAAATCTTTCTTCCCGATTTGTATTCGGCATCCATTGAGCTATATTTTCAGGGTAGTGTCAAACTCGATATGAA
>DHTZ01000050.1:8614-15043 GCA_002408885.1 Lentisphaeria bacterium UBA5247 | reverse complement strand
ATCACAAAATTTGGGACATTAACGAAATGTTAGAAAAATGTTAGTTTATTGAATTTCGCCTCAAAAAAGCGTCGAAATACTCAAATAATACCGACGGAACAGCGGAACGCAACTGATTTTCAGCCGTTCCGCCATCCTGTTTACCAAACATCAGGGGGTGACGAGGTCTTTGCGGATAATGTCGCCGGGCAGCGTGGAGATACCGGGCCAGATTTTCCGCCCCGGATAAATGGTGGTGTGGATACCGGTATGAACATGCGAACCGATAATGGCCCCGAATTTGCGCCGTCCGGAGTCGATCAGGCCGCCTTGAACCATGGAACGGTGATTGGTCCCGTCGTGCCGGAGGTTGGCGGTGATGGTGCCTGCTCCGAGGTTGGTGTTTTCCGCGACCACAGAATCCCCGAGGTAACTGAGGTGACCGGCGCTGACCTTGCGCATCAGCAGGCTGTTTTTGATTTCCACCGCCTGGCCGATGCGGCAATTGTCGCCGATATAGGTGTTGCCGCGGATGTAGCAGTTGGGGCCGATTTTACAATTTTCCCCGATGATGACTTTGCCCTCGATGTAAACACCGGGCAGCAGCAGAGAGCCGCGCCCCACCCAGACGATGCCGTCAATGACCGCGTTTGGATGGACGGTGCCGTCGATCCGGTTTTTGGCGATGCCGTCGATGATGCGTTCGTTTACTTCGAGGATGTTCCAGGGGTATTTCAGCTCAATTGATTTGGCGTCGAGCTCAATTTCCTCGCACTTGTCCGAATCGTTGTGGATGAGGTGGAGCATCAGTTGCCCTTCGGCGTTGAGGACTTTGAGGTTGCCGTGAGTGGTCCTGATTTTCAACGCCAGCTCGGGGGACGGCCAGAGGTCGCCGCGGATTTTGAGCTCTCCCGCGGTACTTGAACTGCTGTCCCCGAACAACCAGCGCAACTGGTCGCCGATGGGCACTCCCGCCACCGGAATATCCACAATCCGGCGCTCGCAGCTCAGCGGCTGCATGGTCATCGGCGCGCCGATGTCAATTACTTCAACATTCATTCAACACCTCCTCTGTACAACATTCGTTCCATGCAGTTAAATTAGCACGGAAGACGGGCATTTCAAGAAATGATGCGCGGATGACGGGGATTTTTTCCAACTTGTCGAAACCGTGCTTCGCATTCAGCATAATTCCAGCTTGATCACTTGTACGATCCGGTCTGCCCAGAGGTCAACTTGTTCCTGCGTTCGGGCTTCCACCAGCACCCGGATTTTGGGCTCGGTACCGGAGTAGCGGACGATGGTGCGTCCGGTGCCGTGGAGAGCGGCTTCGCAATCGGCGATGACACGGAGCAGGGCGGGGACTTCGGAGAGCGGCTTTTTCTCCCGTACCGGGATGCTTTTCAGCACTTGAGGAAATTCTTCCATGAATGCGGCCAATTCGCTGAGTTTTTTGCCGCGGGTCATCATGATTTTCAGCACATGGAGCGCGGTGATGATGCCGTCGCCGGTGCTGGCGTAGTCCATGAAAATCACGTGCCCGGACTGTTCGCCTCCGAGATTGAAATTGCCCTGGCGCATGCGCTCGAGCACATAACGGTCGCCCACCTGGGTCTCCTCGATCCGGATACCGGCTTTGGCCATGGCTTCGTGGAGCCCGAGGTTGCTCATATTGGTGATGACGACGGTATTGCCCGCCAGACAGCCGCGTTCCATCAGGTCGAGCGCGCATAGGCCGATGATGCGGTCGCCGTTGACTTCATTACCGTCGGCGTCGCAGAAGATTACCCGGTCGGCGTCGCCGTCAAGCGAAATGCCGACGTCGGCTTTGTAGGCGCGGACCAGTTCCGAGGCGTGAGCGATGCAGGTGGCCCCGCATTTGTCATTGATGTTCAAGCCGTTCGGCATGTTGGAGGTGACGATGACCTCGGCGCCGAGTTCCCGGAAGATCAGCGGCGCAATCGAATAGGCGGCGCCGTTGGCGCAGTCCAGGACGATCCGCAATCCTTTCAGGCTGTGGTTCCGGATCGAGCTTTTGGCGAATTCGATGTAGCGGCCGCGGGCGTCGTCGATACGGGAGGCACGGCCGATGATTTCGGGCAGGGCGTTCATTTTCGAATAATCCTGGCTCAGGACCAGTTCTTCGATTTGCTCCTCGACGGCGTCGGGCAGCTTGAAGCCGTCGCCGCCGAAGATTTTGATGCCGTTGTCGTGGGCGGGGTTATGCGACGCGGTGATCATGAAACCGCACGCGGCCCCCATCGATTTGATCAGGTGGGCTACCGCCGGAGTCGGCATGGGGCCGACTTCCAGCACGTCCATGCCGATGCTGAGGAGCCCGCTGGTCAAGGCGGATTCGAGCATATAGCCGGAGAGCCGGGTGTCCTTGCCGACCACGGCTTTCAGCCCGGAACGCCGCCCGGCGCCGAGGATGCTGGCGGTGGCGCGTCCGATATTCATTGCCATATCGGGGGTGATTGGGTAGACGTTTGCCTTGCCGCGGACCCCGTCAGTGCCGAAAAGTTTTCCCATCTGCGAATACTCCTTTCATGATGTTGCGTAAAGCAGCGTAAATTTGCGTAAATTCCATGAAGGAAAATGTACTCATCTTTTCCGGAAATTCAACCCTCAAAGTTCCGATTTGTCAAAGATAAAATAGGGGTTCAGCCCGATGCATTTCGGCATGAATATTTTACCCCGGTTCATCGAGCCGATCATATCGATGTTTTTCGCTGTTGGCTTATAAGATTTTCCGGCGATATTCGGCGGGCGACATTCCCGTCAATTTCTTGAAGCGCTTACTGAAATGGAACTGATCGCGATAGCCGAAATATTCCGCGATCTGCCCCACGGTACGGCCCGGATTACGCAACGCCGCCGCTGCGTGTTTGATTTTCAGTTCATCCAGATATTTTTTCGGCGTCAATCCGGTATGCGCCGTGAAAACCCGGATAAATTGATTCATACTGAGCTTGACCATTGCCGACATATCTTCCACTGTCATCCATCTTTCCGGATGTTTGGACAGATGAGCAATCAGCGCTTCCAGCGCGCGGTGATGCGGATTTTCCATCTGTTGTTGACGGGTGAAATATAGTTGAACCAGCAGATTTTGCAGCGCCATGTTTGCCCGGATTTGAGAATCCCGGCTGGGATTGGTCGCGGCTTTGATAATCGGCAGCAGCAAGCGGGTTTGCCCGATTTCGATGTAGAACCCGGCCGGGGTGATTCGCAAAGAATATCGCGGCGGCACGTTGCCGCCCGCAGTCCAGCGCACGGACCGCGCTGGTCGCCCGCCGGGCGAAACAACGTGGTTCCGCTCTATGAGCGGGCAGCGTTTCGCCGCTGCACCTCGCCCGGGTACGACCCGGTGCGGGGATGCTTTGCATCCGGACTTATGAAATGGTGGCAAGAGGTCAGATTTTCTTTTTCGGGCGCTGGCGGACTTTCTTGAAAAACTCCTGCATCAGTTCTTTGCACTCGTCTTCGAGTACGCCGGAAGTGACCTGGACCTGATGCAGCATGCCGGGGAACCCGGTGATGTTCAGGGCGGAACCAGCCCCCCCGCAACGAGGGTCCGCCATGCCGAAGATCAAACGCCGGAGACGGCAGTTGACCAGCGCTCCCGCGCACATGGCGCACGGTTCCTTGGTCACATAGAGATCGACTTCCTCCAGTCGCCAGTCGCCGAGCATGGCCGAGGCCTGGGTCAGGGCGATGATTTCGGCATGAGCGGTGGCGTCTTTCAGCTTCTCCACCTGATTCCAGGCGCGGGCGATGATTTTGCCGTCGTGGACGGCGACTGCGCCGACCGGGACCTCTCCTTCTTCCGCGGCCTGCAGGGCTTCATTCAGCGCCCGGCGCATGTAATAGGCGTCGTCAAACACAATCATGGTTTACTATTCTGGTATTTGTCCATCTTGATTTCGCAGCCGGTGATGACGCTGCCGACGCCCATGAAGGCGAAACGGATATATTCATTGTTCCAGACGTACTGATAGACGATGGCGTGGTTGTCAAGGACAGTGCCGCGGCGGGCGTCGCGGGCGCCGAAAATGCTCACCAGCGTATTGGTGTCGCGGGCAAAGGTGAAATCGACATTCTGGTACAGGATACGGGCGGCGCGGAATTTCGCTTCCGACTCGGTGGGGAGGTCCGTATTTTTCAGGATATAGATTTCGCGTTCGAATTTAGTCTGGATATCGACATCGGTGCAGGGCATTTTTTTCGGTTGCGTGTTGCAGCCCCAGAGTCCCGCCGCCATTACGGCTGCCGCCAGCCATGAATAAATGATTCTCATATGCAAACCTCAGGATAATTGTTATATTATAGGTATATCCGTTTTTCCGAAAATCAACCCGGGAATGGAAAAGATGACGCGAAATCGAGACAAAAAAAGCCTTCCGGATGACCGGAAGGCTTCGAATGAATCGGATCGGTCTCAGATCTCTTCGCCGACTTCCCAACGCAGGAAGCGTTTGACTTTGGCGTTCGGATAGAGCTTGGCAAAGGAAGTTTTGTCGTCGCGGATCCAGGGCTGGTTGACGAGACAGACTTCGCTGTACCATTTGTTGATTTTGCCTTCGACGATCTTGTCGATCATGTTGGCGGGCTTGCCGGTGAGCTGAGCCGCGGCAATGTCGCGCTCGTGCTGGACTTTGTCGGCCGGAATGCAAGCCGGGCAGACGAATGCCGGGTTGAACGCCGCAATGTGCATGCAGAGGTCGTTCAGGGCGGCTTCGTCTTCGATGCCGGTGACTTCAACCATTACGCCGATACGGCCGGAGCCGTGCATGTAGGAGGCAGCCTTGCCGGTGACGATCCAGGTGGCGGCACGACGGATCTGCATGTTTTCGCCGATGATGGCGATCATGCCGACCAGGTTTTCTTTTTCGATTTCGTTGAGCTTTTCGCTGACACAGCCGTCGGCCTGAATCGTCAGGGACTTGCCGGCGATGTCTTTCACGAAATCCTGGAATTTATCGGTCTTGGAAACGAAGTCCGTTTCGCAGAGGATTTCAACCATGGAGGCCTTGCCGTCTTTGATGGCGGCGGCGCATTTGCCTTCTTTGGTGGCGCGTGCGGATTTCTTTTCGGCTTTCAGGATGCCGGATTTGCGGAGGTGGTCGACCGCGTTTTCAATATCGCCGAGGGCGGCTTCAAGAGCGCGTTTGCATTCCATCATGCCGGCGCCGGTTTTGTCGCGCAGGCTCTTGACTAGTTCAGCGGTAATGTTAATCATCTTGGGATCTCCTGATGGTTGAGTTATTCAGCTTTCGGGGCTTCTTCGGCCTTCGGGGCAACTTCAACAGCTTCAGCCTTCGGGGCCGCTTCAACAGCTTTGGCCCTCGGGGCTTCTTCATTGCTCTTTACCGCGCGGCGGGCGCCGGTGCGGGCTTCGCCTTCTTTGCGCGGAGCGCGGCGACGGAGCTTTTTATCATCGGTTTCGGCGGTTGCGCCTTCTTCCGTTTCTTTTTCCTTGCGGGCCTGGCGTTCGGCTTCCTTGGCGATGCGGTCTTCTTCCACGCGCTTCTTATTGATTTCGGCCGCGATCTTGATCGAATCGACGAACAGGTCCATGATCAGTTTGATCGATTTGACGGCGTCGTCGTTGGCGGCGACCGGGTAGTCAACCAGTTCGGGGTTGCCGTTGGTATCGACGATGGCCACGATCGGAATCCGGAGTTTGCGGGCTTCGCGGACCGCGATGTCGTCGTTGCAGACGTCCACCACGACCATGGCGGCCGGGAGTTTCTTCATTTCGACGATGCCGTCGAGGTCGCGGTGCAGTTTTTCATTCTTGCGGGAGAGCTGGGAGAGCTCTTTTTTCTTCAGGCTGCTGCCTTCTTCGCTGCCGACGGTCTTGTCAATTTCGGCCATGCGGGCGATGCTTTTGCGGATGGTGACGTTGTTGGTCAGGGTGCCGCCGAGCCAGCGTTCGGACACGTAATACATGCCGGTGGCTTCCGCCGCTTCACGGATGACTTCCTGGGCCTGGCGCTTGGTGCCGACAAACAGGATATCGCCGCCGCGACCGACAATTTTCTGCAGGAAATTGCAGGCATCGTTAATCTGGAACATGGTTTTGGTGAGGTCGATGATTGAGATTCCGTTTTTGGTGCCGTAGACGAAATGCTTCATCTTGGGGTTCCAGCGTTTGGTCTGGTGTCCGAAATGACATCCGGCTTCCAACAGGTCCTGAATCGTGATTTTAGCCATGACAATCTCCTTTGTCGGTTGCGAAATCTTTTCCTTGTTTTCGGAAGATTCCATCTGGTTTGTTTGTTCCGGGCAGCCTCAGGCTATGGGGCGCTCCGGTCTTAAAAGGCATTAATATACTCCGGCGGCAGGATTTTACAACCCTTGACGGCAGGAAAAAACGTTGAAATTCAGAGAAAATCCGGGCTTTTTCTCAAGGAATGCCCGTGGCGGCACGTTGCCGCACGCGGT
>DHTZ01000050.1:0-8433 GCA_002408885.1 Lentisphaeria bacterium UBA5247 | reverse complement strand
CGGCACGTTGCCGCACGCGGTCCAGCGCGCGGACAGCGCTGGTCGCCCGCCGGGCGAAACCGGGAAAAATTCCGCTTTTAATAAAACTTAAAGACGCCGGAACCGGATTTGCGGTCGTTGTCAAGGTCGTCGTAGATTTTGTTCAGCTCTTCGGATTCGACCGCATTATTGCCGCGGATCGAACGGATGGGTTTATCCTCGCCTTTCAACGAAAAAACGTTCCGTTTCTTGCGGGCCAGCAGGGTGTCGTATTCCGCCTGGCTGCTGTTGCTGTTGATGCCGTCGAAGCCCGGATCGACTTTCAACGACTGGGCGGCGGCTTCGCCTTTCGGCGCGGATTGCGACGCCGGAGCCGGAGCGGGGTCCGCCTTCAGCGGTTGGTTGGCTGAATCCGCCGGGGTATGCGGTTTTTCATCTTTCGGCTGGACGGCTTCCGGTTCCCGGGTTTCGCGCGGCGGCAGGCCGCGGACGCTTTGGACAAACGAACAGCCGTTCAAAAACAGGGCGATGAAGGAGAACAAAAAGATTTTATACATAAGGCATCACCGCATTTTATTTTTGATTTTCTGAACGGTTTCGACGTGGAGCTCGTTCAACAGTTCGATTTGTTCCGCGGTAAGGATTGGCCGGAGCTCGGCGTATTGGACCGTCAGGTTCCGCAGGATGTCATCAATATGCCGCTGGCGGGTTTCGCGGTAGGTTTCGAGCCATTTGTCGAGGATCGGGGCGAGCTGCCGCTGCTGTTCGGCGGTCAGGTGGAGCCGGGAGTTGAATTTTTTTTGCAGATGGGTGCGGAAATCGTCGTATTTGTGGTAGTGAAAATAGTCGCATGCCGCCCAGCCCAGGACGACGCCGAGGACAATGCCCGCCAGCGGGATGAGAATTGCCGCCGTGACGATTTTGCGTGAATGGAACAAATTTTTCATCAATAACCTTCCAGGTCTACAATTGCAAATGAGGCGAGATCGGCATCCAATGCATCATTGTTCAGGCTGAAGTAAACCGTACAGATCAGGGTTACGGCGGCCAATGCGGCCCAGGCGCTCCGCCAGAGAACCCGTTCCTGACGGCGGGAAAACAGCCGGAACCCGTGGTTCCGTTCTTCCGCCGCGGCGGCGTTGAAAACGGCCCGCATGGTATCGCCCCGCCAGCGCGGTGGTTCGGACAGAAGCGGAGAATCGGCCAGAAAAGCGCTCTGGAGGGCGTTTTCGATTTGAATCGTTCTGTTCTTTTTCATGACTTATCCATCCCGGCAATCAGCAGGCGCATCCGGTGACGGGCCCGCATCGCCCTGATTTTGGTTTTCGCTATGCTCCAGTCCAGGGCTTCCGCCGCTTCCTTCAGCGGACGCCTCTGCAAATACACCATGTCCATCAAAAGCCGGTCCTCCGGTTTCAGTTGCTCCAGCAACCAGTTAACCAGTTCGGCGGCGTCCGCGCGGCGGGTTTCGCTTTCGTGCCCGCTGACGGACCGTTCCGCGCCGGCATGCTCCAGGAAATCCTGCATGTCGATGCCCGCCGGGGCGCCGACCGTCTGGTTCTTCGCCGCTCCGCGCTGCCGCCAGTAGTCGCAGCAACTTCGCATGGCGATGACCGACAGCCAGTTGCCGAACGGCCTGCGCCCCTTATAATCCGGCAGCGACCGCCATGCCGCGACGAACGCCGTCTGCGCCACATACGCCGCGTCCTGCGGCGGAACCCGTTTGCCCGCAATGGCGAAAACCAGCGGACTGTACCGTTCGACCAGCAGCTCGAACATATCAATTTCGCCTTCGGTGACTCTGGCGATGATTTCCATATCACTGACGTCTTTCATTATATAATGTCGGACCTGCCGTGCCGGAGGTTACACTGTCCGGCGGATTTTTATTATTTTGATGCGTTTTGCAGTCGCTCGTAGGCTCCCAGGATCAGGTCGCGGGTTTCGTCCCAGCCGATGCAGGCGTCGGTGATCGATACGCCGGGCAGGGGGAACACGCCGGGGATGATTTGCTGCTGGCCTGCGCAGAGATTGCTTTCCAGCATCAGGCCGTTGATGGAAGTCTCGCCGGCGGCTATCTGGGCGATGGCGTCGTAGAAGGCCACGCGCTGGAATTCGTATTTTTTAGTCGAATTCGCGTGGCTGCAGTCGATGACGATGCGCGGGCTGAGGCCGCGTTTCTGCATGGCGACTTTGACGAACGCGATGTGTTCCGCACCGTAGTTCGGTCCGTTGGACCCGCCGCGGAGCACCAGGTGCCCATATTGGTTGCCGGTCGTGCGGAAGACGCCGGAACGGCCGTCTTCGGTCACGCCGATGAAACTGTGGCAGGAACACGCCGTGCTGATGGCGTCGAGCGCCGCCTCGACCGACCCGTCGGTGGAGTTCTTGAAGCCGACCGGCATCGAGAGCCCGCTGGCGAGCTGGCGATGGGTTTGCGATTCGGTGGTCCGGGCGCCGATGGCGGCCCAGGAAACGGCGTCCGCCATGTACTGCGGCAGGACGAGGTCGAGCATTTCGGTGGCGGCGGGGAGGCCCAGTTCGACGATTTTCAGGAGCAGCGAACGCGCCGCGAAAATGCCTTTTTCGATGTTGTAAGCCCCGTTGATATCGGGGTCGTAGATCAGGCCCTTCCAGCCGACGGTGGTCCGGGGTTTCTCGAAATAGACCCGCATGATCAGCATCAGTTTGTCCTGGACTTCTTCATGAAGCGCTTTCAGGCGCTGTGCATACTCGATGGCCGAGTCGCTGTCATGGATGGAGCACGGGCCGACGATGATCATCAACCGCGGATCATTGCCGTCCAGGATGTTCATGATCTGCTGTCGCGCCCGCACCACATGGTCCACCGAGGCCAGGGACATCGGCAGCTGGGATTTGATTTCGTCCGGCGACGGCAGCGGCGATATGCTTAAGATATTCAGATTGTCGCTTTTCATAAATAAACCTGTCTTCCTTATATGAAAGGAGTAATCTATCAGCAATTTACGATTTTTCAATACGGACAGTGAAAAAATGTCGGCGATGATTCGTTTTTTCTGCGGGATCAGAGGTGCGGGCAAATCCGTTCCGCATCCTGAATAAAACCGGGCACGGCATGAGATTATGGAGGGAACGGCGGGCGGCAAAAAGAAATCGATAAAAAAATATCTTTTGACGATTGCCCGAACCCGGATTCCGGTGTATATTACCCGGATTCCGGATCAGGACCGGTCAATCATCTTCGTTTCAAGGAGCCTGTTATGAGCAAGAATTATTTAATCCATCCCCGCGATCAGATCGTCGACATCATGCAGCGTATTTACGGTTACGGCATGACCACCACCAGCGGCGGCAACCTCTCCATTCTCGATTCCGACGGCAATCTCTGGATCAGCCCCGGCGGCGTCGACAAAGGCACGCTCCAACGCGAAGACATCGTCTGCGTCAAGCCGGACGGCTCGATCGAAGGGCGGCACAAACCGTCCAGTGAATTTCCTTTTCACTCCGCCATTTACAAAATCCGCCCGGACGTGAAGGCGATCCTGCACGCGCATCCGCCGGCGCTGGTGTCGTTCAGCGTGGCGGGCAAAATCCCGAATACGTTCGTTCATCCGGATGTCAAAGTTTCCTGCGGCACCGTGGGTTATGCCCCCTATGAAGTCCCCGGCAGCAAGGAGCTCGGCAAAAACGTCGCGGCGGCGTTCGCCGCGGGGCATTCGACGATCCTGCTGGAAAATCACGGCGCCTGTACGGCGGGCGTCACGCTCGAAGAAGCGTTTCACCGTTTCGAAACGCTGGACTTTTGCGCCCGGCTGATCAACCGCGCCTCCCAGCTCGGCGAGCCCCGTTACCTCTCCGAAACCGACATCGAGTTCAGCCAGCTCGACCGCAACAGCGATTTCCGTCCGTTTGACCCGGAAATCCGCTCCAGCGACGAAATGGAACTGCGTTACCAGATGGCGCTGCTGATCCGGCGCGCTTACAGCCAGATGCTTTTCACCAGTACCGAAGGCACCTTCGCGGTGCGGGTGGATGCGGAGCGCATCCTGGTCACGCCGCGCCGCATCGACCGCGGCACGATTCAGCCGGAAGACCTGGTGCTGGTCAAAGGCCAGCGTTACGAATCCGGCCGCCGCCTGAGCCGCGCGGCCTGGCTGATCAAAGCGATCTTCGACGCCCAGCCCGAGATCAATTCCCTGATCCTGGCGCATCCGCCGCACCTGATGGGATACGCCGTGGCGCACGAGGATTTCGACCCGCGGGTGATTCCCGAGAGCTACATCCTGCTGCGCGAAATGCCGTCGTTCCCGTTCGGCACGCAGTTCCGCGAATGCGAAAAAATCACTTCGACCCTGTCGCCGCGCTATCCGGTGATCCTGATTGAAAACGACTGCATGATTTCCAGCGGCCGTACCTTGCTTGAAGCGTTCGACCGGATGGAAGTGGCCGAATACAGCGCCAAAGCGACGCTCAGCGCCCGCAATCTCGGCGGTATGAAGCCGATCAGCGACGCCCAGATCGCCGACCTGATCAAAGCATTCAAACTGCTTCCCTGACGGTGTCTCCGTGATGGGTTCAGGCCGAATCCCGGACGTGCAGTTCGGGGGGGATGCAGACGGAACCCCGCGGAGCCTGGCGGTCCGGGAAACGGAGGATCATGGCGGCGCAGGCTTCTCCGCTGGCGTAAGCCATCTGGTCGTAAGTGGTCAACGGCACCGGACAATATTCGGCCAGTTCGATATTGTCGGCGCCCGCGATCATGATGTCGCCGGGAATCCGGATGCCGCGCGGCAGCAGGGCCCGTTCCAGTCCGATGGCCGAACGGTCATTGCCGCAGAGAACGGCGTCCGGGCGAAGCTTCAGGATCGTTTCGGCGCCGCGGCTGCGGCAGCGTTCGATCAGCGTGCCGATCCGGAAGGCGATTGGTATTTCATTTCCATCTGAAATATTTTACTCATAAATCATCTCAGTCAATCATCCAAAAAGACAATGGTACGGAAAAATTCGGATAGGATTGACCGGGTTTCATTTTTGTTATTTTTGACGACGGCCAGGAAAGCGACCGCAGCCGCAATCACCAGAAGCCACGTTGTAATCCAAACCGTCAAATGTTTTGGTCTATTTTTATTTTTCATTGATTTCTTTAATTTCCTTATTTTAATTCCGTTCACGGTCTGCCCGGAAAATGAGTGAGGAAAGCCCATTGCTACAGAAAACAGGCCTGGATTCATCATAGGCCAGTGATTTATTATAACGGGCTCTGGAATCGTCGGTGGTGGTTTTAGCCTTTGTTTCATAGCCGAGATTAAAAACCCATCCGCCCAGGACGCACTCTTTCCGGCTAGCCCCGCTTTTCAGTAAACGGCGCCGCAGGTCGTCGTCTTCATATCCCCAGCCGGAAAAATCATTGTCCAATCCGTTGATTGCCAGCAGGGAGCTCCGATCCACCGAAAAATTGCCGCCGTTCAATTTCGGGCGGGTTGGATGATGGTTCCAAAAATAGAGATGATATTTCCATTTCCAATACAATAAATGGAAGAGATCGGACAGCTTGAAGCGTTTCATATAGTTCAAATTAACGATATTTTCTTCCTCGAAAAGCGGATCGCCGACGAAAACCGGAAGATATTTGGCAAACACCAGCGTCGAGGGCGCGAGTTTTTTGCGGTGTTTCTCCAGGTAGAACGGCGGAGGAACCATATCGTCGTCGGTAAAAACGATCCAGGGGGATCGGGTGGACAAAATGGCTTGATTGACGATCCGGCATTTACGGAACCCCCGGTCTTCCTGCCAGAGAAGGGAAACGGGATAACGCAACGAGGATTTCAGCTCGGAAACCATTTCGGAAGTGCCGTCGCCGGAGCCGTCCGAAGCGATGATGACTTCAAAGTCCCGGAAGGTTTGATGATTGTAAGCCAACAAGGCTTTCTTCAACATGTCTTTGCGATTGTAAGTTGCGATGATGACCGCGATTTCGCACATTTTTTCATACCTCGAATTGGTTGGTAATGGAGATTATTGTGATCTTGATTGGATGTTCCGTTTTTCGTACCTTATATCGGAAATAGAACGCTCTTGCGGTTGATACCGGCTTGAAAAGAAATTCTTTTCCTCCGGGAAATCATTCCAGGTTAATTGGGCAAGCGCCGCTATTCCCCAAAAGGCTTTATCGGTTTGCAATGGCTTATGCAGATTCTTTTTCGCTTCCCGGACGAATACCGGAAAGGTTTTCCGGTATTCATGGGACATCCATACGATGAACGGAATCTCGTACGCATCCGGAACCCGGCTTTTCCCGGAACGGCGTACTGTTCGCCCATCCTCGATGACCTCGCCATGATCGGATACGTAGAGCAGAAAGGTCGGGCGGTCCTGTTTTCCCAATTCGGCGATGACGCCGGCCAGCAAACAGTCCGTAAAGGCGATCGAATTGTCATACTCGTTCAGAATTTTCGCATATTCCGGGGCCAAATGCCGGTTCGCTTCATCAAATACTCCGGTGAATGGGCCCCAATCCGCGGGATAACGGGAGTCATAACCGACATGGCTGCCCATCAGGTGGAGAATAATGAGGCTTGGCCCAGCCGATTTTCCTGAAAGTTCATGCATTTCCGCAAGCAGGGCGTCATCCAGGGCTTTCGGCGTTTTTTCCTGGAGATATTTCCTGGAATCCACATGCGTAAAGATCAGGTTGATTGGTCCGTCATATTCACCCCAGCGATATTGGTTGGATACCATGTCGATCCGGTAGCCGCCCGCCTTCAAAATATCAACCAGGGAACATTTGGAATCCTGGCGCGCCGGTCCAATTTCACTCATGGTGAAAAGATAGCGGATTGCCCACGTCGTCGAAGCATACGCGCTGATGACGTCATCAAAAGGTAAAACCGGCGGAACCGCTTTCCTGATTTCCGGATCGGTCGTCCTGGAATATCCATAAATGCCCATGTGGTTGCGATTTGCCGATTCTCCGATCACGATAACGCCCAGAATATTGGCGGCGTCCGGGGATTTCAGGCGGATACCGGCGGGCAATTCCGGATTTTCGGCAATATCCTTGAGTACGCCAAATTCTTTCTTGAAAATAAAGTATTCCGAAATGATACGGGTGCATAATACCCGGTCAAAACAACGTTTCGCTTTTCCCATGACGATATAACGAGTACAACTGATGGAATAGGGAAGCAGCAGCAGCACGCCCAGGATTACCGTATAGCAGGTGCGTTTCATTGGTTGCCGAAAGAGCCAATAAAGCAAATATCCGGTTAGCGCCGCCAATGAAAGCAAAATCAGAATCGGCTTGACGCCGTAAAAAGTATTTATGAATTCCTGGGTTTCCTGTAAAGACGAGGACAGGACGACGAGGATGATATCGCCGTCTATCTGCATATGAAAACTGCTGCTTACTAAACTGCCGCAGGCCGTTATGAGGAAAACCGGCAGTATCAGAACCGGCAGATACACCCGGTTTCCCCATTTGCCGAGAAATAATACCGGAGCGGAAAGCGCCAGATAAAGCGGCAAGGCTTGGAGAAATGGATTCCCGATCGTCGTATTGACGCCGGCAGCGTATAGAGTAACGAACTCGGCAGCCAGCATCAACAGCAGAACAGCCAGGACGGTCAGATAAACCTTCAAGGTTTGTAATTCGGTTGGAAACTTTGCTTTTAACGATTTTATATACGGATGGACCTTCATATGCTTTCCTGTTTCAATAGTTTTTTACGTATGATGATAGAAGACGGCTGACCTTGTCAAGCCATTTTCAACGATAATGGCTGTAATCAGATTCAAAAACTTCCATCGTGGTGTTTTTCCCAAATGCTTTGCGAACTCCGAGTTACCGGCCTCCACGATAGACAAATTGCATCCCAGTGTCTCCCATTGCATAATTATTTCATAAATTAGGCCAAAGATACTTTTTTAGTGTCTTACAACAAAAACAAAACAGCCGCAATATTCAGTTGTTATGCTGAAATTCGCGGCTGTTAAAATTTATGATCAAGGACCGATGAAGGCACGATCATGTCCTATCGACGAAGAACTTGAAAACTTATGAAATTACGGCAAGTGGAAACATAATAAATGCAGATCAAAAAATTGGAAAGACAAATTTGATATGAAAGGGACAAGAATTCATTATATCAATGAATCCATGTTCACTAGCATGTGTATTATTACCGAAACATATGGATTTTATTTGTCAGTCATCTGCCGATCCCCAGCTTTTCGTGGCGAACCCCAGCAGCGCTTGAAAGCTTTCTGTAAAAAACCGAACGCTTCTGAACACTAAGTCTGTAGGTCCGACCAAGAACCTGTTGTCATCATGCAAAGAAGCGCCCGGCAAGACGTGTAGGCACAATCTTACCAGGTACATTTCAACTTACGATGACAACAAATAAGACTTTTACTTGGTCGGTTTACAGACTATTTGCTGAAATATAATGGTTGAGGTAATTTCAAAAGAATTTA
>DHTZ01000068.1 GCA_002408885.1 Lentisphaeria bacterium UBA5247 | reverse complement strand
TCAATAACGATGATCGCGATCACCACGAGGAGTTCAATGAGGGTGAAATTGCGGACGGTTTTTGTTTTTTGGGTTTTCGGTTGTTTGTTCATTTTATGATACCTTGTTTTGTGTTGCGCGCACAAATGCGGCGTGTTACGACGGGATCTGGCTCAGGCGCCTCCGAACGGCGCCTTTACAGTTGCGCGACAGCTCCCGGTTTGCACGGGATTCACCGTCTTGAATAATTCGATCAGTTCAGCGCTTCAGGGCTTCCTGCAGACGGCTGGCGTAAAGCCGGGCGAAGGCGTCGTATTCGCCCAGCCCTTTCAGCACCGGGACGCAGGTGACGCCGTTCTTCTCCAGAACGCTTTTCCAGGAGTCTTCTTCCTCGCCCGCGAGGTCGTTCTTGGCATGGTCGCCGGCGACCACCAGCAGGGGGATCAGATAGGCTTTGCGGGCGCCGTTCTTTTTCACCTGTTCCAGCACGGTTTCAAAAGCCGGGCTGCCCTCGACCGTGCCCACGAAAACATTCGGGTCGCGCGCCCGCAGGGCTTTGCCCATTGCGGCGTACAGGGCATCGGTGGTTTCTTTTTCGTTGTTGTGCCCCATCAGGACCACGGCGTCGCCCTTTTGGCGGTCGGCGGGAATGATGGAGAGCACCGCGTCGCAGAACGCGCCAAGCTCTCCGGCGTCATTCACCATCGGCTTGCTGACTTCGATTTTGCGGAACGCATTTTTCCCTTTCTGGAATTCGTTCACGAGATCGAGGATTTTCTTATTGTATTCAAGACCCGGCACCACATGCAGGGAAAATACCGTGACGTCTTCCACGCCGTCCTGTTTCATCTTCGCCAGCGCTTCCGGCACGGACAGGATCGCCGTTCCGCGTTTTTTCAGGATTGCGCGAACCTTGTTCGAGGTATAGGCGCGGTACACCGGAATCCCTTTGTTCTGTTTCTGCACGGTCTGCTCGATGTGGTCGTAAGACCGGGCGGCGTCCTCGTGGGTCGTGCCGAAAGCGGTCAGGAGGATGGCCTGCTTTTCCGCCGCGCCGAGGCTGACGGCCGCGGCGGCGGCCACGGCCAGAATCCATTGAAATTTCATGTCTGGTTGTTCCTTTTGTCTGTTGGTTGTTGAATTGAATTTAATGTATTCATGCGTTTCTTCTGCGTTTGCCGATCACGATCGCCGCGAACAGCAGCAGCAGGACCGCCGAAGCCACGATCACCGCCTCCAGGTTCGACCGGAGGACGTCCTCCGGCGCGGGAGGCGTCATCTCCTCTTTTTTCATTTTCATTCCCTGGACTTCCGGCTTTTTCTCCGGGGCGGACAGCACTTTGCCGAGCGCGCTCCCGTACTGTTTCTTCGAGTCGTCGCCGAGCAACGACGAAACCATTTCATGGAGCTTGCCGTTGCCGCAGACGAACCCGCTGCAGCCGGGGCGGTGATCCCGGACCAGCCCGGCATGGAACTCGGCAAGCTGTATCCGCGTCGCTTCACCGGCGTCCCAATACCCTTTGCGGATGGTTTCCAGCATGACGGCGGTCATTTCCTGAAGCGCGTAGGGATTCTTCTCCGCGAAAAACTCTTTCACGCCGAGGTTCAGCGAATCGTCCACGTAAACGCTCTTGAGTTCCTCCCACACGTAGTCCTCCAGCAGATCGGGCTTCATCACTTCCCAGCCGTACATGTTGCGGGCGGTTTCTGCAAATTTCCCGGCGGCGGTGGGGCCCTCCGCCATCATTTCGCGGATATATTTCGGGTTCAGGATGGTGGAACGGACCTCGATCATGGCGGCTTCGCGGGCGTCTTTCATCACGGCCTTGCCGGGCTGGCGCAGGTCGAGAAAATAAGCGTCGGGGTCGCGCCCGGTGACGTGGCGCACCGTCAAGTTGATCCCGCCCATGAACTCGTACACATGGTCCAGCGACAGCGGGCCGGAGGTGTTCGACGAACGCGGATGCACCACCGTGTCGGTGTTTTGCAGCGCCCCTTCGAATACGCCCGGCAGGTATTCGCACCAGGATTCCTCGGTGTAAACCGTCCCCATGTTGTTCAGGTAGCGGGCGGCGATCTCCTTTTCGCCGTTCCATTTGTCGCCGGACTCGACCAGGGCGGTGATGCCGGTGCCGTAGTTGCCGTTCGCCCCGCCGAAAATCCGGGCCGAAGCGAACTTGCGCGCCTGCAATGGCGAAAGCCCTTTTTCGATCATCACCTTTTCGGCGGCGATATTGCCGTCTTTAATATAGTTGTCGTACTCGCCGCCGTCGCCCGCGGCACCTGCCAGCCGGACCGCCTTGTCGATCAGGTAAAGGCGCGAGGCGGCCGCGTCGCGGAACTGCCCCGAGGTCTGCACCACCACGTCGATGCGCGGACGCTTCAGCGTCTCCATCGGGATCAGCCGCACGTCCGCCACGATGCCGCGCGAATTCCAGACCGGCTCCACCCCCAGCAGGTAAAAAATCTGCCCGACGGCGGTGCCGTAAGTCCGGATGAATTCGCCGCCCCACAGCGTGAACGCCACTTTGCGCGGATAGCGGTTTTCTTTTTTCATGGTGATGTCGATCAGGGACTGCGCCATCTGCCTGCCGGTTTCCCAGGCTTCGCGGGTGGGCGCGGCCTGGTCGTCGATGGGATACAGGTTGCGCCCGGTCGGAATGCTGCGGGGATTGACGATCGGGTCGCCGCCGGGCGACGGCATGGTGAACCCGCCATTCAGGGAATTCAGGAATGCCTCCAGTTCGCGTCCGGCGGACGCCTGCAGGTCGTCGCGGTAAGTCCTGACGCTTTCGAGGCGCCCCATCAGATTTTTGACCGCTCCGGCAAACGCCGCTTCCGCGGCGGGCTTTTCCGTCCCGGCCTCGGCTTTCCGCATGCGCCGCATGCGCCCCATGCCTTTCCGTCCGGAAGCGGCTTCCGGGGCGGGAGAGGCGCCGGTCCATCCTGCTTTTTTCAAGTCTTCGGGATCGACCAGCGAAGCCGGTTCGGCGGTTCCGTTCAACAGCGCGTTGATGGCGCGTTCGGCCTTGCTCAGATAGGTCGACTGGAAAAAATGCGGATCGTCGAGCCGGTGCGCCGCGATTTTGCCGTTGAGCACATCGAGCTCGGCATAGGCGCGGGCGATCGGGTCGTTGGCCATCTGGCGCGCGGTTTCGGCGGCGTCCTCGTCGCTGTAGGGACGGCCGAGGACGTGGCGGCCGCGGCTGACTTTCGCCGACGACACCTCGTGCAGATAGTGGTGAAGCCGTTCAAACGCTTCGTCGTCCAGAACGGCGTCTTTGCCGAGGCCGAGGTCTTCGTGCAGATTCTGTTTCGCCACCAGTTCCTGAACGGTTTTCCGGTAAGCGGCCCGCAGGGCGTCGTCCTCCACCTGTTCCATTTCGACCATCTTGCGGTGAAGCTCGTCGAGCTCGCCGTAAAGGTCGCCCGCCATGAACGGCGCCGTCAGGTGCGACACCATCACCGCGTAAGACCGGCGCTTCGCCAGCACCGCTTCGCCGATGTTGTTGATCGAATAAATATAGCTGTGGGGGATCGAACCGGTCAGGATATCCGGCCAGTCGTAATCGCTGAGCGCGTTCTGTTTCCACGGCGTGAACTCCACGCTGCCGTGAGTGCCGAAATGCACCAGCGCATCGGCGTCGAACCCGAAACGCGCCCACAGGTAAACGGCGGCGTAGGAATGCGGCGGCGACTGTTTCGTGCCGTGGACGATCCGGTCGGTGTCGTCGCCCGCGCCCGCCATCGGCAGCGGCATCACCGCCACATTGCCGAATTGCAGACGGCTGATCGCCAGCGTCCGCCGCCCGCCGCGGTCTGTGGTCAGGTATTCGCCGGGGGGCGGGCCGTGCTGTTTCTGCATGTCGGCATAGAGGTCCGCCGGGATGGCGGCGCGTGCCCAACGGTCGTATTCCTCCGCCGTCACCAGCTCGGGATTGCCGTTTTCGATGAATTCCTCGATAGCGCCCTTGGCATACGGCCCCAGCACTTTGCCGAACTTCTGCACCAGGTCGAGGAACTGCCCGGCGTTTTCGGGGAGCCCCTCCACCCGGTATCCGGCGTCGCGCATTTTCGTCAGGACGTTGAACAGCGATTCGCCGACTTCCAGCCCCTCCGCGCTGAGCGCGTTTTCGCCGGGGCCCTTGTAGTAAATAATGACAACCTTTTTCTCCGAATTGTCCTTGCGCCTGAGGTTGACGTATTTCCGCGCCAGGTGCGTCCATTTCTCCAGCCGCTCCGGCAGTACTTTGAACACCTGATAACCGTGTTTGCCGGCGAACTGGGCGGCCAGCGTGTACGGCACGATCCGCCCGTCCACCTCCGGCCAGACGATCGTCCAGGCCAGCAGCCCGGACACGGCGCCGCGCTGGTCCTTCAGCCATTCCTCATACGGCTGGTAGGCGAACACCGGACAGAACACCGGCACGTTCATTTCGCGGAAAAATTCCGTGTTGCGCCCGGTCCCGGCGGCGGCGACGATCAGGTCCGGGCGGATTTCGCGGATGAAATCGTTCTGCTTCTCATTTGCGCTGAGCGGAAACACATTGAACCCGCGCGCCTCCAGCCCCCGGATGATGTCCTTCACGTGTTCGCGGTTCGACGACACCGGACTGCCGCCGGAAAGGTACAGGCAAACCCTTGGCGCGTTTTCCTTGTAGAAATTGCCGCTCCGGTAGTAATCGAGGTACTTCCCGACCGTGTCGAAAACCGCGTCGTCCGGCAGGTGATACAGGCATTCGCCGGGGCTTGGCACGACCGGCTTCGCCGCATCGGTGAAAAAGCGCTTGCCGTCCACTTCCCGCCGCAGGTAATGCAGCAGCCTGCGGTTGTTTTCCCGGCCGCCGTGACGGTAATATTCGCGGATCTGCTCCGCCTGTTCCGGGGAAACCGAAGTCAGCTCCACTTCCCGGGTGGTCGGACTGCAGACATAGACCGGAATCTTGCGCCGGACCGCATCGAGGATCAACTGTTTTTCCTCCGGGTCCAGCCGCAGCCCCATGCCCTGAATCATCAGCACGTCGTAGCGGTTCAGGTTGGTCCCGGCGTCCTTGCCCCACGGCACGCGCTCGATGCGGATGAAGCGTTCGCCGTCCGCGGCCTCGGCAAACGCCGCCAGCGACTGGTCTTTGAACTGGATGAAGCCGATTTTCGTCGGCGCCGCGGTCATCCGGTATCCCAGGAGAAGCGCCACGCCCAATCCCGCGCCCAGCAACAAGGCCGCGGCGATGATTTTCCATTTTTTATTTTTCATGCTTTTATTCTTCATGAGCCGCCGCCTCCGGTACATAAATCACTTCGCCGCTGTCCAGCTCGTAAGCGATGCCGACACGGCGGCCCTGCCCGCCGCCGGAACTTTCCGACGCTTTGTAACGGGTCACTTTGTTGTTTTTCTTGACGATGATTTCCATGTCTTTCCTGCCCGCGTTTTTGACAAACGTGGCGTCCTCGGAAGTCAGGAATTCGGTCATCTTCATCCGCAACGCAAACGCCACCATCAGCGCCACCGCGAACACCATCGCCACGTCGAACAGATTCGCCAGGCTCGCCAGCGGGTTCAAGTCGTCCGCCTCGGCTCTCCGTCTGTTCAGATAACGGTTATTCCGCATGGATGCCCTCCGCGTTCTCGCGCTTCAGGTCCAGCGCGTGCTGGAGCATGGTCACTTCCTCCTGAAACCAGTTGTTCTTCACCTCGTAGGTGATCAACCCCACCGCCGCCACGAAAATCCCCACCACCGTGGTCGTAAACGCCAGATGCAGATTATACGCCATCGAACTGATGTCGCCGTTGGCCAGCCCGACCAGCGCGGGTCCCATCGGGATCAGCGTCAGCATCAAGCCGACCAGCGGGCCGATCCGGATCAGGAATTTCGAACGGCCGAGGTCCCAGTTCTGACGCTGGACCACGTCGGCGATCTTTTTCTCACAGCGGATCGGGTTCCAGCCGAGCGCGTCCATACGGTACAGTTCCAGCAGGAATTCGCTTTTGCGGTAGTGATCGTAATCGACGTTTTCCCCGGCGTCGATCCGCGCCATGACCGCCCGGCAGTCTTTCCGGCTCCTCAACACCCGCACGTACAGCGAAAAAAAGCTCCCCAGCAGGCACAACGAATACACAAACATCGAAATCAACACCAGCACCCCCGGAATCAGCAGACTGTCCGAGATCAGCGCCAGAATTTTAACCATTAAATTCATTTTTACGGCTCCATTTTTTATTGAGAGAACGGCGATGGAGCCACATGCTGACCCCCATCGCCAGAATGACGACCGCCCCCATGACCGGAATCGCCGCCAGCCCGCCGCTGTAATCCGCGGCCCGGTAAGCGGCGGCGGGAGAATTTCCGCCCGCCATCTGCGGCAGGAACATCGCGCCGAACGCCGTCAACAGGTAGATGCCCGCGAACAGCTCCTCGCGCTGTTCGCGCTCCGGGTACAGCCGCGCCAGCAGTTCCGACAGCGCCCCCAGGACGGCGAACAGCCCCAGCGCATACGCCGCCCCCAGTGAATGCAGACTCCAGCCGTGGCCGACGTTGAACAGGTAAATCATCCCCGCCGCCGCGCCGGCCGGGAACAGCACCGGCGGCAGAAACGCGAAATACGTCAGCACCGGCGCCCGGCGGCCGTCCGAACGGCGGCGCTGGAATCCGGTCAGCAGCATCAGCGCGGCCAGCGACTGCGCCAGCGCCACGGTACAGGCCGTCTCCAGCGACCGCGGCTCGTTCAGCAAATGGACGAACGCCTTGAAATTCCAGCCCGCCGCCTGCGGATAAAATCCATACGCGGCGGCAGCGGCGCCGGCCAGCAGGGCGTACCTCGCCACACGCGGGAAAACCGACAGCAGCGACACCGTCTGCAACAGCACCAGGGCGAAAATTACGGCAATGAAAAACCACATGGCTCCACCCGCCGGCAGTCCATCAGCATAACGCCGGATGGAACGGAAACGACGGCAGGAGGGAGTGTTCGGGAGAGAGGAAAAACGCTTTTTTCATGATGTTACCTTTGTGTTACGCGCACAGCGACGGCTTGTTTCAGCTCAAAGTAATGGGATCTGACTCATGCATGAATTTGCATTTACAGTTGCGCGACAGCTTCCGGCTTGCACGGAATTCACCATTCTCGCTTTGAGATTTCAATATTTATATAAAATACTTCCTTATCGGGAAAAAGCAACCGGATTACTCGCGGACTTACCCCATTTTTTCGGAACTCGATTCGCAATATATTTTAAATAAATTACTTAATCATGAAAATAAGTGAGAATTTTTTTAAAATATGCTGAAGTTTTCCTATAAAATCAAAATATAACGCGATGTGCAAGTTTTTTCAGGGTTGGATTTTGAATACCGCCGAAGGTTGACCGTGATAGCCGGATGGTTGCCCCCAGAGAAATTTGCCGCTTATTTTTCCTATTCTCACATGAGCAAAGAGCGCTCCAGCGCCGCCGCCCTCGAATTCGCATAACCCGGAATCATTCCCGTCTCATTCAACCTTCCAGACGAATGATTCCCACGGTTCCACATTTTTAACCGTCAGTACCCCGTTGTTCAGCGACGCGGCTTCCGGACGGGTGGTCCCCCATACCGTCAGCGTGCCTCCCGCAATGATGCTTCACTTAAAATTTTCGAAGTGTCTCAAGGGCTTCAGCCGCTTTGCGTCTTGCCCGACGGATTTGTTCGGGATCTATCGTATAGTCCCCTGTACTCTTGATGATGTCATCGGAAATTTTCAGCAATGCCTTGGCCTGATTTACCTGTGTCAGATCGCCTTTTCCCTGTTGTTCCAATTCTCGAATCCGATCCCGCAACAAGGTGTAATACCATAAATCCTCAATTCCGTCACGGAAATTTTCTACCCGGATTGTCGGCAAAAATGTATAATCGTGTCCCGGCACAAATAAATTCCCTTCCTCGTTATCCTGCTGACAGGTGTTCGGATTCCAGTTGGTACGGGGGCCGGAACTATTTATAACTTCGGCTTTCTCTTTCCAACAGCAAATTGACCAATAGAGAAAACCTTCCGGTTGGTATTTCCAGCTCATTATCCCCATGAAAAGGCGTGGTACCAAGGCGGGAACTTCAAGCATGAAAGTCGGTTCCGGCGGGCGCGGAAAATTGCAGATGTACCACCAGACCCGGATATTCCGCTTCCGTAATGCCGCAATCAGCTCGGATTCACGACCATAGCGAGTTGCGATAGGAACCCATATATCGATGTTTTCGAGCCCGGGCATGTCCGCAGAGTGAATATCGGCAGTAGTCATAATCGGTAGTTCCGGATAGTTCGCTTTGATGAATCCGAACACGTTGGCGGTTACAGCATCGATATTGCCTTCGTCAAATCCGTAAATGAATGCTTTATCAAGAATCCCGTATTCCCTGGCCACGGGCAACCAGAAATCGAGATATTTTCGGGTATCTTCGAGCAGTCGGAGAACTCCGGGATCATCGGGATCGTTTTTGTTGGCTGTAAAACTCGGATGCGGAGTCGTGTTCAGAATGCAGAACGATTTCAACACGCCGCGCTCATTCAGGCGCTTCCATTTGGAAAAGACCGTATCCGTCGAACGGTCATAGTTGGAATAGGGGCCATAATAGATACGGTCGTAGGTCAATTTATAGTCTGCGATATAGTCCACGAATTGGTTCATGACTTTTTCATAAAGCTCTGGTGTATCTAGTTTGAAAATCTTTTTGATATCCCCATCTGCGGAGTTATAAGCGGACGGCAGCGGAGAGCCTTTCGGCAATCTGAAATCATACACCTTAATTTCCAGCGGAAAACGGTATGGCTGTAAATCTCGTCCGGTCACGGTGACAGTGGCACGATAAAGACCGGGGGCGGCATCGGCGGATGTTTTCAGTCGAATCCAGAACGGAACAGTTTCATTGGCCTCAATATTGGCCTGTTGCTGGTAGTCGATGATGAAATCAGGATAAAAGCCGGTATGTTCCGCCGGATAGGTCATGCGCTTGGCGTTCGCATGTCCCACTACAGCGCAATGAGCTTGTATCCGGGAACTGCCCGGCCCTTCGAATTCCGAAACCTCCACTCGAACGTCTCTCAACGGTTTATCGCTGAAAACAACGGTCTGGAAACTTTCGTATTCATTGGCGGCCATTTCCAGAGATACCTTGACGGCCGGTTCCATGGCAAATCCGGTTCCGGTCAAGAATACCGAGGTCATGGAATCCGCAATACCTACACTGTAATCATAGTTCTTCATGGCTTCGCGGACATTGCGGACCGTACTGACACGAAGTATTCGGGCTGACAGTTCCCGGGCACCGACAACCTGTTCCAGGAAATCGTGGATATCGCCGTTCCGGGCGCTTTCGCCTTTGACCAGGTTGTAAAGTTTTTCCAGTTCACTCCTTGTCGATTCAACACGATTGCGCTCCGCGTCGGTCAGCTTCAAACGCAAAAGTGCATCCAGTTTTCGAAGAACGGGCGAATAGATGGCTTCGGGTCGAAATTCGAACTGATATTTATTAATGCGAAATGTAAATCCTTCCGGCGGCATGGTTCGTCCAAGGCTTAAGGATGCAATTTGCGATAAATCCGCTTTCATGTCGTGAATCATGACATCGGCAATCAGTTTACCTCCGGGGGCATGGCTGAAAGCCGTCCAGATTTTTTCCTGCTTGCTGTCAATCAGGGTTAATCCAAGACCGGTCGGAATCCCATCAACCGGTTCGAGTTCGATAGAGAGATGGGTTTTAGTGCTCATATCTCCATCACTCAATGCGCCGTCGATGCCACCGACAATAGTTACACCCGGCCATTTATCCATATCTTCTTCGTATTTCCGGAAGCTTATTGTTACTTCGTTGTTTTCGGCGACCATTCGGGTAGCGTCGTAAACAATGACCGCCTTCCGGTTTTTGAGCAATTCCCTCCGCAAGTCATAGACGGCCGGGACAATACTGTCCGGATCGGTTTTGCCTCTTTTGCCGTCAAGAACCAGAGAGATATATTCAAGGCCGAAGCCCCAGGCTGGTTTACTGAAGGCAAATTGGATGAGCCCGATCTGAGTTGGATCAATCTTTTCTGCAATTTTATCCACCGGTATCAGCAGTCGGTTCAGCGAATTGCAACGAACACGGCAATGAGTACTGAATATTTTGTTGGCCCGGTCACGGACAATGATGTTCATGGTCGGTGTAATCGACGGCGAAAGATTGCGTACATTCAAGATCAGAAACTTGCTTTGACTCCAGTCTGTACGGGATATTTCGCCGGGGGAAATATTGAAATACGGCCAAATCGAGTTGCCGTCTTTGAATTTGAGATATTGTACAAGCAATCCGTCGGAGCTTTTTTCCGCTGTATACCCCCAGGTGTTCGGAGCGGTTTCCGGAAATGCCGTATTACCCTCGCGGAAGCGGTAGATGGCTTCGCCTCCGATTCCGTTCATAAATAGGATGCCGCACAGAAAAAGTATCAGTCGTATTTTCATTTTTTATCCTTTCTTACAGAGCTTTTACAAAATATGGATTACCGTTTACGAAAACGTTGGTTACGCCGAGTTCCTGCTTCAAGGTGCCGCCTCCCCATTGTTCGACCCGGCCGTCGCCAAAAGCCACGGAGCTTCTTTCGTTGTGGCGCAAATCGATCCGGGCATATCCTTCTCCTTGAGTGACCATCTTCATCGTCCATCCCAACATGGCGGATTCATTGGTCATACTGTCATACAGAAGCCCGAAATTACCGGGAATCCTGCCCAGCCGCATGAACCCCCCAGACCAGGTATCCCACCCTGCCGGTATAATCATTTCATTGCTCTTGAGATTGTTGCTCCAGCCGCTGTTGATCGGGGTTCCGTACACCTGACGAACCAACTGAAACGCATTGCCTATCATTTCGTTGACCGGCTTGGAAGGACAGCGCATAATATCTTTTTTCCTCGCCGGCAAATAAGCCGGATGCCCATTGGTCCATTGTAGATCCAAGGCACTGGAGTCCTGATCATAATTGCTTAGATAGCATATCCATGATTCTTCACGTAGTTTACCGGTAGGACCTTGTTGCCTGGAATTCGTCGATAACGCGATAAAACCGTCATAATCCTGTGCATACAGCGTCATACCCGAAACACATTGTTTCATATTGTTGATGCAGCCGGTAGATTTTACCCGTTCGCGGGCCTTGCTCAGCGCCGGCAGCAGCATCGCCGCCAGGATCGCGATAATTGCGATCACGACAAGGAGTTCAATAAGTGTGAAATTCTTAATTGATGTCATTTTTTTTCGATACATGTTTCACCTCTGTTGGTTTTGATTTTTAATCGGGTTGACGCCCGGATATCCAGTTCATCTGCGAGGACCTCCACAATATGTTTGACGCCGCTTGGGGCAACAGCCTCGCTGATTGTCAGTTTGACCGTTTCCAGGGTCAGTCTTTCCAGCGGATGGGTGATGGAGGTCAGGATGGGCCTGGCGCCGTGGATAAGCATCCCCTGTTTCTCAAAATTGTCGTACGACGAAATCGCGTAATCCCGCCCCGGTTCAAGCCCTTTGCCGCTCAGGTAGTCGATAATGCCCCTGGAAATGTAGTCGCTGGTCGACATGATTGCCGAAAACCGCGGCCGGTTGGTCAGATAATACTCTGCGATCGTGTACGCGCTCTCCACCGTGTGCCAGTATTCAGTCCGGTAGCCCTTGCAGAACTGGTGCTCGAAATTCCGGCGCGGTATCCCCAGGTTGTCGGCCGCCTCCAGGATCGCGTCGGTCCGTCCCGGTTCGTTGCCCGCGATCAGAAATGACCGGTGCCCCATCTCGCGGAGGTGCGCCAACAGTTTCCTGAATCCCGGTTCGAAGTTAAATATGACCTGATGGAAATCGCTTCGGCTGACTTTATCGTCCATAATCATGACTACCGGGATATTGAATTTTTTCAGCAGTTCCGAATTTTCCCGGCTGGCATGGCCTTTTAAGATGATGACCGCATCGAAATCATACAGCCGGATTCCCGCCAGTTGCTCCGGTGGAAATGGCAGTTGATGAAAATAAAAAGAACAGTCGTGCCCCGCCCTCTGAAAATACTGCTGGAACATCGTATTCTGATTGCCGAATGCCACCTGCCCGTACAGGTCACTGCGGTCCATGCCGGTATTGCGCATGAATAATCCGATCCGCAGCCGCCGCTCCGCCTCCACTGCCCGCGCGGTAAAAGTCCCGCTCCCCTGTACCCGGTACAAAATCCGCCGCTCCACCAGCCGGTCGATCGCCCGGTTGACCGTGGCCGGCGAAACATTGTAGCGCAGCGACAGCCTGCTGGCGGGGGCGATCATGGTATTGGGCGGCAGTTTCTGTTCGGCCAGATACTGTTCCAATTCGGAAACGATCTCTTTTTCCGTATATTTTTTCTTGTAAAAAGTCTTTTTTTCGGTCATAATCAATTACCTTGCAGTCCATGTAATTAATTATAATGACCGGGGATCGTTTTTGCAACAGCTTAAGAGTCCGGCGAATAACAATATCTGCAAAATTCTCTCATTTACGCTGAAAATTCTTTCATTTAATATTCATATTTCAGCGATGGCGGATCCGACGGCTTCGATCATCTCTTTGGCCGTGTGTGTGGAAATATCGACTTTGGCGGCAGTCGCAATCAAGTCCTCATCTGTAATATCCCGGCCTTTGCCATTGACCATGGTGATTTGCTCGCCATTGATTCCGGCGGATGGTGTGAGATCGTAGGCGGGGGCCAGACGCCGCAGGTAGATGACGACGTGAAGCCGTGACGATTCGGCGGATCGTTGGCGTGGAAATTTTGTCTTTTTTCGTGATTTTGCCGCTTGACAACGGTTTGGCGGATGGTATTTTGATCATTAACACACCTCCGGATTCGTCGGAAGCGGTTCACATAACCCGGAAGATAAGGCGGTCAAAATGTCCTTCCAAAAATTTGCCGCTTATTTTTCCGCCCGCATCCGTTGCTCCGCCGCATCCGTCGCCCTATCCGCCGCCGCTCCACCAAAATATCGCCGGCCCGGACAGGAACAGCAGGAACACCGGAACGGAAATGAGGCACAGGCGGGCGGCGTTCCATAAATCCTTTATTGTAAGAGTGGCGCGTCCGTCTCCCCAGTACGGATACGGCTCGGTGCCGTCGCGGTAGGCGGTGGGGCCGCCGAGCCGGATGCCGAGCGCACCGGCAAACGCCGCCATGCCCCAGCAGGAATTCGGGCTGGGATGGTGATGCCGGTGTTTCCACGCGGTCCCCAGCGTCCGCCGGAAATGTCCGGACGCGACAGCCACCGCCAATGCCGTGAGCCGCGCCGGAATCCAGTGCATGAAATCATCGGTCCGGGCGGCAATCCTGCCGAATTTCAGATACCGTTCGTCCCGGTAACCCCAGCAGGCGTCCAGCGTGTTGACGGTGCGGAGCAATACGGCTCCGGCGGCCGCGCCGGGCGCGCCGAACAGCACACCGCCGAGCATGGCCCAGAATATCGCGCTGTTGACGGCGTCGATCAGGTTTTCGCTGATGCTCTCGAGAGCGCCCCGGATCATGCCGTTTTCATCCAGCACGGAGGTATCGCGGCTGACCACCATGCCGAGCGCGCGCCGGGCGGCGGGCAGGTCGCCCGCGTCCAACGGACGCGCCACCGCCAGCGTATGCTCCACCAGACTCCGCAGGGCGATACAGCCGTACAGGATGACCCCCGCCCCGATGTACCCGGTCAGAAGCCCGATTCCCCATGCCGCCGCCGTACAGCCGCCGACCAGCAGGAACCAGCCGAGCCCCCCGGCGAAAACCGTGTTGCCGAAATATTCGCGGCACTGTTTTTCCGTCCGCTCCGCCAGGCGGCCGAACATCGCCACCGGGTGCCATTTCGAATGCGGATCGCCCAGCAGCAGATCCAGCCCGAACGCAATCAGGAACGTTAACCAGAGCATGACAGTTTTTCCTTGAATTTACGCACGAATTCCGGGTTGTTCCCCCAGTGCAGATGGACATAACTGCCGTACGCGTTTCCTTCGCGGAACCCCCGGTCGCCGGACGGTGTAACCGTGTCCCAGAGCGCCCCGGCTTCGCGGTTCACCCGCGCCTCCGAATAATGAAATTCATGCCCGCGGGCGCGGCCGAACGGCCCGGTCACTTCGCGATAGCCCAGCGAACGCAGTCTGCCGTGCATGTCGGCGCTTCCCGGCACCAGCCCGGCCATCCGCCGCCCCCCAAGGCTTTCCATCAAATAGAGATAGCCGCCGCATTCGGCATAGATCAGGCCGCCGAAATCCCGGATCGACCGCCGCATGGAGTCATTCTGCTCGAGCTGCTCCGCAAACATTTCGGGGAAGCCGCCGCCCAGATAAACGCCGTTGACCGCCGCCGGAAGCTCCCGGTCGCGCAACGGCGAAAATTCAACCAGTTCGATACCCGCTTCGCGCAGGGCTTCCAGATTTTCCTCGTAGTAAAAACCGAACGCCTCGTCGCGCGCCACCGCCAGCCGCAAGGAAGGTTCAAGCGCGGGTGGCGCCGTCCATGACGGCCGGGCGGAACGGGCCCGCATCAACAGAAGGTCGAGGTCGATATGCGCTTCCACCGCGTCCGCCAGCGAATCGAACCAGCCGTCCGGGCGGGCGTTTTCCTGAAACGGCACCAGTCCGAGGTGGCGCGCCGGAAGTGTCCATTGCTCGCCGCGCGGCAGATAACCGAGAAATTGCTCGCCAAGGGCGCGGCGCAGAATATCCGCATGGCGCTCCGAGCCGACGTTATTGGCGATCACCCCGGCGGTTTTCAGTTCTTTGCACCAGTTGGCGTACCCGCTTGCCAGGGCGGCGATACTGCCCGCCATGCCCTTCGCGTTCACCACCAGCACCACCGGCAGTTCAAGGGCCAGCGCGACCTCCGCCGTGCTCCCCTGCAAGCCGTCGAGGCCGTCGAACAGCCCCATCACCCCCTCGATCACCGACACGTCCGCCCCGGCGGCAAACCGCCCGTAGCTCCGGCGCACGCCGTCCAGCCCGGTCATCCAGCCGTCGAGATTGGCGGAAATCCGGCGCGCGGCGTAGCGGTGAAAACCGGGATCGATATAGTCCGGCCCGCACTTGAACGGCTGTACCGCCAGCCCGCGCCGATGCAAAGCGCGGAGCAATCCCAGCGTCACCGTGGTTTTGCCGCAGTCCGAATTGGTCCCGCCAACCGTAAATGCCGAATAATCATTCATCGCAGCTTATCCCCATCCCCACTGCCACGGTCACGCCGTCGTGTTTGATTTTCTCCACCGTCAGCACCGGGTTGCCGGAGGCGAGGATCGCCGCCGCCTCCGCCACCGAGTGAACGCCGAATTCCTGAATGGCGCGCGGCGACGGATTCGGTGCGTCCGCCCGGTTCAGTTCCTCCACGGAATATCCGCGCAGGGAGAGACCTCGCGAAGCCGCGAATTCGACCAGCCCCGGTTCCGCCAGCTTTTTGTCGATGGTCACGATTTGATCAAATGTTCCGTAGCCGCTCAATTTCACGGCTTCGGCAATACTCCGCGCCGTGGCGCCCCGGCGGCACCCCACCCCCAGCACCAGCGGACGGCGTACCAGGTGCAGGACGCCGGAACCGTCGTAAACCGCCCCGCACGGCGTTTCCACCCGGCTGTTGCGGCGGAACTGTCCGGCGGCGGCGTAATAGTTGTCGTAAATTTCAGGGGGAATGGCGATGTCCATCGCTTCGCCGTCCAGAATGCGGGCGCTGATTTCGGTCAGGAGCTCCGGGTTCGCGATGCGCCAGCCCCGGATCGCGGCCAGTTCGTCAAAAGCCAGGATGCCGCGCCCGTCGCTGGCGGTGGTGATGACCGGTTTGCCGCCGGTGATCCGCGCCGTCTGCACCGCCAGGCGGTTCGCCCCGCCGAGGTGCCCGCTCAACAGGCTGACCGCGTAATTGCCCTGTTCGTCGCAGACCACGACGGCGGGATCGCTGCTCTTGTGTCCGCACAGCCCGGCAATGGCGCGGACCACAATGCCGGAAGCCATGATCATGATCAGCCCGTCGTATTCGCGCCACGCCGCCATCACGGCGTCATGAAGCCCCCCCTGCGGATAGGCGACGACGCGGGAGGCGGGGGCCAGGAGCTTGAGTTTTTCGGGCAGGACGATGACGGCGGAGGCCAGCCCGGCGGCGATTTCGGCGGCCTTGTGCGCGCCGTTTTCCGTAAGGGCGAAAACCGCGCAGCAGCCGTTGAAATGGTCCTCCGCCCGGTAGCCGTGGGCGAAGTTCTCGCCGTACAACAGCGATGTTTCGCCGCTCCGGGCAAGGACTTCGCCGATGACGATGATCGATTGACGCTTGATGTCCGCCGCGCGGACTTTGGCGGCAATGTCGGCAATGGTGCCGCGGACGATTTTTTCGTTGGCCCAGCCCGCGCGGTAAACCACCGCCGCCGGGGTCGCCGGAGAACGCCCCGCCCGCAACAGTTTCTCCGTCAGTTTGTCCATGTCGCCCACGCTCAGGAACAGCGCCAGCGTGGTGCCGTGGGCGGCGAGTTTCTCCAGGTCTTCGGCTTCGGGAACGGGCGTGCGCCCGGCGTCGCGGGTCAGGATGGCGGTCTGGGTAATGCCCGGCATGGTGAATTCCGTCTGCAACGCGGCGGCGGCGGCGAATACGCTGCTCACCCCCGGAACCACTTCAAACGGAATGCCGAGGCGGTCGAGTTCGCGGTACTGCTCCGCCACCGCGCCGTACATGGCGGGGTCGCCGGTATGCAGGCGGACGACGGTACGCCCCTGCCGGTACGCCGCCGTCATCACGCCGAGGACCTGTTCGAGGGTCATCCCGGCGCTGTTGAAACGTTCCGCCCGCGGCGCCCACTCGAGGAGCTGTTCGTTGACCAGCGAACCGGCGTAAATGATGACATCGGCGCGTTCCAGCGCCGCCCTGCCCCGGCAGGTGATCAGGTCGGGGGCTCCGGGGCCCGCCCCCACAAAAATGATGGTTCCGTTTGTCATGGTTTCTCGAATACTGCTATGGTTATCGGGTTTTCGGCTTTCCACATCTGATGTTCGCCGAGCGCGGCGGCGCGGCTGACGTTGACGGTCAGCAGTTCGCTCCGGCATTCGTTCAGGACGCTGCCCAGCCGCGCCGCGGTCGAAACCAGAATCCCGGTGGCGACCAGCCGCCCCCCCGGTTTCAGGCACTCGAACGCCCGCAGCAGATACGCGATCCCGCCGCCCAGAAAAATACTGTCCGGTGCCGGCAAATCCTCCATCCGGTCGCCGATATCGCCGTGGCAGATCACGAAATTCTCCAGTTTTTCCGCCTCGAGGTTGGCTTGGATATCGGCGATCCGTTCCGCGTTTTTTTCCACCGCGTAAACGGTCAGGCCGGAGCACAGCCCGGCGGCCTCCAGCCCCACCGAACCGCTGCCGGAACCGAGGTCCCACAGCACGCCGGGGCGCAGTTTCAGCTTGCTCAGGACGATGGCGCGTATTTCCGGATGCGTGATCAGATTGGCTTGATGGCGGTACGTCGAATCCGCCAGCCCCAGCGGCAATTCCGGCACCGCGCCCGGCTCCGGCAGCAGGACCAGCATCGACAGCGGACCGGCGGGGATTGCCGCCATTTCGCGCAACGTGCCGGTATGGATTTCGGCGGACGGCAAACCGAGGTCCGCGCCGATCGCCGCCGGGCGCTCCGCCGCCGCCGGGAAATGCTCCAGCAGCCGGGCGGCCAGCGTTCCGGCAGGCGCGGACGGATCGCCGTAGACCACCGCCAGCTCCGAACGCAGAATCCGCCGCCACGGCAGGACGCCGCCCTTGCCGTGAACGCTGAACAGCGACGCCTTTTCCCACGGCTGCTTCAGTTCGCAGAAAAAGAGCTGAAACGCGGTCAGCCCCGGATGAATCCGCAAATGCTTCGGGTCCACAATCCCGCACAGCGTACCGCCGATGCCATAATAAAGCGGGTCGCCGGTCGCCAGCACCACCACTTTTTCGTGACGGGCGCGTTCGGCGAGCTCCAGCGCGAGCGCCTGGGCATTGCGCCCGATTTCGATTTTTTCGGCGGCGCAGTCCGCTGGCAAGAGTTCCAGCAGGCGCTTCCCGGCAGCGATGACTTGGGCGTCTTCCCAGACCCGACGATGCTCGATGCCCGCGACTTCCAGTATCCAGTTGCTCATATCAATCGTTCTCCCTGCGCGTTGTAAAGGATGATTTCGACGCCGCCGTGCCAGCGCCCCAACTGTCCGGCCGCCAACGCTTCCAGCCGTTTCAATATATCACGGTATCGGTCATCCGGCAAGCCCGCCGCCAGTTCTCCCATGCTTTTAAAATCCCCGGTGCCGGGCAGGAGTTCCTCCAGATTCATTTCCACTTTGTGCGCGTGGGTGTTTTCGTACCCGCAGGCGTATTTGAAAAGTTTCCCCGGCATGCACGCCACCAGCACCCGTTCCACCCCCGCTTTCCGCGCCGCCAGCAGCGACGCTTTGATGAAATCGCCGATCCGCACCACCGGGATTCCAGGCCAGTCACGCTCGGCGGCCTCGGCGGTCCGGTTGCCGGTGGAGAGCACCACTTCCCTGCCGCCGGACGCCGCGATCGAACGCAACTGCAACGCCACCGACGCCGCGTAAGCCGCATTCGAATACGGCCTCACGATCCCCGAATTCCCCAAAATCGAAATGCCGCCGACAATGCCGAGCTTCGGGTTCAGCGTCTGCTCCGCCAGTTTTTCGCCGTCCGGCACGGTGATCACCAGCAGCCAGACGCCTTTTAAATCGCTCAAATTCTGTTTCAGAATCCGGCGCGGGCCGGGGTTCACCGCCCATTTGCCGGGGGGCACCGCCAGCCCCGGACGGGTCGCCAGGCCGACGCCCTGCCCGCCGCGAACGATCAGCGTGCCGCCGTCGCCGCAGGGCTCGACATAATCCTCCGGGCGGGCCTCGGACAGTTCCGCAGGGCGCAGGGCGACTTGAATTTCGGCACCGTGGGTCACGTCGGGGTCGTCGCCCGCGTCTTTCAGCACCGACGCCGAACCGGCGGCAAGGCGGTGAACCGGGATCAGTAATTTTTCGTGTTTCGGCAGTTCGACTTCGACGGTCCGGCACTGGCGCAGGACCGCCAGCGCGGCGGCCGCGACCGCCGTGCCGGTGGTGAATCCGCAACGCAGTTCCCGACCCTGTTCCATGATCACTCCTCCATGACCGAGTGGACCGCCGCCACCGCCAGCGGACTGCCGCCCCTGCGGCCGTTCAGCCGGATGAACGGCAGCCCGGTGCCGTCGAGCATCATCTTGGACTCCACCACATTGACGAAACCCACCGGCATGGCGATGACCACCGCCGGGCGCAGTTTCATCCGCAGGATTCCGGCCAGCGCCAGGGGGGCGTTGCCGCAGAGGAAGATGCCGTTTTCGATCTGGTCCCGGTAAAGGCGGACCGCCGCCAGCGCGCGGGTGATATTTTCCTGCGCGGCGAGCGCGGCGACTTCAGGCGAAGCGATTTCGCAGAGAATGCTTTCGCGGCGATAGCCCGGATGGAACTTCTGGAGCTTCGGCACGGAAAGCCCCGCCTTGATCATATTCGAATCGCTGTAAATCGCGGTGCCGCGCGACAGCGCGGACCGCAGTTCGCCGATGGGGTCGCCGCCGAATTCCAGCACCTCGCAGATCGAAAAATCGGCGGTCGTGTGAATCAGGCGCCGCGCCACGCGCCATTCCGCGCCGGTGAACCGGGCGCGCTGTTCCGGGGAAACCTCGGCTTCGATCCGGCGGAAACTCTCGGCTTCGATTTCGGAGCCGGGCAGGTCCCAGATGATCTGGTGTTCGTTCATTTCAGTCCCATCCATCGGTAAATTTGTTTCATGTCGATGCGGCTGCGCACGTGGTCGGCCAGCGCATTCAGCGAATCTTCGATCCCGTAGCGGGCGGTCACGCCGCCAAGCGGCTCCCGGCCCAGCGAAACGCGAATCCGGTCCAGCACGGCGCGCCGGTAACGGTCGTCGTCAAACACGCCGTGCAGATAACTGGTGTAAATCCGTCCGCGCTCGTAGCCGACGGTCCGGCCCTCCAGGTCGGGCTGTTCCGCCACCTCCGCGCCGCGGCATTCGGTGAGCCCGTAATGGATTTCGTAGCCGGAACTCAAGCGGTCGCGCAGAGCGTTGCGGCGGACGATTTTCTCGCGCCCCATCGTCGTGACCAACGGCAGGAAGCCGAAGCACCCGATATCGTCGCAGGGGGATTCGACGTGGTCGGGATCGAGCAGTCTTTCGCCCGCCAGCTGCAACCCGCCGCAAACGCCGAGATACCACGCGCCGCGACCCACCGCGTCGGCGATTTTGTCATACAGCCCGGTCCGACGCAGGGCCAGCAAATCATCCGCCACTCCTTTCGAGCCGGGCATGACCACGATATCCGGCGTGCCGAAATCTTCCGCCCGCGCGACTTTGCGCACGGTGACGTCCGGTTCCTGTTCGAACGGCACGAAGTCCGTGAAATTCGCCACATGGCCGAGCTGGATCACCGCCATGTCGAGCGTCCAGTCGTGCTTCGGCGCGGGCCGGACAAAAGAGAAATTCACCGAATCCTCCTCCGGCAGCGCCAGGTCCCTGCGGAAATCGATCACCCCGATCACCGGCTTGCCGGTAAACTGGCGCACCGATTCGTGCGCGGAATCCAATAACGTCGGGTCGCCCCGGAACTTGTTGACGACAAAGCCCTTCAACAGCGCCCTCTCCCACGGGTCGAGCGTAGCGTAGGTCCCGATGAACGACGCATACACGCCGCCGCGGTCGATATCCCCCGCCAGCAGCACCGGCGCCTCCGCATACTGCGCCATGCGCATATTGACGATATCGCCGTGTTTCAGGTTGATTTCGCCGGGGCTGCCCGCCCCCTCCAGCACAATCGCCGGATAATCGGCGCTCAGGGAATCGTAGGCGCGGCGGACATCCTGCCACAGTTCGGGCTTTTTCGCATAATATTCGCGCACGCGCATGTTACCGATCGGACGGCCGCGCACGATCACCTGACTGCCGAGGTCGCTGTTCGGTTTCAGCAGGATCGGGTTCATCCGGGTTTCGGGGTCCAGTCGGCAGGCCTCCGCCTGAACCGCCTGGGCGCGCCCCATTTCGCCGCCGTCGGCGGCGACAAACGAATTCAGCGCCATATTCTGCGCCTTGAACGGCGCCGCCTGAATCCCGTCCTGCAGCAGAATCCGGCAGAACGCCGCCGTCAGGACGCTTTTGCCGGCATTGGAACAGGTCCCCTGAATCATCAGCGCGGGGGTCCTGCGGCGGCGCAGGATGTTCGGAGCGCCGGACAGCGCCCGGAGCAGCCTTGCATTGTCCTCCGCGCTCCGCACCGCCACCCGGAAGTAATGACCGTTCAGCCCCCGGTAGTTGTCGCAGCGGCGAATGGCGATCCGATGGTGTTTCAACAGCCGATCGCGCAGGGCGGGATCGGCGCTCCGCACCAGCAGATAGTTGGCTTCGGACGGAAACACCGTCAGCCCGGCGCCTTGCAGCCCGGCGGCGAGTTCCCCGCGAAGCCGGCGGACTTCGGCGCGGCTTTGTTCGTCGAACCGCCCGTCCATGCCGAAAATGTATTCGGCCGCCGCCCGCGCGGGCGTCCCGACCGACCACGGCGGCAGATTCCGCCGCAACTGTTCGATGGCGGAGGGAGCCGCCGCCGCGTAACCGAGCCGCAGTCCTGCGATCGCGTAAAATTTGGTCATGGAACGCACCACCGCCGCGTTTTCCGGCAGCGGACGGTCCAGCAGCGTCACGCCGGAAAAATCCGCAAACGCTTCGTCGATAACAAAATCCTGTCCTGAATGGGTCAAGATAAAATCGCGCAGTTCCAGGCATTCCCCGGTCGGATTGCTCGGATTGCCCAGAATCACCAGATCGCCGGAGCGCAGAAAGGTGGAAAAATCATTCAAATTCAGACGCAAATCTTCCCCCAGCGGGAAAAAAGCGATGTCCAGCCCGGCGCAACGGCAGGCGTTTTCGTATTCCAGATAGCAGGGCGAAACCAGTACCGCGCGCCTGCCGCCGCCCCACGCCCGGGGAATCAGGTGCAGGAGCTCGCCGGAACCGTTGCCGAATAAAATCTGTCCGGGCGGAAGATTCCACCGGGCCCCGGCCAGACGGCACAGCTCCCCGGCATAAGGCTCCGGGTACTCCGGCAGTTCGTCGAACGCCCGCGAATAAGCGGCGAACAGGCCGTCCGGCATCCCCATCGGATTAAGATTGACACTGAAGTCGAGGAGTTCGCCGGGGCTGCACCCGGCCTCCGCCGCCAGCGCCCGCGTGTTTCCGCCATGCTCGATCATACATTCACCATTTGTGTTGCGCGCACAAACCCGGAACCGCTCATCCCGAATTGTATTTCAATCGCCGGAGGATCTGACTTACCGCCGCCGGGGCGGATCACAGTTGCGCGACAGTTTCCGGGTTTCACGGAATTCACGTCCGGTGATTGCGTGCCGTTTACTATAACCGTTTTCCGGAAAAAAGCCAATGCCGCTTCCAGGTTTTTCGCCCCTTCCCGGCAAACTCAAGAACCGTTCAGGTAGCGGAAGTAGTTGCGCAGGCGGGTCCGCTCCCAGCCGGTTGAAGCGTAAAAAAGCTGCGCGTCGTGGCTGGTCTCGTCGCACAGGAGCTGCATCCGGCGGATGCCGCGCGCGGCGGCCCATTCCGCCGCCCGGTCCGGCAGGCGCGCTCCGAGCCCGCACCGCCGGTAATCCCGATGCACCACCAGGTCCTCGATCAACAGCGAATATCCGCCCTCGGCGGTGGAGACCAGGGTCTGCGCGCCGCACAGGAGCGACAGCCCCCGGTACTGTTTTTCGTAATCCGGTTCGAAATCGACTTCGGCGGCCGGCAGTTCGCCCAGCAGTCCGCAGATGGCGGGCAAATCGCCGGGAACCGCTTCCCGCAATATGATGTTCATGTGTGCTCCTGTCCGGTCTGATCGTTTCCGGTAATATACCACCGGGCGCCGCCTTGTTTTAGCGGCGGACGGGGAATGCCGCACGGCCCCCGCCCGCCCCGGAATACGCCGTGAACCGATGGCAAAAATAAATTCAGCGTCCGGATTTCACCCGTGCGCTTTTTGATGCATTTTTATTGAAATCGGCTCGAATATTTCCAATACTCTGCTATCTTAATTGAAACAGCAAACCCACTTATTCCGGAGGACATCAAATGTTTGTTTTTTCATTTAATACCCTTGCCAGCGCAGGCGTATATTACGCCTTTGAGAACAGCGACTTATGCGGCAAGTCCATTGTAGTCCTGATGCTCGTGAGCTCCATCGTCACCTGGTCGATCATCCTGGAGAAATGGCTCTCCTCCAAGCGCCTCGGCAGCAGCTCCACGGCCTTCGTCCGCAGCTTCACCCAGAAGCGCACCTTCCTGATGTCCATTGAGGAGGCGAAAAACAACGTCGGCCCCACCGCCAGGATCTACGGCGCCGCCCTTGCCCGGGTGGTCGAGTTCCACGGCATCAACGAGGGCCAGTTGAGCCGCATGGCCCGTTCCGGGCAGAAACCGGACAAGCCGCTGAACGAACCCCAGCTCGCCGTGATCCGCGCCGCCGTGGACAAGGAAATGTCCGACCAGATCCGAATCCTCGAAACCCGGATGGGCGTCCTCGGCACCTGCGTCAGCGCGCCGCCGTTCTTCGGGCTGTTCGGTACGGTGTGGGGGGTGATGCTGGCATTCTGTTCGCTGGCGGAAAAAGGCCGCGCCGAAATCAGCGCCCTCGCCCCCGGGGTGGCGGGCGCCCTGCTGACCACCGTCGCCGGGCTGGTCGTCGCGATCCCCGCGCTGATCGGTTACAACCTGCTGACCGCCATCATCAGCACCCAGATCACCGAACTTGAAGACTTCTCCGAACAGATGATGGCGCAATTGAAAGTCGAACAGACCGAATACGAAACCGCCGCCGCACCCGCTTCCACTCCCCGCCCGGCCGCCGCCGCCACGCCCTATACGCCTCCGGTCCAGACCCGTCAAGTTCAACCGCAGGGTTATGCACAGGCGCCCGTCTACCAGCAGCCGCAAGTTCAACCGCAGCAGCCGCCGCCAAGCTATGCCCAGACGCCGGTTTACCAGCAGCCGCAATACCGTCAACAGCCCCAGACGGTATTCATGCCGAACCCGGCTCCGCAGGCAAACGATTCGTCGTCGGTACAGCCCGACCTGCTTAACTCCTGACCGGGAGAACTGAAAATGGCCAGAAGACCCCGAAACAAACAGGCGGCCCTGAACCAGATCAACGTCACGCCGCTGCTGGACTTGACCTTCATGCTGCTGATCGTGTTCATGATCACGACGCCGCTGCTGGAATACGCCATCGACGTCACGCCGCCCTCCATGAACGCCGACGTGAAGCCCGACGAAAACACCGTCAGCGTCGCCCTGAACAAGCGCGGCGAGATCACCTACGACAAACGGATCGTCAGTCCCGACGAACTGCTGGGCAACCTCCAGAAGCTCCGCACAAATACGCCGAACGCCGTCATCCTGATCAGCGCCGACGGCACCCGCTCTTACAACGATGTGATCGACCTGATGAATACCATCCGAAAAGCGGGATTCAGCAACGTATCCCTGATAACCACGGCGGAAGCCCTTCAATAATAGAATCATGATCGAACAAACCCAGGATACAATCGGATACCTCTCCCAAACCGAAGGAATGGTGACGAACCGGACACGGTTCAAAATCCTCCAGGCGGTGTCGGCTATCCATATCCTGGCGGTCACCATGCCGTTCGTCTGGCAGCTCGTCTGGAGCATGGTCAAGCCCCCCCCGCCGAAAATCATGAACGTCCGGATGATCACCCAGCTCCCCGATACGTATTCGGCGCATTCTTCCTCAGCCCCCGGCGGCTATGCTCCGCCGGCAGGAGGAGGAGGCGCGCCCGCGCCGCCCTCCGTCATTCCGTCGCAGCCCACGGTGACGCCGCGGCAGCCCAACATCCGTCCGGTTCCCCTTGCGCCTCCTCAGGTTACGCCCACACAGCCACGTGTGACGCCGTCGCCGCCGCCGGTGCGGGTGGCGGCGCGGGGTCCCGCGCCCAAAAAAACGCAAACCGTCCGCCCTCCTCAAGTGGTGAACCGGAACCAGGAGCGGAATCAACCGAAAAACCAGACCCGGAACCAGGCCGGCAATCAACCGGATAAGGATTTCAAACCCATATCCCAGCAAGACTGGCAGGGCATGAACCAGCCTCCCCCAACCGCCAACACCTCCACCGGCGCCGGGACCAGCGGCACCGGCACAGGTTCCGGAAGCCCCGGCGCAGGCAGCGGTACCGGTACGGGTCGAAGCACGGGGCCGATCGGGCCTCCCGGAGACGGCCTGCCCGGCGACAAATTCGCGCTGGATTTCAGCCAGTATGTGGCCCATTATCTGAAAGAAAACTGGGATACGCCGAGCCGGATTCAGCTTGGCGGGCGTGAACCGGAAGTTACAGTCCGGCTCCGTTTTGCGCCGTCCGGGCAGATCGTGTCCTGGGAAATGGTCAAGCCCAGCGGCATTGCCATCATGGATACATCCGTGGAAAAATTGATGCGCTTCGTCAAACGAATCCCGCAGCCGCCGCCGAAAAACGTCACCGAGCTGACGCTGATCCTCGCCATCTCCGACTGACCCGGTCCCGCGGCGGTACGGCATGGATGCGTTGCATCCCGGTCTTTATTTAGGAACAAATATTCGGTTCAGTGATTGCATAATTCCTGTTTTTGTGCCATATTACGGAAACATTTCGGAAAAATGCTTGTCTTAAACCAATAATGTCTGAATTTAATGATCGAATCAGGAAGAAATAGGAACCGTTCATGAAGAAAAATATTTTTATGCGTCATTTCGCCATGTATTTCCTGGCGTTATCGGCGGCGTTGTATTGCTGGCCGCTGTTCAGCCAGGGAATCAAGACCGAATTGAGCGAGAACGACAAGTTTTCGCTGGTCACCCGCCTGACCGCCCGCATCATCGGCCGCAACCACTACCGCCAGCATCCGCTGAACGATGAGATTTCGTCGCAGATTTTCAATGACTACTTCAAGACGCTCGATCCCAATAAGACATTCTTTTCCCAGAAAGACCTTGACGAATTCGAGCCCTACCGCTACCTGCTGGACGATATGATTGAAAAAGGGAATTTCGAATTTCCGTTCAAGGTTTATGACCGCTTCATCCAGCGGATGACCGAGTACCAGGCGTATTGCATTGAACAGCTTGAACGCGGATTCGACTTCACCCGGAACGAAGAATACGTGACCGACCGCCGCGAACTCCCCCGCCCGAAAGACGAAAAAGAACTCCGCGAAGCCTGGCGCATGAAGCTGAAAAATGAACTCCTCACGTTCCGGTTGATGACCCGCGCCCAGCAGGAGCTCGACGCCGCCAACAAGGAGAAAAACAAGGACGCCATCGCCATCCAGACCAAATCCCCCGAGGAAAAAATCCAATCCCGCCTCAAAACCATTTACAATGAAATCAGCCGCAAGGAAAAATTCGACATTCTCGGCGATTATCTCTCCTGCGTAACGAAGACCTACGGGCCCCACTCCGGCTATTTCTCTCCTCGCGAAGAAGAAGAATTCAACATCGGCATGAGCCTGTCGCTGGAAGGAATCGGCGCCACGCTGTCCAGCGAGGACGGTTACACCAAAGTCGTGCAGCTGGTCCCGACCGGCCCCGCCGCCAAGGACGGGCGCCTGCAGCCCGAAGATAAGATCATCGCGGTGGCCCAGGAGGGCGAAACGCCGGTCGACGTGATCGATATGCCGCTGAACAGCGTCGTCAAAATGATCCGCGGCCGCGAAAACAGCAAGGTAATCCTGACCGTACTCAACAAACAGGGCGGCGGAGTGCCCGTCAATATCGAGCTGGTCCGTCGCAAAGTGGAACTGAAAGAACGGGAAGCCGCCGGGCGGGTCGAAACGGTGAAACTGCCGGACGGCAAGGAAATCAAGGTCGGCTTCATTACGCTGCCTCGTTTTTACATCGACTTCAAGGGCGCGTTCGAGGGACAGGCGGACTACAAGAGTTCCACCACCGACGTGCGCCGGATTCTCGAGCGTTTCAAAGGGGAAGGCGTTGACGGCGTGGTGATGGACATGCGTTTCAACGGCGGCGGAAGCCTCCGCGAAGCCATCACCCTGACCGGCCTGCTGATTAAAGACGGCCCGATTGTTCAGGTCCGTTCGTCGAACCGCAAGGTCGTGATCAACGAGGACCCGGACGCGGAAATCGTTTACGACGGCCCGCTGGTGGTCCTGACCAGCAAAATGACTTCCTCCGCGGCGGAGATTTTCGCCGGGGCGATCAAGGACTACAAACGCGGAATCCTGATCGGCGATTCCCGGACCTACGGCAAAGGCACGGTGCTGGAAGTATTCGAACTGCGCAACCTGCTGAAGTTCATCAACCAGGAATTCAACGCCGGATCGCTGACGTTTGAGAACGCCGTTTTTTACCGGATCAACGGTTCCTCCACCCAGCAGCTCGGCGTGGTGCCGGACATCGTCCTGCCCTCCATGACCGAGCATATGGATATCGGCGAGAGCTTCAACGACAACCATCTGCCGTGGGATTCCATCGATGCGGTAAAACACGACGTTTATGACAACAACCTGGATCAACACCTCGTCACGCTGAAAGAAAAATCCGAAAAACGGATCGCCAAATCGACGGACTTCAAAAAACTCCTCGAAAGCATCGAGCTGTTCAAACGTTACAAAAACCGCAAGTCCTTTTCCCTGAACGAAGAAAAGCGATGGGCCGAATACAAGAAAGAACAGCAGGCGGCGGAAGCCCAGGAAAAAATCTACCTGGAAGCCTCTGAACAAAGCGAAAAAAATTCCGCCAAGTTCGATCCGGTGGCCGATGAAGCGGTCCGGGTCCTCTACGACTACAGGGGGCTAGGCAAAGCCGGTTGATTGAAACCGGCTGTCCGCGGAATTCTTTCGCCAGGAAGCAAAACGCTAGCCCGCAGGGGGCGAAATGCCCGATACCAACGGCTTACAGGAGCCGCCAGGCCGTCCGGAAAAGTACTCCCGCGCCGCGAATGGACGCTCTTAACTGCGTCGTCGGACAAATCCGAAAGTCTTCGTATACTTTGCCCGGATGCACCGACCAGAGCACTTCCGCGTCCGCTGCCCATTCCAGCCTGACTCGTGCTTCGCGACGACACAGCATGATGCAGTCGCAGGCGATTTCCGCCGTCACGCCCGGATGCAGATTGAAAATGAATTCGAGGTTGCGCTCGTCCGGCAGCGTCACTTCGTCCCGGATTTCAATCTCCCCGTCACCGACCGCCGTCAGGCGGCGGCGCCAGATACCGTTGTCCCATTGCGGAGCGGATGAAGTCAACTGCGATTCGACGGCGCCGTCCCGCCAGCTGCCGAAAACGACTTCGGGCCGAACCGGCCAGGCATAGCGCCCCTGCAATACACTCTCCCCCTGCCCGTTGATCAACAATGTGGAGTGCGCCTCCGGCTGTTTGAACCATTCGGCGAAGTCCGGGTCGTCGTAGTTGCAGCAGCCGCTGTCCACGCAGAACGGCTGCCCGCCGAACCATAGGGTCACGGCATTTTTGCCGCCGTGGTAGTGCGAATAGGTTCCGATCGCGGGGGAGGAATCCAGAACGGCAAGGTATTTTTCGCCGCGCGCGAACGCGATCCGGGCATCCGGCAGGATAAACGGATTCTGCGCGTCCATGTGGAACGACGGGCCGAAACTTTCCAGAAAGATATCCATGTTCAACGAATAGCCGTCGTCGATCACCAGCGATTTGCCGTCCGGCCGGCAGAACTGGCGGCAGACTCCGAACGCGCGGCGCAGACTCTCAAACGCTTCGGGGTTCGGGTGAAAACCGTAGGCCGCGGCCAGTGCCGCGGCGTCGCGCCCGATCCAGGTTTCAAACACATGATAGGAGGGGCTGATGTCGATGCAGGTCCCGTCCGGCAGGTAATCGCGGCTCATGTGAAAATCGCAGACCCGTTCCCCCTCCCGCGCCCAGCCGGCAGCGAAATCCTCGCCGTCGAAATAGGCCGCGCAATAGAGCAGAGCGAGCCCGCGGAGCGCCTGGTGATTTCCCAGTTCCAGTTTGCAATGATATTTTTCGTCCAGATAAAGCGTTTCGCCATGCGCGTAGATGAATGCATCGAACTCGCGCCAATCGTCGGCCGAAATGACCGGGGAATTGCGCAGGAAACGCATGGCGTTGATCGTATTCACCACCCGGGAAGCGGGCTGGAAATCGAACCACTGGTACTCCGTCCGCCCGTCAACGCCCGCCCCCTGTTGGTTGTAATCGCGTTCCCGGCTCTCCTGAACCCGCCGGGTCAGGCCGCCGACCGCGTCTTTGCCCTGCGGCGGCGGATAAGTCCGGTGAAAATACAAAATAACATCCCGGACCAGCGCCGCAATGGCGTCATCCTGCCGGAGCGCCGCAGTTCTCGCCAGCGGCGGCAGGAAATAGAGGCGGTTGATCCACGACGTTTTTTCGATGGTGCTCCAGCGTTCAAATTTCAGGAAGTCAAGCGCCGGGAGCGAACCGAATTCCGCCAGCACGCCGCGCCTCAGGATAGCGTCCGTGATTTCGGCGTCGTCGAAAGAGCCGAGGTGTTCGAAGGTAACGAAACACCCGCCGCCGTCAAACGGATAAAGTTCGAAAAAATTCCTGGCCAGCAACAGGGATTCGTCCAGAGGCGTTTTAAACGTTTCAATCCGGGTATTCATAGGTCACTCCTGATTTTTCAAAACGATTTTCAACTTCAATTATCATACCATCCTCCCGCCGCCTTTGCAAGCCTGAAGAATCGATAAGACCGGAAAATACCCGTCGGAGAATGCGGTATCCGGTTGCAATTTCGCATGTGCGATGCTTAATTATACGATACGGAAACCTGTCAACGGAACGAAACCGGGTCGGAATAGCATCATGTGGATTGTTTATGGACTGGCATCCGCCTTTTTTGCCGGCATCATGTCGGTTCTGGCAAAGATCGGCATTAAAAACACCGATTCCACGCTGGCGACCGCCCTCCGGACCGTCGTCGCCGCCCTCTTTGCGTGGCTGACGGTCTTTATCGTCGGCTCCCAAACCACGCTCGGCGGCATCAGCGCGAAGAGCCTGGTTTTCCTGATCCTGTCGGGGCTGGCGACCGGGGCCTCCTGGCTCTGCTATTTCAGGGCGCTGCAACTGGGGGACGTCAACAAGGTGGTTCCGGTGGACAAATCCAGCACCGTGCTGACCATGATGCTGTCGTTCATCATTCTCGGCGAGAAACTGACGGTGCTGAAACTCATCGCCATGGCCCTGATCGGCACCGGCGTCTGCCTGATGGTCGAACGACGAAAAAACACCTCCGCCGTCCCGCAGGGTCGTCAATGGCTGGGCTACGCCGTCCTCTCCGCGATCTTTGCCGCGCTTACGGCGATTCTGGGAAAAATCGGCATCGAAGACGTCGAATCCAACCTCGGTACCGCCATCCGGACGCTGGTCGTGCTGGCAATGGCGTGGCTGATGGTTTTTCTGCAGGGCAAACAGCGCGGCATCCGCCATATCGACCGGAAAAGTTATACGTTCATCATCCTGTCCGGCGCCGCCACCGGGCTCTCCTGGCTCTGCTTCTACCGCGCCTTGCAGGACGGGCCGGCCAGCGTGCTGGTGCCGATCGACAAACTGAGCATACTGGTCACGGTCGCGTTCGGTTATTTCGTCCTGCATGAGAAACTCAGCCGGAGATCGCTCGCGGGGCTCCTGATGATCGTCGTCGGGACGCTGGCCGCGTTTGACTTCCTGTAGCCCGGTCAATAAATGCTTGGCGTATAATTGCTGATCTTGAATTTATCATAGAGCTCGCCGCGCGAAACAGGCTCCACGTGCCCGTCCAGGCAAGCCACGTTGCAGCGGCCGTCGTGAATCCCCATCGGCTTCTGGTTCTGGGTGTCCCGGGAGTCCCAGATGTACCACGGAAACGCCGGGGCCGCCCCCGTATTGGCGGCGTCCATCACATAGGCGAACGTGGACGGGCTCGAATACTCGGGGCTGCTGATTTTGAATGCAATCGTGGGTATATAGATCCCGGTCCCGGATTTATCATTGGTATACTGCGGCAGCCCGTACGTATAGATGCTGCCGACAAAGCCCCCCTGAAAAATAACCCGCGCGGCCGTCGGATAGTCCTTGATCGCCGAACAAGCCAGAAACCGGGCCGAAAACATCCCTCCGGTAGCGAAATATTGCCCGGTGACATATCCATTGGCCCGCAACAGGGTGGACCACGCCAGATACGACTGGTTGGTGGACGTCGGATAGTACGACTTCCCGCCCTGAGTGGCCGGATACCAGGAGCCGTTGTCGCTGCCGTAGAACTGGAGGACCTGTATGGTCTGTTTCTGGTTGCTGATGCACGCGGCGGCCATCGCTTTTGACCGGGCTTTGTTCAGGGCGGGCAGCAGCATGGCGGCCAGGATCGCGATGATCGTAATTGCATTGAGCTCAAAAAGTTCGGAAAATTTTGCTTAATTTTGCTTAT
>DHTZ01000021.1 GCA_002408885.1 Lentisphaeria bacterium UBA5247 | reverse complement strand
CCAATCGTTTTGAAATTGGCTCGGAGAATTGACGATATGAAGAACTTGTTGCTGCTGCTGGCGGCATGCCTGACGGCAGGAGTTACCGCGGCCCCGGAAATCATCCTGGGGGAGAACGCCGGAGCATTGGAGAATTTTGCGGCGCGGGAAGTCCGGCGGGTCTGGAAAGCTTCCTGCGGCGAGGAATTAATGATCGTACGGGGCGGCGCGGTCAGGCCGGGGGCGATAGTCATCGGCACGCCCGCCTCCCATCCGGCGGTGGCGGATGTTCAGGCCGCCTTGAAACTGAGCCCGGAACGACCCGACGAAGCGGCGGCGCACGAACTCGGCGGTGTTCTTTATCTGGCCGGGATCAAGCCGCGGTCGGCGGTGGACGCCGCGATGCTTTTTCTCCGTGAACAAATCGGCGCACGGTGGCTCTGGTGGGGCGAAGACGGGGAGTTCATTCCGTCTCATGAGCGGATCGACTTCACCGGCGTGGCGCGGAATCATAATCCGGACATTCCGCTACGCCGCCTTGCGCCGAAAGGGAATCACATGCCGGAGGAATTCGAGCTGTATATGAGCCGTAATTTCGGCAACGTCCATTATGCCAGCGAATACGATATCCCGCACAAGCGGGTGGAATACGCGAAAACCCGGCCGGACCGCGGTCTTCCGATGACCCTGGGCGGGCACAACACTTATCTGCCGTCGTATTTGATCAAAACGCGCCCGGAGCTGTTCGCCCTTGTGAACGGTCAGCGCAATCATACTCAGTTATGCCTGTCGCACCCGGAAAATCCGAAACTGGTGGCAGCGCGGCTGGCCGGAGTCGCCCGAGCGTTCGGCGGTTTCGAGGAAATCCGGATGTCGGCGCCCGACAATATGAGCTACTGCCGCTGTCCGGAGTGCCGGAAGCAGCCGCATACGGAGTTGTATTTCAAATTCATCGACGGAATCGCGAAAAATCTGAAAGAGATGCTGCCCGGTGTGAAAGTCAGCACACTGGCTTATCAGGGCTATCTGCTGCCGCCGAAAAACGTTCGCCTTGAATCCGTCGACCGGGTGGATTATTGTCCCTATGACCGTTGTTTCAGTCACCGGACCAGCCGGACGGGCTGCCCCGCCAACAAACAATCTCTTGCCAATATCAAGGCGTGGCGCGATACCGGGATGGAGGTCGGGGTATACGGCTATCTGTTCGATTCGATCTCGCCGGTGATCGCCTTGCCGATGGGCGGCGTGGTGGCCGATGAAATCCGGAAATACCGGGAACTCGGCGTTCAGTTCATCGATCCCGAAATTTTCATCAATTCGCCGGGCGGGGTTCCCGCGGAACAGCAGAACAGCGTCCATTTCCGGCTTCTCTGCTATATTTACCTGCAACTGATGTACAACCCGGATCTGGAACTCTCCGAAGTCGTCCGCGACTGGAGCCATACGGCATTCGGCGCGGCGGCGGGGCCGTTCATGACGGAATATTATCTGGCGCAGATCGAGGCCTTTGACCAGCTGAAAACGCATTTGACCGGGTTGTTCACCCTGCCATATCAGGCGGCGGAAGAACTTTTCAGCGGCGGTCTCGGAGAACGTTGCGAAAAATTGCTGGCGCAAGCCGACCGTGTCATTCAGGAGCCGCGTTACCGAGCCAATCTGGAACGCGAACAGCGCCTCTACCGGACCTTGAAACGGGCCGCCCAGTCCACGCTGAAAGAGAGCTTCGCCCTGCTGCCGGTCCGGAACGAAGGTGAAACCGAATACACCGCCGCGCTCGGTCAGAGCGGCGCGGATATCCACTACACGCCGGAAGCGGTCAAGATCCGGATACAGCCCGGTTCCGAAGTCCTGTTGGCGACCATTGCAGACGAAAACAGCGGTAAATTCCGCACGTTCAATGCCGACAGCAAAGAAGCGACGAAGAGGACGGACGGGCGCATCGAACTGACCCTCCCGTTCACAACGCTACAGACGGCGATGCCTTTGCCCGGTGAAACCTGGCGGTTGGGCGTCCGGGGGCCGAAAGGGTTCTACCCGGAGAAATTGACAGCGGGTGACAGTTTTGAAAATTTTGCCTATACGGTATTCTCCGGCCGGAATGAACGCATCCGCCAGATGCTGGTCCTGCTGACGCCCGCCGACGTTAAGCGCGGTACCGCCAATGCGTTCCGTACCGCCGCCCATGAATTCGGTTTCATGGTGGACTTCGCATTCGACGGCGGGGAAATCGGTGGCGACCTGAGCCGTTACAGCGGCATTCTGCTGAGGACCGACGGCATGACATTTACCCCGGAAACGGGGGCGGCCTTGAAACAGGCTATGGAACAGGGGACGGTGACGGTGGTCAGCGCGGTGAGCGAAAATCCCGGCCTGGACCAATGGTTCAACGATCCGGCGTATGCGTTCCGGCGGATAGACATGCTCTCCTCTGCCGACGCCAGGCATGCCCCGGGCGCCGAAGCGATCCTGACGAAGCCGCAGGACCTGAAATGGTTCGGCAACCGTTATCCGCCGCTGTCTTCGCTGGTGCCGGAGGACCGGGAAGGGTGGCGTCCGTTGCTGATGGCTCTGGATGGGGAGCGCCGGACGGTGCCGTTCATGAATTTCAAGCCGGTCGGCAAGGGGCTGATGGCGGTGTCCGGGTGTTCGATGGGATTTGCGGATGGCTGGCGTTCGTTCGGCGAATTGCCGAATCCCCAGCATACGCTTAAATTATTTGTCAATTTGTTGGATTATTGCGAAAACAATCAACCGTAACGGTTATGGAGGTTTGAAAATACGATGGACAAAAAAAATTTTACACTCATTGAACTCCTGGTCGTGATCGCGATCATCGCGATTCTGGCGGCGATGCTGCTGCCGGCGCTGAACCGGGCCCGGTCTTTGGCGCGGACGGCCGCCTGTACCAATAACTTGAAACAGAACGGGGTGATGAAGGACTTATACGCCAGCGATTACAATGGCGATCTGCTTGTCGACCGGGCAGGGACTTATCTCTGGGCGCTCCTGCTTTACGGCAAGAAGAACAATGCGGAAACGACCGTCATGAAACAGATTTTCTGTCCCGGCCTGAATCCGGAGCCGAATGCCATGTATACCTACGGCTGCTATGGCACGGACCGCACGGATGGAATGCCGGCGCCTTATTGGACCAAAATCGGGGACGACCTGGTCCTTCTGACTAAAAAATTCCGCTATCCGGCCCGGACGCCGTACCTGACCGACACCCAGCGGGCGGCGGGAACCGCGGCGCAGTTGCGCAAACCGATGTGGCTGGCGCGGGTTTTCAACAATACGGCCAAAATCGCGGCCAGTGATTTCCACGGCAAAATCCAGCTCCTGCTGCATGACGGCCATGCCGAACCTATGGATATCCGTCCCTACGGCGAACTGATCGGCAAGCTTTATTCGGATGCCGGGGCCACGCTGTCGGATCAGGTTTACTTCTACAATTCGAAAGCGAATCTGATTATTCCCTGTTATCCGTAGAACAACGGACGAAGGTGGAGTGAGATTTCCAGTATGGTACCGTTCTCCGGGGAACGGCAGGAGTTTTTCCGGCGTGACGGTTTTTTTGCTATTTTCAGCGATCCCGCGTATTGACAACACTTCACGCGAATGTATGGTAACATCAAATTCAATGAGGTGCTGCCATGCGTTTCTATCTCTTGTTGGTATTGTTGCTCCAATTGCCCCTCTGCCATGCGTCCGATAAGAAATCGCTTGAACGGCTGATTCAATACGTCGATAATTCCGGAAATCTGAACTCGGAAGGACAACAGTATTATAATAAGGACAGATATCCGGAGCTGATACGGGAGGACCTTTCCGTTCTTTATCGAAGTTTCGAGAAATCACCTGAAGGGTTCCAGCCGGATGCCGATTTCACCTGGAAAAGAAACTCCGTTATTTATTTTCTGGAGCTGTTGCTGTTGGAATCCATTCTTACGGAGCGTCATCGCGTGCTGGATGAACGTATGAGGGCAAATACATATGACGGCACAAACAGTCCGCTGGCAAAGGTGCCGCTGGATGATCTGCCCAATCTGGACGGAGCCACTTCCACTCTGCCATTGCGCCTTGTTCTGATCAGCCGGATGTTGGGTTCCCATGCACAATGGATGCATCTGATGGAAGACGGTTTTTTCAGGATGCTCATGGGAAAACCACAGCCTTGGGAGTTTTTTCCGAGAGTCGAGCCCGGCAGGGATTTCAATTCAAGACGGGACGCGCGCATTCATGCAATGCTGCTGAATAACGTCTTAACTCCGAACAGCCAGACCGCCCATGCATACCAGAAGTTGTTTGCCGAGGACAATCTGCTGGTTATCAACGCGGTTTCGCCGGAAGCCGTCGCCAATCTCGCCCCCGGGAATTTTGAAAAGAAAGAATCCGTGCGGAACCGTGCGGTTCAGCAAGTTCTGTCGAAAGAACAGGTGTCCCACATTGAATGCAAAATCATCGGCTATGACGCCCTGGTCGCCCTGGTCCACGTCCACAATCCGGTGAACAGTCTGACGCTGGACCAGATCAGGGCTATATATCGTTCGCCGGATGGAGTCCGATGGAATATCTTGTCCGCCGCGGCTTCCGGTCAGTCCGCCGTTCCCTTGATCCGGAATCCGGATTCCGGGACTGCCATGTTGATGAAAGACCTGGTTTTCAACGGCGTCATGCCGGAAATTCCTCGAAGTGCTCCGCATATCCGGTTGCTTGAAATGGGGGCGCTGATCAATGGGTTGAGCAATTTTTACGCCATCGGTTTTTCGGTACAATATTACGAACAGTACATTTGTCCGTCCGCTTACACGAAAACCCTTGCGGTGGACGGCGTTTATCCTGCGGCGGAAACAATCGGCTCCGGGAGTTATAAACTTCGCGCGCCCATTTATGCCGCCATCCGGCGGAGTGAACCGGTCAATTCTCCGGCCCGGCTGGTTTACGATTTCCTGACCACCCCCGACGGACAGGAACTGATCCGCTCCGCCGGCTATTATCCGTTGAAGCCCAGCCGGTGATTCCATGACCGGAACCTGTCCGGCGGACAGGATGGCTCAATGGCGTCGTTGTATGGATTTTCAGACTTTCACAATAAAATGACCGGGGGGGGGCGCTTGAAAAAGATCGCTTGGACGGTATCGTAATCGAATGAAGAATATTTTCAGAGGCAACCGTTTTGTATCTCATATTCCGGCCGCTTCGTCATGTGAGAATGGCGGGCTGGTCGTATTGGTTCACGGCCTGATGCACTCCGGATTCTATATGATGCCGCTGGCGCGTTATCTGGCGAAACACGGCTATGAATGTTTCTGTTATGACTACCGCACCACCCGGGGCGACGTCCGTCGGCACGGTGAAAATTTCCGTCAACGCCTCGGCGAACTGTTGGCCGCCCATCCGGGCCGCAAACTCCATATCGTGACTCACAGCCTTGGCGGGCTGGTGACCCGGCAGGCGCTGTCCGATCCCGCGTTCCCGCGCGAACGGATCGGGCGGGTCGTGATGCTGGCGCCGCCGAACCGCGGTTCGAAAGTGGCTTCGCTTTGCCTGAAGCTTATTCCCGGCAGCCGCGTGCTGGTGCGGACGCTGGATGATTTGAGTTTCGGCGAATCGTCGCCGGTGCATCGGATTCCGGTTCCGGAGGGCGTGGAAATCGGCGTGATGGTGGCTTCGTACGACATTCTGGTGCCGCGCTGTTCGACGGCGCTGGACGGCCAGCGCGACGGCGTGACGGTGTTTTCCGGGCACACGTACATGATGCTGCGTCCGAATGTCATGCGCCAGGCCCTCGCATTCCTGCGCGACGGCCGTTTCATCCACCCGGCACCGTCCGCAAAATAATCAAAAATTACGATCGGGGTCTTGACAAAAACGCTCCTCTCATGTATACTATGTCAAGGTATTAACAACATTAACATGGAGCGCACCCATGCACCGGAAACGGACCGAGCCGCTTTACCTGCAGATCGTCGGCAGGATGAGGGAAAATATTTCAGGGCAGCACTGGAAGCCCGGCACGCTGTTGCCCACCGAATTCGAGCTGGCCAAGCAGTACGGAGTTTCGCGCCCCACGCTGCGCAACGCCATGGCGCTCCTGGAGAACGAAGGCTATATCGTCCGCCGGAAATTCAGCGGCACCATGGTGGCGCCCGACGCCTTGCGCCGGAAATACGAGAAACTGGACCTCGGATTTGTCTCCAAGATGGACCTGCAGGACGTCAACGCGTATTCCCAGTGGCTTCAGGAGCCGTACCAGTTCGGGACAGTGCTGCGGAATGCGGTGACCAAGGGGTATTTTGTGCGCTTCATCCCCTGGCGCTTCAATGTCGAAAACAACTATTATGACCTGGAAGAACTCATGTTCAAAAAGGCCATCGATGCGTTTATCGTCTCGTCTCCGCTGTACGCCAGGGATTTTCTGGACGGCCTGGCCGACAACCGGATTCCGCACGTGGCGCTGGAAAGCCACTACGACCGCCCCGGCGTCAACACCGTCATGCTGGACGACCGGAGCGCCGCCGCCGAAGCGGTCCAGATCCTGTACGACGCCGGGCACCGGAAAATCGGCCTGATGGCCGGGGCACTGAAAGCGCCTGAATTCTGTTCGCAGAACCGCCGGGTGCTTGATTCGGTACTGGAAACCTGTGCGCGGCTGGGGCTGAAAATGCAGTCTCACTGGATTATGTCCTATGGCGAGAAGGAATGGCGGAACCTGCCGCAGGACGAAAGCGACATGGCCCGCGGCATGCTGGAAAACCCGAAAACCCGTCCCACCGCCGTGATCTGCGCGACGGAAAAAACCGTCGACTATGTTCTCCGCTACTGCCGGGAGGCGGGCATCCGGGTCCCGGAGGATTTATCCTTGATCTGCGAAGGGCATTACCTCTCGCCGGTCAAGCCTGTCTGCAGTTGCCACGTATCGAATCTGGACACGGTCAGCGAGGCGGTTTACGAAGAACTGCTGACGTGGCTGAAAACGCCGAAATACAAACCGGGCCTGCGCCTGGTATCGAAGACATTTACGAATCTTTTAACGGTTTCCAAACCAAGCCAAGGAGGAAAATAGCTTATGGAAATCACAAGAAAAAAGCGGAACGTTTTTACACTTATAGAGCTTCTTGTGGTTATTGCTGTTATTGCGATTCTGGCGGCGATGCTGCTGCCGGCGCTGAACAAGGCGCGGGAAAAGGCGCGGGGGGCTTTCTGCATCGGTAATCTGAAGCAGGTGTCCAACGCTTACGCCATGTACCTCGGGGATTACGAAGGGTATCTGCCGCATTACAACAACTGGACCAACCATCTGATTCTGCCGGGGTACATTCCGGTTTCGAGCTTTCTCTGTCCGTCGCTGGTGTCGGACCCGATGACTCCGCAGGATTACTACAGCAAAAATTACGGCATGACCTATACCGGTTACGGCATCAATTACAAGGGACCGGGAAGCGGGTGTTATGTCTACCCGACGAGCGTCGGTGACCGTTACGACTATTACATCAAACTGAATCAAATCAAAAACCCGAACGTCCAGTACCTCGTCATGGATTCCAAATGGGCAACCGGACAGACCGGTTATTACCGGGTCGACACCAGTATGAGTGTTAGCTCCAACATGGGCAATCCGCATGCCCGGCACGGCGGAAGCCTGAATATTCTCCATACCTCGGGTCATGCGGTTTCCAAGCCGGTCAGCAACCCGGCGAACCCTTTTGAATCCCTCGGCACCGGCAGCGTGTGGACCGGGAAATAAGATAAAAAACAAGGAGCAATCAATAATGAAAAAACTGTGGTTATGGTCGATCCTCCTTCTCCTCGCCGTCGGCGGGCAGGCCGGAGATGATGTATTCAAATCCCCTCTGTTGTCCGGTGAAGTCCCGGTGCGGTGGGCACTCGAAAAACTGGTTTCAGCTCCCGGCGAGGAGGAACGCTATGAGGCGTATTCAATCTCGAATCCGGACATCCAATACTCGGAGAGCCGGAAACAGCCGGGGCCGGACGCGGTGGAATATCTTTTTACGCTCAAAAATGTTTCCGATAAGCCGCTGTTCCTGCGTCCGTCCGTGACGGCGGACGTTCCGTTCCGGTCGCCCGAATGGTGGAACGGCTACCTGAACCTGAACAAGTTGAAATTCGATCCGCTGGACAACAATCTCTCCACCTGGTTCCCCGCGAACGCGGTATACGACGGCAAGACCGCCCTGATTCTCGGCGTCGATCCGCTCAAACTCTACAGCCGGGTGGATTCCGACAAAATCGGCGCGGACGGCAAGGAGAAATTGTTCCTGGCGCTGCCGGTTTACCTGGAGCCCGGCAAGACGTTCGAATACAGTTATGTCGTGGCGGCGTCGAACGCCCGCTACGGTTATCATGACGTGATTCAGAAGTGGTACGATCTTTTCCCGGCCGTCTTTAACCCCGCCGACCAGATCGATCCCGACCTGATTTCCGGCGAGGCTTCGTATCTGTACTGGAAGCCGGAAGTCGTCAAATACAATTTCGTCAGCGATCTGCTGCGGCGGATTTACGGCGGCCGCGGCTGTTGGGAATGGTGCTACCGCCCGTTCGTCCGCGGCGGCGACTGGGCGATCACCGACGAGTGGACCGTCGGCTGGCAGGGCTGGACCAAAGAACGGGTGGAGGAATTCCGGCAGAACATCCACCGCCGACTGGCCCCGGCGGCGTTTCAGGGCGTGGCCCCCATGTGGTATTTGAACGTCAGTTGGACCGAATGGAGTTTGTGGGAGGAGCATTTCAAGGGAATCGAGCTGGCGTTTGACGGCAAAAAACGGCGTTGCTGGAGCCAGGACACCATTTACGGCATCTATCCCTGGGGCAGCGCCTACGGCAAACTTTTCATGCAGGGGCTGGCGAACGTGCCGAAAGAATTCCCGGAAGCCAGGGGGATCGGCTGGGACTCCTGTTTCGCCCACAAACCGGTGCCGCAGGGACATGCCGGTTTCGCCGGGACCGACCCGAAAAGTTACGACCGCGGCAACCCGATCGCGCTGGAAGCCGTCGGCGTGTCGCAGTTGCTCGACTACAGCCGCGAACAGTTTTCCGGCAAGACCCGGATGGGGAACGCCGTGAATTTCAAGCTGGTTTCTCCCTACAGCATCGGTGTCCGGACGGACGCCGGGCTTTATGAGGGCCAGCCCATGCACGCGCCGAACCGGCTGCTCCGTACCGAAGCCATGCGGGCGCGGTTCGGCACCCGCAAAGCGCTGGTCTGGCACAAGGCCGGTGCGCCGGAGTTCATGAAATGGGTGGACTGGGAGGACATGGGCAAAAGCGAGATCGCCGACGCCTACCGGCAGATCATGGACAATGTCTATTTCCTGAACTACTACTGGGGAGCGCTGGCCGCGCCGAACATGCCGACCATCGGGGTCGAAAACCTGATGAAATCCACGCCCGAACTGGTGGACCTGATCCGCCTCGGCTGGCAGCCGTCGCCCGGTGTCGATGTCCCGGAAACGATTTTGGCGGCGCGTTACGGGCAGGGGCCCGGCAGCCGGATCGCGGTGATCAATCCTGAATTCAAGGACCAGGAATTCACGCTGCATTTCCCCCCTGCCTACTGGGACGGCAAGGCCGTGCTGGCCGGAGCGGAAGACGGCTCCGCGCTCAACTCGAAAATCAATGCGGGTGGAACTTCCGCCCGGGTCCGGATTCCGGCCCGTTCGGTGTTCATGATCCGGGTACTGTGCGCGGGGGGACTGCCGAGCGCCGAAATCGAAGCCATCGGCAGCCGTGTGGCGGTGGACGGCAGTGCGCCGTTCTGGCGGTTTGAACTGAAAACCGCGGCCAGGTTCGCCTGGGAACTGCTGTTCGCCCGTACCGGGGAAAATGTGCCGGTCCGGATCAAGTGCAACGATGAAAGCAAGCGCTACGGCGCCGCCGACGCGCTCCGTTATACGCTGGATTCCGCCAATTGGCCGGAAGATGTCCAGTCGGCGAACCTGAACACGGCTCAGCTTGAATTCCGGGAATACGCCCGCTATTCGGCGGATGAAGTGGACCTTGCTTCGCTGAAAGATTGGAAACTGCCGGAGCTGGCGGAAGCCGGACGGCTGGTCATCCGCTATTCGCCCGGCGCGGCGCAGGCGGTGAAAGACGAAGCGGAACGCATCGGTGAATGGTTCCGGTTCTATACCCAGAAAGGAAATAAATTCGCCGAGCCGCAGTTCAACGGGCAAGTTACGCCCGAGACGGTCGTGGTCAGTCTGGAAACCGGGCGCGACGAGCTCAAGGATTATCAGGACGGCAGGGCGTTTAGCGAAGGTAAATCGATCCGTATTTGCGCCGCCTCGCCCGGGGATATGCGCCTGACGGTGCTGGCGTTTCTGGAACGCATGGATCAGGCGTATCCGTTCTACGGCGAACTGCCCGACAGCCCGGAATTCCGGAAATTCGGCCTGAACGGACAGACCCTGACGAACGCCCCGGCGAAAAAGGTTTTCCGCCCGACCCTGCTGGAAATGCTGCGGACCAATAAAATCAAATAAAGGAGAAATGAATCATGCTCAACTATCTGCTGCCCGTATTGATGATCGGAAGCGTGAGTTTGTCGGCCCTCGAAGTGAATCAACTGGAACCGGGGAAATCCCTGTTGCCGGGGGGGGACGACCCCGCCCGCTCAAGGCTGTTCGTGGACGGCAAGCCCGGCGGCGGTTCGCTGCTGCGCCCGGTCGGGAAAAACGCCAAACTCGAGCTGGCGGTGCTGGCGGAATCCGCCGACACGGTTCGGGTTACCGTACCGGAGGGGGCGGCGCTGCCGTTTTCCGGCACCATGAATGTTGCCCTGGATTTTGATTCCGAGGCAACGCCCGTCACGGCTTCGTTCCGCATTAAATTCGAAAATTTCCAAAGCGGCAAAGGCGGCAAAAATAACTTTTCCGTCCTGCTCGGCGGCGCTCATCTGCAGTTCCGGGGCGATACCCGCGACGTCCGTTATTTCGACGGCGAACAAGGAAAATACGTCGTGCTGCAGAAGCTCAAAGAGAATGAATGGTATTCGTTTTCCATTGCATTGGGCGCGGAAACATTCGACCTGAACGAACAGAAAAATATCCGCCAGAGGGGCAAAAATACCCGCCCGCGTTTCATGCAGTGGAATTCCCTGCTGGAGCAGAAAGCGGACGGCAAAGCACCTGTCATTCAATTGAAAGAGATCATGGTAAAATGAAAAAACGCATTGTAATCGCGGGCACCGGCACCCGTGCCCTGAATTTCGCCGACGGTATCCTGAACCGTTGCGCCGAGCACTCGGAACTGGTCGGCCTGTACGACCTGAACCCGGACCGGATGAAAGGGTTCTGCACGTTGATCGGGCGCGAAGTGCCGTCTTTTACCGATTTTGCGGAAATGGTCCGCGCGGTCGCTCCCGACACCGCCGTCATCTGCACCACCGACTGCACGCATCCCGAACTGATCGAGACGGCGTTCGCGCACAACCTCGACGCGGTCGTGGAAAAGCCGCTGGCGATGGACCGCGAAGGCATCCGCCGCATCCGCCGGGCGGAAGAAAGGTTCGGGCGCAAGGTGACGGTGACGTTCAACATGCGTTTCGCGCCGTATTCGGCGGCGATCCGGGAAGCGCTGCTGGAAAAGCCGATCGGCGAGATTTTCACCGTCAGCGCCGAATGGTTCATCGACCGTACGCACGGCAATGAATATTTCCACCGCTGGCACAACCGCATGAGCAACGGCGGCGGGCTTTTTGTCCACAAGGCGACGCACAACTTCGACCTGTTGAACTGGTTTCTGGACGCCGTGCCGGACGAGGTTTTCGCCTGGGGACGGCTGGCGCAGTTCGGCAAGGCCGGGAAATTCCGCGGCACGCGCTGCCGTGACTGCCGTTACCGGGCCGAATGCCCCGCCGCCATGAATACCGAACTCAACGACGCCGATCTCAATCCCAAGAGCGAAGGAAATATTTTCAAAAACCTTTATTTCGACGCCGAACAGGGCGACGGCTACATCCGCGATCAGTGCTGTTTCGACCCGGAAATCGATATTTACGACACCATGAACGCCCTGATCAAGTACCGCAGCGGCATTCAGGTGAGCTACGCCCTGAACGCCTATTCGGCGTGGCAGGGGTATAAGATCACCTTTACCGGCGAAAAAGGAGTCATGGAGGTCGGGACCGTCAACAACGCCACCCGGCCGGCAGGCTACGACGCCCCGGACATCATCCGGATCATCAACGGCACCACCCGCAAAAACGTCTCCATGCGCGAAATCCGCCTGGCGGAAAACACCACTCCGCACGGCGGCGGCGATTACGCCATGTTCGACCATCTGTTCGGGCGCCCCGGCGGCGATCCGCTGGGGCAGACCGCGGGCTTTGAAGCGGGCGCGGCCAGCGCCATGGTCGGCATCTGCGCGAATGAGTCGATCCGGAGCGGGCAGCCGGTGAAAATCGTTTTCTGACGGAGCACGGAACCGAAGAAATCTCCTAAAACTCGCACGTATGAGATTGAAAAAGGATACATCCGTTGTATAGTATCCCGATAAGTATTATATACGTGTGAGATGGAAAATGATCGCCCGGATAGTAATTGCTGAGAAATATGAAACCGCCGCCGGGCCGGGCAGTATGTCCGGTTCCGCCGCGCCGCGCCCGCATGGCGCCGGCGCTTTTTTGCTTTTGAATCCGCTTCCTCTGAAGGGCGCCGGATTGAATGGACTGCGGCGTCCCCTGTGGCATCTTTGAAAGAACTTAATATATAATCGAAGGAAAGCGGTGATGAGTGCTAAAAATATGTTGGAAAATGCCATCGAAAACTTTAATAACGCGGCGGCTGTTCTGGAAAAAGAATACGACCGGGAGTTGCTCGACATTCTGCGGCATCCCGACGAGCGTACCGAAATCCAGTTGAGCCCCCTGTTGAGCGACGGCAAAATCCATATCGTCAAGGCGTTTATCGTCAAGCATTGCGATGCGCTGGGCCCCTGCAAGGGCGGCATCCGCATGACCTCCTCGGTCACGGTCGAGGATGTTTCCGCGCTGGCGATGGAGATGACCTGGAAATGCGCCCTGATCGGCGTCCCTTTCGGCGGCGGCAAGAGCGGCATCATCTGCGACGTGGAAAAACTCTCCCGGCAGGATAAACAGACGATTATCCGCAGTTTCGCCCGTAACGCCCACAACCACATCAAACCGCAGGTATATGTCCCGGCCCCCGATATGGGGACCAATGAAACGGATATGGGCTATATCAAGGACACCATCAGTTATTCCGCGGGCAACGCCACCACGCAGGGGTGCTACGTCACCGGCAAGCCGGTCATCCTGGGCGGCATCCCCGGACGGCGCGAAGCCACCGGGCGCGGCGTGATGATGACCGTGCTTGAGGCCCTCGAGGTCATCGGCCGGAAACCGCAGGAGACCGCGGTGGTGGTCCAGGGATTCGGCAACGTGGGCGCGGTGGCGGCGCTTGAGCTGTTCCGCCTCGGTTGCAGAATCGTCGGGATTTCGGACGTCAACGGCGCCATCAGCTGCCCGGAAGGGCTGGACATGCCGGCGCTTCAGAAATATTATCAGGAACACGGCAAATTGCAGGGGTTCGGCACCAGCAGGGCGATCGACGGCAGGGAATTGCTCGAACTGGACTGCGACGTACTGGTGCCCGCCGCCTCCGGCAACCAGATCACCGCTGAAAACGCGGCCCGGATCAAGGCCTCGATCATCGCCGAAGGGGCCAACGGCCCGACCTCGCACGACGCCGACCGCATTCTCGAAGAAAAAGGGGTGTTCATCATCCCGGACATTCTCTGCAACGCCGGCGGGGTTTTCGTGTCTTATCTCGAATACACGCAGGAGACCCAGCAGGAGCAGATGACGCAGGAGGAGGTCTACGAGCGGCTGAACAAGCGGATGCGGACGAAATTCCGCGACGTGCTCCGTTTCTCGCGCGAGCGCGGCATGAATATGCGCGAAGCCGCCATGCTGCTGGCCGTGAAAACCGTCTGCGAGGCCAAAGTCGCCCGCGGCTACCTGCCGTAAAAAATATAAACAATAATCCGTCTTCAATATCAACAAAAAAAGGAAGGAAGAAGAATGACTGTACAAATCTATTCCACCGTCGAACAGATGGGCGTCGCCGCCGCCGCTCGCGGTGCAGAGAAAATCCGTGAAGCGATTGCCGCCCGCGGCCAGGCCAACATCATCATCGCAACCGGCGCGAGCCAGTTTTCCATGCTCCAGAACCTGATCAAGGCCCCCGGCCTCGACTGGACCAAGGTGACGATGTTCCACCTCGACGAATACGTGGGCGTTGAAGAAAGCCACCCGGCCAGCTTCCGCAAATACATCAAGGAACGTTTTGTGGCAAACCTGCCGGCCCCGCTGAAAGCGGCCTACTATGTGAACGGCAGCAACCCGAACCCGCAGCAGGCTTGTGACGAGCTCGGCAAGATCATTGCCCGGCACCCGATCGACGTCTGCTTCATCGGCATCGGCGAAAACGGCCATATCGCGTTCAACGACCCGCCGGCCGACTTCGAAACCGAAGCCGCCTACCTGGTGGTGAACCTGGATGAGCCCTGCCGCAAGCAGCAGCTCGGCGAAGGCTGGTTCCCGACCCTCGAAGATGTGCCGAAACAGGCGATTTCGATGGCCGTCCGCCAGATTCTGAAGAGCAAAGCAATCATCAACACCGTGCCGGACAGCCGCAAGGCCCACGCGGTCAAGATCACGATCGAAGGCGAACTCTGCCCGAACCATCCGGCGTCGGTCATCCGCTTCCATCCGGACTGCGTGACCTATCTGGATGCGGCATCCGCCGCCGGCCTCTCCAAGATCACCAAGGACCTCTGCGCCCGCTGATCGTTCACCGGAGAAATACAAACGGGAAGGAAGACATTGCGCTTCCTTCCCGTTTTTTTACTTTCAGAACTTCGCGGCGGCACGTTGCCGCACGCAGTCCAGCAGTCCATCGCTGCGGGTCGTACCCGCCGCTGGTCGTTTGCAGGGCGAAACGGTCAGGATATTCTTCTGATCCGTACAATCGCCGCGTCGTTGCCGGGGATCTCGGCCGGATCGCCGTAAAGCGTGCCGTCCAATTTCCAACCGGGAGCCGTCCGGAAGCCGGTGACGGCCTGTTCCGGACAGTAGTTCACCAAAACGCCGATCACGGTGTCGGCGTCGAGGCGGTGCTCGGTGACGCCGATGTTCGGATGGTCTTTGGCGATCAGGCGCTCGCCGCCGGATTCCTGGAAAAATTTGCGGTAAATCCGGTAAAACGGCTGGGTGTCCCGTCCGTAAAACGCGCCGTCGGTCGCGATCAGAATCTCCTCCAGCGGCAGGTTCAGGAACCATGCTTGTCCCGCGCCACAGGCGCAGCGCGACAGGATCGGGTCGCCATCGCGGTTCCGCCCCGAAACCTCGGCGCGGGTGCTCAATAACTTCTGGCGGAATCCGGACGGGAGGCTGAATTCATGCCCGATACCGTCAATCGTGAAGGTCTCAAGGAATTGTTCCGAATGGCGGTAATCGGTTTTCACGCCGAAAACCTGTTCGAATGGTTGCAGCATGCCGTCTCCGCCCGTGACCAGCAGCCGACTGCCCTGTTCGACTTTTTTCAACAGTTCCCGGTAGCGGCGTGCCGTGATCGGGCCGCAAAGCCGGATGGACGGCATGAGGTAGAGTTCCGCATCGGGCAGGGGGGCTTCCGCGTCATGGAAAACGAGGTCGAATCCCGCCTGTTTTGCCAGAATAAAGGCGGCGAAGGCGATTTCCCACTGTTTCTGCCCGGCGGTTAAAATACAGACCGCATCCCTGCGCCGCGGCGGGAGTTTGCCGAACGGCAGTGCGGCGAGCGTCCGGTTGAACTGTTCGAACACATCCGCGACTGGTTTCGGGGAGCCGTCTGACCGGAATACGCCGAGTTCCCGTTCCAGCGCCACCCAGTCATACGGAGCATGCGTCAGGTGGTCCTGGTCGAACGCGCACCACCAGAGCAGTCCGCGCAGATCGTGCGCCCAGCAGGAAAAGAGCGCGCTGCGGAGATATTCCGCGGCCCGTTCCTCGCTGCAGACCATCGGCCCGAGGCAGCCGACTTCTTCCGGCAGGCACGGTTTGCCGCCGATGTCGGCGTACAGGCAGGATTCGGCGGTCGCGTGGAGCGTGTTGCGCATGGTGTTGAACGGTTCGCGGTTGCACTGGGGCGTGAACAGCGGATAAGGATGGGTCGTCAGAATGTCGGTAAGCTCCGCCTGATCGGTGATTTGCCAGGGCTGTGCGGGGTCGAGATGCAGGCTGTGCATGCCGGAAATCACCGGCCGCGCCGGGTCCTCCAGCCGGATCGCGGAGGCGATGGCGTTGCTCCAGTTCCAGGCTTCGGAACGGTCTTTCAGGGGGGCGAGGCAGTTGCATTCGTTGCCGAGGTCCCAGGCGGCGATCGCCGGATGGTCCTTCAGGGTGCGGACGAAATAACGGACGAAGCGGACCTGCCATTTGATCGCCAGCGGATCGGTGAGCAGATTTCGCTCCTGAAACGCGGGCGGGGCGAACAACTGTCCGCTCATCCAGCCGGTAATCAGGCCGACAATCAGGCGGATGCCGTTTTTTTCGGCTTCGTCCGCCAGGAAACGGAAGCGTTCCATCATTTTTGGATTGACGCCGGCGCGCCCGGCTTCCGTGCCGGGGAGCGGTTCTTCGCCGAAACCGATTATTCTGCTTTCAGCGTTCGCGTAGAGGTGTTCCAGCGGCTGGAAATCCGGCCACAGCGGGAAAACCCGGAGCGTATTCAAGTGTTTCGCCGCCAGGAGTTTCAGGTCCGAGCTCACGGTTTCGGGCGACCAGTTGCGCCACATGTGGGTGCCCGCGTGGGACGCCCAGTAGTTGCAGCCGGTGGCGAAGGTTCCGGATTCAAAATTTCTGTTCATGGGTTCGTACGGATGCTCCTTTGATAAAATCGTTTGCGATCATGATTTCAGGTTTTGTTTCATTGCCGCGGATCATGCCCAGCACGTGCGCCATGACGATCTCGGAGATGGCCTCGAAGTCCTGCCGGATGCTGGTCGGCTCCGGGAGCATATACGGGCTGGCCCAGGAGGAATAAAAGCTGATCAGCGAAATATCTTCCGGGACTTTTTTGCCGAACAATTCCAGTGCGTATTTCACCGGAAGCGTCAGCGATTCGCCGCAGGAAATCAGCGCGGTCGGCTGCTGCGCCAGGAGCAGTCTGCCGATGCGGTCCATATGTTTCAGGGATTGACAAACCAGCAGTTCGCCGCAGAACGGCACGCCGTATTCCGCCAGGGCTTTGCGGTAGCCTTGCAGTCTGGCGCGGTCGCCCCACGAGAAATGTTCTTCGGCGGGCGCCATCAGCAAGCCGATGCGCCGGTGGCCCTGTTCCAGCAGATACCCGGCGGCGCGGTAAATGCCGTCTTCGTGGTCGGTGCAGACATAACCGCAACCCTCGGTGATGTAGTTGACCGTCAGCACGGGGATGTTGCGGATGGAACGGAGCACGGAGGCCGCTTTTTCACTGTAAATAAGCCCGATGACGGCTTTGGAATAGTTGCGGGGGATGCGGTCGGCGTCTTCCAGCCGGACCAGTTCGATGCTGAGGTTGTGTTCCGCCGCGGCGGTGAAAATACTGCCCAGCATGGCCGCCTCGTAAGTATTGAGCCCGACGGTGAAGTCGATCAGCACCGATACGACATCGCGCCGGGCGGTCATTTTGGGCTGGTAGTCCAACGTGGCGGCGGCGTGGAGGACGCGCTCGCGCAATTCGGCCCGGACATAAGGGTGATCGTTGAATACGCGCGACACCGTACAGGTGGAAACCCCTGCCATGGCCGCGATATCTCTGATTCTGTTATTGCTCATAAGATATGAAATAATTTCAGTTTATATGCAATTATTATATATCTCCAGAGCCGATTTACAAGCCTCTTTTCTTTTTTTTATCGAAAAAAAACAGCGCGGGCGGTAATCATTCGGCAAGGCACTCCGCCATGACCGCAGGCGCGGCCGGCGCCAATATCCGCAGATAATGCGCGGCCGCCTGGATAAAGAAGATCGTGCTCAGGTCGCGCAGGTAATACGGCGACCGGTCGGTCCCGTCGGGCGGCAGCACTTTTTCCAGGATCGCGCCTTTCAGGTTGGGGTCTGCCGGATTCGTGAACTGCATTGACATACAGAACTTCAACCCTTTTTCAATGAATGGAAGAATTTCCCCGTCGCCGGTTTCGTCGTAATATTCCAGAAACATGATTACGGCGCAAGCGGCGCCGCTGGTGGCATGCCCGAAGGAGTCGGTCGTGAAATCGGTATACGTATTGCGGAAAATACCTCCGTCTCGGCGCATTGCCTGCCTGTACCAATTTACCGAGCGGATAAAGCATTGCCGGAAACGTTCGTCTCCGGTTGCCCGGTAAACGGCGAGCATTGGTTTGCTTCACCAGTAGGCATGGCGCGGATGGATCCGTTGTTCCGCGAGCAGGCAGGGACCGTATTTCATCCAGTTGCCGGCCGGAAATTCATCCCGGAGCAGCCGTTCGGCGGTTGCCGTTGCCACCGCCAGCAACGCGGGGTCGCCGGTATGCCTCCAGCCCGTTATGTAAACCGCGTCATCCAGCAGGGGGCGCGCCCGGCCGGCCCGTATTTTTTCCGGTAGAACATGTTCGCCGAACGGATCGTACAATCCGTAAAACAGGCTGCGCTCCGGGTCCCACAGATGTTCTTTGACCCAGTAGAGGATTTCAATGGCTGCATCCCGGTATTCCGGCAGATCAAACAATCCATCCAGCGCTTCCAGTACGGCAGAGGTGTTGATTTTATCCGGGTGGTCTTCCACCGCCAGCAAGGCTCCGGTCCGTGTACGGTTTTTCACGATAAATTCAGCGGCGGCGGCCGCCGCTTCATCCAGGTCCGGGCGGCGGAGGGTTCCGGCGGCGAGATGCAGCGCTTTTACCGCCTGCCCGGTGTGCCATATCGGGCAAAAACTGTCCCACGCGCGTTCCGCTACCCGATATTCGCCGCGGATTGCGCCGCGCCAGCGGAGCAGCGGCATCAATTTCCCATATTCTCCGATCGGTTCATCGTCGCGGTTCAACGCGATATCCGCCAGCCAGCCGGCGGCCAGCTCCATATGTTCAAGCAATTGTTTTTTCATATCTGGTATTCCTGATAAGGGTGAGTGCATGGGGGGCCGTGTGCAATCTGCATGGTGCCTTGTTGCGGCAGGCAGATCATCGACCAGGTGGTTTGCGAGCTGTGGACGCCGCCGTGACGACATGGCGCCCACGGTTCATGGCAGGATAACAACGACTTTATATCCTCCAGTGTCCGCGGCGGACGGGTTTCGGCCATCCAGCGCAGGAAACCCTGGCGATATACGCAAATATGGCGTTTCCGGGGCGGGCGCTGGTCGGCGTTTTCCAGACCCGGAGCCTCGTAAAGGTTGGTTGACCAGGCGAAGCCGGCATTCCGTTCCCGTTCGCATACCAGCGGAACCGCCGCGTCCAGCATCAATGCCGCGCCGGTCCGGTCGCCGACCGCGATACTGAAGCCTTTACCGGTCAACCGGCTTGCCTGGAGGCCCATTGCCAATTCATCCGCGGTCCGACATTGCCGCATCAGCTGGTACATCCGCAGCCGGATGTCCGGGGCTCCGCGCGGACGCCGGAAACAGGAACCGACCGAACCGTGGGTATTGGCCAGTCCCTCCGCATTCATCATGTCGAGTCCGCTCAGCCATCCCGCATAAGTCAACTGCAAAAATGGTACGCCGCGTTTCGGTGTGACTTTCCGAATCAGGAAAGGCTGTGTTTCATCCGGGGAAGCGTCGTTGTTTTTGGCGACGATGACGCCGTCCGGTGAATTTTTCAGGAAGAGCGGCGTGCATTCGTCGCCACCCGGCCAATGGTTCATCAGGATAAGCTCCTCAAGCGGAACTCCGGCTCCTTCGGCGGTACCCCGGAACTCCTCCAGAATTTCCGGAGCTTGTCCGCTCAGGGTTTGCAGAATTGCCGGCAAAGCCGCCCGGTCGCCGCGGGGCCGGAAAAAATCCAGGCAGGCGCGGATTTCCTCCCGGGCCTGTTCCCCGTACTGCTGCCCGGCGGCAAATGGCCCGCCGGAACATTCAAGATATTTCATTGCTCAAAAACCTTTCCGTGTATCGATTTTCTTTTCTTCGGACGTAATAGTTTAGTGTTAAAAAGTTGCTTCCACTGAAAAACCCTTCATTTTTTCAACCCGGCTTTTTCAAGCTAAACTTTTAACCTTTTTTATCATTTGGGTTGGATTGGCTAAGCAATTGTTCAAAAAAAGAATATCGCAAATTAAGTTCCTCTTCAACCCCGTTCGGCTCGTATGTCTCTCGAAAAAGCTTTTCTGTATTGGATTTTAATTGTTTTAAGCGTTGCAAAAGAGTTGTTGCTATGGTATTATCGTTCACAAGAAAAGCCAAAATACAATCCACGTGGAAAAGGTTGTATTCAATACCTTCCCGCCAATAAAATAAATAATGATTGTTTTTTTTCGCGCTGTCAATACATGCAACAATTGCCACAAGCGCTTCAATATATCCTTCCCGAACGCTCATCAATTTTTTATGGGCAAGGGAGGAACAGTTGTGTTCCCCTCCCAATTCCTTTATATCGGGGGCAAAGGGATTTTCCCCCTTTTTAAGTGCCTCAATACGAGCTGGGAACCAGTAGGCTTGGGCGTAATCCCAGGTAATACAACCTTTCTTGATTACGTCATAAAAATCTGGTAGTCTTACCCCAAAGAAACACTCTGTAAATGATTCTATCAGTGTTCTTTCTTCATATGTTTCATTATTTTCCTTATAACCGGCAGCCGCGATAAAATTCGCAGGCCAATGGGTATTGGGGTGATTGTGTCTGACCGCCCAACTAGCGAGACAGGTACCGAATAAATCTTTGCTCTTACGTCCTGCAAAATAAGCATTGGGTAGATGCATTTTATTGTTTGGCGTTCCAACGGAATCTCCAAAACACCTGTTTGCAGACGCGATTATCACTTTAAATCCCATATCATTCAAGGCATCTGCATAGAAAAAGCCACGGAACAAACCATCCCTCCGGGTCTGTGCGTCAATCGCATACTTTTCCACCAGCTTTCGGGCTTTTCCTTCTTGTAAAGACTTCATGGTATGAATATTATAGAACCCATGTCCCCACACCCTGATATTTTCAACTCTTTCGCAAGAAGAAAAATAGTCCCATTCTATCAAGATCACCCATTTGGGCAATTTTTTCAATATTTCCGGATAGGTTAATATCATATCGGCCCAGATGATTGGCTTAAGACCGCGCTTTCGAATATGTTCCAAAAGCGGCAACATATGCCGCAAATAGATTTCACCCTTACCAATTTCAGAAACAAGCCGTTGAAGTTTTTCACTCTTAGCTAAATTTCGTGTTTCATCCCCGCCAAGATGAATAAATTCTTCGGGGCGTAACACGTCAATTAATTCATCTAACAATTCTGTTAGCAACAATTGTGCCTCTTCAGAGGTAGGATCGTATTGGTCATTAACAGATTCCTGCTCCCGTAGATGTGCAAATTCCGGTTTTCCGACAATGGCTGAAGCATGCCCCAACGTTTGCCACAAAGGGATTATTTCCAAACCGATGTTTCGGTAATTTTCTTTCAATACCTGATATTCTTCATGTCCGAATGCGTCCGGGTGATTTATCGTTGGATGGCGGGTAAAACAGAATTTGTCTTCCACCTCCAGCAAAACATGTGAATACCCAAGATCACTCAGCCGTTGCCCATACTCAATCAAATATTCCATCCTCCACATGGGGCGCTTAAGATCTATGTGATATATAAGCATTTATTTCTTGTCCTTAACTAATCATATTATTTTTCTGCCAATCTATCCTTGAAATTCATGTATACGGTTGTGCCAAAATTTTAGACACATGATTCCCCTTCCTGAATTATAGCAGAAATATCCATAACATATATTTTTCGCGATCCTTCATGGATGGAATCAAAGCAGATCTTATTGCCGTCGCGACTCCATCGTGGATGGAGGTCACACCTGCGGGCGAGTTCTTTCGGTAATGGGCCGTAAAAACGCCCCAGAGTTATAAGCTGACGTTTGCCGACATTATAAAGCAAAAGCGATCTTTTTCCCTCTACGGCGTCGGGATAAGTATCTGTAAGTATCCATTTGCGATCGGGCGAATATGAACAGTGCCCATCATCGTGGAACAACCCTTCTCCTATCACTTCAACATCTTGAGTTCTATCTCTGAAAAGAAAATATCTGTCACCAATTTCTTTCTTTCGCGCCCATGCTAAAACCCGAGAATTATCCAACCAGCAAAAGTGGGATGTCATACCGTCATCCGCCAGGCAATACAATTGAGAACCATCCGGATTGACGCTGAAAAATTGCGTTATTCTTTTACCGGATTCATACCATCTATGTAGGAAAATCAGCCTCTTGGAATCGGGGCTAAACTCAAGGTGATTGAACCAATGAGGTGTTTTTTTGCCATCCCGGCAAAAGGAATCCACTATTGAACCAATTGAAATTATCAGCTTCGCTTCGCCAGTCTTCAGGTTCATAAGGAAAATACCATCATCGTAAGGCGCGTCGATATTTTTATTTATATCTTCGAACCCAGGATACCCATAACCCGGACGGTTGTTATGAACCCGTGAAAAATTTAACGAAACAGCGTTTATCCCATCAGGGCTGACAGCATAGACCGCTAACGGCAAAGTACGACTTTCGCCACTTTCGACATTAAGTATCTTGGAAGAAAAAGATTCTTTCCCCCTGACATTGAAAATAACTTCCGTCGCAGACAACCAACGCAACATACATCCCTGTTGCCAGTTCCATGCCTGGGTGGTATCAAGTGGAAGGAACCTGTTCCCGGCGTGTAGATCAATCAACCCGATAGTCGCCTCATCATCAGGTTCAGGAGATCTGTCCATAAACTTGGCCCGCAAGGCCAACATGTATTTTCCCGAGACATCCCAAGGACACTTGTCATAATATCCAAAAAAGTAATGTCCCGCTTCCGGTGTCACGCTTCTCAAAGTTTGTTTTGCTTTCAGTATACTGCTCATAAATCTATCTCCATTATTCAATCTTGTTTTTATTTCCTCTGAAAATTAAAGGCCGCTGATTCTTATTAACCTTGTAAATTGTCGTCTTGACAACCATCTTATCAATTCAGGGTCTCATGTTCCTCGACATATTTTTCCTCGGCAAGCAACCATGAATTTTCGAAAATCAATTTGCTTTTTGCAACTCTTCGGGCATATACCGGAGTTGATTCCGCGGCTTTAGTTGCTTCATTAAGAAATGCTTGCAATTTTGTTTTTACTCCAGGCATCATTATGGTTTTAACCAGTTCTGAAAATGGTTGGCCGTAAACATAGTGCCCTGGAGTCTCTTCCCATGCCCTTTGGAGCAATTTATGATAGCCGATCATCGGCTTTGCGGCTGGCCCATAGTATTTTCCATACATGTCCGCAAGTATATCATCAACTTTAAGTTTGATGTTCCAGGCGAGTTTTGCCTGCACGAAAAACCAGTCGAAATTTGCCCGCCACTCTTCTTTCACATAAGTACGATCCGACTCCTTGGAGTATTTGCCGTCTGGCGGTCGCACTCTCATTACCCACCCTTTGTGTCCGAGACGATGCATATATCTCATGTCTGAAGCGACAATCCCCGACATTGGCACCGAAATTATTCCTCCTTCTGGTACATGTTGACGGCTTCTCCAGCATCCAATCATATTATAGTATGGGAAATATGTCCGATTGACATTGAATTTGCTCCATCCCTCGAACATCTCCCGGAAAGGCTCGTTACCCGTCATCCACTTAATCTTTTTACAGTTTAAATCATCAAGAGAATGGCGGAAACACCTTCCGTGGTCACACAACTCTACCCATAAACGTGAATCCGGCTCTACTCCTATGGGGGGAATACGGTACCTCGCATAGGCGCGTGTACGTATTTGGGCATTTGGGTAAACGCTCCAAACACGGCTTGCGATTTCGTTCACAAACGTAAACCAACGAGTGGAAACCACATATTGTAATTTCTCTTCTTCTTTCGGATCCATTGCTACACACTTGTCGCATTCACAAAAACGAGAATAGTCGTTGGCATCTAGTAAAAACTCACCATCCGGATTTTTCTTGAACCAGTTGATCATGTAATCTGTAACAAGTGTTTTTACATTCGGATTAGAAAGGCATGGCTGGCTTCTGATATTTTCATAAATATTATCTTGTCCGGTATGATATTTCTGCCGTTTTCCATTGTACATTGCAAAATATTCTGGGTGATTGTTGAATAGCTCGCCTGGAACCATACGGTAGAGAATGTGGCCGCCGCCGATTTCGGATGCTCCGCGTTTCTCATATTCTTCACGTTGCTCAGGGTAAAATTGTGATTGCATTCGATTTCTGGCGATCCAATTCCATGTGTCCAGCGTTTTGCCACGGCCTTTTATTTTGGAAAAATGGACTTCGCGGCGCTCGAATGATGGCTCCTGTAAATCATCCAGCCCATTTATTCTCAATACCGGGAGATTGGGACAATACTCACCATCTTCTCCAGGGAAAAACCATCTTATGCCGACATACTCCTCAAGAAACGCGTAAGTCCCAAAGAGAACGCCAAGTGGATTACTCCCCGTTATTACCAGCCCCTCGGCATCAGCATATAACAAAAATCCTTGTTCGGAAACAGACTCCACTCGTTTTTTCAGTGATGGTATGCGTGGTGCCGGATTATTATCGGGAATACCGATCCAAATGCTGTATTTGCCCTCAACCGGGACTTTTGATTGTGTGATTTGAGCACCAGTTGTTTTGCTTAAAAAATAGCAAAGTTCTGCAGCCGCGTGACGTTCAATGACGGTTGCTTTCTCCCGCAGTAGGACCACTGATTTTGCCATCCCATTTTCGGCCAACGTCCATTGTTTGCCGGTAGCAATACCAGCGAAAAAAATAAATAAAAAGCATGTTAATGCCAAAGTTAAGCGATTTCTAGAAAAAACCATCTTAATCCTCCAAATTTTACTTGTTTCTAACTACCTTATAGCAATACAAGAAGATGCATACTTGAGTTGATATAAAGAACTGATTGTAAAGATACAAAGCCTAATTTTTCATGAATTGCCCCTCTTTTTAAGTTTTATCCTTGCATTTTACGTATCCAATCCAAGCGAAAGTGGCTGAACTTTCATTTTTCGCATTGACTCGCGTGGCGACTTCTTTTCCCATGGTGTTAGAGCCTGTTCACACTACGGAGTCGATTATCATTGCAAATATGATATCCAGCTTGTCGTAACGCGTAAAAATTCTCCTGAATCGATTTATTCTCCGAAAGAACCGTTCAATCTCGTTTCTGCCTTAGTATGTCTCCTGGTCGTATTCCCAAGGCTCCTTCCGATTCTGTTTCGGCGGAACTACGGGAATCAACCCCAAGTCAATTGCCAGTGCGCGAGTTTCATCGCCTTCGTAGGCGCGATCCATTCTATCCCATCCTTCATTTTCTTTCTCAATCCATAAGTTTAATAGTTATCTCTCCTCCATGATGCCAGATATATAAAAAGATTTGGTTTTTCCTATTCTCTGTAGCGCCGGCACATGTGCCATCACGGTACGCATTACGTAATCCATCTTTATCAACGGCCGAGGCGTGTCCATCGGCAAAAAAGATATTCATGAATTTTTCATGCCGAAAATGTGCAGGATATCCGGAATCCTGAGGATACCACAAATGAAACTGTTTGCCTGTCGCAATGCGGGTCGATTCCGCCAGGAGAGTATAATTACTGGGATTTTTCAATCGATAGAGGTAATTTCAAAAGTTT
>DHTZ01000082.1 GCA_002408885.1 Lentisphaeria bacterium UBA5247 | reverse complement strand
AAACAGCGGTCCAGCTCTGGGCGCGAATTCCGTTGGTCGATGGCGGATACATGCTCCAGCGGCCGAATTTGTTGTGTTCCGGGTAGTATCTCATGCCGGGGGCGGCGGGGACAGTGTAAGCTGCCAGCAGGGCAGGGTCATTGATGCCGGGCGTCATTTCGGCGGGCGGATAGAATGTGTAAATCTGGCAGCCTTGAATGACGCCGATCATGGGGAGCCCCATCTTTTGCGCCTGATTGAAGAACGGACGAATGGCTCCAGCGAACCATTTCAAGCCATTGTTGGGGAGCCACAGCCGGGAGTCGCCGCCTCGCGCCGAATACATGAAGGGATAACGGTCGATGCCGGCGATGTTCGGCCACGGATGTTCCAGGTCCTGAAGGGTTTTCAAATTGGTGAAAAGTTCAAAAACGCGTGCTTCCGGGAGAATGTCCCAGATCAGTTTCCGGTACTCAGCCAGCGGTTTGACCGATGACGGCGGGTTTTCTTCGGACGGGGACCATGCGTAGACCGCGTTCCGTCCCTGATAGGGCGGCAGCGACTTATTCAGGCGCGGAGCCACGAATTTATGGACGAACTCCAGGCTGTTCTTGAGTTTCATCCGCTGGATCAGCGGATGACCGTCGTACCGGTAGTAAACATCGTTCATTTGAACCCACAATTTCAAGCCGTACTGCTCCGCCAGTTCTGAGGCTTTCAGGGTATGGGTCCAGGGTTTGGCCGGGTGTTCTCCGACATTGCCCGCGTAATGAACGGTGTTTACGCCGGCGTCGCGAAGCTCCGCAAAGGCTTTTCGCAGGGAGTCCATATCCGGCAGGCTGTCGGCGTACAGGTAGACGCCAACCGGAAAATAGGTCAGGGTCATGTTGTCTCCGCGTCCGGCGGGGTATTGATAGCGGCGGGTTTCGGGAGCGCTGATTTCCAATGCGGCATTTTTACGGGTAGGATCGAATGCGGGGTCGTCTTCCGCCGGTTTTTCCAAGCGGATTTCCTGCAGGGCGGCTTTGCCGGAATTGCGGTATAGAATCACCATGTGACGGCCGGGTTTCAGGTCCTCGGCGGAGATGGTGAAGACAATCTCCTTTGGCGTATTGAGCGGGAGAACCCGTTTCCAGCCGATATTTTTGACCTGTTGCCACTTGGCGCCGTCGTAGCGGAAGACGATGGCGCCAATGGAGGCGTTGACGTTATCAGGCAGGGACATACCGCTGCAAATCAGCCTGAGTTCGTGGTTTTGAGCGTTGAAAAACAGCGTGGCGAAGTCGTAACCGTCTTCAACCGTGAGGCTCTGCGTACCGTTGATATCGCGGATCGCCGCCTTGCCGCGGAGCGAGATATCCTTGGGAGGAACCTCGTCCTTCCAATTCCATTTTTTCAGGACTTCTGCATTCAGGCCGAAATAAGCCATGCATAAAAGTAGGATCAGATTGATTTTTTTCATAGAATACTTCCTTGGTTATAATCATGTGATTTGGTTTATTGCCACCAGTTGCAACGATATTCTGCCATTTTGGAATAGTGGTTTCCTCCCGCGTGTCCATCGAGAAACAGAGCGTTGACTGCTCCGTTTGCATGTCGGAACCCGGCGAAGCGATTGCTTGCGGCGTCGCCCGCCATGCTGGCGTCGGTGCCGACGGAATAAAGATAATCGAGAGAGCCGGTCGAACCGTATTCACAGTCAATGACGATGATTGCTCCGGATGGGCCGGTCGTATTGAATGACGCGGAGAATTTTTTCGCTCCGATCTTAATGGATTCCAGTGTCCGCAGCGGATTGTACCAGGTCGTGCCTGATGCATAACCGGCTTGTACATTATAGATATAGGAACGGTTGGTCCATTCACCGTTCACCTGAAAAAATTTCAAGTAGTCTTCCGTCGCGAAATGAACTCCCGGGGTTCGAGTGGTATCGGCCGGACAGTCCCAGTTTTTAATGGATGTGTAATTGTTACGGATCAGCAGCACAAGCGCCGAGTTCTGCCATTGGAATATATAAGAGGGAAGGAGGGTGGGCGGAAAATCATCATTGTACAGGGCGGTCGCCGTGCCGATCTGTTTGAGGTTGCTGAGACAGGCGGCCGCTTGGCTTTTGGCGCGGGCTTGGCTGAGCGCCGGAAGCAGCATTGCAGCTAATATTGAAATAATCGCTATTACCACCAAAAGCTCGATCAATGTAAAAAATTGCCGTCTACTCATACTCTTGCTCATATTCATATCCTTGGTTTGGTTGCTGAATTCATAAATTCGACCTGTCTCCCATTTCCGGTTGCCTGTTCAACGGCTATTGCGGTTGAAAACCGGCGGTTGTTTCGCGGATAATCAGGCGCGGGAGCTGCGTCAACTGCAGCAACTGTTCCTGTCCGGTGAACATATGAAACATTTTCCGGATCATTTCCGCTTCGCAGACGCTGACGGAAGTCAGGGGGCATTCCGGGTGTTCGCTCCATGGCGTATTGTAATATCCGATTACCGCGATATCGCCCGGAATCTTATAACCGAGCCCTCGGGATTGCTGAATCAGTTTGATCGCGTTCGGGTCTTGTGACGAGTAAAGGCCGTCGAAGCGTTCCCCGGCCAATTTTTCCCCGGCTTCCTCCAGGGTCTCCACAAAGGTCAGGCGGGCTTTGGCGCCGGTGTCGGCCTGGGCTGCCAACGCTCCGTCATGGCGGACCGAACCGGTCAGCAGAAGAATATTCCGGCAGCCGATTTCGATCAGGTGGCGGATGGAGATATATTGGCCATGAATCCAATCCGTAGCGACTCCCGGCACTCCGGCGTTGGTGAAATTGGCTTTGGTGTTGAAATAATAAAAGAGCTTGGTATGCTCCTGAAGCTTGTCGTATGCTTCGCGGGGAAGGGTGATGTGTTCGCCGTTGAAAAATATGGCGTCCAGCCCGTGAGCCACTTCGTCAAGCAGCCTTGACTGCAACAGGTCGGGTTGCTGTTGAAAAATACCGAGGTCTTCCAGTATAACGCTGTATTCCGGGTATTCATTGAAACAGAGTCGAAACTCACTGATGAACCTTGAATAAAGGTGTTGGTTGCCGGTACGTTCGAGCATCAGGACCCGCCGGGTTTTCCGCTGCTTGCGGCCGTGGACAAAGTACCCGCTGCCGTGCCGGGCGGAAACGATGCCTTCATTCTGCAACTTCAACAACGCCTGGCGAACTGTACCGGGAGAGCTGTCGAATTGTACAGCCAGTTGACGCAATGGCGGCAGTATCGAATCCTCCGGGTAAATTCCGGCGTTGATCTTTTCCTGTAATGCCAGATAAATGCGATCCTGATTGATTACGGCGTTTTTCATGGGCTCCCGGATGTTTTTTATTCAGTTACAGGGATGAATATAATGCAGGACATGCTTTTTGTCAAGCCCGGAAATTAATTTTGTTTAAAACAATTTTATTGTGTTAAACATTTTTAATGAAAGAATGCCTGGAGCCACATACGTCGGTATTGAAGAACTATTTCAGCCGGATGACGCAGATATCGTGTGCCGGGTCCTTGAAAAAGTTGCA
>DHTZ01000016.1:57371-63193 GCA_002408885.1 Lentisphaeria bacterium UBA5247 | reverse complement strand
CATAAAGTGCAGAAGAGGCGTAAGTTGTTATTTAGAATTTCCAGGTGTTCAACGGTTCTATTGTTCGGAGTTTGATTGTTTCCAGCGGAACGGCATTGCCGGCAGGTTTGCCGAATTGTACAGATTGCCCGTCGGGAAATTACTCCATCCGTAATACAGCAACCGCGGCTCTTTTCCTTCCGGGTGCGCGATTTCCAGCGTATCCGGCGCAATGATTGAAACCTTGGCCCGTCGAAGCTCTTTGTCATCTTCACCGACGGCAAATCCGTCCGGTTCGCCCTGAAAACGCAACGATGAACCGGCCGTGTCAAATTCCACCCGCAGTTTACCGTCGACCGCTTTCACGGACTTCATGCGCGGCGAACGCGGCGGTTCCTGCTTTCGGAGCAAGGCCACGGCAACGGCGGAAGCGCGCCCGGCGATCAATTCCTTGTCGCGCGGATGCAAATCGTTTTCATCGCCGGTATCGCAACTGACGATCACCGGTTCTCCGCACTGTCCCTGCGCTTCCCGCAGCACCGCCCACTGGCTGAATGGCGATACCAGGCGTTTCGCCTGATAACCCGGCAACTGCACGACCAGAAAATGAAGATCCGCCTGACCCCAGCGGTAACGCCAGTCCGAAATCAACCCTTTCAGCATTTCCCCGTAAGCGCCCGCCTGCGCGATGGCATTGCATTCGCCCTGATACCAGAGAACGCCGCGCAGCGCATACGGAACCAGCGGCGCGATCATATTGTCAAACAGAATATGCATGGAATGCGGCTCGCCGGGACCGCACAACGGCATGAAATCCGAACCGAGCGTTCCCGCGTCATATTCCATCTTGAAACGCCATGTTGTCGCCAGCGAAATATCCACATTCCCGCCGCGCAGAAACAGTTGTCCGGCTGGTCCGACCAGTCCTCCGTCCATTGCGATCGATACCAGCGACGCCGCCCGCACGGCGATGATATTGCGTCCGGCTTTGCCGGTCACCCGGTAGGTGCGCGGAGTCGCCCAGGGATTCATGTCGATTCCATCGCCCGTCCGCCCGACTTCAACGCCGTTGAAATAGGTGATGTCCCCTTTGTCGACGGCGCCCAGCGATAGAAGATATTCTTTGCCGTCCGCCGCTTCCGGCAAATCCACCGCCAAGCGAAACCAGAACACGCCGGCGTGATTGTAACCGCTTACCGTCCAACTGTCCGGCAGTTCCATTCGTTCCCAGCCGCTGTCGTCAAAATCGACCTCCGCGTATCCCCGCTTCAATCCCTCATTGGGCGGCGGAGCCGGAAAAAGCCGGGCGATATTCTTGAAAATCAATTCATCCGGCGCGGGTAGAATCTGAGTGGGCGGCAGTTCCGCATAATGCTCGGGGCGGTATGCATCCACATCGTATTTCAGCAATTTTTCCCGCCGGAACGGAATCCGGACCAGCGCTTCCCGGCTCATCCAGCATTCAATGCCGGTACCGCCGCGCGAAGCCTCGATGATTCCGACTTTCACCCCGGTTTCCCGGGCGGTTTTTTCCGCGAAAAGGAATCCGATGCCGGAGAATTTCCCGGTTGTCTTTTCCGTCGCCAGCTGCCAGCTTCCGGCGGCGGTCTGCGCCGGTGTGGGCATGGCTTTTAGCGGTACTTTGAAATAACGGACTTCCGGATTATTCAGACGGCCCTCCGCCTGCCATTCCGCGAAACCGTCCAGGTCGCGCAACGGCAGCGCCATGTTCGATTGACCGGACACCAGATAGACTTCTCCCGTCCAGACGTCCTGAAATTCAATGCTCTCCCCGCTTTGGACATCTTCAAAACGCAGGGTCCACGGCCCTCCCGCCGGCAACGGCGGCAGCCGCAGGAAGAACCGCCCGTCATCGTTGCTGACGGTCATCCCCTGAACGGTTCCCAGTGTACAGCGGATTTGATGGTTCGGCGCGGCAGCCCCCCAGACGGGAATCGGAATGTCGCGTTGCAGAACCGCATGTTCCCGAAACAATGGCGCAGGATTCAACCGCTTATCTCCCCTGTCCGCGGCCGCCGCCTGAAGCAGGATCAGCAGCGAGATCATGATGGCGCATATCGTTTTCATATTTCTCCATTTTACAAAGAATGGTATTGGTTCCATTGCGTAATTCCGTCAGCTCGATCCGGTTTTCCGCCAGCTCTTTTCCATTCAGCAGGATTTGCGGGCGGCTTTCGGCGGCGGACCATTTCCGCGGATTTTCCAGCTTGATATCCAGTTCAAACCCGCGGAATATCCGCTTTACCGCGATCTGATTCCATTCCGCGGGCAAGACCGGGTCGATCACCATCGCCTCATAATCGGGGCGGACGCCCAGAATATAATGCGTCAGCGCCCGCATGGCCCACGGCACCGTGCCGCTCGTCCAGCCCTTGAAGGTTTCGCCGCTGCGCGCGTTCGCCGGTCCGCGGAACATATTGGAAAACGCATAAGGCTCCAGTTTGCTGATTTCCACCGGCAGTCCGGCGTGAAAAGGCAGAATCGAACGCAGACTGTCCACCGCCCGCCCGCCGTCCCGCATCATCGCGTCGGCTACCGCCTGGAACGCCGTCACATGGCAGTAACAACTGCCGTTCTCGCCCCATCCCGGCAGCATGCAGCTGATTCTCCCGCAGGCCGGATCGTACTCATGATACGGCGGGTTGCAGACCACCAGGCCGTTACCCGTCCGCAGCCGCTCGTCAACCGAACGCATCGCCTGCTGCAAACGCTCCGGGTTCAAACGTGCCATCACCGCCCAGCTCTGCGGTTCGCTGAAAATACGATCGCCGTCACCGACCGGCCTGCCATCGTCGTCGAAGCCGCGCAAATACCACGTTCCGTTCCATGCCTGAGCCTCGATCTGCTCCCGCATGGCGGCGGCCATTTTATGGAAATCGGTCTTTTTCCCGATCTGCCCGCCGATCTTCGCGGCGCTCTCCAGCGCGACAACCAGGGCCATTGCCAGCCAGACGCTTTCGCCGCGCCCCTTCCGTCCGATATTCAGAGAATCGTTCCAGTCGCCGAAATAGAGCTTCGGCAAACCGTGTTCGCCCAGGTTCGCCATCAGCCATTCCAGCGATTTCTCAATATGCTCCCATACGGTTCCGTCTGCCGCGTCATAGAATTTCTGTTTCAGGTCAAAAAACGGAACATCCCCGGTTTCCCGCAGATACTCCTCTGCCGCCATGGCGATCCAGACCCCGCTGTCGGCATATTTATGCAGATCGATGGGCGACCAGCCGCGCAATGCGCTGCCGTCCCGGTACTGATACCCCAACGTGCGGATAATGGATTTCCCGGCAAGTTCGGGTTCGTAGGCGGCAATGGCGGTCGCATCCTGCAAGGTATCGCGGAAACCGATCAGGAACACCCTGGCGAAATCCTTCAACAACAGCAATTGCTGTTTGCCCCAGATATTGAAGAAACATTCCCAGTCCTGCTCCGGCAATGTAAAATCCAGCCGCTTGAAGCATTCGGTGCGGGATAGCGCGACGGTCATGGCATGGTCAAACGTTTCTTTTCCGAAATCTCCGATTTCACTGGAATCAAAACAACTGCCGCCTCCGCAATAAACCGTCCAACTGTCATTCGCCTCCAATTCGACATCATACTGCATGATCCCTGCCAGTTGTTCATTCATGGCGGCATGATTTCCGAGTTTGGGTTCGGCGATGCCTTTCGGTGCGCTCCAGCTTTCATAATATCCGCCCAGAAATTCCTGAACACTGCATTCCTGAGCATCCGCCGGCAACGACGCGGCAAAGAAACCGTTATTCCGCGCTTGCGGCCGTTCATTGGAACGGTTTACCGCATACACCGCCCGGGGGGAAAAAGCCTCGGCGCAGGCATAGTTCTCCAGGGTCCCGTAAGGCTCCCAGCCGCCCAGCGCGAAAGCGACCCCGGGATATACGGAGATTTTCCGGCTTCGGGCCCCCCTGTTTTTGATGTTTATCTGCCAGACTTCAAACGAATCAGGCGTTGCGGTGATCGTCCATTCGGCCTCCCAGTCCAGATGGCGGCAGCTCAGGACCGAATACCCCAGGCCGTGCCGGCATTGATAAACCGCCAGCGGCGACCGCACCTGATTCCAGCCAATCGTCCAGAACTCGCCGGACTCGATATCCTTCAGATACACAAAGCGTTCCTGAAAAGCGACGGAGCGGTTTCCGTCCGCGTCCCGATAGATTCCCTGACCGCTCCCGCGCTGGTCGATCGCCGCCATCAGATGTTCGCTCCAGGCGTAATTGATCCACGGGCGCGGGGTGTCCATGCGGGAAACGATAAACTCTTTGCCGCAGGGAGAAAATTGACCGTATTTTTCATATCCGTTGTTGTTGCTCATTATTTCTCCTTGGTTTTGGCTAAAAGTGCATTTTGATTTAAATTACTTTAAATAGATATATATCATACTATAAAATATGTTTAATGAAAATCAAGGACCATTCGTAAAAAATAACATTTTGATTGGAACGTATGTTTTCTTGCGGGGTACATTGACATTTTAGCTTTTCCCGCTATATTCCTGATATAGATACATAATGATTGATATATATAACAAATGATAAAGAACAACGTATGGCTCCCAAATACCTGCAGATAAAAAATGAATTGGCGCAAGCAATCATCCGGGGCGATTACTCCATCGGAGAACAGCTCCCGACTTGTCGCGAACTTGCCAAACAGTGGAAGGTCAGTTATGTGACCGCCAGCAAGGCGATCCGCCAACTGGCCGAGGAATATTATATTGATCTTAATCAGGGGCAGGGGATTTTTGTCCGCTGGCGCCAGGACGGGATCTTTCCTTCGGAGCGGAAAATCCGGGTATTCGCGGCGAATCTGTCACACCCCAGTGTTCGTTTTTTTCTGGATGCGGCGCTTGAGTTGCTGGGAAAATCCGGTTGGCAGGTGGAGTTGATAACCGAAAGACCGCTGAAGGACGTGATCGAGCTGGTGCGGGACCAGTCCTGTTATTCGTTGATGTACGGATTTAATTTGACGGACTATAAGGATATCAGCGCGTTATGCGCCGCCGGGCGAGAACGGCTGGTGGTGCTGGGGGGGCGCTATGAGCGCTTCGGCATATCGTGTTCCAGCATCGATTCATCGCAGGTTATCCGGCTTGCGATGGATCATCTGTCTTCCATGGGCTGTCGCAAGACGGCATTGCTGTGCAGTAACATCCGGCATTCGGACGAGGCTGAATACGCGGCGGTCTGGCGAAATCTTTATGAAATGGCCAATCCCGGCGCCGATGATGTTGAATCGTTCTTGTTTGACCTGAAGCTTCTGCAGTTCGGCTCCCCGAAAGACCTACTGCCCGAACTGCTTCTGGAGAAATTGAATTCCGGTATTCTGGAACAGGTGGATGCCATTATTTCGACGGACGACGAAAAAGCCGTGATTGTCAACAGCTTTTGTTACGACCACAAAATTCGAGTCCCGGAGGACTTGAGCCTGGTTGCGGTAAACGACTCCGGCCTGGCGGAAATCGTCCGGCCGCGGCTGACCACCATTGATACCGATCTTCCGAGGCAGATCAAAAATGCCGCCCGTATTCTGGAGTCAAAGGTGTCGGGGAAATTTGACGGCGTGCCATTGCGTTACGCCGAACCGCGTTTGATTCAGAGAGAAAGCACATGTATTACAACCCCCGGTAAAATCTAGGGTTCTTCTCTGAGCCGGGTTCCGGTTTTTCTGCTGTTCACCATAAGATTGCGGCAGGGGGCGTTACGATTTCCTTTCCGGGCAGACTGCATTTCAGCTACTTGAATTGGGCGGAAATAACGGTGAATTATCACGTAAACGGGAGAGGCAAAAAAATGGAGCGAGTGATGGGAGTT